>CAVYAC010000001.1:0-3323 GCA_963766065.1 uncultured Verrucomicrobiae bacterium
CTATTGCTGACCGTGCAGGTCAGCGTGCGCTCAGGGGAAATTGACTCTGTTCAAGTTCAAGCCGCTTGAGTGACGGCCTGTTTGTCGGGCCTCGGATGGGGAGTTTCGTGCCTGCGATGTAGTCTCGAAAGTGCGGACGCAGCCGCTCAATCACAACGCTGTAATGCATCAAGATATAAATCGTCGCGCCGAACCTACCGCGGGGCGGTGGGGATTGCGGAGAGGTCGCAGAAGTAGGGTCGGTAAAGGGGGCGTCGAAAGACTGCCCTTTTTGTTTGCAACGGCGTAAGGATCGCAGTACAGGGCAGGCTAGCGATCGGCGTGAAGTAATCCATACGCGGCCGCGGCGTGGCGGAGAAACCGCCGAATCGAGTCCGTCAAGGTCACGGCTGCGTAGGCGTGGCTCCTAATCTTGGCGTCAGTGTCAGATGCACCCGTAGACGTATTTGCTTCCTTGCAGCGGTCCCGTGTCTCTGCCATGATACATTTCACTGAAATGTATCACTCGACACCAATTAACCGATTCGCGAAAGACCTGGTTACGGGGACCTACGACCTGATCATTCTCGATGCCCTGCGGCGCGGCCCGCGTACGGCTATGAGACCCGTGACGCGTCTTCGAGCAATCCCGTCACACCATCCTCTGGCAGGAAGGGACGCTCTACAATGTGCTTCGTCATTTGGAGAAGCAGCGCCTCGCGACCAGTTCATGGCGCATCCCGAAAACCGGTCACGAGCGCCGATATTATCAGTTGACGCCGCGTGGCCGTCGCGTCTGGAAGGAACAACGACGACAGTGGGCCGACTTTACAGGCACTGTGAACGCTCTGCTCGGGTCGTGACCCTCCGCCGTCTGTTGCCGCCCGCGCCTCATGACGTCCCGGTCGACAGTTCATTCGCCGCAAGCACGCGGAACAACAGGATCCAATCGAGTACGTGTTCGTAATGATACATTTCAGTGAAATGTATCATCTACCAACCGACCGAGTGTGGGTTGCACAAAGCGCAGAGGTCGGAGTGACTCGGCACAAATCGGATTGCATCCTCCAGGCCCCGACCGTTCCCCGGGCAACCGCGAACGCGTCCTAGCGGACAAACCCGCCTCTTTGCGGTGTTGTGTACTTTGCGATCGCAGGCGAGTTGACGAATCACACACTGGTGCTACGGTCGTTCGGTGGCAGCGAAGCAATCCATTCACGGACGCGGCGTGGCGGAGAATCCGCCGAACCGGTTCGAGCATACCGCGTACGAGCGCGATGCCGACTGGGACCAGCCCGACGATCCCGCGCCGAAGACGCAATTTTACCGGGACGCGAGTGCGTCGATCATCACGCACAACGACAGTCCCGACATCGGGTTCACTTCCAGCATCAACCCCTACCGCGGTTGCGAGCACGGCTGTGTCTATCGTTACGCGCGCCCCTATCACGAATACCTCGGTTTCTCGGCGGGGCTCGATTTCGAGACGAAAATCGTCGTCAAAGAGAACGCGCCCGAGTTGCTGCGCCGCGAATTGTCTTCGCGAAAATGGAAACCGCAGGCGCTGGCCATGAGCGGCGTCACGGATCGCTACCAGCCCATCGAGCGCCGGCTGCAAATCACGCGCCAATGCCTCCAGGTGCTGGCCGAATTCCGCAACCCGGTCGCCATCGTCACGAAAAACCTGCTCGTCACCCGCGACATCGATCTGCTCGCCGATCTCGCCCGCGACAATGCCGCCGCGGTGTTCCTGTCGGTCACGACCCTCAACGCCGATCTTGCCCGCTTCATGGAACCGCGCACGGCGCAGCCCGCGGCGCGATTGCGGGCGATCCGGGAACTGTCCGCCGCCGGTGTTCCCGTGGGGGTCATGGTCTCACCCGTGATTCCCGGCCTTACTGATCACGAATTGCCCGCGATTGTGAACGCAGCGGCGGAAGCCGCGCGGTTCGCCGGGATGACGCCCCTGCGTCTCCCCTACGCGGTCAAGGACCTGTTTCAACAATGGCTGGAGCAGCACATGCCCGACCGCAAAGAAAAGGTGCTTGCGCAAATCCGCGCGATGCACGGCGCGAAACTGAACAACTCGGATTTCGGCACGCGGATGACCGGAACAGGAATCATCGCGGAACAGATGACCAAAATGTTCGCCGTGGCCTGTCGCCGGGCGGGTTTCCCGGACCGCGGACCGCAACTTTCACCGCCGCCTTCCGCCGTCCGTCCGGCCCGCAACTGGAATTGCTGTAACGCTGTTTTGCCCCGACGGCGGGCAGCTTTTTGGCCCATTTCCTGCACTAATTGCCACCGGTGACAGGAAAGTCGTGCAACGAATCGGGTGGCTTGGTGTTGATACCAACAGTCATGCGCACAAGTCGCAGCATCCATCTGGCGGGCGCGATTCTCATTTCATCTGCGGTCATCGGGTTGGCCCCGCTCAGAGCGGAGCAGGCAGCGGTGCCGCCACAAGCCACCGACGACCAACCGCTCACGGACCGACAAAAAACCATCCATGTCCTGGACCGACTCGGCTATGGCCCACGCCCGGGCGACGTCGATCGGGTCGAGAAAATGGGGCTGGATCGGTACATCGAGCAGCAGTTGCACCCGGAGCGGATCGACGATTCGGAACTGGAGTCCGACCTCGACAAATTCGACATCCTCACGATGGATGCGACTGATTTGTACCAGACCTTCCACAACGAGCAGGAAATGGCGAAGGAACGGCGGGCCAAAGACGCAGCAGCCGCGAAGGCCAGTGAGACGGAAACGAACATGACCTCTGTCGGCGTGCTCGCCAACGGGACCCAGCGGTCCGGTCAGCCGAAACCCCGGCCCGAAGGCCCGCGACGGTCGTATCTCGCGGTGGCGGAACTCCAGAACGCCAAGATCATCAGCGCCGTCGAATCCCCCCGCCAGTTATACGAGGTGCTGGTGGATTTCTGGAGCAATCATTTCAACATCGACGTTCGCAAGGGGCCGTGCCGCGTCCTGAAACTCGCCGATGACCGCGAAGTCATCCGCCCGCACGTGTTCGGCAAATTCCGCGACCTGCTCGAGAGCTCCGCGAAAAGCCCCGCCATGTTGCACTACCTCGACAATTTCCAGAATTCCGCCCCCCGCCAGCTTTCTCCCAATGAATTGCGCCGCCGCGAGCAGCAACTCGGGCAACAGAGTGCACAGCCCGCGCAACCGGCGGTTCCGGCGGGGACGGACAACCAATCGCGCATGGTCGGCGGCATCAACGAGAATTACGCGCGCGAAATCATGGAACTCCACACGCTGGGTGTGGACGGCGGCTACACGCAGAAGGATGTGCAGGAAGTGGCCCGATGTTTCACGGGCTG
>CAVYAC010000002.1:0-19615 GCA_963766065.1 uncultured Verrucomicrobiae bacterium
GTTCATGTTTTTGTTAACGAGTTCAGTTACGGTATTACTATATCACCGGTGAAACGTTCACCGTCATTCAGCGGCACAAAGTAACCGGCAATTCCAGACTCTGCCTATAACCCCAACTCCGCAAACAGTTTCGCGCCCTCGACCGTCGCAGGGTCGACAGGAAATCGACGGCAGCATCCTTCATCGCCGACAGGTCCATCGGCACCTGCTTGCACGTGGCGCGGACGCACACATCGCCGGCCTCGTCGCGCAACTCCGCTTCGGATTCCCAGAGCCGACCGCGATCCGTCTTCAACCGCGCGACGCACACCAGCCGTTGGCCCACGCTGACCTTGGTGATGAACCGCACATTGAGTTCGGCAGCCAGGCAGAACCGCTTCTTCGTCGATGCCGCCGCCCAGAACATCGTTTCGTCGAGTACCGTGGACAAGATCCCGCCGTGGACGATCCCGCGGAACCGGCGTGTTGCGGCTGGGGCGTGAAATCGGCGTGGACCTCATCCCCCTCGCGCCGGAACCGGAGATGCAGCCCGTGTGGATTGTGCGCCCCGCAGACGAAGCAGTCGCGCGTGTACGGCAGTTCGAGTTTGCTCATTTGATGAAGACCTTCAGGAGGCGGCCTACCAGATAGATGAAGAGCCACGCAGGCAACGCAAAGATCAGGACGGACGACAGCGATAGCCAATTCCATCTCACCAGTCCCACCTGCATGGGATACAACGTGATCAGAAAGTAGCCCGAGAACCGTGTGTGGCCGAGAATCTGGCACAGCGTGCGGTCCTTCTTGCGAAAACCCAGCACAATCGTGAAAATCCCCAGCCCGACCGCGCACGCCGCCACCAGCCAGGCAATCGCCGTGCGGCTCTTAACGTCACCCAGATACGCGAAGAAACCGAGGTTCGACAGGTGCAGCGCCCAGTTCACGCCCGCCCAGAGCATGATGAAGCCGTTCGCGACCGCGTGGCCAAACGACACCTTGCTCTTGTACAACTCGCCGAGCAGCAGTGAGACATAGAGTGGGACAATGCCGAGCCACACCGCCCCAAAATCGCGAAACGGCGCGACAATCAGCTCGACCAGCTTGACCAGATATCCCTCCAACGGCACGAACCGCACCTCCTCGGCCCATTTTCTAGCACAGGACGCAACGGGTCGGCAAGACTGGCCGCCGCCTTCCACTTTGACGATTCCCGTGTCTGTGGGTATACTTCTGTCGTGGTTTTGGACATCGTCAAATACGGTCACCCGGTCTTGCGCCAGAAGGGCAAACGCATCGAGCGCGTCACGCCGGACATTCGCAAGCTCGCCGACGACATGCTGGAGACCATGCACGCCGCGGAAGGGCTCGGCCTGGCGGCACAACAGGTCGGCCAGGCGCTCCTGCTCACCGTCATCGATGTCGCCACTGCCGAGCGACCATCCCAGTTGTTCATTGATGGCAGGCCCCAGGACCTGGCCTCCTCCATGCCGTTAAAGCTCATCAATCCCGCGATCCTCAATACGGAAGGGGAACAGGTCGGACCCGAAGGTTGCCTCAGCATCCCGGACGTCAATGCGGACATCCGTCGCGCCGAACGGGTGACTGTCCGCGCCCAGAAGCTCGACGGACAGGAGATCGTTTTCGAATGCACCGGGCTGCTGGCCCGCGCCGCGCAACACGAGATCGACCACCTGAACGGCATGCTGTTCGTTGATCGCATGGACGCCGCCACCCGCGTCAGCTTCGACGGCAAGCTCAAGAAGATGCAGAAGGAAACCCTCGCCGCGCTGCCCAAGACCGCGAAGCCGCGGCGATCGCTGGCTCGGTTGTGAGCCGGCGGCGCCACCGCCTTGAGCAACGCCGAAAATATCCATGAATTTCCTTCGTTCCGTTATCGAGTTGTGCAGCGGGTTTGCCGCGTATCGCCAGTACCGCGATTTGCCGGTCACAACCGCCCTCAAACACCTGGTGAAATTGATCACCCTGCTGGCTTTGGTGCTGGTCATCTGCGCCGTTCCGCAGGCGCTGGACGGGATTGATCAATTTGCCCGTCTCTTCGATAATCACCGCCCGGACTTTTCCATTCAGGAGGGGAAAGTCAT
This sequence comes from uncultured Verrucomicrobiae bacterium, assembly GCA_963766065.1. Lineage (GTDB taxonomy): Bacteria > Verrucomicrobiota > Verrucomicrobiia > Palsa-1439 > Palsa-1439 > Palsa-1439. The sequence goes on from CAVYAC010000002.1 coordinate 2,082, forward strand.
CACGCATGCGCCACAACCCGCCGCGTGGGGCAATAACGATTTGCGTTTCATTCTCGACACCACGAGCGCCGTCGCCTCTCCCGACTCCAACGCGACCTTCGGCGTCCTGTTCACCGCCGACAGTTTTCTCTACTGGATGACCCCGTCGAACGCGCCCACACCCGTCAGCACGCATTTACAGAGCTTGCGCGGGTTTCCGGACGGCGCGGTCACTGGCGACTATTTCCGCCATCTGATCCGCGCCGTGCTGTGGTTGCTCGTGCCGATCGGATGGTTGGTTCTCGCGCTGTTTGGGATGCTCAGTTGTCTGCTACAGGCATACTTGTTCTCGGTGGTGGCATCATTCCTGGAACGCTCGATGCCCTCGCCCCTGCAACTCTCGCAATTGCTGAACATCGCCATCCACGCCTGCACGCCTCCCGCCATCGTCGTTACCGCCTACTCCGCCATGCGGCTCCACGGCCTCAATCTCTGGCTGGTCTACCTGATCGTGTATGGGATCTTCCTCGTCGGCGCCTCCAACGCCTGCCGCGATCACGTGCAAAAAGCCGAACCGCCGCCCGCACCGGATGATTTGCTGTAGCTGCCTGTTGTAGCGGCGCTTCTATGAAGCGCACATTGACTGGAACGGCGCTTCGCAGAAGCACCTCTATACCGAAAAACTCTCGCCGCAGGAACACGTGGCCGTCGCATTCGGATTATGGATCTTGAACCCGCCGCCGATCATCGCGTCCTTGAAATCGATCTCCGACCCGCTCACGTACAACGCGCTCTTCACATCCACCAGCACCCGCACGCCCGCCGACTGGATCAGGATGTCCTTCGGTGTCGCCGGGTTCTTCTCGAAATCCATCTTGTACTCCAACCCCGCGCACCCGCCCCCGACGATCTTCACCCGCAACGCCCCGTCCGCCACGCCATCGCGTCGCATCAATTGCGACACCTTCCGCCCCGCCGCCTCGGTCAGCTTGATCAGCTTCTCCGAGCCGGTACCGCGGCACCGCTTGTGCTGGAGTTTCCACAATCATCGCCACCCGTCACTATACCGCAATTCCACCCCGCTTGTCACCCCGGGCTTGATCCGAAGGTTTTTGGACCTACAACGCGTGCTGCATTCAGTTGCGCCCCCGCTTCTTGTGGCGCACCTTGTAACGCGCCCGCTTCTCCTTGATACGCAGATTCATTTGCGCGGACGGCGGCTCATCCAACCCGAGAATCTTCCGGACTTCCTCTCGCACGGCACGACAGTTGGTAAAAGCGGCCTTGGCGACCTCCTTTGTCGCCGATTCCGCCCGGATACGAAAGTCTACGGCGTGATCGGTTAGAGAGGCCAGCCCCTTGCGGAATGGTTCCAATTGCGGCGCAATGGGCAACAGCGCGTCGAGCAACTCTTCGAGGTCGTGTATCTTGCGAAACAGTATGCTCGCTTCCGTCAACAATCCCTTGAGGTATTTCTCGGCGCACTGCTGACAAAGAAAACACACCAGATCATGGTTCGGACGACTGCGAACGCGCCGTTCTCGCTGGGCAGACCGAAAATCGCCCTCCGCCTTCTCCACCCACTCAGCGGTGGCTGTCTTCATAAAGGACCTTGCCTTTGTCGAGAACTTCCTGAACGAAGCAATCACCCCACGCCAAGCGCTGACGGATCTTTTGTGGCGACCGAACCAACAAATCCATCGCAAACGGGGCACGAACCTTCAGGCGAATCTCCGTAGCTTTGTCAGCGCCACACCCCTTGTGCGGCATAATCACGAGCAAATCCACGTCGGAGTCGCGAGTCGGCTTCCCATAGGCGTAAGAACCAAACAGGATGATCCGTCGCGGACGAAACTCCCGCGCAATCTTCGCCGCATATGCCCGAATTTGCCGTCGCGTGACCATAATCCAAGGCAAACTACAAACTGCACGCCGAAATCACAAGCGGGAAGCGATAGAATGGTGCATCCGCTTACGTGGTAATCTTGGGAGCATACCAACTGGATATGAAATTGCGGGTAAAAAGCAGAAATTCCCCGACCTGTGAGCTCGTAAACGCAGAATATTCCCCGTGGGCTGCTGAATTCCTTATCTCGGCATACCCGTCCACAAGTTTATGCGTGGCACGATCATAGGCTTGAGCTTCCTTAAAAAGCTTGTCGTTGAGCTTACGCAGTCCGTCAAACGGATTGAACTGTATAGTGGGATACTTGTTTTCCAGCATGCTTCTCAACGCGCCCTCTAACGCACCACCAACCAAAACGCATGCCGCGTCTTTATAGTCATTCGTAAGCAGGTGGTCCGCCTGTTCCAACAACCCCTCCAAGGAATCAGCAGTCAGTAACATCCGGGGATTGGATACCAGCCCAGAGGCAAATTCCCGCTTTGCTGACTCCAGTATTCCCTGCAAAATTCCCGGGTTTACCTGTGTACTCACGGATTGCATGAGCTCAATATATGTCTTGGCTTGCAGGTATGCGAAGAGCGTCATCGTCGAAGAGAATAGCCTGTAGTATCCAACTGGCGAAACCACTGACTCCCCTGTTCGAGCAACGCTTTCGTCCCGCTCTTTTCTGACCGCCTTGGCCTCAGCGATTAGCTCGTCGAACTTCGCAAGGACTGTGGTTGCATTCATTAGCAAAATGGACTGTCGTCTACTCCCCGCCCTTCCCCCGAATCCCCGGTTCCGTCAGCGCGCGCAAGTTAAAAATCTCATCGAGCTGTTTCTCGCTCAATCCCGAAACTTCGCGAGCGACTTCGCGGACGGTCTTGCCTTCCTTGTAGGCTTTCTTGGCGATCTCAGCGGCCTTGTCGTACCCGATCACGGGCGCCAGCGGCGTGCACATGGCGAGGCTCTGTTCGACGAGCGATTCGCAGCGTTCGCGGTCGGCTTCGATGCCCTTGACGCACGCATCGGCGAAATTGCGCGACCCAGCCGCCAAGAGATGGACGCTTTCCAACATCTGCGCGCCAATAAGCGGCATCGCCACGTTCAATTCAAAGAAACTTTGCAGTCCGCCGAGCGTGATCGACACATCCGCGCCGATGACCCACAAGCACACCTGAATCAGGCTTTCCGCGATGACCGGGTTGACCTTGCCGGGCATGATCGAACTCCGGGTTGGACGGGTGGAATCTTCAACTCGCCAATCCCGCACCGCGGCCCGCTGCCGAGCAACCGAAAGTCGTTGGCGATCTTCGCGAGGCTCACCGCGATGGTCTTCAACCGGCCGCTCGCCGCCACGCACGCGTCACGTGTCGCCGCCGCCTCGAAGTGATTGTGCTCTTCGTGCAGCGGAATCCCCAGTTCCCTGGATAGTTTCTCAATCGTCCGCTTGGCAAACTCCGGGTGGGCGTTCAATCCCGTCCCGACCGCCGTTCCGCCGAGCGGCAGCGTGTCGAGCGTCTCAATCGCCTCCTCAGCGCGTTCGTACGCGTACGCCAGTTGCGCCGCATACCCGGAAAATTCCTGGCCGAGCCGGATCGGCGTCGCATCCTGCAAATGCGTGCGGCCAATCTTCATCACGTCGTCAAACTCGCGCGCCTTCGCCGCCAGCGTTTCCTGCAAATGTTGCAGCGCGTGCAGCAGCTCTTCATGAATCGCCGCGATCACACTGATGTGAATCGCCGTCGGAAACACATCGTTGCTGGACTGGCAGAGATTGACGTGGTCGTTGGGATGCACCGGCGATTTGTCGCCGCGCTTGCCGCCGAGGATTTCATTGGCGCGGCTGGCGATCACCTCGTTCGTGTTCATGTTCGTCGACGTGCCCGATCCCGTCTGGAAAATGTCCACGGGGAATTGGGGATCAAGCTTGCCGTCGACCACCTCCGTCGCCGCCTGCACGATGGCGTCGGACACTTTCTTGTCGATCAGGCCAAGTTCGAGGTTGGTCTTCGCCGCGGCGCGTTTGATGCGGCCCATCGCGTGGATGAGCCGCGGCGGCAACGGCCAGCCGCTAATGGGAAAATTCGTCACCGCCCGCTGCGTCTGGACGCCGTAATACGCGTCCGCCGGCACTTCCAGCGGGCCCATGGAATCTTTTTCGATGCGTGTGGTCATGGAACACTCCTTGGCTTTCAACGTTAAACGTTGATGGATCCGTCTTCTAATTCACGGCCCAACTCTAATGCAACGAAAAGACCTTTGCAGCCATTATCGACGCGTGAACCAGCGGCCGCTGGAAAATCCCGATCCCGATCATCGCCACCATGCACACGACCAACCCGAACCGCATCGGTTTGCTGACTACGATCGGCGTGGCGTCCTCGGCTTCCTGCAGGTAAATCGCACGTCCCACACCAAGATAGAAATACAGCGAGATCACGACCGCCACCGCGCCGATAACCGCCAGCACGTAATACTTAGAATCTGTCTGCGCCCGTTGGATCACGGCGGCAAACAACTGGAACTTGCCGAAAAACCCGCTCAATGGCGGTATGCCCGCCAGTGACATCATCGACAGGAACAGCGCCAGGCCGAGAATCGGGGAGCGTTTGCCGAGGCCCGAGAAACTCGGGATTTCATCGCTGCCCGTCGCCGCCGTCACCGCGATGATCGCCAGGAACGCGCAGAGATTGGTGAAGGCGTATTGGCCCAGATAAAACAGCACAGCGCCCGCGCCGAGCGCGTTCACCGCCGCGACCCCCATCAGCATGTAACCCGCGTGTCCGATGGACGAATAGCCCAGCAGCCGCTTGATGTTGTGCTGCGGAATCGCGCCGAGATTTCCATAAAGCAGGGTCGCGCCCGCCAGTACCGCAATCAGCGCGTTCCAGGACAGGCTCACGGGCAGCAGTCCCGTGTACAAGACCCGCAACAGCAGCGCAAACCCCGCCGCCTTGCTGCCCACCGCCAGAAACGCCGTCACGGGCGTTGGCGCACCCTGATACACATCGGGCACCCAAATCTGGAACGGGACGCTGGCGACCTTGAATCCGAGACCGGTCAATACCAGCAGCATGCCGAACACGAACGCCGACGACGGCGGTCCCGCCTGGGAATTCAGAATCTCGGCGAGTTTGTCGAAGTTCGTCGTGCCGGTCGTCCCGAAGATGTACGCGATGCCATACACCGTGAACCCGCTGGAGAGCGCGCCGAGGATGAGGTATTTCGTTCCCGCTTCCAGTGACGGGACCTGCCGTCGCAAATAGCTCGCGAGGACGTAGAACGTAATCGTGACCAGCTCCAGCGACACGAACAGCAGGATGAAATCATTCACGGACGCGATCAGCAACATTCCCACCGCGCAGAACATCAGCAGCGCGTAGAACTCCGTCACACCCGATTCAATGCGCGGCGAGAATTCCGCCGCCATCAGGAGCACCGCGGCCAGCGCCAACAAAAACAGCCGCTTGAAATACAACGCGAACGGGTCGAGGCGGAACATCCCATGAAAGAATGTGTCCGGCACCGGCTGGATCGTAAAGCTATACAGCAGCGCCGCGGCGACGAATCCGGCCGCCAGATAGCCCACCATCCGCTTGTCCGCGATCGGCTTGAACGCGTCCACAAGGAGAATCAGGATTCCCCAAATCGAGATCAGGCACTCCAACTGAACGCCATACAGGCTCATCATGGCGTCGTCCCGCCGTTGTAGGCCGTGTCCGTGGGCGCGGCGTTCGCTTCGTTGCCCGTGGAGAAGCGGCTGACGATGGATGTCGCCACGCTCTGTTTGATAATGTCCGTCAACACCCGCGGATAAAAGCCGACCGTCAGCAGCACGGCCAGCAATAACGCGTACGGAAACTTCTGTTTGAAAGTCACCGCGTCCTTGAGCATCGACCATTTCTCATCGAACGGCCCGAAGAAACTGGTCCGCACCGCCCGCAGCAGGTAGGTCGCCGTCACGACAATGCCCCACACGGCGCAGATCGTCGCCACGCGAAATAGCGTTGACCCCTGCTGCCACGAACCCAGGAATACCAGCACTTCGCTGGCGAAATTGGCAAAGCCCGGCAATCCGCTCGACGCCATTATTGCCATCACCATGCACACGCCGATAAACGGGATCTTCCGCGCGAGACCACTGAGGTCGGGCACGAACCGATTGTGCGTCTGGCGGTAGAAAAAGCCGATCAACGCGAACGTCAGCGCCGCCATCACGCCGTGCGCGAACATCAGCAGCACCGCGCCGGTCACGCCGACGACGTTCAGCGTGGCGATTCCCAGAAGGACATAGCCCATGTGGCTCACCGAGCTGTACCCGATGACGAATTTCCAGTCCTTCTGCGTCATCGCCGCCCAGCCGGCATAGAGGACATTGAAGCACGCCAGGATCGCGAGGAGGTTGGCCCAATGCCGCGCGCCTTCGGGCAGGAGCGGCAACGCCAAACGGATGATGCCGTACGCGCCGAGTTTCTTCAGCACTCCCGCGTGCATCATCGAGGCCGCGGTCGGCGCGGCGGCGTACCCCAGCGGCGACCACGTGTGAAACGGCCATAGTGACGCAAGAAACCCGAAGCCGAACAGCAAACATGGGAACGCCCACGTTTGGGTGCTTCTTGCCAGCCAGATGTTGTGTTGTAACTTCTCGATATCCAGGGTGCCGCCCACGAAGTAGACTCCCAGCAGCCCGATCAACGCCAGCACCGCCCCCGCCGTCAGGTACAGCGTCAACTTCATCGTCGCGTACTCTTTCGTGCGCCCGTGTTTGCCCGGCGGCAGCGATCCCCACATGCCGATGAGCAGGTACATCGGGATCACCGCCATCTCGTAGAAGAAATAGAAGAAGAACAGGTCCATCGTGCAGAACGTCCCGCTGATACCCGTCGTCAATGCGAGAAACAGGATGTAGTACTCCTTCTCGCGGTCGTGGATTTCACTGGAGATGAATGCGCCGCAGAACGAGACGAACCCGACCAGCAACAGCAACGTCATCGAGATGCCGTCCAGGCCGAATTTCAGCGAGCACCCGTAACTCGGCAGCCACGGGATGCTGTGCACGAATTGATACCCGCTCTTCGTCCGGTCAAAGTTCGCGAACAACGTCAGGGTAATCAGCAGCGACACGCCCGTCGCAAACATCGCCACCGCCCGAATCGCCTTCGGGTTGTTCGCCGGAAACAGGAACAACACAAACGCCGCGATCAGCGGAAGCAGGACGGCGATGGTGAGAAGTTGCTCCATTACCTCACCACCACGCAGTAAATGACCACCGTCACGCCGAGGCCGATGAGAAACGCGTAGCCGGAGAGGCTGCCGGTTTGCAGGAGGCGCACCGTGCGACCGAGCAGGCCCGTGCCGACCGATAGGCCGCCGATGCCGAGCCGCTGGAGTATCCAACGGTCGAACACATCACACACCGTCGCAATCGTGCCCTGCACGTACTTGATGATCCAAGCGTACAGCTCGTCGAAATAGTATTTGTTCTCGACCCACGTCCACAGCTTGCCGAGCGCGGCTTTCACGGGTGCGTCGCTCGGCTCGGCCTTCCAATAGATCTTTGCCGCCACAAGGAAACCAAACAACGGCACGAGGATCAGGCCGCCTGTCAGCAACAAGGAATGGCGTTCGGCTTCGTGCGGTGGCCCGAGGAAATCGGGGACTTTGCTGTACCAGCCGGCGATGATCGAGAGCACCGCCAGGAATATCAGGGGCAACGTCATCACCCACGGCGATTCGTGTGCGTGATCGTACGCGTGATGGTCGCGCGGTTGCCCGAAGAACACCACGAACACTTCGCGCCCCATGTAATACGCGGTCAGGAACGCCGTCACGGTGGCCATGATGAACAGCATCGAATTGCGTTCGAAGGCCAGCAGCAGAATCTCGTCCTTGCTGTAAAACCCGCTCAACGGCGGGACGCCCGCCAGCGCCAGTGTGCCGATCAGGAACGTCCAGAACGTGATCGGCACCTTCTTCCACAACCCGCCCATCTTCCAGATGTCCTGTTCGTGGTGCAGAGCCAAGATCACGCTGCCCGCGCCAAGGAACAACAGCGCCTTGAAAAACGCGTGCGTCGTAAGGTGAAACATCGCCTGCGTCGGCCCGCCCAAGCCCACAGCCATTACCATGTAGCCGAGTTGCGAGAGCGTCGAGTAGGCGAGAATGCGTTTGATGTCGTTCTGCGCGACGGCAATCGTCGCCGCCATGAGCGCGGTGACGCCGCCGATCCATGAAATGAACCACAACGCCGTTTCGCTCGGCAGAATCAGCCACGAGACGCGGCAGAGCATGTAGACGCCCGCCGCCACCATCGTCGCGGCATGAATCAGCGCGCTGACGGGCGTCGGCCCTTCCATCGCGTCCGGCAGCCAGACATGCAACGGCACCTGCGCGCTCTTGCCCATCGCACCGGTAAAGATCAACACGCCGATCAGCGCCTGGGTGCCAATCGATAAACCGAGCGTCGGCAGTTTCGCCTGCAATTCGTTGAAATTGAAGGTGTGCGCGTGGGACCACAGCAGCAGTATGCCCAGCATCATGCCAACGTCCCCGATACGCGTGGTGAGAAACGCCTTGTTGCCCGCCTCGGCGGCGCTGGGCTTCTCGAACCAGAAACCGATCAGGAGATAGCTGCTCACGCCAACCAGTTCCCAGAAGATGAAAATCTGGATGAAGTTGCTCGATATCACGATCCCGAGCATGGAAAAGGTGAATAGCGACATGCAGGCGAAGAACCGCGAGAAGCCGGGGTCGCCTTTCATGTAGCCGAGCGAATAGACGTGAATCGCCAAGCCCACGCCGGTGACGACCAGCAACATCAGCAGCGCCAGCGCATCGGTCGTCATGCCGAACTCGATGCGCACGGTGTTGCCGATGACGAGCCACTCGAACGCATGCGGCTCGTGCTGGATGCCTTTGAGGGCAAACAACAGGAACAGCCGCAGCGACAACGCAAAAGAGATCAAGATGGCCCCGATGGACAACGCGGCGCTCAGCGCTTTCCGCTTTTTCGTGAGCAACGTAATCAGCGCGGCGGCCACCAGCGGGCTGAACAGAAGGATCCACACCGAGCAGATCGGAAACCGGCCCATGCCCCAGTCGGTGCCATGCATGTAGGTCAGGTGATTCATAGCCGCATCGTTGTCAGTTGATCCACGCTGATGGTTTGTTTCCGGCGGTACAACGCCACGATGATGGCCAGACCGACCGCGACTTCCGCCGCCGCGATGGCGATGATGAAGAACACCAGTATCTGGCCCTCGACGAGCTTGTTGAACTTGGAAAAGGCGACGAGCGCGAGATTCGCGGCGTTGAGGTTCATCTCCAGCGCCATGTAAATGACGAGCGCATTGCGACGGATGATCACGCCGGCGATCCCGAGCGAGAACAGCAACCCGCTGACGATCAGATAGTCATTGAGGGTGATTGCGCTGGTCATTTGAGTTCCTTCTTGGAAAGCAGGACCACGCCAACCATCGCCACCAACAGCAGCAGCGCCGTCACCTCGAAGGGCAACATGTAATTGGCAAACAGCGGCTTGACGACCTGCTCCAGACCGCCGCTCAGCTCGTCGCGGCCGGCGGCCAGGGGCTTCAACGGTCGGGCGAGGGTGATTTCCAATTCCCACACGAACGCCGCGGCCACCGCGATCCCGCCAAAGACGCTGAGTGCCCGGAACTTGCGGCGCTCGCTGGCCTTGATATCCAGCAGCATGATGACGAACAGGAACAACACCATGATTGCGCCCGCGTACACGAGCACCTGGATCGCCGCGATGAAAAATGCTTCGAGCAGGACAAACAGGCCAGCCAGGAACACAAACAGCATCACGAGAAACAGCGCGCTGGCGACGGGATTGCGGCTGAAAACCACCAGAAATCCGCACGCCAGCATCGCGATGCTGAAAAACCAGAATAACATGTCGTGAACAATCATCAGTCAGTTACGCCACAGATTCACACGGATGTACCACAGATACTCACCCGTGTTTATCTGTGTGCATCTGTGGCTTCCTCACGTTCGCACCCGGCGCATCCGGTGGCGGCGCCCCCTTGAATTTCCATTTCCAAATCGAGTCCGGTTGCACGCCTCCCAATTCCAGCAATTTCTCCTTGTGAAACTGTAATTCTTCGCGCGTGTAACCCGTGATCGCAAAATCCTGTTTCAGGAAAATCGCTTCTTCGGGACACACTTCCTCGCAGTACCCGCAATAAATACAGCGCAACATGTCGATGACGAAATCCTCGGGCTCCTTTTCGACATTGGCGTCCGGAACATCATCCGGACGCGCGCCCGGCGTGATGCGGATCGCCTTCGGCGGACAGACGAACTCGCACAATTGGCACGAAACGCATTTGACCCGTCCCTCGGGGTCCTTCACCAGCGTCGGCGCGCCGCGATACGCGCCATGGAGCGGCGGCTTCTCCTCCGGATATTGACGCGTAAACTTCCGCTGCGGGATGTGCTTCAACGTCAGCCACAGCCCGTGCAGAATCTGCGGGAGATACATCCGCTCCCAAATCGTCAGTTTTGGTCGTTTGACTTGCATGGTCATTTCGTGATCGCCGCCAGCACGACTCCGGAAATGAGAATGTTCAACAGCGTCAGCGGGATGAAGATCTTCCATCCCAAGGCCATCAGTTGGTCATACCGGAATCGCGGGATCGTCCACCGCACCCAAATGAAGAAGAACAGGAGACAGCACACCTTCGCCAGGAAGATGGCGATGTGAACCAGCCCCACCGTCAAGGTTCGCGCGGGCGCGTTGAACGGCGCGAACGGCAGCGACCAACCGCCGAAAAACAGCGTCGCCATCAGCGCCGACGCCACGAACATCGCCGCATACTCACCGAGGAAAAACATCGCGAATTTCATGGAACTGTACTCGGTGTGGTACCCGCCAACCAGTTCCTGTTCCGCTTCCGGCAAATCGAACGGCAGGCGGTTGGTCTCGGCGAACGCACTCACGAGGAAAATGAAAAACGACAGTGGTTGGGTGAGACACAACCATGTGTGCTGCGCCTGGTATTCGACGACCTTCATGAGATTGAGCGAGCCGACCTGCATGAAGACCGGCACCACGCTCAATCCGAGGCAGACTTCATAGGAAATCATCTGCGCACTGGACCGGATGCCGCCGAGGAACGGATACTTCGAGTTGCTCGCCCACCCTGCCAGCACGATGCCGTACACGCCCAGTGAGGCAATGGCGAATACGAACAGGATGCCGACGTTCAGGTCGGCAATCACACCCGGGATCGGATCGTAAGAAATACTGGGGATCACCAGCTGGCTGCCCCACGGCACGACCGCAATCGTGATGAGCGCGGGGATCATGGCGATCATCGGCGCCAGCGTGAAATAAACCTTGTTGACGTGATGCGGAAGCACGTCCTCTTTGAACACGAACTTCAAACCATCGGCGATGGGCTGCAACAGGCCGAACGGCCCGACGCGGTTGGGTCCGATGCGGTCTTGCATCCACGCGCAAATCTTGCGTTCCGCCAGCACGGTGTACGCCACGATGCCCAGCATTACGCCGATGACACAGGCAATCTTGATGAGATGAATCAGGAGCAAGGGAATCATGCTTTTGCTCCTGCGGCGGCGGTCTCGGTCTTCGCCTCACCTTTTGCTTCGGCTGCGGCCTTCAATTCGACGCCGAGATCGCCAATCTTGGAAAGATTCAGTCCTGCCAGCGGCGCCAGCGACCGCGCCATGTCGGCGAACACATCTTCAATCGTCAGGTAGCCGCCATCACCGCCCAGTTCGTTCAGGAGCGCCGCAAACGTCTGCCATTCTGGCCGTGCAATTCCGGGCGATGGAATCGACGCGTTCAGCCGTTGCAAATGGTTCCTGGCATTGATGAACGTGCCGCGCTTCTCGGCGAAGGTCGCGCCGGGCAGGACGTAGTGCGCCAGTTCCGTCGCCTTGTTCGGCAGGGTGTCGATGACCACCAGCAAATCCAGCTTTGCGAGCACGTCCTCGGCGATTCCGTATTTCGAGATGTTCTCGCCGTGAACGATGAGTGTCTTGATCTTGCCGGACTTGATCGCCTCGGCAATGACGGGAATACGACTGCCGACGGGCTCCGCAGTGACACCGGTAAGCTTGGCGCCGTTACCATTCGGGGTGCGGTCGGCGCTGAGCAGGAATCTGTCGCCTTCGCCGATGTGCGCCACGCAATCCACCAATTCTGCCCCGAGGACTTCCCTCGCCAACTTGTTGAAGAGGAATAGCTCCTCGGTCGTCGCGCGCGCAGTCCCGATGGCCGCGATTGTCCCACCCTTGCCCTTTTGCGCGCTGAGTTTTTCCGCAATTTGCCGCGTCGCCTCCGGCCAGGTGAGATTAAGCCGTTCCCCCATCGTGGCCGATTTCACGGTCGGCGTGGTGATGCGATCGGGATCATTGATAAACTTGTAGTGCAACCGGCCCGAATCGCACATCCAGCATTGGTTGACGGCATCGTTGTCGCGCGGCGTTTGTCGATGCACGACCCCTTCCCGCGACCACAAGACGGTATTGCAACCCGTGGCGCAATTCGGGCACACGCTCTTGGTCTCTTTCAGGAACCACACGCGCTGTTTGAACCGGAAATCATTCGACGTGAGCGCGCCGACGGGGCAAATGTCGGTGATATTGAGATCGTAATTCGTGTTTGGTTCGATGCCAGGGTAACACGTCAGCGTGGAATAACTGCCGCGATTCACGAACCCGAGACAATCCTGGCCTGCCACGTCCTTCATGAAGCGGACGCACCGCGAGCACAGGATGCACCGCTCATCGTCCAGCATGATCTTCGGGCCGATTTCCGTCTTCTTCGGTTTATGGACCTTCTCCTCCACGAAGCGGCTCTGGCCCTTGCCGTAGTCGACGCTGAACTCCTGCAACCGGCATTCGCCCGCCTGGTCGCAGATCGGACAATCGAGCGGGTGATTAATGAGCAGAAATTCCATCACGCCTTCGCGCGCCTTGATCACTTTCGGCGAACGCGTATGGACCACCATGCCCTCGCCAACCGACGTATTGCAGCCGATGGTAAGTTTCGGACCGAACATGATCACGGGTTTGCCGTCGGGTCCGATCTCGGGCTTCTTATCCGGGCCCATCTTCGGCATGCCAACGTCGACGAGGCACATGCGGCAGTTGCCCACCACCGCCAGCTTCGGATGATAGCAATAATGCGGCACCTCGATGCCCGCCAGCTTCGCGGCCTCGATCAGGTTCATCCCTTTCGGGGCCGCGACCTCTTTGCCATCAATCGTCAGTTTAATCGCATTGTCAGGCATGTTAATGCTTCTTCGTTCCGTTACCGTTCTGGCACGCCTTCTCAAACTCGCCGCGGTATTTCGTTACAAAAGCTTTCACGGGCCAGGCCGCGGCTTCGCCAAGCGGACAGATCGTCTTGCCGTCTATGTTGTCGGCAACGTCCCACAGCAAATCCACGTCCTCGGGCCGGCCATGGCCGTGCTTGATGCGGTGGAGCATTTTCTCCATCCATAACGTGCCTTCGCGGCACGGCGTGCACTGGCCGCAGGACTCGTGCGCGTAAAACTGCGCGACATTCAGCGTGCTCTGGACGATGTCGACCGTATCATCGAGTACGATCACGCCACCCGAGCCGGCCATCGTGCCGGCTTTGCGAAGTGATTCAAAATCCAGCGCTACGTCAATTTGGTCGGCTTTCACCACCGGCATGGAGCTGCCGCCGGGCACAATGCCTTTCAGTTGGCGACCTTCCTGGAGTCCGCCGCACAAATCATAAATGAGCTGGCGCATCGTCAGCTTGCCCATCTCGAATTCGTAGTAGCCGGGACGTTTCACCGGTCCGCTGACGCAGACCAGGCGTGTGCCGGTGGAGCCGGGCACCCCCATCTCTTTGAACCACGCCGCGCCATTGTTGATGATATGCGGAATATTCGATAGCGTCTCGACATTGTTCACGACGGTCGGACAGCCGAACAGGCCGACCACCGCCGGGAACGGCGGTTTGATGCGCGGATAAGCCCGCTTGCCTTCCAGCGATTCGATCAGACCTGTCTCTTCGCCGCAGATATATGCGCCCGCGCCGCGATGCACGTAAATCTCGCAGTCGAACCCTTTGCCGAGAATATTTTTGCCGAGGAAATTCTTCCGTCGCGCTTCTTCGATGGCCTTGATGAGAATCTTCGCGCCGTAGGGCATCTCGCCCCGGATATAAATGTAGGCCGCATGCGCGCCGACCGCGTAGCACGAGACGAGGATGCCTTCGATCAGTTGGTGCGGATCGTGATGGAGAAGCTGGCGGTCCTTGAACGTGCCGGGCTCGGATTCGTCGGCGTTGCAAACCAGATAAATCGGCTTACCGGTGCCCTTGGGGAGAAAACTCCACTTCATGCCGCAGGGGAAACCCGCGCCGCCGCGCCCGCGCACCTCGCTGTTCTTGACCTCGGCCACGACTTCTTCGGGCTTCATGCGGAGCGCTTTCGGCAATGCCTTGTAGCCGCCCTCGCGAATGTAGTCCTCGATCGCGCCCTTGTACCCGGGCTTGCTCATGTTGGCCAGCAGGACCCGCTTCTCCAACGGATGAGCGGGCAACACGGGCGGCAATGGTTGCGGCTCCAGTTTGCCCGTGGTTTTGATCCGGTTGATGATCGCCTCGACCTTGTCGGGCGTGAGGTTCTCAAACAACTCGTCATTGACCATCATCACCGGGCCAGTGCCGCAGGCTGCCAAACATTCGACCGTGGAAATCGTGAACAGGCCATCGCTCGTGTTCTCGTCCAGCTTGACGCGGAGTTTCTTCTGCAGGCGCTCGAGGATCCCGCCGCAACAGCCGAGTTCGCAGGAAAGCGTGCGACAAACCTTGATATGGAACTTGCCGCGGGGTTTGGCCGTGAACATCGGGTAGAACGTGATCAACTCCCACACGTTGATCGGTTGCAACCCGAGTTTTGTCGCGGTCCACTCGACCTGCTCCTTGCCGAGTTGGCCGAACTGTTCCTGCAAGAGATGCAAGAGCCACAGCACCGCCGCCCGTTTGTGCTGCGGCGGATAGTGCGTGACGATCTCGTCGATGTGCTTCTCGAGCTCGGTTGGAACGTTCAATGCCATGGCAAAATCCGGAATCTAGCGATCACACTCTCCCATCACGAAATCGACGCTGGCGAGGATGGTGACCATGTCGCTCATCATGTGGCCTTTGGCCATGATGGGTAACGCCTGCAGGTTCACAAACGATGGCGCGCGAATCTTCAGGCGATGCGGCGTACCGCCCCCTTTGCTGACGATGTAGAAACCGAGTTCGCCCTTCGGATTCTCCGCGGAGAAATAAATTTCGCCGGGAGGCGCGTTGATGCCTTCCGTGACGTTGATGAAGTGATGGATCAACTCCTCCATCTTCGTCAGGACGGCTTCCTTGTTCCGGCAGCAGAATCTTGGCGTCGGGGGAATTCACCGGGCCATCGGGCAAATTGTCAATGGCCTGCTGGAGAATGCGCACGCTCTGCCGCATTTCCTCCATGCGCACCAGATAACGGTCATAACTGTCCCCGACCGAGCCAATCGGGACTTCAAAATCAAAATTCTCGTAACTGCTGTACGGGTGGGACTTGCGGATGTCCCAATCCACGCCTGATCCGCGCAGGCACGGGCCCGTGACTCCAATGTCGATCGCGACATCCTTCGGGAGCACCCCGATGCCGCGGGCGCGTTCGCAGAAAATCCGGTTGCGGGTGAGCAGTTTGTCGACCTCGTCAATGGTTGCGGGAAATTCTTTCAGGAACTTGCGCAGCATCGGCACGAATTCGGGCGGCATGTCCTTCGCCAGTCCGCCGATGCGGGTGTAGCTGGTCGTAAACCGCGCGCCGCTGATGCATTCGGCCATGTCGTAAATCTTTTCGCGTTCGCGAAACGTGTACAGGAATATCGTCATCGCCCCGACATCCATGCCAAAGCTGCCCAAACCAAGCAGGTGCGAACTGATGCGCGCCAGTTCGGCGCAAATGACGCGGATGTATTTGCAGCGCGGCGGCACATCCATCCCCATCAGTTTCTCGACGGCGTAAGCATAGGTGACGTTGTTGGCGAGCGGCGCCAGATAGTCGAGGCGGTCGGTGTACGGGATGAATTGCGTATACGTCATGTTCTCAGCGATCTTCTCGTCGCCGCGATGCAGATACCCGACATCCGGCCAGGCGTTGACGATCTCTTCGCCATCGAGTTCGAGCACGACGCGCAACACCCCGTGCGTGCTCGGGTGTTGCGGTCCCATGTTGAGAACCATCTTCTCACCGTGCAACTCTTCGTCCATCACCTGCTGGGCGCGGGCGGCGGAATCGATCAACTCCATCTCATGCTTCGTGGTCATGAACTAGACGGATTCCTTCTTCGTCGGATGCGTCAGTTTCTCCTGTTGCTCCGCGAGGGTGTCGAACTGACGCGGCTCGCGGCGGATCGAACTACGGGTGCCGCTGAAGTCACGAACGGCCCACCCAACATCGGTGCGGTCCGCACCGTGTCGGCATTCACGGCGGTTTCGGGCAGTTCGGCCGGGATGCCGGCGAGCGGGAAATCTTTGCGCAACGGATGATACGGATAGCCTTCCCACATCAGGATGCGCTTCAAGTTCGGGTGCCCGCGAAAGCGGATGCCGAACATGTCGAACGCCTCGCGCTCGTGCCAGTCGGCGGTCCCCCAGAGTCGCTGACCGTGTCCACATCATGTCGTCCTCGGACACACTGACTTTCAGGCGCAGGTGATGCCATCGTTGCCATCGAGTAGAGGTGTAGACGACCTCGAACCGCGGATCTTCGCCGAAATTGTCCACGCCGGAAAGGTCGGTCGAGCATGTCGAAGCCGAGTCCGTCTTTGCATAACTTCGCGATGTCGCGAATCGATGCGCTCGCGCGACCCCGTCAGCGTCGTCTCGCCGCGAAACTCGTTCGTAAGCCGGAAAATTTCGACTCGACCGACGCGATGGCTTGGCGTTCTGCGTTTGTCATTCGGTCATCCGCGACTCGATCAGCGTCCGCTTTTGATCGAGGAAATCCGGGTGTTCCGTTTTCACTTTCACGACAGCTTTTTCGTGGGCGATCTTGCGCTGGAGCGCCATCAAACCTTCGAGGAGCGCTTCGGGCCGAGGCGGACAGCCGGAAATATAGACATCCACGGGGATAAGCTGGTCGATACCCTGCAGCACGGAATAGCTGCGATACATGCCGCCGCTGGATGCGCACGCGCCCATCGCGATGCACCATTTCGGCTCGGGCATCTGGTCCCAAATGCGCTTGACCGCGAGCGCCATTTTATAGGTGACCGTGCCCGCGACAATCATCACGTCGGACTGGCGCGGCGAAAAGCGCATCACCTCCGCGCCGAAGCGCGCGATGTCGAAACGGCTGGCGCCGGCCGCCATCAGTTCGATCGCGCAGCACGCGAGTCCCATCGGCATCGGCCAGAGTGAATTCTTGCGCATCCAATTGATGGCGGCATCGACTTTCGTGCAATGACGTCACGTTGCCTTCCACTTTCGGGTCGAATCCTGTTTCGAGGTGTTGGGTCATAACGCCACCAACTCCGGTTTTTTCTCCACCTTTGGCAGTGGGTCTTGGTTCCGGAAGGTGTTCCTTGCGCGGGGCCCAGTCGAGAGCGCCTTTTAACAATACGTCGGTGCCCGAAGAAGAGGGCA
>CAVYAC010000003.1:0-8903 GCA_963766065.1 uncultured Verrucomicrobiae bacterium
TACCAGCCCCATGAGCTTAACAACGATCTTGGAAGCCCTCCAATTTTGCTGGCTCAACGACCCTCTATTATGCATCGTCGCCACCATCTGCCTCATATTTCACTTCTGGATGCTCATAGTAAGACCAACGCTCCAGACTTGCTGCGGGAACTGACCCAGTGCGCTGCTAGACCCACCAGTTCTCGGTTGCGAACAAATCATCGGGCACGATCATGTTCAACGTGCCGATATCGGGGTGGCGCTCGAGTTCCACGTCGTTTTCCAGGACCTGGACGAAGAAGGACGCCTGGTCCCGCTGTTTCCAGCCCAAATCAGCCAGTGGAATGCCCAACTCCAGAATCTTCACGAACTTGATCAGCCGGACATCCGTCAGCTTCCGATAGCTCGCATCGGGATCGGTCAACCACAGCTCGGCGGAGTCCAGATCGGGCTTGAGTCGCGGCACAATCAGCGCGCGATGGGTCGGGTCCACGAAGTTCACCCGCAACGTCGCCTTGGCGGGAACCTCGACGCCCTTGCGGAAATCGACCCGCAGATAAAAGGTTGTCAAATCCGATCCGAAATGGACCGCCTCGACGCAGCGCTCACTGCGGTACATGGCGCCCATGGTGCGGCCGGCTTCGTACACGCCGGCGCCGGCCCATTCATAATAGGATGTCATCAACCCGTCGATCACGGGCGTAATCAGGTCGGTCGGCTTGCGCACTTCGCGCGCCACCTCGGACCGGGAGATATTCGTCTTCAACACGTCGGGAATCGGCGCGCCGCAAATGCGGTACACGTTTTGGAGGTGCGTCCGAAACAGCTCGTCGAAAATCAGGTCGTTGTCCGTCACGAAATCCCCGCCGTACCACCAGAACCAGTCGCTGCCCTCCGCCGCGTAGATTTCCTGCATGGCCTTCTTGAATTGATCGGGCGCGATCTCGTGGCGGGCAGCCCGCGCCTGCAAAAAGTCCCGCGTATGCCCGAGCAACTCCCAGCCCCGGCTTCCTCCGGGATTGCCGATCCAGATGTCGAAATCCCCGCGAATCCACGACCCCGTGTGCAGCGTGCTCAGTGTGGCGCTCGGCGGATGCTTCGAGAAATAATCGTGGAACGTCGTCGTCACCACCGCGGGGTTCGAGGACATCGCTGGTACATCTCCCGCAGGAACGCCTGCCCGCCGTCATAGAAATTCTCCCAGGCGTTTTCGCCGTCGAGGATCACCGCGCACAGCGGATCGGACGTGTGTGTGCCGCGCGCGATCTGCTCGATCTGGCCCACCATGAAATCCGCCGCCCGATGCGGATCGTTGCGGGAGGCGGTGAACCCGACAAAATCGCTCAGCGTCCGCTCCCGAAACGCCAGGCACGCGCTCGCGTCGCCAAACTGCGCCCGCCAACCCTGGAACAGCATGTTGCGGTCGAGGATTTTTCCGGGGCGCACCACTGCCAGGCTGCGCCACAGGTTTTCCTCGTCGGTCGCGAACCATTCGTAACCGAGTTCCTGCAGGATCGGGATCAACTCCGGGACACACAGACCCTTCCGACGGCCAGACGCCGTGCGGCGGCGCGCCGAACACCTGCGCGTGCAAATCGCGGGCGATGGCCAGTTGCGCCCGCACGTCCTCGGGATGCGAAAACGGCGGCGGCAACTCGCGCCCCGGGATGCAGCGCCGCGCGAATTCCGTGTTGTATACCAGCGGCAGGATCGGATGGAAAAACGGCGTGGTGCTGATCTCGATCTGGCCGCGCTGGGCCAGCGCCTTGTAATAGCTGAGCACGTTCTTCAGGAACGTCCTGCTGCTGGTCGAACACGGCTTTCTTGTCGACCTCGGTGAATCCCCCACCCTTGCGCTTCAAGTCCGCGATCTCGGGATACAACCGCTCGGCCGCGTAGCCGAACCACGTCAGGTTGAACCATACCTGCAAATCGCGGAACTCCTGGTCGGTGAAACTGCGGGCGGCGTGTTCGAGATTGACCTTGGCCGCGTTAAGCCCGCGCTTTTGCAGCAACGCCCAGTAGCGCGGGAACGGTTTGATCATGTTGTCCCAGTTCGCCTTGAAGAAATGCTCGAGGAGGCCCGCCTTCTGCTCGGGCGTCAGCGTCTCGGGAGACGGCGCGGCCAACTCATGCCACAAATCGACCACCTCATGGTTGGCGAGTTGCTGGATCTGTTTCACCAGCACGGGCGTGATGTTGAATGTGCAGTGAAATTCGGGACACTGGTCCGCCAGCCAGACCATGTCGAGGTAGCCCTTCGTCGCGTGCAGCCGCACCCACGGCATCAACGCCGCCCCGCGCACCGGGTCAACATAATACGGCTGGTGCATGTGCCAGAGGAAGGCGACGTGGAGCGGCATGGCCCGGTCCCTTCGCTGTCCTCAGACGAGGATCTCGCGCAGGTACTTGGCCGCTTCCTCGGGCGGCGTCGGGTTGATGTAGAACCCCGTGCCGACCTCGAACCCCGCGATCAACGTCAGGCGCGGCAGAATCTCGATGTGCCAGCGGAAATCCTGGTCGATGGTCGACCAATAGCCATGGTGGGCATAGCGCGCCGGGCCCGTGCTGACCAGAAAGTTGTACTGCGGCTGGTTCAGCGCCTTCGCCAGCTTCATCAGCGTCACCTTCAGGCCATCGGCCAGCAACAGGATTTCATCAGGATGAATGTCCTGGAAGTACGCCGACTGCCGGCGCGGCATGATCGTCACTTCAAACGGGAACCGCGACGCAAACGGGCAGAACGCCACAAACCCGGCGTTCTCATATACCAGCCGCGCGCCGTCCTTGATCTCCTGCTTGAGGATGTCCTCATACAGGCTGCGGTCCTTGTAGGCATAGTACTGCATCGCGCCGACGAGCTTTTCTTTCATGCGCTTCGGGGTCACGGGCATCGCGATCAACTGCGAGTGCGGATGGCCGATGCGTCGCGCCGGCCTGTTTGCCGAAATTCTTGAACACCAGGATATACCGAAACCGCGGGTCGCGCAGCAGGTCGGTCACGCGGATCTTGTACGTCTCGATCACCCGCCCGATGCCCTCGACGGGCTGCTGCTCCAGTTGCAGGGACGGGTTCGGCGTCTCGATGATGACCTCGTGCGCGCCGATGCCGTTCATCTTGTCGTACATCCCCTGCCCTTCCTTGTCCAGATCGCCCTCGATGCGCAGCGCCGGGAACTTGTTCGGCACCACCCGCACCTGCCAGCCGGTCCCGTTCGCTTTGCTCTTCGGGTCGCGAAACGCGAAGATCTCCGGCGGCGTCATGTGTTCGTTGCCTTCGGCAAACGGGTTCCGCGCCTGCTCGGGAACGTCCACGGGTTGCGGGATAAAATCGCT
This sequence comes from uncultured Verrucomicrobiae bacterium, assembly GCA_963766065.1. Lineage (GTDB taxonomy): Bacteria > Verrucomicrobiota > Verrucomicrobiia > Palsa-1439 > Palsa-1439 > Palsa-1439. The sequence goes on from CAVYAC010000003.1 coordinate 3,316, forward strand.
CGGGCGTTTCCCGCGTTCGGTCGCGATGATGACCCACCGACCTACAACTGGATCCTTGCGCAGTTCTGGCATATTCGGTTGTCCCCACTATTCAGACGCCGCGCTTCCGGGCGCCGCGTACAGTTTTTCATATGTAACCGCGCTGGCCTGCCACGAAAAATCGCCGGCCATCGCGCGGCCCATCAACTTCTGCCATTTCTTCGGCTGTTTGTGGAGCAAAATCGCTTGTTGCACGGCCTCCACCAATGCCGCCGACGTATACGGAGCAAATTTGAAGCCGGTTCCGCTCCCCGTCTGCGGGTCGTACGCCTTCACCGTGTCGTCAAGGCCGCCCGTCGCCCGCACCACGGGGATTGTCCCGTATTTCAGCGCGTAGAGCTGCGTCAGCCCGCACGGCTCGTAGTGCGACGGCACCAATAGCATGTCCGCGCCCCCCTGGATCTGGTGGGCCAGTTCTTCGTCGTGGGCAATCCGCACCGCCACCCGGCCCGGGAACCGTTTGGCCATGGTGGTCAACATCTCGACGTAGGCGCGCTCGCCCTTTCCCAGAATCGCGACGGACAGTCCCGATTCGACAAGGTCCTTCAGCGCCCCCGCCAGGATCTCGATGCCCTTCTGCGCGCTCAATCGCGACACGAACCCCGCCACGGGCCGTGTGCCCTCTTCCGATTTGTAGGGCGGCCGGCCCGGCCGCCGTCGTTCATCATCCAACCCCATTTTCTTCAGCAGGTCCGCGCGGCACGCCTGTTTGCCGGATAAATCCTCCGGACCGTACCGTTGACATAGATGCGGATCCGTCTCGGGATTCCACCGCGAATAATCCACCCCGTTGATAATCCCGTGCAGGTCCGCGGCGCGCACCGCGATCGTGGTATCGAGTCCGAACCCGCCCTCCGTCGTCTGGATCTCTTCCGCGTACGTCGGGCTGACCGTGGTAATGCTATCGGCGAAAACGATGCCGCCCTTGAGCAGGTTCATCTGGCCGTAAAACTCCAGCGTGTCCGGCGTAAAAAACTCCCCGGGCAAATTCGTCAGCGGAAAATCCAGGCTCCAGAACATCCCCTGGTACGCGATGTTGTGGATCGTCAACACGGTCTTGGGGACCGGTGGCGCGAAAGCCTGCCCTGAGCCTGTCGAATGGGTCCCGGCTTGTGTTCGGTGCCTCAGTTGCACCGGCACGAACGCCGTCTGCCAGTCGTGGCAATGCACCACGTCGGGACGAAACCGCGTGTAGCCGATTAACTCCACCACCGCCTTCGAGAAAAATAAAAATCGTTCCGCGTTGTCCTCGTAGTCGCGGACCCCCGTGTAATACAATTCCGAGCGGTCGAAAAATTCATCGCGGCGCAGGAACAACACCCGCACGCCGTCGGCCTGCGTCCATTCCAGCACGTCGCCCGTCACCGCCCGGCTCCCGAGCGGGATGCTCAAGGTCAGTCCGATCGGCTTCGCGTCGGTCGCGATCTCGCGAACGGATCGATAGTACGGCAGACAACACGTGACCTCGTGCCCGCGTTCGCGCAGCGCGCTCGACAACGCGCGCACCACGTCGCCCAGCCCGCCCGTCTTGGCGTACGGCGTCATCTCGCTCGCGGCAAAAAATATTTTCATTTGCGCTCAGTGAATACCATCGCGGCGGTCTATGACCGCCGAAATCTTCCGAACCATCGTGGCCGTTGAATCCTGCTTGGCTCTCCCCCATTAGTAACAGACCATCGACTGCCAACTCAACCTTCTTACTTCCTTGCTTGTCACCCTGAGCTTGTCGAAGGGTCTCTGTCGTTTCATATTCGGCGCGTGCGCGAATACCACGTCTACATCATGGCCAGCAGGTCCGGCGTGCTGTACATCGGCGTCACCAACGATCTGACGCGTCGGGTGTCGGAGCATCAGCGCAAGGCTGTGCCCGGCTTCACCGCCAGATACCGTGTCAGCCGGCTGGTTCATTTCGAGTCGTTCGATCAGGTCCGCGACGCCATTGCCCGCGAGAAGCAACTCAAGGGCTGGCGTCGTGAAAAGAAAATCGCGTTGATTGAGAAAGCGAATTCGGCGTGGCGTGATTTGAGCGAGGGTTGGTTCGACAGCAGAGATCCCTCGACAAGCTCGGGATGACTTGCCTTCTAGGCTTGCCCTCCTCAGGCGCGCATCCCGCCGCGCCGTCTCCGCTCCGTCTCCACCGCCGTCCCCGGTCCCGTACTGTCGGGCGCGGTTGCTCCGAGCGCAAGCCGTGGGTTTTTCGAGCAAATTCGGCCTTCCGAAGGCTTTTGGAGCGCCGCCACGCCAAAAATCACCAAAATTCGACTTGGGCAATAGGCCCGTAACATGCTAATAGATAGACACTCATGTTATGATCGGCTCGATGACAAGAACGCCGCCCATCGATGACGCCCCGCGCCAATCGCCGCCAGCGTCGCCCCCGGCGCCGCAACCTCACTTCGCTCCCCGCCCTTGGCTCCTGGCGTTGGTTTTGGTGATCGCTACGATCGTGGCGTACCAGCCTGCATGGCACGCCGGCTTCATCTGGGACGACGACGGTCTCCTGACCGCCAACACGGTCATGACCGCCCGCCATGGCCTGACGATGATTTGGACATCGCTGGCCATCGGCCGATATTATCCATTGACCCTGACAACCCTCTGGGTCCAACGCCAGCTCTGGGGACTGCATCCGCTGCCGTATCACCTGGTGAACGTCCTGTTTCATGCCGCCAACGCGGTGGTGGTCTATTTCCTCTTGCGCCAATTGCGAATACCCGCGGCCTGGCTGGCCGCAATGGTCTGGGCCCTCCACCCGGTCAACGTCCAATCCGTGGCGTGGATCACCGAGTTCAAGAACATCCAATCCGGATTCTTCTTCTTCTTGTCGATGCTGTTGTTCTTGAAATTCGACGAGCAAAAACGACGGATGCTTCGCTGGTACAGCGGCTACCTGTTAACGCTCTGGTATCTGCTCGCGTTTGTGTGCGGGTCGGCGGCCATCCTCAGCAACGCGTTGACCGCCGTGTTGCCCTTGGCATTGTTGTTGGCCGTGTGGTGGCAGCGCGGCCATGCCGAACGCGCGGACGCCGTGCGCATCGCACCGTACGTCGCCATGGCCTGGCTGGTCGCGGGATTGGCGATTCTCGAGCAATACAGTCATGCCCTGAAAGCCTGCGCGGCCGAATCGCGGTTGGGACCCGCCCAGCGGTTGGTGATCGCCGGGAAAGCCGTCTGGTTCTACGCCGCCAGGATCCTGTGGCCCTTCCGCCTGGCCTTCGTGTATCCACGATGGGACGTTCACGCGTTGTCCTTCTGGTCGTGGGTGCCGTTGGCCGCGCTGGTGGCGGTCACCGTCGCGTTATGGCGCTGCCGGGGCCGGGCGTGGTGTCGCGCCGTGTTGTTTGCCGGCGGTTACTTTGTGGTGATGCTGGCGCCCGTGCTCGGGCTCTTTAACATCTATTCTTTTCGGTTCTCCTTTGTCGCCGACCACTTTCAATATCTGGCCAGCGCCGGGATCATTGCGTTGGTGTGCGGCGGCCTGTCCTCCATCGTGTCCTCCATAGCCCTGGCGAAGGCGGATGGCGCAGGCGGACTCGTCCGCCATGGCTTTAGCGAAGGTGGACGCGTTGTCGCAGTCGCGGTCGCTTCCGTGCTGGCCGCGCTGGGAATTCTGACGTGGAGACAGGCGCGCATTTACCAGGATTCGGAAGCCCTTTGGCGGGATACCGTCGCGAAAAACCCACGGTGTTGGGTGGCGCACAACAGCCTGGGCTATCTCTTCGTGCAGGCGGGGAAAATCAGCGACGGAATCGCGCAGTATGAACAGGCCCTGCGGATCAAGCCCGATTCCGTCGAGGCGCATGGCAATCTGGGCCATGTCTTCTTGCAGGAGGGCCGGATCAGCGACGCCATCGCGCACTATGACCAGGCCCTGCGGTCCCAGCCGGATCAACACCAGATCCACTACAATCTGGCGGTCGCGTTGGAGCAGGCGGGCCGGATCGAGGAAGCCATCAACCACTACCAGCAGGCCCTGCGGATCAATCCCGAGTACGCCGAGGCGCATTCCAATCTGGGAACTCTCTTCTTGCAGGACGGGAAAATCAGCGACGCCCTCGCGCAGTATGACCAGGCCGTGCGGATCAAACCGGCGTTACCCCAATTGCACTACTATCTGGCGACGACTTTGGTGCAGGCGGGCCGGACGGAGGAAGCCATCGCCCACTTCGAGCAGGCCCTGCGGATCAAGCCCGATTACGCCGAGGCACACAGCAGCCTGGGATACGCCTTCCTGCAGGAGGGGAAAACCAGCGACGCCATCGCGCAGTATCAACAGGCCCTGCGGATCAATCCCGACTACGCCGAGGCGCACTACGGCTTGGCCCTCGCGTTGGAGCAAGCGGACAGACCGGAGGAAGCCTTCGCCCACTGCGAGCAGGCGCTCTGGATCAAGCCCGATCTCACCCCGGCCCAGAATGCCGTCGCGCGACTGCGAGCTCGCCTGTGGTAATCAGAAGCACAACACCAATTGTCGGGCGCTCCATGTTGTAGGGCTGGATGCCCTCGTCGGACTTGCTCGTAGCCGCACCCTTTAGGGTGCGCAAACACCTTGCTCGTAGCCGCACCCTTTAGGGTGCGCAAACACCTCCCCTTTCGCCTTCCGCCCTCCTCGCTTCATCCCTCCGCTTTCGCCCTTTCTTTGCCGCATTGTCGGGCGCGATGCCGAGAGCCTGCCCTGAGCGAAGTCGAAGGGTCCAGGTATCGCGCCGCGTCGTTTTCCGATACGGCTGGATACCCTCGTCGGACTTGCTCGTAGCCGCACCCTTTAGGGTGCGTGAAAATCTTGATCGTAGCCGCACCCTTTAGGGTGCGCAAACACCTCCCCTTTCGCCTTCCGCCCTCCTCGCTTCATCCCTCCCCCTTTCGCCCTTTCCTTCCCCTCCCTGCCCTGGTAACCAATTTGCCCCCCCAAAACCCGCACTTTTCGCCTTCCGCCCCCCTCCAACCCCCTTTTTCGGCTGGCCCAGAATGTGCCATTAGGGGTGTTTTAGGAGTAGCAAAATCGTACGCATGTATCGCTCAATAACAGGCCAAAAGAAGGGGGGTGAACTCGCCCCAACCCCTTGAATACTGGGCAGTTTTGGCAGTTTTGGGACTCTCTCAGGAACGCCTAAAAAAAACGCACAAAAATGTGAATTAGTTATTGACACTATATGCGTCCCCTGATAGTCTCTCCCCAGTTAGATTCACCGAGTCAGTGGAGTAGATGTATAGGGAAAATAGAAAGTTCACCGAGTCGTGAACGAGGCTTTGGGAAATAGGCGAGGAGAAGACATGCAAAGAGCAATATCAGCAAGGGGCTTGCGCTTCCTACCGAAAGTAGTAACTATCATCACCGTGGGGCTGATCTCAGCCGCGATTGCCTACCAGGCAACGGCTCAGGTCAATGTGTACACTGACCCGGTGGGATTCATCACATTGAACGCTGTGGCCAGCGGCTACAGCTACCAAGGACTGGGCATGACCCAGATCCCGGTCCTGCGCGGCGCAATCAGCGCAGTCAGCGGTCAACAAGTGACCTTGAACTCAACGCTGACAGACCGGCCAGT
>CAVYAC010000004.1:0-34370 GCA_963766065.1 uncultured Verrucomicrobiae bacterium
CACAAAAACCGCGAAACCGCCAAGTATTTGGGATTTCAAAATACAGAAAGGCTCGCTTGCGGGCCGATCGGCGAGCAAGCTCGCCGGCTACACGGATAATTTGAAACTGACCCGGTGGCGAAAACTCCGTATACTTCTGCTCGAACAGCGACAGGAGCCCCCATGCCCGATTTCCAAGTCGTCAGTCCGTTCTCAGCCCCAGGGCGATCAGCCGCAGGCGATCGATCAGCTGGTCGCGGGCGTGCAACGCCGGGCAGAAGTTCCAGACGCTCATGGGCGTCACCGGCTCCGGCAAAACCTTCACCATGGCCCACACCGTCGCCCGGCTCAACCGGCCGACGCTGGTCATCACCCACAACAAAACCCTGGCGGCCCAGCTTTACGAGGAATTCAAGGAGCTGTTTCCCCACAACGCCGTGGGGTATTTCGTCAGCTATTACGATTACTACCAGCCCGAGGCGTACATCCCGCAGCGCGATATCTACATCGAAAAAGATGCCAGCCGCAATGACGATCTGGACCGCTTGCGGCTGTCGGCCACCAGCAATCTGGTCAGCCGGCAGCGACGTGCTGCTGGTGGCGTCGGTGTCGCTGCATCTTCGGCCTGGGCTCGCCGGAGGAATACAAGCAACAGCGTGCTGCCGATCCGCAAGGATGTGGAGACCGACCGCGATGACATGCTGCGCAAGCTGATCGATCTGCAATACGCCCGCAACGACATCGACTTCAAGCGCGGCCACGTTCCGCGTGCGCGGCGACGTGGTCGAGCTGCATCCCATCCTACGAGGAATTCGCCTATCGCATCGAATTCTTCGGCGACGAGATCACCAACATCGACGCGATCAATCCGCTGACCGGCGAAATGCTCAGCAGCGAGGATGCAGATCTTCATTTATCCGGCCGTGCACTACGTCATGCCCGAAGACCGCGTGCACGGCGCCGTCGCAATCCATCCGCGAGGAACTGGACATGCAGGTGATGCACCTGCGCGGGCAGGGCAAATTGCTGGAAGCCCAGCGGCTGCTGGCGCGCACCAAATATGACATGGAGATGATGCTGGAGGTGGGCTATTGCAGCGGGATCGAAAATTACAGCCGGCATCTGGACGGCCGCAAGCCCGGGGAAAAGCCGTACACGCTGATCGATTATTTCCCCAAGGATTTTCTGCTGATCATTGACGAATCGCACGTGACGCTGCCGCAGATCAAGGCGATGTACAACGGCGACCGGCAGCGCAAGGAGGTGCTGGTGGAGCACGGATTCCGCCTGCCCAGCGCGCTGGACAACCGGCCGCTGAAGTACGAGGAATTCGAGGCAGATGTGGAACCAGGTGATGTTCGTCTCGGCCACGCCGGGCAAGATCGAATTGGAGCAAACCGGCGGCGAAGTGGTCGAGCAGGTGATTCGCCCGACCGGGCTGGTGGATCCGGAGATCTTCGTGCATCCGGCCCAGGGCCAGGTGCCGCATCTGCTGGAGCAGATCAAGCAGCGCGCGGCCGCCGGCGAGCGCGTGCTGGTGACGACGCTGACCAAGCGGCTGGCGGAGGATTTGGCGCCGTACATTCAGGAGGCGGGCATTCGCGGGCGGTATCTGCACAGCGAGATTCAGACGCTGGAGCGCGTGGAGATTCTCAGCGATCTGCGCAAAGGCGAATTTCGACGTGCTGGTCGGGATCAACCTGCTGCGCGAAGGGATGGATTTGCCGGAGGTGTCGCTGGTGGCGATTCTGGATGCCGACAAGGCCGGGTTCTTGCGGAGCGAAACGTCGCTGATCCAGACGATCGGCCGGGCGGCGAGAAACGTGAACGCGCAAGGTGATTTTGTACGCCGACACGATCACGCCGGCGATGCAGAAGGCGATGGACGAAACCACTCGCCGCCGCGGAGTTGCAGACGCAGTACAACGCCGAGCACGGCATCACGCCGCCGACGATTCAGAAGGCGATTCGCAGCGGCATCGAAACGGAGATGAAGGCCCGCCGCACGGCGCGCGAGGCGATCCACGAGAGACGAGCGGAGTTCGATCAGACCGAGATCATCCGGCTGTTGGAAGAGGAAATGCTGGAGGCGGCCAAGAACCTGGAATTCGAGCGGGCCGCCCAGTTGCGCGACAAGATCAACGAGATGAAAGGCGCCCCGACGATCACGCGGCGGCGACAGATGCATGCGACGATCCCGCCGCCGGCAGCACAAAATCTGGCAACCCAAGAGCAAGGGCAGAGGCGGCGGGAAGCGGAAGATGGCGAAATGATCCGACTGGCGGCGGTTGCTTCAGCAACCCTGGGCTATTCCTGATACAATGCGATGAAGAGGTGATCGCCATGCCTTCGCCGTTTCCTGGAATGGATCCTTATCTTGAAAATCCGGTGTGGTGGCCGGACTTGCATATGGGTTGATCGCCGATCTTCGGGAAATGTTGAACCGGCAACTGCGTCCCCGATACGTCGTGCACATTGAGGAACGGATTTATGTATCTGATGAAAGCGATACTGGTCGGATCGTCGTGATTCTGAGTTCCGCATTTCCTTCGCGTCAGCCAAGGCTCCGCGATCCCCGGCGGGCTCATCGCGGTCCTTCAACGAGCGGTGGCACTCGAATCGATTGAAGTGCAATTGATCGACGACAAAATCCACCAGGCCCGTCTGGAGGTACTCGATCGTGAGATATCGTGAGGTGGTCGCGGTGATTGAGATACTCAGTCCGACGAACAAAGTGCAAGGTTCGCCCGGGCAAGAAAGCTACGTGGAAACGAGCTGAAGTTGCCGTCTCAAAGCCCATTTCATCGAAATCGATTTGCTTCGCACCGGGAATTTCGATTTACTCCCAATCAAATGCTCCCGCACCGAATATCTCGTGCATGTTTCGCGGGCAAGGGAAACCGACGGCGGCACGACTTCTGGACGATTCCCGTCGCGGAGTCTTTACCTGTCTTCGCGGTTCGATTTCGCAAGGGGACGACGATGCGACACTGGATCTTCAGACTCCGCGTTGGAACATCGCCTACACCCCCGTGGCGAGTACCAAATCGACATCGACTATTACCCGCAACCTGGTCCCACGCGTTGACCCCGGGCCGAAAGGCGTTGTGCAGTCCGGCCAGGAAAATGAGGATCGTTTCACCGCCGACCGCCCCCCCCCCCCACCCGCACCAGGACCCCCCCCACAAGACCCCCGCTCCCCCCTGAGCCACGCGCGCGCGAACGCCAGACCAATCACTCATAACCATCTCAATAATATTACGCCAGGTCGAACTTCTGGAGCATTATACTGTGTTCCCCTTTCCCCCCGAATCCGAAATTCGCGATCTGATCCAACTCGCCAAGCGCGAGGACCTGGGCAGACGACGATGTCACCAGCCGGCTGCTGATCGGCGACGACCAGATCGGTGTCGGCACGCTGGTGCAAAAAGAGGTCGGCATCGTCTGCGGGCTGCCGCATCGTGGAGATGGTTTGCCGGGCGTACGACGAGCGCCTGCGCGTCGAGCAGATTCCCGGCTTCCATATGGAGATCATCGAAGGCCGGTTCAGCGATGCCCAGAGCACGCCGCTGCTGCGCATCCGCGGGCCGATGCGGTCGCTGCTGTCGGCCGAGCGGGTGATCCTGAATTTCCTGCAGCACATGGCGGGCGTGGCGACGCAGACCCACCGTTTTGTCCGCCGCGTGGCCGGCACCGGGGCGAAAATCTACGACACCCGCAAAACCATCCCCGGCTTGCGGCTGCTGGACAAATACGCCGTCCGCTGCGGCGGCGGGCACAACCACCGCATGGGCTTGTATGATGGCTTGCTGGTCAAGGACAACCATCTGGCGGCGGTGCCGCTCAAGGACATGGCAGCGTATCTTGTCGCAAACCATCGCCCGCAGCCGAGCTGAAGATGCCGACCGCTTGATCGAAGTGGAAGTCGACACGCTCGACCAGCTGCGCGAGGTGCTCAAGGTGGATGGCATCCACGTGATCCTGCTGGACAACATGGATTGCCCGACGATGGCCAGGCAGTGCGCTGCGTGACCAGACCGGCAAAAAAGGAATCGTAGACCTGGAAGCCAGCGGCGGGGTCACGCTGGAGACGGTGCGGGCGATCGCCGACACCGGGGTGGAGCGAATCGCGGTGGGGGCCATCACCCATTCGGCGGCGGCGCTGGACGTGGGGTTGGATGTGGAGGAGGAGTAAGCTTCTTAACAGCCGCATGTAGCTGCGACGCCTGCGTCGCCTCTTGGTTTTCCTTCGGAAAACGGCGACGCAGGCGTCGCAGCTACAGGAATCCTGCTCTGAAGTCGCCAGCGGCAATCACCATGCCTGGCGGCCGCCCGCAGGGCGGAGCTTCTTGCGTCCACGAACTCTGCACGGCAAAATACCGCCAGCGAATAGCCCCTCTCGCACCCGAAAGGAATCTCGAATGTTCAACGCATCAGTCAAAAAACAGATCGCACTGCTCGCGATCCTCAGCGGTACTCTCTTTCTTTTCGCCTCGGTTCAATCGGCACGCTCGGATGACGCCACCGCGCCGACTTCCCAGCCGGTCAACTTGGCGTTGAACAAACCCGCCAGCGCAAGCACCACCGAGAGCGACGAGCATGCCGCGGCCAAGGCCAATGATGGGGATGAAAACACCCGCTGGTGTGCCGACAACGATTCGGTCCCGCAGTGGTGGCAGGTTGATTTGCAGACGAAACGACTTTGACCGGCTGCCAGGTCAAGTGGGAATTCGACGAGAAGCTGTACAAGTTCGTGGTGGAAGGCTCGGCCAACGCACCACCTGGAGGACGCTGAGCGATCAGTCGGCCACAACAGAAAAAAAGCAGGTGCAGAGCGTTACGTTCTCTGCACCTGCTGAGCGTATCCGGTATGTGCGAATCCGGATCACCGGATTGGACGAAGGCTGCTGGGCCAGCCTCTTCGAGGTCAAGGTCTTCGGGAAGTGACCTTCAGTTCTTGACCATTCCCTGAATGCCGAGGCGGACGATCCGCCGTTGAGCCGCTGGATGTTGACACCCAGCATTCGGGCGGCCAAAGCCTTGTTGTAATTGGACCGCTTGAGAGCGGAGGAAATCGCCTGCCGTTCCACGTCCTCGAGGCTGAAAGTCTCGGGGGCCGGTTGTTTGGCGCCCCGGCATGAATGCGCAGGGGAATGTCGCTCAGTTCGATCGAGTCGCCCGATGCCAGCACATGCGAATGCTCCATCACATTGGACAGTTCGCGCACGTTGCCCGGCCAGGCGTAGCTTTGAAGGATCTCGGCCACCGGATCGGAAATCCGCTTGAGGGTTTCCCCGTACAGTTGCGACTGCACGTCCAGGAATTCCTAGACGATGCCTGTCTACGGCTATTCCACACTCAAGTCAAGTCTGCGCGGACAGCAGTTCCCTAGCACAAACACTGGAGATTGAGGATGCGCCGGCGGTTGACACAGTCGCACGCATTCCCCTACGATTGGCGGCGTTCCGAAATCACTACTGTACCGTACAACTGGAGGTGGATGATGCGCCGCCGTCATGTCGTCGGGTTGGTTCTTGCCGTTCTTGTTGCCGGGTTCGCGGGTCATCCGGTCGCCGCGAGAGACCTGAAGTTTGGGTTCACGCCCGTGCTCGGGCAGGACGCCGAGCGGGCCGAATTTGAACCCCTTACGTGCTACCTTTCCGACGCGATCGGGCAGAAGGTTGTTTTGTATGTCGCCAAAAACTACGGCGACCTGAGGACGCAGATGGAGGCCGGCGAAGTGGACATCGGCAGCGTCTCTCCGTTCGCCTACGTGGACGCCGTCCGCGGGGGGAAGATTCGGATCATCGCCCAGTCGGTGATCGACGGCTCCGCAACCTACCGCGGCATCATCGTCGCCCGCAAGGACAGCGGCCTGAAGTCGATTGCGGATTTGCAGGGAAAGCGGTTTGCCTTTGTCGATCCCAAATCGGCTTCCGGCTATGTCTATCCGCGCGCGATGCTCATCGGAAGAGGCATCAACCCGGACAGCTTCTTCAAAGAAACCATCTTCGCTGGCGATCACAAAAAGGTCATTGCCGCCGTCCTTGACGGCCAGGTCGATGCGGGCGCCACCTATGACACCGCCCTCGGAATCGCCAAAGCCAGCGGAATGCCGTCGGACGATCTTGTGATTATTGCCAGCACCGACCCAATTCCTCACGACGCCATCGTGGTGCGGATCGGATTGGACGAGGCGCTGGCGAAAAAGATTCAAACGGCCCTTGTGGACCTGGATAAGACCGAGGCCGGCCGCCGCGTCATCGCCCACAGCAACAAGAAGCTCTCTGGCCACATCATCGCCGTGAACAGCACGTTCGATGTCGTCCGTCGAACCGCGAAAATCGCCGGGATGTGAACAGCCCGATACATCTTAAGCATGCGCCTGATTGTGGTCGAGGTGGCTGAGCACCAATGTCCAACCTGAGTTTCTGCCATTGCGTCTCGTTGGCGGCAGGGTTGGTGCCGTTGAACCTGGGGAACCCAAAATACACGCCCCTTCGGCTCTGCTCCAAACGACGGCATCTTGACGGCAAGTGCGCAGTTGACGGGCGAGATGGTTGGTTTTAGTCTTTCCCCTGCCATGAGCAGGCGAATCTATATCTACGACACGACGTTGCGCGATGGCGCGCAGGGCGAAGGCATCTCGTTTTCGAGCGCGGACAAGATTCGCATTGCCGAGCGGCTCAACGTCTTTGGGATCGACTACATCGAGGGCGGCTGGCCCGGCTCGAATCCCAAGGACATGGATTTTTTCACCGAGGCGGCCACGCGTAAATTCAAGCACGCCAAGGTTGCGGCCTTCGGGAGCACGCGCCGCGCGAACACGAAGTGCAAGGATGACCCGCAGATCGATATGCTTGTCAAGGCGAACACGCCGGTGGTGACGATGGTCGGCAAAACGTGGTCGCTGCACGTGGCGGAAGTCATTCGGACCACACCGGAGGAAAACCTGGCGATGATCGGCGACTCCGTGCGTTACTTTAAGGAGCACGGCAAGGAAGTCGTGTACGACGCCGAGCATTTCTTCGACGGGTACAAGGACGATCCGCGGTACGCTCTGGCAACGCTCAAGGCCGCGCAGGATTCGGGCGTGGACATTGTCGTACTGTGCGACACCAACGGCGGCACGATGCCAGGCGAAGTTGCCCGTGTCACGGCGGAAATTGTCAAGCAGATGAAATGCCCGGTCGGCATCCACACGCACAACGATTCGGGTGTGGGTGTCGCGAACGCGCTGGCGGCGATTGACGCCGGCGCGGTCCAGGTCCAGGGAACCATCAACGGATATGGCGAGCGCACGGGCAATTGCAACATGACCAGTGTGATCCCCTGTCTCGTGTTGAAAATGGGCTACACCTGCATCACGAAGGACAACATCCGCAAACTTCGCGATCTGTCAATGTTCGTCAACGATCTGGCCAACGTGCGGCACGATATCCGTCAGCCGTTCGTGGGCGCCACGGCGTTCGCGCACAAGGGCGGGATCCACGTCAACGCCATCGAAAAGGTCGCCCGCAGCTACGAGCACATCGAGCCCGAGACCGTGGGCAACCATCGCCGGGTACTGGTGAGCGAACTCAGCGGTCGCAGCAACATTTTAATGAAGGCGCACGAACTCGGCATGGACTTGAGCAAGGACACGCCTGAGGTTCGCGACATTCTGCAGCAACTCAAACAACTCGAAAACGCCGGCTATGAGTACGAGGCGGCGGACGCCAGCTTCCATATCCTCGTGCAGAAGCTGCTCAAACAGCACAGGCCGTTTTTCAAATTGCACGGGTATCGCGTCATCATGGACAAGCACGGCGACGACGGGCAAGAAACTGTCGAGGCCAGCGTGAAACTCGAGGTCGACGGAAGCCCGTATCACACAGTCGCCGAGGGCGATGGCCCGATCAACGCGCTCGACAACGCCCTGCGCGCCGCGTTGACGAGTTTCTACCCGTCCATCGCAAGGGTGCAACTGATCGATTACAAGGTGCGTATCCTCGACAGCGGCAACGGCACGGCCGCCAAAACTCGCGTCATTATCGAGAGCACGGACGGCAAGGACACGTGGGGCACCGTCGGCGTGCACAACAACATCATCGAGGCCAGTTGGGAAGCCCTCGTGGACTCGGTTGAGTACAAACTCTTCAAGGACGAGAAGCGTGGCAAATGACTCCGCGACGACCGCGTATTCCGATGTCGGGGATTTTGCTGGTTCCCCTGCTCTTGATCGCGAACGGTCTCAGGGCGGCCGAATCACAGCTCGCGCCACCGCGCTCGCGTTCCATGTCCGTCAACGCGGTTGTATTTCACGTATTTCTTGAGGACGCCGCCCGAGGTCCCATTACGCTCCGAGTCAACCGGGCTTCCGCCGGGCAGGAGAATGCGGTTCTCTTGAAAGACGTGCAGCCCGGGGCGCTGACGCTTAATCTGAGTGCGCTGAACCGGACCTGTACCTCTTGTTGGCGACTTCTCCCGGATATGCGACCGCGCTTGTTTCGCTGACCATCAAACAGGGCGAGGCGACCGTATTCTCTCCGCAGGTGACGCTCTACCGAACGCGCTACGCGATTATCCGTTACAGCGTCAACCGGACGGGCACGCGCGCGCTGACGGGGCCGGGCGTCGAACAAGGCCGATGCGCCGTTGCGGCCGGTGGGAACATGCCGTTTTTTGCAGGTGACTGGCGGGTCGCGCAACGCTCCCAGGAGCTTTACCTGGATTTCCATCGACAAATGCCGGCGCACGGGTTTGCCGCTCCCCCCGGTGGCACATCGTTTGAAGCACTGGCGGAAGCCCCGCCCAACGAGGCCTATAAGTGCGAGGGAATTCGCGCCACGCCCGGTCTGGTATTGTTTTGCAGGGTCTTCGGGAACGTTCCCACGGACCAATGCTACGGCAAACTCCTTGTCGAGGGCGTCACCGAGCGACCGTCGGCTGATATGGAGTTGATCGAGGCGTCATGGTGAACTCGGCGCAGCGAGAGAATGTCACGAACAGCCTTCCCCGAGGAACCGCGACCAGATGCCCGGTGACCTCGCACATTCTAGGTGAAGTCAAGGCCAGTCCGAAGGACAACGGCGTGCTGAAGTTGATTGTGCTTCGGTTGCCGAACGAGCAGCGGCAAACGCCGTCTCAGGTGGTCCTCAGCGCGGCCAACGGCGTCGAGGGCGACCGCTGGAGTCTCAAATCCAATCCCAATCCTCTGTCACAAATCTCCATGATGAATGCGCGGTTCCTCGAAGCCATTGCGGGCGCCGCGGACCGCATGAATCTCGCTGGTGACAATTTGATTGTGGACCTCGATTTGCAGGAGAGCAATCTTCCGGCTGGCGCACGGCTACGCATCGGCCAGGCGGTGATCGAGGTCACCGACCACCCTCACACAGCGTGCGTCAAATTCGAACGCCGCTACGGCAAGGTCATGCGTGAACTCGCGGATACACCCGAAGGCCTGGCGTTGCGGCTTCGTGGGTTGTTCGCCCGCGTCATCCACGCAGGAGAGGTTCACCTTGGAGACATCATCTGCAAAGAGGCGCCCCACGCTTGAGACCGAGCGCCTGATCCTGCGTCCATTTGACCTGAGTGACGCGCTTCCGCGTGCAACTCCTCGCGGGTGACCGCGCCGTCGCGGCGACGACGAAGAATATCCCCCACCCTTACGAAGACGGCATGGCCGAGCAATGGATCGGTGCGCACCAAGACCGCTTCGAAAACGGTCAGGAAGTTGTGTTTGCCATCACGCGGAAGGACGGCGGCGAACTCATCGGGGCCATCGGTCTGATCCTCAAGCTCGCGCAAGAAAACGCCGAACTGGGTTATTGGATCGGTAAACCCTATTGGGGCCGCGGCTACTGCACGGAAGCGGGACACGCCGTGCTGCAATACGCCTTTGACGAACTCCATCTCCACCGCGTCCATGCGCACCACCTCAGCCACAATCCCGCCTCTGGTCGGGTTATGCAAAAGCTGGGAATGCGCCACGAAGGTCGACTCCGCCAGCACGTCAAGAAGTGGGACGAGTTCTTCGACGTGGAAGCCTACGGAATCCTGCGTCCCGAGCTGGCGCCAGACTGTCGTTGACGGATCTAGGGCTTCTGCAAAGGGTGGCTTTGTTACGATCCGCTGGGAAAGCGGCCAATTACATTCCGCCCGCTTGCTGCAACATGCGGCGGAGTTCGGTGCTGAACTCCTGCATGTCCGCTTGGGTCGGTTTTCCGGTGCCGAGTTCCGGTTCGAGCCCCAACCGTCCCATTTCATCGAGGAACCAATGCGCTTTCGCGCCTGACGAAAACCGTGCGTACCCACTCAGCATGGAGCCGGGCGCGGGCATCTGATCGATGCGGATCGAAAGCCGACCTCCCGCGACTGGTTCCGCGGACGTTGTCGGCGACACCAAATCCTTGGGCGCGGCTTTCGCTCCGGTGCTGGCTGCCGGCAACACCGTTTTGGGCGTCTCCTTCTCTGGCAACTTTGCGTCGGGCATCTCCGACAACAACAACCGCAGATCCATGTACGTAATCGGGTCGTTCTTCTCTTTGTGCAGGTGGTCCTGAATCTGCGAAAGTGTCAGCCCCTTGGCCAACAACTCGTTAATGAGCTGCTTGCGTTCGTCGTTTGTCATTGTCGCCTACAGCCTACACATACGCTGACAGGCGCGCAAGCACGCCGCGTCATCGGCCAGACTACGTTTGATCGGTCGTGGCGGGGCTCGCCGCCGCGCCTTCTGCCGATTGACTCTTGGAATGACTCCACATCGACCACACCTTGCGAATTGTCTTCCACGCGATGATACCTGTGGGAACCCAGGTTGTCAGCCTTCTCCAGCGGGATCCCAACAGAATCCCGAGCGCGGGGACGGCCACCAGCCAGAACGGTCGCGTCTTCTTGAGGATCTCCGTCCCGCTATCGATCTCGTCGAGGTACGCTCGCAGACGAATGCATTCCAGTTGCAACATGGCCCGCTGCACCTCGCTCTGGGCGATGAGAGCCCGCCGCCGTAGCTCGAGCCGTTCCAGTTCTTCGCCTACAAACATGCCCGATCCTTCTTCAGTTCCTCGATCGAGTCTTTCAAGGGGGTGCGAGACTGTTTCAATATCTTTCGTGCCCGCTGAACTGCCCAGATGGCCCCGCCAACATAGAGCACACACAGCAACACCAGGACGACCACCCGCGCGCTGTCCCAAAACAGCACCACCAAGGTGAAGGAAACCAGAATCAGCGCCACCAGCCCGATCACAACCGCGATCAGAATCCAGACGAGCACTTCGATCAGCCGGTTTTTCTCCCACTGCAACTCCACCGACAGCAATTCCAATCGGGTCTGTGCCAGTCCCAGTCCTGTGTCGATCAATCGACGGAGGGAACAAAGCAACCCGTCAGACGGTTCCTTGGATTCGTCCATGACCGTTACTTGCGAGACACCACGACGCCAATCAACAACCCGACGACGAAAGCAACGCCCATGGATTCATAGGGGTGCTCACGGATGGTCTTGTCGGCTGTCTTCGCGCCCGCCACCGCCTTGTCCTCCATGCGCCCGATTGATTCGCGCGCCGATTGCAGTGCGCCGGCCAATCGCGCCCGCGCTTCCTTCGCATGGTCTCCGACATCCGCCGCCGTCGCTTCCAGAAGCGCCTCCGCGTCCCGCGCCAGTGTCTGGAAGTCCTTGATCAGTCTTTCAGTTTTCGCTTCAGATTTCATCACGGTCTCCCTCTCAAGTTGGCCCAACCCTAAGCCCGTCCAGCCGGTTTCGCAAGGCCGAGTGATATGTTTTGGAACATCACGCCCCGGGCGCTTTGCCAGGTTGTCCCGTCCGGCATAGGATTCTTTTACATTGTCTGGTCGATACTCCGCCGATAGACTGCATTCAATAACGGGGTGGGACTTACGCCCTTTCGCCCGAATCGCGTTGGACACGCCGTCCGAACCGACACTCATCAAGGAACCTTGTGAATTCCCTCAGCCAAACCTGCGAAAAGCCTGACCAAAAGGGTCGTCCAGACACGCACCGATACCACGGGTTCCTGGCTGTAGTCGCTATGCTCATGGGAGTTGCCGCGCTCTACCGTCCGTGGTTGGTGACGGACAGCAGCCAGACACTTTTCGGTTTCGATTATCTTCAGCTCCATGCCCGACGCCTAGACTATGCGCGCGATGCGCTGTTGAACGCTCATCCACACCTGCCGGCTTGGTATTCCCGCGAGTTGATGGGCGCGCCGTTCTGGTCCAACATACAGAACTTCCCATTCCTTCCCACTCGATTCCCGCTCTTGCTTATCGACCCACTACAAGCCTATGCGCTGGGCGTGAATCTGGCGGCCGCGTTGGCGGCGCTATTCACCTATATGTATTGTCGGCGGATCGGGTTGACGCGCTTGGCCTCAGCCAGTAGCGGCTGGACATTCGCTGCTTCGGGCTTCTTCGCTTCGCGTGTGATGGCGGGGCATCTACCCCTGCTGGAAGCCTACCCGACATTGCCCCTATTGCTTTGGCTCATCGAACTTGTGATTCAACAGCCGGCACAAAAGTGGCGGTTCGATTTCCACGTTCTTGTCCTGAGCGTCGCTTGTACGTGCATTGTCATGGCCGGCCATCCGCAATTGCCGGCTTATGCGCTGGCTACTGCGGTTCTCTACCTCCTGTATCGTGCGCCAAACGCGCAATTCCTGAAGGCACTGTCGGCGATCATCCTGGGTATCGGATTGGCCGGTGTTGTACTCTGGCCCATGTTCCAGCTCGTCCACCACAGCACCCGCTTCCTTCCGCTTGATCCACCACAAAACGACATCTCATTTCCCTATGGGCGCCTGACCGCTTTTCTCTTCCCATGGAAAGACGGATTCCCGGACCCATTCGGCTCGGCCCTGTCGCTCGCGGGCTATTCGAGTAACGCGTATTTCTGGGAAACGGTCTGCTACGTCGGTTGGTTGCCGTTACTCGCACTCGTTCTCCTGATGTTTCGGGGCAACTGGCGCGACCGACCTTGGCCGTTTTTCATCGGATTCGGGACCGTGGCTCTGATTCTCGCGTTGCCCATCGCCAAGCCCCTTCGATCCCTCGTTGCCGGCACCATCTTGCGCAGTCCGTCCCGACAGCTTTACCTGACCACCTTCGCCCTCACTCTGGTCTTGGGCCGGGTTATCGATTCTTGGACACGCACCTCACTGGCAAGAAGTCGTGTTCTCTTCTTGGGAATTGGAATCATCTTGCTGGCGGCCCATGTCGTGGATCTTGGCTGGCACGACCTGCGGTTCATTCGCACGCTTCCTGCCGCTGACTTTCACCCGACCAGCGCTTACAATAGTTTACCCGAGCAAATTGGGAACGGACGAATCGCCATGGACTACGAAATCATGTCCACCCTGAATCGCCAGATCGATGACGCCGGCTTTTTCGATTCCATCATGTTGGCGCGACCCTATCGCGCCGTGCTGGACCTGTCTGGCGTGTCGCCGACTTCGAATATCCAAAGCCTCAACGGCTCCCAGATGAGCGTCCGCGCCTTGGCGGCCACTGCGACGAAACTCGTTGTCACGTTCGCACAGCGCGACGGTCTCCCTCACGTCCGCGATGACGGCCCCGTACACATCTACACCGTGCCTTCTCCCGCGCCCCGGGCGTCGTTTCTGCCGTTCTCCCAAGCCAGCTTTTTGGATGAGAGTGAAATCCACCAGCGACTCCGGGATCCGAATGTGAATTTGGCGCAATTCATCATGCTTCCTCTCGGTGCTGACACACCTGCGCCTCCCCACCCAATCGGAGCGGGTCCCGTACCCTCCGTCACTTACGAGCGTCCCTCCAGCGATGTCATCGTGGCGAAAGTACAGACCGACCAAGCCGGCTTTCTTCGCGTCATCGAGTCCTTTGATCCCGGCTGGCATGCGCGCGTGGACGGGGTGCCCGCGCGCATCCTTCCCGCCGATGGCTTTGCACTCGCCGTCCGTGTCGAGCCCGGTGTCCATGAGGTTCGCCTAGAATATCGCACGCCGGGGGCCATGACCGGAGCCGCCATCTCACTCGTCAGCTTGGTGTTGCTGGTTATGCTTGTCTTCAACCGTCGCTCTCCGCTACAACCCTTGTCCGATGGGCACCGCACCGACTGAAATTCCGAAGGCTTACGAGCCGAAACAGGTGGAAGACAAGTGGTACGCCGAATGGCTGGCGAAGGGCTACTTCACAGCCAATGCCGCGTCCACCAAACCCGCTTACTGTATCGTCATGCCCCCGCCGAACGTGACGGGCATCTTGACGATGGGACACGTATTGGGCGACACCATCCAGGACATCCTTTGCCGACGCAAACGCATGCAGGGTTATGAAGCGCTCTGGTTGCCGGGCACCGACCACGCGGGCATCGCCACTCAGATCGTTGTCGAAAAGACCCTGCGCAAACAGGGTGTTATGAAACACCGCGATGATTTGGGTCGCGAGAAGTTTCTCGAAAAGGTCTGGGAGTGGAAGGAAAAACATGGCGGAATCATCATCCAGCAGCTCAAGAAGCTAGGTTGCTCGTGTGATTTCACGCGCGAGCGCTTTACCATGGACGAGGCGTATTCACGCTGCGTTCTTCAGGTCTTCGTCGATCTCTACCAGAAGGGGCTGATCTACCGCGGGAAACGCATGGTGAATTGGGACCCCGCAGGACGGACCGCGTTGTCCGACGAAGAAGTCATCATGACCGAGACACAGGGTCACCTGTGGCATTTCAAGTACCCGCTCCTGGATTCCACAGAGTTCGTCGTCGTCGCCACCACGCGGCCCGAAACGATGTTGGGCGACGAGGCCGTTGCCGTCAATCCAACGGACGCACGCTACACTAATCTGATTGGTCGCAAGGTTCTGCTGCCACTGCGCAACAAGCAGATTCCCATTATCGCGGATGAGGCGGTCGATCCGAAATTCGGCACGGGCTGCGTCAAGGTCACCCCGGCGCATGATCTGGCCGACTACGAGATGGCCCTGCGCCATAAGCTGCCGTTCACGGTCGTCATCGCACCCGACGGTAAAATGACCGAAGAAGCCGGGGAAGACTTTGAAGACCTCGACCGCTTCGAATGTCGTGAAGCCGTGGTCGAGCAACTCCAAGAGCAGGGACTTCTTCTCAAGATCGAAGACTACACACATAATGTCGGTTACAGCCAACGCACCAATGTCCCGATCGAGCCATACCTGAGCGAGCAGTGGTTCCTGAAGTATCCACAGGTCCCCCGCTCCATCGAGGCGGTCGAGAAGGGCGAGATCAAGTTCTATCCCGAGCGTTGGGAGAAAACCTACGCCCACTGGATGGGCAACATCCGTGATTGGTGCATCTCACGCCAATTGTGGTGGGGACACCGCATCCCCGTGTGGTATCGCAACAACGAGGTTTACTGTGGATTGGAAGCACCGAAGGGTGACGACTGGCAGCAAGACCCCGACGTGCTCGATACTTGGTTTAGTTCGTGGCTGTGGCCGTTTGCGCCGATGGGTTGGCCGGAGAAGACAGAGACACTGAAGAAGTTCTACCCGACGACCGATCTCGTGACGGGTCCCGATATCATTTTCTTCTGGGTCGCGCGCATGATCATGGCCGGCTACGAGTACCTGGGCGAAAAGCCCTTTGGTACGGTGTACTACACCGGCATCATCCGTGACGCGCAAGGCCGCAAGATGTCGAAATCGCTTGGCAACTCCCCCGACCCGCTCGATCTCATCGCGAAATATGGCGCCGACGGGCTGCGATTCGGCCTCATGCTGATCGCCCCGCAGGGTCAGGACATCTTGTTCGACGAGAAACGTTGCGAGGTTGGCCGCAACTTCATGAACAAACTCTGGAATGCCGCCCGCTTCATCCAGATGCAGCGTGCTGCGAATCCCCCCTCCCGCCCCAAGAACGCGCACGACCTCAATATTCTTGGCACACTTGGCAACACTGTATCCAAAGTCAGTACAGCCCTCGATGCCTACAAGTTCAACGAAGCGGTCAAACACCTCTACGATTTCGTCTGGGGTAATTTCTGCGACTGGTATATCGAAGCCAGTAAGACGTCACCGAACATTGAGGTGTTGGATGCTGTCTTCAGCACGATCCTGAGACTTTTACACCCGTTCGCACCGTTCATCACGGAAGAGCTTTGGCGCGGGATGGGATACGGCACGGACACGATCCAGTTTGCACCGTGGCCTAATCTTCGGCAGATGGATGCAGCCGCATTCGATGTAATGCCGCAGGTAGAGGCATTGTATGCCGCAGTGACAGCCGGGCGTCAGCTGCGCAACGACAATGGCATTGAACCCCGCAAGAAAGTTTCGTTCGTCATCAAACCGGGTCGTCACACCGACTTCTTCAAAACGGAAACGCCGTTCCTCACACAGATTCTGTCGGCGGAGACGGTGACAATTGATCCCAACTACGTACCGACCGGCTTGACGCCCAGCCTAGTTACGCAGGAAGCTACCGTGTTCATGGTCGGCGCGGTGGATCCCGCACAGGAACGTCAACGCCTCACGAAACAGCTCGCCGATATCGAGAGGCAACTGGCCGCCACGGATGCGAAGCTGGCCAATGAAAGTTTCGTGGCGAAGGCCGCGCCGATTGCGTTACAGCGGGAACGGGACAGGCAGCAGCAGTTGCGCGAGCAACGGGGGAAGATTCAAGCGCTTCTGGGCGCGCTTCAGTGATCGAACTTGTCGAGGTAATCGCTGATCGGACTACGACGCCCGCTATCCAGCTTCTGAAGCTGATCCAGAGTCTCGAAGTATCCACGGAAAGTGCTCGAGAGCGGTTCCGGCGCATAGATGCGTTCGGCTTCATCCAGGTAGGCGGCAATCCCGTGCGCTTGTTTGACCGCGACCGCCCGCGTGGCTTCGGCGCGGCTCAACCGACGATGAACCGGGTCACGTTGCCCCGCTGGAGCCAGACCAGGGCTTCCATGTAGTCGTCCAATACCGGCAGATACAGGGGGTGCGCCACACCCCGCAGCGCGCCGATCCGGTCGATTTTGAGACTCAACAGGTTCTTCAACCACGGAGCGTCCGCGTACCGCCACAAGTCATCAATCGCCACAGTGGTGTCACCGGGCATCCCTCGGCGTCCGCCGACGGAACCGAGCTTCGTCATCAGGATCGCGTCCAGTTCACGCTCGGTATCTTCCACCGACAGGTCTTGTGCGACCGACATCGAGGTCTGCCGGACCAACTCCAAACTCCACCATTTTTCCAGAGCAATCGGGCTCGGGAAATCGTCATGATAGACTTTCCAGAACGCGTTGCTGGCCACCTTCTGCGCACCCAGTTCGGACAGGAAACTCTGCATTTTGCTCGGTCCCCGGTGCAATCCCAACAAGCCCTCGGTAAAAATCCACGCGTTCGCCTGAAATAGTTGGCGATCCATCGAATCGTCGGGAAGAGCGTCCGCTTTCAACAAGTCACTCGCCTCTTGGGGCCCCCGCCCGCCACGGACCGCTGCGAAATGGATAACAGAGGCTCGTGACGCCCCTCGATCAACACCGCCAGGCCTTCCACGAGCCAGAGCGGAATTGCCGGCACGACATACGCCTTGCCCGGCTCCGTCACCTGCTTGCGGTTCGCGCATTCCAAGCATAATGCGTCCACCATCGCCGCAGACAATTCTGCTTCGTCAATCGGCGGTGGCGCCACACAACGAATGCGATACTCGAGGTGGTCGTCGGTTTGAAACACGGCCATTGACACCGGCGGCGCGCCGGGTTGGTCGGCTTGGTGTGTCTGCACGAGCAATGAAATGGGGTCGCGCCAGTTGTCCGCCATGTCCAGTTGCCGCAGCCATTCCCGTTTGACGTGCTCGGCATACGCGCACAAGGCGGACGGCAGAAGCCGGTCGCTGGCGCAGGCGATGAACTGACGGGAAGCGCTGACCGTTCTGACGAGCGCATTCGTGGGGGTCGATGTCGCCGCGACCACGGGTTGCGTCAGTACGGCAATCGTGGCTGCCAACCACGTGCCCAACCGTCGCGCGTTCATGACTGCCCGATGTTGACCTAGTGCGGCTGATAATTCAGCACAACCGATTGTGAAGTGACGGAAATCGACGAGAGCGAATCGAGCACCTGCTTCTCTTTGTCCATGTTAACAAACAGCTTGGCAAAGTAACGGTCGAAAAGCCCCGTCTTGACCAAAAACCATGGACTCATGGGCAATGCTCCCAGCGCGCCTGCCGTTGGCTTGAACACAAAATGGCCATCCTCGATCGTGGGCACGCCGGTGTAGCTGAGGTAAATCTGCTTTTCCACCGAACCGGGAATATGGAGCTTGCCCAAAAACACCGCTGTGATCACCCCGTCGCCGAGTTCGAGTTGCAACTTGATTGGCGTGACCGCCAAACCACTGCCCTGGCTATTCTGAAAGCCCACGCCCTGGATAAAAGCATTCAGTTCGCCTTCCGTCACTGTGATCGCGCTTGGCCCCTGCTGTGCGGCGAGTTCATCCAGCGCCGCCCGCTTTCTATCGGACATTCCCAAATCCTCACTGGACATGCTAATGGGGCGGAGGTTCGGCACCTGGAATGCGAGAAACAGGACCACAATAACGACCGCCAGGATCACGACGGATACCACTCGGGAGACAATCTTTCCGGAGCCGCCTTTGGTCTTTCTGGCCAGCGACTTGCCGCCCTGGCTGGGCGCTTTGATTTCTGTAAGATCGAGCTTCGCCCCGCACGAATGGCAAAAAATCCGGCCCAACTCGTTATCGTACCCGCACTTGGAACAAACAATCATAGATTAATCCTTCTTAGACGACTTTTTTATGGCGCTCGACTTCGCCGCTTCCGGCTTGGAAGCAGCCGACGCATTCGTCGTAACGCTACTGTCTTTCTTCGCCGCTTCGGTATAGCCCGGCTTTCGATAGTCCGTACTGTAGAAACCCGAGCCTTTAAAGATAACCCCTGCGCCCGTGCCAAGCAACCGTTTCACGCGTCCACGGCAGTTCGGGCAGGTCTTCTTCGGCGCATCTTTGATCGACTGGAACAATTCAAAATGATGCCCGCATTTTTGACACTCATATTCGTAGGTCGGCATGGGTAAAACGTGCATCCTTATCAAGCAATTCAATACACCAAGTCAACCCCGAATTCCACTCGCCCGGTTTTGCAACCCTGCATCAAACTTTCGCTTGAAAAAACACGCAAGCCCCGTACCATACGCCCTCGAACCGAGGAGCGTGATTGAAATCCCCTGCGACTTTTGACCTGAACCGGTACCTTGACCGGACGTGCACGCGCGTCGACGCCGCGCTCCACAAGCTTTTGCCGCCCGAATCCGCCCCGCCACCGACCATCCATAAGGCCATGCGGTACTCCATTTTTGCGGGTGGGAAACGCATTCGACCCGTCCTGTGTCTCGCCGCTTGCGAGGCGGTGGGCGGCAAAGCTGCGATGGCCATGCCCCTGGCCTGCGCCGTTGAGTGCATCCACACATATTCACTCATTCACGACGATCTCCCGAGCATGGACGACGACGATTTGCGCCGCGGAAAACCGACCAATCACAAAGTCTTCGGTGAAGGCATCGCGGTGCTCGCGGGTGACGCCCTGTTAACCGAGGCGTTTGCATTGGTTGCCAGGAGCAAGCCGCCCAAGCGTTACCCGACGCAGGTATTGGTGAGCGACCTCGCGCTCGCTGCCGGGAGCCTCCGGCTGATCGCCGGTCAGGTGCAGGACCTCGAAAACGAAGAGCGTCAAGCCAGCCTCGATGAGGTCAAGACGACGCACCTCAACAAGACCGCGGCGCTCATCACCACGTCGATCCGACTCGGCGCGATGGCAGGCAATGCCACTCCGTCGGAGCTCAAGCGCCTCACTCGCTACGGCCAGGACCTCGGCCTCGCTTTTCAGGTCATTGACGACATTCTCGACGCCACGAGCACCAAAGAGGTCATGGGCAAGAGCGTGCGCGCCGACGCGAAGAACCATAAGTCCACCTACCCGACTGTCCTCGGCCTCGACAAATCGAGGGTGTACGCCGCCGATCTCATCGCCGACGCGCACAAGCAGTTGAAACCGTTCGGCTCACGCGCAACCCCTCTTGCCGCCATCGCCGATTTCTTTTTGACGCGGAAGAATTAGAGCGCCGTCAGAATCAATTCTGCCGCTCGTTTGCTGGCTCCAGCTCCTCCCAGTGTACCCACGACCGTCGCGAGTTCCTCTCGCATCGTTTCGCGTTTGGCGGGATTCTCCAGAAGTTCGCGTGCGACAGCGGCGATTCGATCCGGTTTCGCGTCGTGCTGGATAAATTCGGGGACGATCGCGCGGCCGGCGATGACATTGGGCATGGCGAGCCAGTTGACCGTCACGACCAGGCGTCCGACCAAGTAAGTCAGCCAGTTGACCTTGTAGACGACGATCATCGGGCAACCGTAGAACGCGCATTCCATCGTCGCCGTGCCGCTGGCCGTGATCGCCAGCGTCGCGCGCCGCATTCCCTCGTGCGCTTTGCCGATTTCGACCGTCACTCGCGGGTGCTTGATCATCGCCGCCATTGCTTCGTTCACGGCTGCCACGACGAATCCTGTTTCGGGCGGCATCCGGTCGACGACCTGCCGCATAATCGGCCAGATCTTGGCCACCTCCCGCTCGCGGCTGCCGGGGAGAAGCAGGACGAGGTCTTTGTCTCGCGGCTTGGCAGGAGCCTCGCCCTCCAGCTGTATTCGTTCCGCGAACGGATGTCCGACAAACTCGACGTGCAATCTCGGCGCGTGTCTCTCATACCAGTCCTTCTCGAACGGGAAGATCGTCAGCATCAAGTCCACATCCCGCTCGATCTGCTTCGCCCGGCTTGCATGCCAGGCCCACAACTGCGGAGAAATGTAGTAGATGACTTTGATGCCGCGCTTCTTCATCTGCGCGGCGAACCGCAGGTTGAATCCGGGGAAATCGACCAGGACAACCGCGTCCGGTTTCCGCTTCTCGGCTTCTCGTACGAGGTCCCAGAAAATGCGGCGGAATTTGCCGTAATTCTTGAGCACCTCGACCAGGCCGACAACGGCGTGCTCGGTCAGGTCAAGCAACAATTCCATTCCCGCCGCTTTCATCTTCGGCCCACCGGCTCCGAAGACCATCACATCCGGAGCCTGTGCCCGCAGTACCTTGATGAGTTCCGCGGCATGCGCGTCCCCCGACGCCTCTCCGGCAATGAACATGAAGGAGCGGGAACTCATCGCTACCAACGGAATTCTGCTTTATTGAGATCGCCCCTTCTGCCGGGACGCGAGGTGTTCTTCAAGAGAATGTCTGGGGTGCTTCCATCGAGCTGGGCAATCTGAATTCCGTCTTGCGGGAACACAAATCCGTCCTCACACCATCTCGCTGAATGTGGGACGTCCGTTCGCAATGCCCCAGACACTTCACGACTGCCAATGTCCACGAGATCGTGCCCGTTCAGCAACACCTGAGTACCATCTGGCGACCAACGTGGGCACACCCACCGAAACTTACTGGCCAATCTCCACTGGATGTTGCCATTCGTATCCATCACGCGAAGTTCGTCCCGACCTCGTCCTCCGTGAATGTAGGCAATCTGGTCGTCTTTCGGCGACCAAGCAGGTTGAATGTCGTTTTCAAACCTATCGAACGGGGTAAGCACACAGTAGCCTGTCCCATCCGGGCGACACTTGGCAATTCGCCAGTAGTCACCACCTTTGATCCAAACATTCTCTACGAAGGCGACCCACTGACCGTCCGGGGAAGCTGTGGGGTACCCAACCCCATGCGGATGGCCCTGAGTTTCCCATTCGTGAGGTGATAGACGGCGAACCTCTACCCCGTCCATGCTGAATATGAGGACCTGCGCCATGCCAACCTCATACTCTGACCCAAGCGCACAAATCCCTGTTTCGAGATTAACCTCCAGGTGATCATACGGCGGCCAGAGAAGATCGAAGAGTAATCCTTCATCTTGCACGTTGAGGCGACAAATTTCCTTTCGGTCGCTACCATCGGCACGAATCGAGCAAAGGAAGACCCGGCGCTCCTTTGCTCTGCTCCAACCGTAACTTTCCCAAATCTGCTCCTTGATGAAATAGATGACCTCGTTTCCGTGCTCGTCTACTGTTGGACACGGTGCATGGTATCTGATGGTGATGCTCGGCCCTGGTACGTGAGACACACGATGTGCGACCTCACCCCAAGAGGGCCCCGTGGAGTTGGAGTCAGCCATCGGTTCCACAAGTGCAAGCATGGGAGAACAACCACCTAGCAACACGGGGACGAGGGCAAAGAGCCACACTCGCAGGTGCGGATGCTGTCGAAACACGGACATTAACGACTTTCCCTAGTAATTTGCTCCGTAATCTCCATCGCCACCTCCAGCGCCTGCTTAGCGGCCTCGCCGGTGACGAGCGGATCGCGATGATGGCGGATCGAGTCGATGAAATTTTGCAACTCGAGCTTCAGGGGTTCGTCACGCTCGATGGGGACTGGTTCGCGAACGATCTTGCGGCCGGCGAATTCGCTGACGATGCTGGCATGCTTGCCAGCGAGCAGTCGCTTCAATAGTCCTGATTCCTGCGCGTCCTCGGCGGCAACGCGATAGAGCTCGCCTTCCTGTTTCAGGTAATCGAGCGAAATGTACGCGGCCCCGTGTTCCGTGCGGCCAAAAATCCGAATCTTGCGCATCCGTTCCGCGGACACACGGCTGGCGGTGATGTTGGCCACGCATCCGTCCGCAAACTTTAACCGCGCATTGGCGATGTCCTCACTCTCACTCAGCACGGGAATACCGACCGCATCCACGGATGCCAAGGGCGCTTTCACCAATGACAGAACGACGTCGAGGTCGTGAATCATCAGGTCGAGGACGACGCCGATGTCCGTGGAGCGCCCCGGATACGGCGATAGCCGATGCACTTCAATAAAACGCGCCTCCCGCAGAATGTCGGTCAGATACCGCATCACGGGATTGAACCGTTCGACGTGCCCAACCTGCAGCACGCACTTGTTCTTCCGCGCGAGCGCGACGAGTTCTTCGGCTTCGCGCAGGCTGTCCGTGATCGGTTTTTCGACGAGCACGTGCTTGCCGCGTTCGAGAAACACACGCGCGACCTTGTAATGCGTCTCGGTGGGTGTCGCCACGCTGACGGCATCCACGAAAGTCGCCAGTTCCGCCGCGTTCTCAAATGTCCCCCCGCCGACCTTCTCGGTGAGGGCGCGCACGCGGATGCTGTCGGTATCGCAGACGCCCACAAACGAGGTTTGACCGTTGGACCGCTTCGCCAACTCGGAATAGATGCGGGCGTGCTGCGAGCCAAGATGCCCGACGCCAACCACGCCGACTTTAAGAATATCGCTCATTCGGAAGGCACCGCCACCAGGCAAATCCCGGCATCATTCGCCGCGTTAAGGAGTTTGTCCCTGTCGAGCAGCAGGCTCCGCCCGGCTTCCATCGCCATGACGGAGATGCGCCCCGCGCGGCAGGATTCGATCGTCTTTTCGCCAACACACGGGATATCGAAGCGGAAATCATGATTGGGTTTGCTGACTTTGACGACCAACGCGCCGCCCTTCTCGCCCGCCAGTGCGCCGCCGCGGCGAATACACTCATCCGTGCCTTCAAACCCTTCCACCGCGAGGACGGTGCCCTTCTTGATGACCACCGTCTGGCCGATGTCGAGCGCGCTGACTGCCTTGGCAATCCTCAACCCGAACTCAATATCCTCATGCTGGTCTTTGCTTGGCTTGGCCCGCGTTAGCACGCCCGCCTGCGGCACGGATTCGCCGAGGAACGGACGCGGGTCGATGAGCTCAACGCCGTCCTTGCCCATCTCGGACGCGATCGCGCCGAAAATGGTCTCGGCGTTGCGTTCCTTGAGGCGAAACGCCACGGTCGTCATGCGCAGATCGAGCCGCAGGTTCTTGAAGAGGTTCGACGGTGCGATCCCGCCGGCCATCACAGCGCGTTTCACGCCGCGGGAGGTGAAGACATCGATCAGTTTGTTGAGCTGGCCGAGCTTGATCCAGTCAACATGGTCAACAAGTTGGTCGATTTCAGGGCTCGTCTCGCCGTCAAAGGCTGCGGCCACGATTGGCCCCACACCGAGATGCCGGGCCGACCGCGCCAGAATCAGGGGGAAATCACCGTTTCCTGCAATAATGCCGAGTGGCTCCATCCGTGCCATAGATTCTTGCCACTTCACCCGCCGATGGCAAGGAAACATTCACCCCATTCTGGGCCAAAGTGCGGAGGTACCATTGGCAGCTTCGTGACGCAGACTGTGGAGTTGGAGGGCCAGCGAGTTCGTCGGCATAAACGCAACGCCCGCGCGACGGGATTACGCGCCGGCGATGGCCAGGCTCGGCCCGTCGATCTGCCGCAGGGCGCGCACCGAACTTTGCAGCAACGACATGAGGCCGACGTAGAGGAAGCCAATCTGGAAAAGGATCACGAACAATACGAATACCCACTGGTTGTGGCTGACAGCTTGGAGGACGAGGTACGTGAAGTAGATGCCGAGTGCCAACTCGATAAATGGGCACAGTCCGCGTAGCGTTTTGTACTTGTTGTGCCGCCACGATTCCCCGCGGCCTGACACACCGTACTTCGGAGTGCGGATGAACTCACTGTGATGATTGAACATCGCCTCGAGCACGGCGCGGGCGTTGTTGACCGAGAGACCGATGCCCACCGCCATCAACACGGGCAGGAATATCAACCGCTTCCACCATTGGGCGTGAAGTTCGCGCTGGGCGCAGAAATAGAACGCGCTGATCGACAGCGACCCGGCGATAAACAGCGGGACATCGACCAGGAACATCTTCGTCCACGGGTTGCCGCCCGATACCTGATAGGTTCCCGCCGACGCCGACGAATGGAAGCACAGGCAGAGCACCAGGAGCAGGACGTAACCGTAATTGCTGGTCAGATGGACGGTGCCTTCAAACTTGATCTTGAAGGGCAGTTTGCTGTGCCAGAGCATCGGCAGCACTTTCTTGCTGGTCTGGATCGATCCCTTGGCCCAGCGGTGTTGCTGCGACTTGAACGCGTTCATCTCGACGGGCAATTCGGCGGGCGTCACAATCTCGGGCAAGAACAGAAACTGCCAGCCCTTGATCTGCGCGCGATAGCTCAGGTCGAGGTCCTCGGCCAATGTATCGTGTTGCCAGCCACCGGAACTCTGGATGCACGTGCGCCGCCAGATGCCGGCCGGTCCCGTTGAAATTGAAAAAGCGGCCCGACCGGGCGCGCGCCGTCTGCTCGATCAGGAAGTGTCCGTCCAGAAGCATCGACTGGATTTTCGTCAACAAGGAGTACTGTTCGTTGAGGTGGCCCCATCGGGTCTGGATCATGCCGATGCCGGGGTCCGAGAAGTAATGAATCGTCTTTTGGAGCAGGTCAGGTTGCGGAACAAAGTCGGCGTCGAAAATCGCGATGAACTCACCCGTGGCCTGATGCAGACCGTTTTCCAGCGCACCAGCCTTGTAGCCCATGCGGTTGGAACGGTGAATGTGATGCACCTGAAAA
Source organism: uncultured Verrucomicrobiae bacterium (assembly GCA_963766065.1). GTDB lineage: Bacteria > Verrucomicrobiota > Verrucomicrobiia > Palsa-1439 > Palsa-1439 > Palsa-1439. The sequence continues at coordinate 25,443 of CAVYAC010000004.1, forward strand.
CCGCGCGCGCGCAATTGGGCGGCCTTGCGGGCCACGATGTCCGTCGTTTCATCCGTCGAATCATCAAGCACTTGCACTTCGATCTTATCCTGCGGATAATCGAGGGAGGCGACCGCCTCAAGCAACCGCTCGGCGACATACATCTCGTTGTACAGGGGCAACTGGACGGTGACCTTGGGAAGCTCAGCGAGGTGACCCATCGGTTGCGGCACCTCTCGACGATGGCGAAAGTACAGAAAAATCATCCAATACCGGTGGATGCCATAACACGACAGGCACACCAAAACCGTAAAATAGATTATCGTTCCAACCAAATGAAGCGCTTGCATAGCCTCCTAAAATTATGCCCCGCAGCCGCGACCGCTATCCTCGGCACCCCCGGCGGCGCGCCGCCCAAAATCACACTTGACCGATCTTCCTTTGGTGAGCCATCCTCACTCGCGGTCATCATGTCAGAGCGTGACACGGAATCAAGCCCAAAAACCAATGTCTAAATCCGCCACCCACAAAGTCTTAACCCTACCGCAGGCCACCCGATGGTTGGCCTCGGCGCGCCGCCGCGGCCGCCGGGTTGTCGCCACGAACGGCTGTTTCGACCTGATTCACTTCGGTCACGTCAGCTACTTACAGCGCGCTCGCAAGTTGGGTGACCTCCTCGTCGTCGGCCTCAACGGAGACCGCTCGGTCCGTGAACTCAAGGGACCGGGGCGGCCGCTCGTCCCCCAACGGCAACGTGCCGCCGTCCTCGCCGCGCTGACTTGCGTCGACGCCGTCGTCATCTTCCCTCAAAAGCGCGCCCTCCGGTTCCTGGCCATCGTGCGGCCCGACATTTACGTCAAAGGTGGCGACTACCTGCCGGAAACGCTGGACCCGCGCGAGCGCGCCGTGTTGACCACTGTGGGAAGCCGGATTCGCATCCTCCCGTTCGTCAAGGGGTTTTCGACAACGCGGCTGATCGCCAGGATTCGCAAGGCCGGGTGCTGAGGTGCATGCGAAGCTTTGGCTCGCGGTCGTTACCCTTCTCATGGCCGCGGCGTGCGCTTCGCCCCGTGAGAAGGCCTACCAGCAAGCGGTCACGGATTATAAGCGGAGCGAGGCCGATGCGGCCGCCTTCGCCAGCGCCAATGTCAAGCAACTCGTCAGCGCCACCCAATCGTTCCATTCCATCCTGCGCCGCTGGCCGCGCACATTCGAAGAATTCGGCCGCTTCGTCACCGATACCCGCGAGCCGCTGGATCTCACCGCGTTCAATGACGTCACATTTGCCGCGCTGGAGGATGGCAGCGTCCAGATCCATTACGACGTGAATTGCAGCCGCTTCAGCGACAAGCAATATCAGTTCGCCGAGACCGGCACGGTGAATGTGAAGGCGCAGTGACGCGGGGTCGCCTGATTCAGGCTGGTTAGGCGCAACCGTCGCTCCTAGCGAGAAACCAATTCCGCCGCCGGCTCGGGTTCTTCGTCGAGTTCGACTTCCGCGATGTACTTTCGCGTGGCCGCAGGCAACTCGTTCCAGATCTTCAGCGCGATCACGCAGCCGATCAACGCAAATGGCGCCAGAAAAATCGGCCACCAGTACCAACTGTGTCCCGTCAAAAAGCCGAGGCCGAAGGATTGTATGCCCGTGCCCAGATACGCACAGCCGTCAATGATCCCGGAACTGGTTGCCGTGGCCTTTCGTCCGCCGAAATCGGTGGCGGCCGTCCCCGAGATCAACGACGTGACGCCAATCACCGCCATGGCAATCATCACCGCGCCCCAACCCACCAACACCGGCGACGAAAACAGGTTCACCGCCATCAAAATCGTCATCAGAAACATGAAGGCACACAGCATGGCGGCCGGAGGTCCGCGCCGCGACTGGAAGGTCTTGTCCGAAACAAGTCCGCCGATAAACCCGCCGATAATTCCAAAGATGCACAGCAGGAAGCCCCAGTGTTTGCTGAAGAACTCCGCGCCCGGCTGATTCACCTGCTTCGCGAAAATCGGGTACCACTGGTAGATGCCGTTGCGCAGCACGCCCGAGGTCAGTTCGACCACCGCCAACAACAGCATCAAGCGGCTCGTGAACACCCGCTTGAGCAGTTCCAGCGGCGTGAACTCGATGTGCATCTGCCCCGACGACGCGTCATGGGTGTCAAACGCCGCAAAGCTGGCCTCTTCCGGCGTGTCCCGAATCAACCACCAATCCAGCAGCGCCCAGACCACCAGAATCGCCGCCGGTATGAAAAACACCGCCCACGTCGCGTCCACCGACTGCGATTTCAGCGCGAATGTCTGCTGGATGAACCGATGAAACCATCCCAATTCTCCCTGCGGGTTGGCCTTGGTCATCTCGACGATCGCCTGGCCCCAGTCGAACGCGAAATAGACGCCGAACGAAATCAGCGTCCCGAAAATTGCCCCAAACACCCCGCGCTCCCGCACGTGAAACCAGTACGCTTTGACCTTGATGATCGACACCGCGCCGTAGCTCTGGAAGTACATGTTCAACGCGTAGATCACCGAGAACGTCACGACCATGTTGATCTTGAGTTGGTGCGTCGCCACGAGGTAGGTCAGCACCCCCAGCATGATGTTCGCCGCCGACGCACCGACCGCGGCGATGATGATGCCGCGTTTGCCGCCAATCTTATCCACGAGCGGGCCATTAACGAGAAACGACAGCGCGTACGTCCATGTGCCCGCGGCAAAAATCAGCCCGAAATCGCGGTTTGTCATGAGCGTGCCCAACGCGTTCTTGGCAACGTTCAAGTTGTACCGTCCCATGTACAGGAACGCGTACGTCATGCCCAGCGGGAACCAATTGATGAAGCGCCGCATCATGAACCAGCGGCTGTGGTTCAGCGGGTTGTTGTAAAAATACAGCGCTATCGTCACCGCCAAACAGACGCCAACTAGACTGGGGTACATAGAAATCTCCTCTGCCGCCGAACTACGGACTGGGAACACCCGCAACACCAACACCTGTATCAGCAATACCCGATTCCCGACTGCGCTGTCAATCTCCACGTGCGCATGCCGTGTTACAGAATGGTGACGACCGAATAACAAGGGCGCAGAGCCTCTTGATTGTCAAATATCCGCTTCTCTCGGGCTGAAAAGCGGCGCTCGAGACGCTCGACGCCACCCACGCCGCCCAGCCAAACCGTGTCCGATGGAACCGAAACCAAGCGCACACGCCGCTGCCGTGTGCGGCAATTGGCTTCGCTTTTGGCTTTCCCATTTGCAGATTTCCACGCCGGCCTGCACAGAATTGGGTTCGTTTGGTAATCCCCCGTCGTGTCGGGAAGCGACCACGCCGTATCCCCGGTCGCAATCCCTCCCCCCGCCCGCCCGGAGCAACGCCGAAGGGTAGCCGCGTACCGTGTACGCGGATCCGTTCCGCTGTAGCCGCGTGGGGACTCGCCGAGAGGCCGCCTCAGTGTGCCTTGGCGGCAAAGCGCGGTCCGGCCGACCAGCCGTCATCCCGCTGTTTCCTCTGTTATCAAAGAACTACACAACCATATCGTACAACCGATATCACAACACGATAGCCACGTCAATGCAAACTATCCATCCCGGTCGCTATCCCCCTGCCTGCCCTGAGTATAGTCGAAGGGTAACTGCGGGCGCTTGCCCGCCTCTGGCGTGGCCGACCGCGGCCCTGCCAGCGTTGTAGCCGCGCTTCTGCGAAGCGCGGTCCGTTTTGTAGGGCCGGATGCCCCGCGTCGTTTCAGGGTATCCGGCCGTCTTCGGGCCGTTGGAGGGGCCGGACGGCCCCTCCCCGTAACGCTTGCCCAAACCCCACCCCGCCGCTATACCCCAATCCCATGGCGAGTGTAACCATGCTGCAAACGCCTTGCGTGTTACCCAATGCCTGAAGAATTTACATGCGACGTTTTCCTAAGCCACAGCTCGAACGACAAGGCGATCGTCCATCCCCTTACTGAGAAGACGTTTTGGCCTAGCCTACTTGATTATAGCAGTTGTAACTGAATATCTTTTCGGCAGCGCACTGGTGTGTTTCAACTCACGCTCCCCGCTTTCCGCCTTGGCCATCACCCCACACTTTCCGTTCCCCGCTTTCCGGCTCTCGTCGCCCTCCCCTCTCCGCCCTTGTCTTTTGGCCGGCCATCGACTAGAAACAATCAGTGACTGGCACGGATTTCCGTATCGGGGTGCTCGGCTCGGGGACTGGCTCCAATTGCGAGGCGATTCTCGAAGCCTGCGCCAAGGGACGGATTCCGGGGCGCGTCGCGCTCGTATTGAGCGACGTGGCCGATGCGCCAATCCTCGAACGGGCCCGGAAACGCGGCATCGAGGCGCAGTTCATCGGCCCCAGCAAGTTCAAGACGAAGCTCGAGCCCGAACTGGAAGAGCAGGCGGCAAAAATGTTGCGCGACGCGGGCATCGAACTGGTCGCGCTGGCGGGGTACATGCGCGTGCTGAAACCGCCGATACTCCGCCTGTTCGCGGGACGGGTCGTCAACGTCCATCCGTCGTTGTTGCCGGCGTTCCCGGGGTTGCATGCGTGGGAACAGGCGCTGCAATATGGCGCGAAAGTGACGGGGTGCACGGTGCATTTCGTGGATGACGGCGTGGATTCGGGTCCGATCATCCTGCAGCAGCCGGTGCCGATTTTTGCGAACGACACGCCAAAGTCGTTGCATCAGCGGATTCAGGTGGCGGAGCATAATATTTACCCGGAGGCGATCCGGTTGTTCGCCGAAGGCAAACTGAAAATCGAAGATCGGGTGGTCAAAGTGTTGTAGGGCGGGCGGCTCGCCTGCCATGATTCGGCAACCGGAGCGGTTGCCCTACAATGATTTGATTTCAGGATTCGGATTATGAGCGATAAGACAGTGAAGAAAACGTTGCGATTCGGGTTGCCCAAAGGCAGCCTGCAGGAATCCACCTTTGCCCTGATGGCGAAGGCGGGTTGGAAAATCTCCACCAGCAGCCGCAGTTACGTGCCGCGCACGGATGACGCGGAATTGGAACTGCGCCTCATCCGCGCCCAGGAAATCAGCCGTTACGTCGAGCATGGGTTTCTCGACGTTGGCCTGACGGGCGCGGACTGGATCGCGGAGAACGACAGCGACGTGCATGTCGTCGGCGAAATCGCCTACAGCAAGCAGACCACCAATCCCGCCCGCTGGGTGTTGGCGGTCCCGAACGATTCCCCCGTCCACTCGGTCAAGGACTTGCAGGGCAAACGCATTGCGACCGAGTTGGTCGAGATGACGCGCCGCTGGTTGAAGAAAAACGGCGTGACGGCGGACGTGGAGTTTTCCTGGGGCGCGACGGAAGTGAAGGCGCCGGAGCTGGTCGATGCGATTGTCGAGTTGACCGAGACGGGCTCGTCGCTGAAGGCCAACAACCTGCGCATCGTCGAGACCATCGTGTCGAGTTACCCGCAACTCATCGCCAACAACAAGGCCTGGGACGATAAGTGGAAGCGCAAAAAAATCGAGACGATCGCCCTCATGCTCCGCGGCGCGCTGGCCGCCGAGGAAAAAGTCGGGCTGAAAATGAACATCGCCCGCGCGAAGTTGCCCGCGCTGTTGAAGGAATTGCCCGCGCTGCGCAACCCGACGATCTCGGCGTTGTCGCGCGAGGACTGGGTGGCGGTGGAAACGATCATCGACGAACGAATCGTCCGCGAAATCATCCCGCAGTTGAAAGATGCCGGGGCCGAGGGTATTATAGAGTATCCCTTGAACAAGGTGATTTACTGATGCCGGCCCGAGAACTGGCTTTGCAACCAACAAGGAGGCCCGAATGGGCTCATTGAGGAAACGACGCAAGCAGAAGATCAACAAGCACAAGCGCCGCAAGCGCTTGAAAGCGATGCGTCACAAGAAGAGAAATCGTTAGGAGTTTTACACCGGGTCTATGGCTCGTCCGAAGGCAAGCGCGCGCGGCCGCGCGGCTGCGCTGGCTATTGTATTATCCATCGCCGGCTGCGCGACCGGTCCGTCCGGGTATCCGGGCGGCCAGGCCGGGCCGGCTGCGGCGGCGTTGCCCCTCGGATTGACCCCCGCCGAGGATCGCAAGGCCGAAGCCCTCGCCGAATACGCGACCGGGTATTCCGCGGAGATTCGCGGCGACCTCGATGAAGCGCTCGAACACTACGGGCGCGTGGTGGAATTCGACCCGCGCAACACCGCCCTGGCCATTCGTGTCGGCCAGATTTACGCAACCAAACGCAACGTCACCAATGCGGTGAACGTGCTCGAGGCGGCCGTCAAAGCCAACCCGAATGACGGCGAGGTCGCGTACTGGCTCGGGTTTGTCTATCGCACCGACAGCCAGAACGACAAGGCGGCGGCAGCCTACCGCCAGGCGATCAAGGCCGAGCCGAGCCTCGTGAACGCGCTGGGCGGGTTGCTCGAAATCCTCATTCTCGAGGACGCCGACAAAGAAGCCATCAAGATCCTCGATCACGCGTTCCACGAGAAGATCGAGCTGGGCAGCTACTGGTCGCGCCTGGGCGATTTCTATTCCGTCGTGTTCCGCCAAAGGCCGTCGTGGGGGCAGAAGATCGACCGGAAACGAATCCAGCAGTGCTACGAGAAGGCCCTCGCCTTCGACCCGGGGGATACGGACATCGAACTGCGCCTGGCCGACGCGTACACCGACAGCAGTGATTACCAGAAGTCCGCCGGGTTGTATGCGAAATTGCTGGAAAAGAACCCGGAGGCGCCGCTGATTCGCGAACGTCTGGCGGCCAATTACATTCGCGCCGACCAGAAGGAGAAAGCGGTCGCCGTCCTGGAAGACATCATCAAGCGCGAACCGTTGGCGTATGCGATTTACAACGACCTCGGCGAACTCTACGGCGACTTGAACAACACCGAGAAAGCCATCTCGAACTACCAACAGTCGTTGGTCATCAGACCCAACCAACCGGAAAACTACGCGCAAATCACCGCCCTGCAGTTGGATTCCCAGCACGTGGATGAGGCGTTGAAGACGCTGGCCACCTGGAAGGAAAAGTTCCCCGCCGACTTTCGCGTGCCCTATTTCACCGGCCTGATCCAGACGGACCGCAAGCAGTATCCGGCTGCCGTGGCGTCGTTCGCCGATGCGGAGACGCTCGCGCGGGAATCGCCCGAGAACGCGAAGCTCTCCAGCAAGTTTTACTTTTCCTACGGCGCAGCCTGCGAACGTCCCGGCGACGCGGACAAGGCCGTCACGCTCTTTCGCAAGTGCCTGGAGCTGGATCCCGAGGACCACACCGCCGCCAACTACCTCGGCTACATGTGGGCCGATAAAGGGACCAACCTGGAGGAAGCGCTCGGGTTGATCCAGCGGGCGGTCAAGCTCGACCCGAAGAACGGTGCGTATCTGGACAGCCTCGGCTGGGTCTTGTTCAAACTCGGGCGCAACGACGAGGCGTTGGTGCAAATGCGCCGCGCTGTCGGGTTGATGAAGGATGACGCCGTCGTCCTCGACCATTTGGCGGAGGTCCTGTTGAAACTCGGCAAGACGGACGAGGCCATCGGCGTGCTCCGCGAGGCCACCAAACTGGAGCCCGACAACAAGGACATTTCGGGAAGGCTCCAGCAGTTGAAGGGCAATCAGTCCGCCGCGCACTAATTCGCCGGCGTCGCCGCGACCGGCACGGAATTCGTCGGGGCCAGGCTGGGCGGCGCCACCACCAGGATCTCCAATACCGTCATGGCCGCCGCCTGTGCCCGGGGGTTGTTGGCCAGCGTGAGCTGAGTGGCACTGTTAAAGAGGGCGTTCGTCTCCACACCACCGGTGAGGACACCCACGACTTGCGCGGTGGAGGTCGCCGACAACGGCGAGGCATTGGTGGTGACGACCGCGACCCCGCCGACCGTTGCATTCGTCAACAGCAGGAAGGAAGAGGCGTTCTGCTGGAGATCCAATTTGAACGACGCCGCATATTCCCGCGGCAACTCCACGAAGAAGATCTGCCCGGTCGACCCCATCGTTGGCGAAACCGAAATGACTTTTCCGTTGCAGCGGGCCACCAGTTGCTCCGCCCGACCCTCCACGTCGTTGAGGTCCTTGGAATGGACCACGACGACTCCGCTGAGTCTGGAGGGCTCGATTCCGACACTTCGTGCCAACGTGGCCACCTCGGCGGCCGACGGCGTCGGCGCGATCCCGAAACCACCGATCCCACGATTAACTGCGGCCACCCTTCGTTTTGGTTCACGGGCCAGTTTGATGTCGCCCCCACCCCCTGCGACAGTCGTCTTGGCCTGCGAGCTCGGCATTTGGTAGCTTCCCGACGTGGCTCCGGACACACCATGTTCCGACGAGTCGGCCCCATTCTCCGATGTCGCCGCGGCTTCTTGTGATGGCATGGGTTCGCCTGCGGAAGCGGTTGCCACCTCGGCTTCCGGGGCTGCCGCCGGTGACGGAGGCCGAGGTGCCGGCGTCGACTCCGCCGCCGCCGGTTGCTCGCTCTTCGCTTCCATTTCTGGTACGGGCAACTGGTCGTTTCCGGAGTTCTCCCCGGCGCCAACCGATCGCTGGCAACGGTCTCGACGGGGGCCTGCTCCCGGAACTGCATCACCAGAAGTGCGACGGCGACAACCGCCGCGAGTTCCAGCGGAACCTTGATCCAGAATGGCCGGAACAGGTAGTCCCGCCACGTCAGGGCCTCGGGATTGTCGCCGCGCGCGATTTTACGGCGCACCTCGGCGAGGAATCGCGGTGGCGGTTGCATCTTCGGGAGCGTGGCCACGCCGACGGCGAGGGTCTTCAACTCGGCGAGGACCTCCCGGCACCGGGGGCACGACGCCAGATGCGCCTCGACCCATTCTCGTCGGTGCGGAGTCAACTCTCCGTCCACATACGCCGATAACTCCGGCTGGATGATATCGCAATCGTTCATCCGTTGGCCCTCATGTTTCATCCTGCATGCTTTCCCGCAACGCTTCCCGCGCCCGCGCGATCCGGGATTTG
>CAVYAC010000005.1:0-4364 GCA_963766065.1 uncultured Verrucomicrobiae bacterium
GCCTACGTGCCCACCACCGCCTACCTCATGCACGTACGCTCGCTCATTCCGGAGACCAATGCCGTCTTCATCTCGAATTTCAACCCGTTCTACGTCGAACACATCCTCGTCAACGGAACGGATCGCAGAAATGGTCCCGCTCCACCGCTTTGTCTACGGAGCCGACGACTACGTCCAGTGGAAAAAACCACCCCACCCGGAATGGATCGCCGAGGATTTTCCAACGCGAAATCCCGTCCCCCGCTACCTGCGTATGTACAAGAACGGCGCTCAAGACGTGTTTCCCGTTACCGCTCGTGAGAATCCCGAATTCATCCAACGGGAGTTGTCGGCGGGGAAATCCGTCTATTTTGTCACTCCCGGCGTCACCACCTACGGAGATTTCGCGGCCGTTAACGTCCTGACGAACCTCTTCGATTTCGATTTGATCGAGGTGGGCTACGAGATGCCGCCCGGCACGCTGAAATTCTCCGCCTCGTTCGCCAGCCATTTCCAGTTGGCAAAAGTACTCTCCAAACCGAGCAGCCCGTCAGAATCCAATTGAGGCCAGCGACACCAGCACCGGCCCGTCCGAAACGCATACTTCTCCCCCTGTCAGACTCCTCGTACCCGCCAAACACCCAAAACGAAGCCATGTGACAAAACGACACACCCGGATTTCTAACACCTTGTCTCTCAAGCAAATCCACATCACGCGACACTCCAAGAATTGGCTTCCGTTGCAGAATTACATATATGGCCCCCTGACTTCTGCCCCCGGAGGCCCCTCTGCAAATAGGGTGGGATGGACAGCCGAGTTTTGCTACCTATTGAATAGATCGTCCGAATGAGAGCGCATCTACATGAATTTGCAATTGTCCAATAAGGTGGCCGTCGTCACCGGTGCCAGTCGTGGCATCGGACGGGCCATTGCTGAGGAATTGGCCAACGAGCAAATGCGCCTTGTCTTGGTCGCTCGCTCGGGAGACGTGCTCAAGGAAGTCGCGGCTTTCATCGGCGGCGAGTGCCTCGTTCATATTGCCGACCTTCGCCGAGCCGACGATGCTACAGAAGTGATTGCGGCGACCGTCCAACGCTTCGGGAGCATCGACGTCTTGGTAAACAACGCCGGCGCAACCAAACGCGGCGATTTTCTGGAGCTGACCGATACCGACTGGACTGACGGCTTTGCCTTGAAGTTCTTCGGGACCATGCGCCTCTGCCGCGCGGCTTGGCGTCATTTGGTCGCGAGCCGCGGCTCCATCATAAATATCATCGGTGTCGGCGGACGCACGGCCAGTGCCGACTTCACCATTGGCGGCTCGGTGAATTCCGCCCTGCTCAACCTCACGAAAGCACTGGCCCATCGCGGCCTCACGGACGGCGTTCGTGTGAATGCCATCAATCCGGGCGCGATTGCAACCGAGCGGCTGCAACGCCGTATTCAAGCTCTCGCCGCCGAGCAGGGACTCGACTACGAGACCGCTGCGAAAGCCATGCTTCAAGAACTGGGAGTTGCCCGATTTGGCACACCGGCGGAAATTGCGCATGCCGTCGCGTTCCTCGCTTCCCCAGCCGCGAACTACTGCCAGGGAACAATCATGGATGTGGATGGCGGTCAAACCCGCACCCTGTAAACAACCCTGAGCAGCGAAGCAACGAAGGGCCAATCGCCCAATTCCTATGGCTTCGTTCACACGCAAATCACCCAAAAACACGTTAACAAACTCGTCCGGAACCCTACGAACGAAGCCAGTTTTCGACAAACGAAGCCAATTGAAAAATTAGCACTCTTGGACTTCTAACGTCTTGTCCCTCAAGCCAATCCAAAATCCAAAACGCCCAAAACAATTGGCTTCGTTTGGCAGAAAACGTGTTTTCACGCAGCCCTCTCCACTCGGTAGGGCGCGGTGGCCCACCGCGCCGTCCGGGGCGACCGCCGGGTCGCCGTCGTTTCCGCTCGGAGGGTCGGGCTTCCGCACGACCGTTGGCTTGTAGCGTCGCCTGCCTGCCCTGAGCAGCGCCGAACGGTCCTGGGCGAATCGCCGTGGATCGGTCGTTTGGAGGGCAAGCCTTCCGGCGAGCCGCATCCTCATCCCCAACCCCATTCCCTTCTCCCCTTATTTCAAAGATCAAAACGACAACCAGCCTGACTATACACAATCGCATCCAGACTGTCCAGTCCATTCTGATGACAGGTGAAAAAAGAAAACGGTGTGGCGTGCGTTGTCTGCAGCGCATCCACACCGATCCTAATGAATTGCAGGCTCGCCCGCCTCAGGCGCAGCTCCGTCGCCGTGCCCGTCCTCAATTTACCCACGGAACGAGAACACCCGCCCCCACCAGGGGAAAAGCCGAACGCTACTTGGTTTGTGTATCCGTGGTGGTCGTGGTGACCGGGGCCGGCGTCGTGGTTTGTTGCGTCGTGGTGGTCGTGCTGTGTGTGGGATCAGAGGCGCAGCCGGAGATCAACGCAAGCACAGCAACAGTAAGACAGGAAACGATTAGTTTTTTCATTGGCAAAGCTCAGGTCAGCGGTTGGTCGAAGGCTATGGGGTGATACCCTACCCACCTTGCTCAACGATTCGCTGCTGAAGGGGGCGTCGCTGGCTTGTCGCGTCGCCTGTCCCAGGCGAAACGCCGTAGATCGGTCGTCGGTAGGGATGGCTCACGTATCTTGATGACGATCATACGATCCGACAACACCTTTACCACGCCCGGACCAAGGGAATTTCGGAGCACTGCACTTGGAGAGGGTTCCATTCGCTACTGGGCTTCCGTGAACATCTAAATGGGCTAATCACTTACGCTGAGGATGTTGACCCGGTATTTGGTGGGCGATGTCGAAAACAATTCGACGAACTACCGTGGGGCGAGCTAGCATGAGGGCAACACCTGAGCCTTGGCGCCCTCGCACCACTCAGACGCATCTTAGGGTTTTACCGCTTCGCCATTCACAAATCAGCTAACGACCAACGTCCCCAACCAACCCAGTCGCTCCTTCCGTTGGGGTCCGGGCATTCCCGAGCGTGTTGCCCTCAAGAATCACGTCCTTCAATTGGCCGGGCGGGGTCGACAGGAACGTGCCCGTGCCGGCAAACGCGCGACTCGCCCGCACAATCGCGCCGGGACAACGCTGCAATCGCACCACGGGCGCATTCGTCAATGGCTGGCGCGTGGACACGTCGTCCAATTCCAGTTCCTTCGAGTCCGCACGAGGAACGCCGGGCCGTCCTCGGCGTTCACCTGCACGTGATGCAATTCCAAGCCGTCCGTATAACTGCCCCGCATTCCAGTCTTGGCCGAGGCAATGACATCGCTGATCCGCAACCCCATGATGGGCATCTCGGGCAACCCGGCGACACCGATCGCTGTCTGGGAATGGTTGATGGTCATGTGACTGATGCCGATGTCGCGGAAACGCGGTGTCCGCTCGGAGACCGGTTCCGGCTGAGACACTTTCGTTTCCCCCTCCATCGTGTAATAACTGGTCACATCGATGGCGTTGCGCACGTTCTCCATCGTCCAGTTGTCAAACCTCACATCCTCAACCACGCCACCCCGTCCCCGCCGGCTCTTGATCCGCACGCCGGTCTGCGTTCCGTCGCACGTAATGTTGTCGGCGACCACATTCCGTATGCCACCGGCAATCTCGCTGCCGAGGGTGACCGCGCCATGCGCGTGATGGACCGTGCAATTCGCAATCGACACATTCTCCGTCGGACGATTCACCCGCCGCCCGTCGGCGTCCTTGCCCGATTTCAACACGATGCCGTCGTCGCCCGTATCAATGTAGCAATCCGAAATCCGCACGTTCCGGCTGGAATCGACCGCGATCCCGTCCGTGTGCACCCCGGGATACGTCTCGATGATGACGTTTCGCACGACCACATTATCCGAGTACAACAGATGAATCGTCCACATTGACGACCCGACAAAATGGACACCCTCGATCAACACGTTCGTCGAATCCATCGTCCGCACAAACGACGGGCGAAGCTCTGGCGCCGCCAACAGGTATTCGTCGTCCGACGTGGGCGTTTTCTTCTCCAGATCGTTCAGCAACTTCTCCCAGTTCGGGCCGAACGCCGACCCTCCATCCGGCCCGGGCGCGTTCGTTCGCGGCATGATCTTGAGCCATTCCGCGTTGTCCGTCGTCAACACGCCGCGGCCGGTGATCGTGACATTCTGCAGATATCGTCCCCCAATCAACGGAACCGGCGTCAGGCATTCAATTCCCTGTTCCCGTCCCGGCGTGAACGGCAGCTTGGTCGCCGGAAAGCGGAGCGTGGCCCCCGCGTCGATGTCGAGGACGAGGTTGTTCACCAACTCAATCGGCCCGGTCACATAATTTCCCCGGCGGGACGTACACCGTGCCGCCCCCA
>CAVYAC010000006.1:0-47036 GCA_963766065.1 uncultured Verrucomicrobiae bacterium
ACCCCCGGCTCGAACTGTCCCCACCAGTCGCTCGTCAAGCCTTGCGTGCTGAAATCGAGCACGGCGACCGTTGGCTGGGCCGCCCGGCTCGGATCGGCCCAGACGAGCGCGGTGAGTACGAAAAAGATTGCGGCGACCGCTATCTTTAGCAGCCGGTACCCTTGGGAAAACATGAGGTTCCTCCCACTAGCATAGGTCGCGGAAAGGCGGAAAAGCCCAAGTCGCTTTCGCGCGGCTCCGCCGGAGCACCCGCCGTCGAGCCGCCGCTGCGGGGAGCGGTGCGGCTTGGGTCGCGCTCCGACGCGGCCCGGCCGCGCGGCCTTTCGGTTCCAAATGCCGGTGAACTGCGGACCCGGATCACATTCTGCCGATAACGGAGGATAGATGGTGAACCTGACGCCTCACGGGCTCGACCGGGACCGGCAATATTTCGGCTTCGTCGACGGCCTGCGCGCGCTCGCCATGCTGGCCCTGGCCGGCTACGAGCTCGTCCGGCTCCTGCCCCAGGCCGGCTTACGCCCGGAACTGCTGCGCGCCTCGCAGAGCGGCGCGAACGCGCTCGCCCTCTTCTTCGTCATCTCGGGCTTCGTGCTGGCGCACCCGGCGCTGAACCAATTGCGCCACAAGCGCCGCTTCGACCTCGACCCGACGGTGTACGCGTTCAAGCGGGCCGCGCGGGTTCTCCCGACTTACCTGACGGTGCTCGCGCTGCTCGTCCTCGTTCCGCTCGCGAGCCGCTATTACGGCGTCAACGCGCTCGCCGGGCCGGTCCCGCCCCTCGAGAGCCTGCTGCGGCAAGCGGTCTTCGCGGGCGACGGCCTGGGGAACGACGGGATGTGGACGCTCGGCGTCACGGTGCGCTTGTACCTGCTCTTCCCGCTCCTGCTCGTCCTTTGGACGCGTTCCCGCCTGGCGTTCGTCGGCCTCGCGCTGCTCGCCGCCGGGGCCGACGCGCTGACGCCGGCGCACGGCTGGGCACTCGGCGCGCTCGTGCCGTTCATGCTCGGCATCGTCGCGGCCGACGCGCTGGTCAGCGAGCATTGGCTGGGGAAGTTCGCGTTCGTCTTCGCCGTCGCGGCCGCCATCACGGGTTTCGTGGTCGACCCCTTCCTCGCGCTGCTCCCGGGACCGGCCGGCGCCCCCGTCCCGTTTCCGGAGAATCCCTTCTGGGCGATCGCGTTCGCCGCGCTCGTGCTGTGCGCGGGGCGCGCGCGGCTTTTCGAGCAGGCGCTCGAGTTCGCCCCGCTTCGCCTGCTCGGGAAGATGTCGTACGCGATCTCGCTGACGGTCGTCCCCGCCGTCACCTTCACCGTCCGTCAGCTCGCGACGAGCCCGGCGCCCAGCATCGCGCTGAGCGGCTTCGCCTCGACCCTGGTTTGCGGTTTCGCGCTTTGGCAGATCGTCGACCGCTGGTTCGCGGATCCCAAGCCGCGCTCTCGAGCGGGCCGAGCGCTGGGATCGTTCCTCGACCGCGGTGGCCGCTCGCCGCGCAAGCGCGTGCACGTGCTCGCCGACGGCGACCCCCCCAAGCCCATCACGCGCAGCACCGTCGTCAGCCTGCGGCAGCTCCCCGAGGGACCGAAGGCGCTGTTGGAGTGCACCGCCGACGAAGGCGCTCCGCTCGTGACGATGCGCTCGGGGCTGCAGTCCGACCTCGCCGCCGAGATCCTCGAAGTGCGGCACCGTCTTGCCGAGCACGCCGCGACGCGGTTCGCCGAGGAGGTCGCGGCGCGGCAGCCTCGCGAGCAACTCGGGAGCCCCGTCGCCCGGATCGAGCGCGAGCCGGCCGGAGCGGCCGCCGAACCGGCAGCCGCTGCGGCGATCGAACGTGCGGCGACCGCGAGCGAAGCAGCCGACCCGCTGGCCGCCGCGCTCGGTCACGGCGTGAAGATCCTCGTTCTCTCTCGCAACAAGCCGAAATAGTATCTCGGAGGACATTGATGTTGGAGCACGACCGAAGCGCCACGAGCGACCGCGACGTCCGGGAGCCGAGCGAGGACGCAGCCCGGGCTGCGGCGGGGTTCCAGCCCTTGCCGTCGGCCTGGTGCTGGCCGATTCCGTCCACGCCCAGGTCACCGGCATCAACACGCCGATCAGTTCCTACGCGTCGATCCAATTCAATGACACGACCTCGTTCAATCCGTCAGTGCTGCCGGGCTCAGTCTACCTGAGTTCGATCAGTCCGTGGGGCGGGGCCAGTCAAGCGCTGGCGTTGACAACCGATCCCACCACGCTGGATTTGGCCCAGGGCGGCCTGACGGCGGCGGTCATTGCGGGGAATTATTCGCTCTCGTTGAACAACGTGGTGCTCAACCAGGCGCTCGTCAACACCGGTCATGCCGACTTGATCTTCCAATTCGACGTCCAATTCCAGATTGGCGGCGCGGGCCTGGCCATCCAGCCGACTGTGTTCCCCAACTTCGCGATCAACGGGACCGTGCTGAATTTAGGTGGGTTTGCCTCCGTCACGGGTTCCATTGGCTACTACGGCACTTCCACCAGTAATGGAGTCTTCGGCCTCATGGACACGGTTAACTACAACGACATTTACAATACCCCGGGCAACTTCAACGCCGTCGCCACGGGCGTTCCCGTCAATGGTTTCACGGACCTGCTTGACCCCAATTCCACCCTGACACTCGTGGGCAATATCGATTTCAGGGTCGATCCCGCCGACATCAACGTGCAAACGGTTCCCGAACCCGCCAGCGTCCTGCTGGTGAGCATGGGTGCCGTGTTGTGCGGTTTTGTGTTGCGACGGAAGCGGACGTAGCCTGCGGCTGAACCTCGAAATACGGATGGCGAAGGCACGAAGGACGACGGTTAAACGGAGGGCGTTAATAGGGCTTGTGTGCAACTTCAATGCCGCTTACCCTGTGGGCACCGAAGGGAGAACAAGCTGATGAAATCTGCGTCCCGAATCGTTGCGTCTCTTGGAGTGGCAATCTTCTTATTGGCAATCATCGTGAAGTTTCAAGGAGGATATATCAGGCTGTGGGGAATGATGACATCCTCTGCTCACCTTGTCCTGATTTGCAACACCCTCCTCTGATAGCGCTTTTGCTTCGCACCCAAGAAACGCCAGTGCAGAAGTAACAAGCGGACAAAGGGGACGGCACTGCTCGACACAGTCCGCCCCGTCAGACTAGTGGATCGTCACAGTTGATTTGACGGGCTGCCCCCTCACCTTAATCCTCTCCCCCGCTGGGGAGAGGAGACGCAACACCTTCCCCTCGCCCTTCTTAAGGGAGAGGGTCAGGGTGAGGGTTCGTTTACCAGCCGTGCCGCACAAAGACCTTTATCAGGTTGAGGAAGCGGACGTTAGGGTGAGGGTTCGTTTACCAGCCGTGCCGCACCCATCAAATCAAGCGTGTCCCAGCACTAGACTGGGTCGCTCAGCCGCATACAAACGTTCGACATTCGAGGACGGCGGCAAGCGGGGCGGGTCAGCCGAAGCGTTTGTTGTATTCCTCGTGGGTTCCAATCCAGTGCCAGAGAAACGCATCGCCGGGAAAATGTCCGACAGCACGGTAGGAAACGACAGAGACCATTCGACAGGCTCAGGGTGACACCCGGGGGGCGGAAGGCAAGCCGGACGGGTAGAAAACGGGCGGGAGATCGTTTCGGATACGCCGCGTGAGGGCACGCGGCCTACAACACCAGCGCGAGAGGTCACGGGAATTCAGTCGTGCGGCCCTGCTTGTAATCCGTCTCGGCTTCCTTGATGAGCTTGTTGAACTTGCCGGCGGTGGCGTCCCGCTTCATCTGCAAGTCCCATTCATCGTCGGCGGAATGGTTCAGCCACTGCATCAAATCCAATCGCTCTTCAACGGAGAGGTGCTCGATGGCTTTCTTGATTTCGTTGACGCTCATGGGATTACAATAGCTTATTGAAGGTGTGGAAGCAATGTCGGTTTTGGCAACGCGGGATCGATATGCGCAGGCTAAAGCCCTGCGGCTACATTGGGCGCTTCGCAGAAGCGCCCCTACAAGACAGCTTCTCAATCGTCGTTGTCGGGGGCGGCGGGGGCGTGTTTTAACTTGAGGGCGGCGAGGCCTTTGCCGTGGGGGCCGTGAAGGCGACGGGGTACGGGGCGTTGACGCCTTTGACAGAATGCCAGAGGATGCGGTTGAGGAGGTCGTCGTTGTTGAGGTCGGGTTGGTCGAAGCGCATGGCGGCGAGTTTCTTGGCCCAGTACAGTTCTTTGCCGCGGAGTTGGGCGATGGGTCTGGGCATTTCGTCGAGCGGGATCTGATTGGGCAGGACGGTGTAGGGAGAGAAGTCGGGCGCGTTGGTGAAGCAGGCGGACATGACGGGTGCGAGCGCGTCCATCTGGTTCATCGGCGGGATGCCGAGGATGAGTTCGATGGTGTGGAGGACGGCGGTCTGGTTGTAGAACTGGCTGATGACGGCGTGGCGTTTGGTGTAGGGGCTGACGACGAAGCACAAGGAGCGATGGCCGTTGACGTGGTCGAAGCCGGATTGGGGATCGTCTTCCATGACGAAGATGGCGGTCTTGGGCCAGAATTCGCTGTGGGAGATGCCGTCGATGATGCGGCCGAGGGCGAGATCGTTGTCGGCGACCTGGGCGCGCGGGGTCGGGTTGCCGCCAGTGTGATCGTTCGGGAGATGGATGAAGATGAAGTTCGGCCAGTGTCCCCTGTTCTCAAATCCTGTGAGTTCCTGCAAAAAGGCGCGGGCGCGCAGTACGTCCGGGATGTTCAATTCCCAGCCCGGATAGCGAGGGCAACTGTAGGTCTTCAGCACTTCGGAGGACGAACCCGGGACGTAGATGAGTTGGTAGGCGTCCGGGTTGTCGAGCATGTCTTTGGTGGTGTTGCGCTGCGGGCCGATGCGCGTGGTCGTCGAACTCCCCCTGCCCATCTCGCCGTAGTTGCGAAAGGACAGCCCGTGCAGCAATACATCATCCCAGATAAAACCCGAAGACGAGAAGTACAACGGATCAACCCCGAACACGTCGCCGCGTCTGAAGCCCAGCATCGCCTTCTCCAACCCGGCCATGACGTTTCCCTCGGTGACCCAGCGATGACCATCTGCGGAGATCACGCCATTGCAGTAGAAATTGTCGAGCGTTACGAATTCCTCGGCGATGTGGTGGTGGTTCGGGGTCACGGTGCGGCCGAAGACGCAGAGGTTCGTATCGCCATTGGCGTTGGGAAGATCACCGAGGAACTGGTCGTAGGTACGGTTCTCCTTGATGATGTAAACGATGTGCTCAAAGACAGATGGCTCGCCGACGCGCTCGGGAACGGGGACGGGTTTTTTGCTGGTTTGCGCGAGTTCCCAGGCGCGGAGAGCTTCGGGGACGCGGGCGTTGGCGAGTGCGTTCGCGGTGTCGTTCGTGAGCTGATCGTCCGAGGGGATGCTGACGCGACTGACGGCGCCGAGCGACCAGGACACGGCCCATTCGCGGCCGTTCTCGTGATCGAACCGGGACCCGAATCCCTTCACGTTCGCGATGTAGAGCCGATGGCCGTCGGCGGCCACCGCGCCCGGAAACCAGGCGGTGGGAATGAACCCGGTGACGAGACTGTTGGTGCGCGACTCGCCGCGGAGCGCCACGACAGCGATGGCGTTGTTGCCCCCATTGGCGACGTAGAGCGTCCGTCCATCGTGGCTCAACGCGAGCGCATTCGGCTGGCTGCCAAATGGGAGAGCGGGATCAGGACGGACCGACACGGTCTCGGTGACGCGCAACGTTTCCGTGTCGATCACGCTGATGGTGTCGGAGTTGGCATTCGCCACGAACAAGGCTCGACCATCGGCACTCAGCGCCAAGCCAGACGGATGAAGTCCGGTGGCGATTTCACGCACTTCGCGATTCTGTTTCAGATCAATAACCGAAACTGTCCCCGACAAAGCCGCGCCGCGTCCGTTGACCAGCACCGGAGTCCCGATACGAGTCTGCGGTGCGATCGGTCTTGCCGGGGGGACGCCCGCCCCAATTCGAAACGTAAGCCCGTTGGCCGTCGGGCGAGACGACGACATCATACGGGGCGACGCCCACGGCAATCTCGCGGATGAGTTTGTCGGATCCCAGATCCACGAGGGCCAAACTGTTCTTGAGCGAGAGGCAGACAAACGCGGTCTTCTCGTCGGGCGACAAAGCGACCCCGCAGGGGTTGGAATAGCCGCGCCCGCCCGAGCCGAGCAGGGTGGCTTTGCGGGTGAACGTTAGCGAGCCGGCTGGATGAGACGTTACCGTCCCAGAGCGTGTTGTTATTCCCCGTCACGTATACGCGAGTGCCGTCGCGGCGAACGGCAATGCCGTGGATGGAACTCCCCTCCCCAATCCCAACCTGTTCACGGATCTGCCACGTCTCGGGGTCGATCACGAGTACTCCCTGGTCGTATTTCACGAACACGCTCTTGCCGTCAGGCGACAAGGCCAAGTCAATGGCCCGACCGCTGAATGTGAGGGTGTCGCCGGCGGGTTTGATGAGCTGCATCGTGGGAACCAGATACGTCCCGTTCGTCTTGGGACCTACTTGGCCGACTTCTTGCGCTGAAGTCAAAGGTACGGAAAGAGATATGAAGATGGCAACCGTGAGGTCATTTACAGTCATGTTCGCCTAGACTAGCGTGTGGAATCTGGAATTCAACGTCGAATTGTACGCTCTCAATTTGTTGCTGACAAGCAGGTTACGTAATGACAACAGCGTTTGGTTTTTATTGAACGACTGTGTTCTCCTTCGTCTCAATCACCAGATGCCGCGCTCCGCAAGTTCATTGAAGCGGGTTAGATGGGCGACCCGAATCCGTACCGTGATTTCGCCCTGCCTCCTCCTCCAGTGCAAGAATAAACCCGGCGATCTTCTCCCGCCACTCGTCGAGCGTCGCCTCTTCGACCCCCGCTTCGTCCGAGAACCGCGGAATCTTCCCGCGGATATCACCGCAAACGACGACCTTCTGTGTGCCGTTGGGCACGTCCACGTCGAACCCGGTGACGAAGTTCGTGTTCGGAGCGCACGACAGAGGAGGCGTCGTGACATTCCCACTGGTGCAGGTCAGCCTCGTCTTCGAATCCGGTGAAAAGCCGCGGATTGTTGCCCTGCGCCAGCGCCGGCCCACCAGACACCAGTGCCGCGAGCAAGAGCCAAAATGCCGTTCGCATCGATCCGGGGTTTTAGTTGAATTACCAACCAAATTACAGTATTAATGCGGGACAGATGAGTATTGCAAGCGTCGCAGAAGCGCCCAAACAGAAACGAGTTAACCTGCGGCGGCCTGACATTATGGAGGCCGTTCGCGAGCAGGTCGAACAGCATTACCGCAGCCAGATTGTCGAGAAACTGCGGCAGCGTGGCGGTGTGCTCGAAGCTGGCGGACTGAAAGTGCGTCTCGCCAAGGAATTCGGCTTTTGTTACGGGGTGGAGCGCGCCATCGACCTCGCCTATGCGGCGCGCAGAGTGTTTCCCAACCAACCCATCTATATTTTGGGCGAGATCATCCACAATCCCGAGGTAAACGAACAACTCGTCGCGATGAGCATCAAATTCCTCTCCGGGCCAATCAAGAGCGCCAACATCGACGACCTCAAGGAAGACGACGTTGTGATCATCCCGGCGTTCGGAGCGGAAGTTGCCACAATGGACAAATTGAAGGCAAAAGGCTGCCAATTGGTGGACACGACCTGCGGGGACGTGATGAGCGTTTGGAAGCGTGTCACCCAAAACGCCAACGAACAATTCACGTCCATCATCCACGGCAAGGCCAAACACGAGGAGACCAAGGCGACCAGTTCGCGCGCCACGGCCAACCAGGCGGGCCACTACCTCGTCGTGCTGAACATCGCGGAAACCGATTACGTCTGCCATTACATCCGTCACGGCGGCAACAAGGCAGAGTTCCTGGCGAAGTTTGGCGGAGCGCACTCGCCGGGCTTCGATGCGGATCAACACCTCACGTCCATCGGCGTGGCCAATCAAACCACGATGTTGCGTAGCGAGACCGAAGAGATTCAACGCCGATTGCGACAGGCCATGGTGGACCGTTACGGCGAACCGGAAATCGACCGACACTACCGGATGTTTGACACAATCTGTGGCGCCACGCAGGAGCGACAGGACGCGCTGATTCATCTACTGCAGGAGCCGCTCGACATGATGATTGTCGTGGGTGGTTACAATTCCAGCAACACCTCGCATCTGGCCGAAATGAGCGAGGAGCGCATGCCGACATACTTTATCCGCAACGCGAGCAAAATTCTCTCGGATAACGCGATCCTGCACTTCAATCTCCACAAACAGGAGGAAGTCCTCGCCGAAAACTGGCTACCGGGAGGCAGTATCTACGTGGGTATCACCGCGGGCGCATCTTGCCCGAACAATTTGATCGATGATACGGTTCGCCGACTTTTCAACCTGCGCGGCATCAACGTGGACGAGATGATCGCAGCCACCGAAACCACCGCGCCGCATCCATGATCACCGCACGGCCATGCACCGATTGTGTCTCGCATGGCAATCTTGAAACCCCAAGCACTCCTGACCTCTTATGGATAAAGCCCCTCTAAGATTCCGTTCCACATCACTGGCCGACATTGACCTACCGAAGGAGGTGTCCGGCCTGCGCGATCTCGCGTACAACCTGTGGTGGACGTGGAACCCGCAAGCCAGACGCATGTTCGCGCACATCGAGCCCGGCTTGTGGGCCATCTATCGCAATCCGGTCGAGTTGCTCATCAACATCGAACCTCACCACTGGGAAACCCTGCTTGAGGACGAAGTATTTCTGACGATGTACAAGACCGTGTTGCGCGAGTTCGAGACGTACACGAAGTCGCTCAACGACACCTGGTTCGCCCAGAATCATCCCGGCGATCAGGGTGGACCGTTCGTCTACTTCTCGACCGAGTTCGGCTTCCACGAGTGTCTGCGCATTTATTCCGGCGGCCTTGGTGTCCTCTCGGGAGACCATTGCAAATCTGCCAGCGACCTCGGCATACCATTTATTGGAATCGGCCCGCTCTACAAACACGGGTACTTCGAGCAGGAAGTCGAACCGGACGGTCGCCAACAGCATTTTTACCCGGCGTATGATTTCGCACGACTGCCCATCCAACCCTTGCTGGGGGACAATGGCCGGGACCTCACGGTGACCATTGATTTTCCCGACCACCCTGTCTACGCGCGGGTGTGGCTGGCACAGGTCGGCCGCGTGCCCGTATTGCTTCTCGACACAGACACGAACAAAAACAATCCCGCTGACCGCCCGATTACGGGACAGTTGTACGTCAGCGGCCGCGAAATGCGCATCTGCCAGGAAATCGTGATCGGCATCGGAGGGGTGCGTGCGTTACAGGCGCTCGGGATCGAGCCGGCCTGTTGGCACATGAACGAAGGCCACTGCGCCTTCCTCGGCCTCGAACGCATCCGCAATTACGTCAAGGGCGGATTGAGTTTTGCCGACGCGTGTAAAGAGGTCGCCAAGAATTCCATTTTCACGACACACACTCCGGTACCCGCGGGTAACGAGGCGTTCGACATCGGATTGGTGCGCAAGTATTACAAGAACTATTGCGAGGATATCGGCATCTCGCAGGATCAGCTCATTGATCTTGGCCTGTCCAGCCCCGGCCGTGGGAATCAGCCGTTCAGCCTCACCGTGCTGGCAATCCATCTCTCCACCTTCTGCAACGGTGTCAGCCAGCTCCACGGCAAGGTCAGCAATGACATGTGGCGGCATCTCTACAAGAACTTGAAGCCCGGCCAGAATCCCATTCAGGCTATTACCAATGGCATCCACACCCAAACCTGGATGGGCTACCAAATCAGCGAACTCTATGATAAGTATCTTACGCCCGCTTGGCGAAACAACCTCATGGACGAGTTGTTCTGGAAACGTGGCGTCGCAAATATCCCCGACAAGGACTTGTGGGACGTTCACAATCTCCAGAAGGAGAATCTCGTCCGCTTTATTCGCGGGCGGGAGCGCGCTCATCTGGCCCGACATGGCGCGTCGCCGGACGACCTGCGCGGCGTCGAGGAACTGCTCAATCCCGAAGCATTGACCATCGGGTTTGCGCGTAGGTTTGCCACCTACAAACGCGCGGACCTGTTGTTCCGTGATTTCGACCGTTTGCGCTCGATCCTGAAAAACTCGGAGCGCCCCGTGCAGATCGTGTTTGCCGGGCAAAGCGCACCCTGCGGACAAGCCTGGCCAGGAATTGATTCGTCGCATCTTCGACATCTCGCGGAACACGGATTTGCATGGCCACATCGTCTTTGTCGAAAACTACAACATGCGCGTGGCCCGTATGCTCGTTCAAGGGGTGGATATCTGGCTGAATAATCCGCGCCGTCCGCACGAAGCCAGCGGCACCAGCGGCATGAAGGCCCCCGTGAATGGCGGAATCAATTTCTCCGTTGCCGACGGCTGGTGGTGTGAAGTGCAAAACCCGGATGCGGGTTGGACCATCGGGAACAGCGAGGAGTCCGACAACACGGACAAGCAGGACCGGGAGGACAGCGAATCCCTCTACAGTATTCTGGAGGACAAGATCGTCCCGCTCTTTTACAAGCGCGCTGCCAACGGCCTTCCCGCTGGGTGGATCAAGATAATGAAGACCTCCATTGCCACGGTCACACCGCGGTTCTCCACCGCGCGCATGGTGCGCGACTACACGGAACAAGCCTACCTGCCCGCCGCCAAACGCGGGGGTGCCGTCACGGCCGCTGCGGAACAAACGTGGTAGGAGACGTTGTTGGTGGCGCGGAGGACCGCATCTCGTTTACGAAGAAGACTCCCAGCACCAGTAATCCGTAAAGCGGGATGTAGCTGACCACAAACTCCAGCCACGGGCTCTGACAATTGGTCATCACGTTCAGCATCACAAGCGAAATGCCGAGAATCACACCCCGTCCGCAGGTTGGTCGTTGTACAACGCGTGCCACAGCGATTGCGGCTGGGAAACCAAGGATCACAAAGTAGTGGCCCCACGCCTCCGCGATTCCTGCCACCATCGCGACGCTTAGCAAGCAAAACTCCAACTCGAGATCAGCGTCCTTCAGTCTTCGTCCGGTTCGCCAGCACAGACCGTATGCGAACGCAATCAGTGCGAGGCCGATGGCGGCTCCAACCGTCACCCATCCATGTAATCCATTCCATTCTGGCTGCAAGCCGTGAACGGACCATGCCGCATTCTTCACGAAAGACGGTACGCTGAAATTAAAGTGTCGCGCTTGCGTGACCCACGCTTCCAGCACCGGTACAGCGTGTGCCCAGAACTGTTTCCAAGACCACCAA
The DNA here is from genome assembly GCA_963766065.1 of uncultured Verrucomicrobiae bacterium. Taxonomy (GTDB): domain Bacteria; phylum Verrucomicrobiota; class Verrucomicrobiia; order Palsa-1439; family Palsa-1439; genus Palsa-1439. Next base: position 11,270 of record CAVYAC010000006.1, read on the forward strand.
CCCGTCGCCAGTACGACCCCAATACCCCACGCCAAAGTCGCGCCCAAGCATTTCCAGCGTATTCTCCAGTTGGCGGGCGCGCGCCAGAGAAACCACGGAAGAAGCACCACGGGGAAAATCTTCAGCCAGCCTGCCGTGGCGATCACCAGACAAGCCGCCGCCGGTCTTCCGCTTCGCAGGAGTTTGTACGCCGCCAGAATCATCGCCGCGATGAGCAACTGACATTGCGAAAAGTAAAAATGCCAGTACACCGGCGCCGATGCCATGATCGCGCCGCACACCAGCACCCGCGCCTGCATGGAAAGCCTTGACGATGTCAACTGCCCCATTACCAACAACACATAACCCAGGCAGACTGTCTCTAACACCGTCCACAGCCAGAACGCCGCGCGGGGCGGTAATGCGGCGAGTGGAGCGAATACCCCAACAAGGAAGGGTGGATTCGTCGCTGTCGGGATGCCAGGAGTATAGTGGAATCCCCAGCGGTCGTACTCCGGTTCCAACGGAGTGGAATAGACCCCGGCGCCTGTCAGCAACAAACGACTCGAGATGTAGTAGTGGGCAAAATCGTTGCGGACAGCTCGGGATGGGAGGACACGCGCCACGTGTACAACCCCGAACAAGGCGAGCCCCAGCGCCAGTGCAACGATCGCCCATCGGTAACGGGTATGTTCCACGATCTCGGCGTCCGGTTTCAATGTCTGGAGGTTCAGGGAACGCGAACCAGCACTCCGATTGCTTTCATGAGACGCCGTACTGCATTCGGGCGGCGCGCACCGTGTTGTGCATGAGCATGGCAATGGTCATTGGACCGACGCCACCGGGCACCGGAGTGATAAGCGATGCCTTTTGTGAGACCGCATCAAAATCCACGTCTCCGACGAGCCGATAACCCTTGTCTGCCGTCTTCTCCTCAATGCGATTAGTGCCCACGTCGATGACCACGGCCCCATCACGTACCATATCGGCCTTTACGAACCGGGGTGTACCAATCGCAGCAACCAGAATATCGGCGGATCGACAGATCTCCGCAAGATTCCTGCTCCGGGAATGGCAGACGGTGACCGTTGCATTTGCGTGCACCGCCTTCTGCGACAGAATCAGTGAAACGGGGCGGCCGACGATCCGGCTCCGGCCCAGCACCACGACGTGGGCTCCGTCGATCTTGACGCCACTGCGGATAAGAAGTTCGTGGACTCCGGCTGGCGTGCACGGAACGAATCCGGTGGGGTCGCCAATCGCCAACTTGCCGACGTTCAATGGATGAAAGCCATCGACATCTTTGGCCGGACTGATGGCGGCGAAAACCGTCTCCTCCGAAATCTGCGACGGCAGCGGCGATTGGACCAGGATGCCATGAATCTCCTGTTTGAGATTGAGGTTGTTAATGCCGTCCAGCAGGTCGCTCTCGCGGATCGACGCGGGAAGATTGACGCGCTCCGAATGTATCCCGAGTCGGGCGCACATCTTGTCTTTCATCGTAACGTACGTGACACTGGCGGGATTCTCACCGACCAGAATCACCGCCAAGCCAGGAGTGACACGACACCGGTTCTTCAGCCGCGCGATCTCGACGACAGTTTCGGCGTTGATCTGTTCCGCGATGACCTTGCCGTCAATAAGTGTTGCAGGCATCGCGCCACGACTACCAAACCATGTCGATGCGTTCGACGCTGATGACAGGATACCGGTCGCCTTTGTGCCAGCGCTGGGTCCCAACGATGCGAACATGCTTACCTACGTACTTCGTCAGATTCAAACCGGGAGCTTCCAGATACGCCACGCGAAAACTAAGCCGATCCGCCTCCGGCGTTCGCAGCTCGAAAGCTGCGGGTGGGTTTGATTCGGCCGCAGACCCCAGGTACCCGTCTTGGACGGCGTAGGTCACTAGCACATCCGGATCGGTGTTGACGACGCTCACTGATGGCCCGATCGGGGCCGCAACGGGCGGCGTCACAATCTCACCGGAGTTCGCCGACGGAGCTGGTTCGGGTGATGCAATCGGAGCCGGCGCTACTTGCACATCCACCAACTCAGCGGCGATCCAGCCACTGCAGTCCGCCGTCGGCTTGATCTGCGCCCAGTCACCCTTCTTCTGGACAATCTCCACCTTTGCGCCCTTTGCCAACTTGCCGACATCCCGATAACTGGAGCCGGGGCCGCAACGCACGTTCAGATTGTCAACATCGGCGGCATCGTCCACTACATGCTTGGCGCTGATGTAACACTTGGCCGTTTCCGGTAACGTGATTCGCAACCATTCCAATGATTTCTCGTGTTCGGTCACCGTCTTCTTCTCGAGTACATCCACGGTGTCGCCCTTATGGAGTTGGGTGATGACCTCGGAATGCAGTGTGGGGCGGGAGCGCACATTGCTGTGTTCGGCCTTTACCGTGCCCCGGGTCGCCGTACCCGCAGGAGCAGCCTGCGCCACCACGACTGCTCCGGAATCGGCACGGCTGGGGGCCGCGCTGCAGAGCGCGGCGCACGCAAATGCCAGGCTAAGCGCGAAAAGCTGCCGGTGAGAATTGCATAAGTTTGTATATTTCCTCATGAGTCAAATGCCTCCATTGTGTTGTTGCCAAGTTCCCCAATTCGACCGGGCCAACCGCAAGCCGCACGAGCCGCTTCACAGGATGGCCGACGACCGCCATCATCCGGCGAATTTGTCGCTTCTTTCCCTCGCGGAGAACCAACCGCAATTCGGTGGTGTTCTTCTGCGAGCGCACCTGAAAAACCTTGTCGGCGTGCAATATCTCGCCATCGCTACGAATCCCCTTCAGCAGGCGCGCGATTTCAGCGCTGGTCAATTCCCCCTCGACCTCCACCAGATAGGTCTTGCTCATTTTGTAACGCGGGTGGGTCAGCCGCAAGCTAAAAGTGCCGTCATTTGTCAGGAATAACAAACCCTCCGTGTCCTTGTCCAAGCGCCCGACCGTGTACAGCCGTGGCAGCGTCCGCGGGAGCAGATCAACGGCGCGTTGGCGGCGGTGTGTGTCGTGGCTGGTGCACAGGAACCCGGCGGGCTTGTTGAGCGCGATGTATACCTTTCGCTCGATGACGACCGGCTTGCCGTCAACGGCCACGGCGTCGCATTCCGCATCGACTTTCATCCCGAGCAATCGCGCTGGTTTACCATTGACCGAAACCCGGCCGGATTCGATAAATTGCTCGCAACGGCGTCGGGAAGCGATGCCCGCTTCCGCAAGATACTTTTGCAGGCGGACGAGCACGGTGGTCGGGCGACTACTCCGGTTTCGTCTTCGGAAGACCAAACACCCGCTGGCCGTCCTTCCAACGGCCCTGCTTCTTCAGCACCTCGACACGCTCGAAGCGCTTCAGGACATTGCGACGCGCCTGAATTTTGCTGGCTCCCTTAAGACTACGATGTTGTGACATGGTGACTTCCTGAGTTAACGCTTGAGTGTCAGTTTTAGTGCCTCGATCTTCGCGGCGACCTCGTCGCGGTACACGGGGGTTTTACCAGATTCCATGTACTTTTCAAACTGTTTTATCGCCTCGGACGGATTGGTGTCCTCATAGAGCAGACCGAGTTTGTAGTACACCAACGCATAGTCAGGACGTAATTCCAGCGCCTTGTGGTACGAGCCTAGGGCTTTATCACGGTCTTTCATCTGGGCGTAGGCATCCCCGAGACCGCTGTACGCCAGGGCGTATTTTGAGTCCTTTTCGATGGCCTTCTGGTAACAGACCACCGACAGGTCGGGCCGCTTTTCAAAAAGATAGATGTCCCCCATGGCGTTGTTGAAATAAGGGACACTCGGGTCGATATCGATTGCCTTCTGCATGGCAGCCTTGGCTTCCTTGTCGCGCAACTCTTGAAGATACAAGATCCCGAGGCTGTAGTAGGCGTCCCCGTTTTGCCGACCCGCCAGCTCTTCGAGTTTCACAAATGTGGTGAGATGCATCTCCGCCCCTTTCAGGTCGCCCTGCTCCTTCAACAGCACCCCGAGATTGTGGTGCGCGCGCCCAAATTTCGGGTCCACCTCCAACGCCTTCTCGTACGCGTGACGCGCCTCGTCCTTGCTGCCAACGTCGTCGTACAGCAGTCCCAACTGCGTCCATGCGTCCGGATCGTTTCCCTTGATATCGAGATACCGCTTATAGTCATCGATGGCTTCCCCCTTCTGGCCGAGCCGCTCGCAGGTAATGGCCAGATTGTAAAGCGCATCCAGATGCTTCGGGTAAATCTTCACCGCCTTCTCATATTCCTGCTTCGCGCGCGCCAGCGAGCCGCCTTCGACGAACTTGTTGCCGCGCTCAAAAAACTTGTTGGCCTCGCCGATGGCGGCCTTGTCCTGCGTAGAGGTGTCCTCCGCCCTCGCCGCGGTCACCGGCAATGTCGCAACGAGCACCGCGACCATAAATACTTCAATTGCCTGCTTCATCTTTCTCCTCCTTTCTCTTGAGTTTGTCCAATGCGGCCTGGGCGCTCTTGGCCGTCGAACTATTCGGAAACTCGCTCACCAATTGTTCCAACCGGGCCCGCCCCTTGTCTTTCTGTCCCACCGCCAACTGGCTCAGCCCAAGGCAATACAATGCCTTGTCCTTGTCCTTGTAATCCGGCCAGCGCCCCAGCAACTTCTTCGAAGCTGTACGCCGCTTGCCCATATTCGCCGCGCTTGCCGAGGGCGAATCCCAGCGCAAACATCGCCTTGTCTGTGTAGCCGTACTGGTTCTCCTCGTCGTGCTCGATCACGTTGCGCAGGTGCGGTTCGGCCAGGTTCTCGTTCCCCTCTTCCAAATAGGTCTCGGCCACCTTCCAATTCGCCTGCACGTCCGCCGGATTCTGCATCGCCAGCCGCCGCGCCTCGCGGAAGGTCAACTTGCTGCGCTTGGCCTCGCTCAATTTCGTCAGCAACTGCTCCTTGTCCACCAACCCCGCCACCCGTGACATCTCGTTGCCCTGCCCGTCCAAAAAAAGGATCGTCGGCGCGCCGCGCACATCCAGTTGGCGCGTCTCATCCGCGTCCTTGCCGGCATCGATGCGCACGCACACAAATTCCTCCGCCGCCGCCATGACCGATTTGTCCGCGAGCACGCCTTCCTCAAGTTTCTGGCAATAATCGGAATCGCGGAGAAACACGTACGCCAGGATCGGGTTCTTCAACTGCCGCGCTTTCTCCTTCGCCTCCGACAACGTCCGCACCCAGTGGATGCCCGAGTGCAGCTTCGACAACGCCTCCGTCGCCGCCTCGCGCACCGAATCCGCCGCGTCCGACTTCGCAACCTCCTCCAGCCACGGAACCGCCTCGGCCCGTCCGCTGTTCTGCAGCGCCAGCACTGCCGACCAACGCACCACTTGGTTTTCATCCTTCAAACAGGCACGCACACGTTGCAAATCCTCCTCGGCATCGCTCACCTGCAACAATCCCACGACCGCGACCTGCCGCCGCTCGACGCTCGACGACGCCAACATCTCGCGAAATTGCTTTTCGACGCGCGCCCCGCCGACGTGCGCCAATGCGTCCGCCGCCTCGGCCCGGTCTTCGTCGTTCGTGCTGCCGAGTTGCTTGATCAGGTCGTCAACCTGGTCCGCTCGCGCCAGACCGACGGACGCCAACAACAGAAACGCCGCGGCTATTTTCGCAACGGAAGACCGCAGCCACCCGAGATAGCGCCGCTCGCCCGCGAGAATCGGCAGAAATATGATTTCGGGCACCTCGTAGCCGTGCGTCGCTTTGATCGCGCTCGTGATCGCCCCCGTCCGTCCACGGGTCGTCTTGATCAGCAACAGGCATTCCCGCGCGCTTTCGAGTTTGCCCCGCCACCAATAGTGTGATTCCAGTCCGGTCACAATGTTCACGCACGCCGCCAGTTTTTTCGTCAGCACGGCCTTGGCGACCTGTTGCGCCTCCGCCCGCGTCGAACACGTCACCATCCCCACCACGGCATTTGTCATCGCTTTTTCCCTTCGATTATCTCGATCACTTCGGTCAACTCCGTGATGATGTGGTCCGCGTCCTTGGCCCACGCGGCGTCCTCATCCCCGTTCGCCAGCAACGCGCACGGCGCGCCCGCGTTCTTCGCGCAGAGTACGTCCCATTTGTAGTCGCCGACCATCAACACCTCACCCGGCTTCGCGCCCCAACGCTTCGCGATCTCCCAAATCGGCTCGGGCGCGGGCTTGTACGGCCCGTCCTCCCTTGTGACAACAATCTCGAACTTCAGGTTCAATTTCCGACACACCCCGTCCACCGACCGCCGCGTGTTGCGGGTCAACAATGCCGTCGGCATCCCCCGCCGCGCCAGTTCGTCCAACAACTCCCGCGCACCCCGATTCAGCCTGGCTTCCGCCACGCCCGCATCCTCGAACTTCGTCATGATCGCCTGGACCCGCTTCCGCTCCGGGGCCGACGCTTTGGCCAGATAATCCAGCATATCAACGTCCCCGATCCCCGCCTCTTCCTTGATTTTCACAAAATCAAAGAACAGGCTCCGTGATCGTCCCGTCCATGTCAAATATGACACCCCGAATTTTCATGTGAACCGCGATACAAACACATCCGGACGGAAATGCCAATCCTCTACGTTCCGTTTCCGAATTGTAGGGCAAGCGCTCCGCTTGCCGCCGTTGGTAGGGACGGCTCTCCGAGCCGTCCGCCCGCCGTGCCGTTTCCCCCTTGGGAGGGCGAGGCTCTTGCCGAGCCGTAGCTGCTTTGTCGTAGCGAAGGTTCGTCGCCGCTTTGCCCTTGTAGCCACGGCGCTCTGTCGCCGTGCTCCCGTTCGTGGCCCACCTCTCAAAACTACACGGCAGGCGTCCCTGCTTGCAGGCTGGTTAACAAATCGTCCGCTCCCCGAAAGCCAGTCACCCTGAGCTTGTCGAGCCGAGTCAGACGAGACGCTGCTTCGCTCCGTTGCAGCAACGGTCTCTGTCGTATCCGCGTCATTGTGGGCCGAACCGTCCGCCCGTCATCGCCTCCCCGCCGTCGCCGATTCCGGATTGTAGGGCAAGCGCTCCGCTTGCTGCCGTTCGTCTCTTGGCGGCGCCACGCTTACCCCGAATCGTCTTCGAGGCCCTGTCGTCGCCGCCGTCTTCGGTTTGTTCCCCGTAGCCGCACGGCTTTAGCCTGCGCGCCGTGCCCTTGCTATCTCCGCCCGCCGTTGGTAGGAACGGTTCTCCGAGCCGTCCGCCTCGCCGTGCCGTTTCCCCCTTTGGAGTGCGGCGACTCGTCGCCGCTTTGCCCTCGCAGCCGCCACGCCTGCCGCCGTTTACTGCTTGCCCCATTCAAACGGCTTTGAATCAAACGAACCATCCCGAACGGTTGTAATGTTTATCGCGCCCCGCCATTGCGGGGGCGGCTCGTAAGGTTGGTCATTGTCGAGGGGCAACTCCAGTTTTATTTCCACCGAGCCGAATCCGTCCATCCGCCTTGAATCGCCGTCAAAACATTTAACCTCTTGCTTGCTGTCCGCATTCAAAAGCCGAATCTGGTCAATCACCACCGGCGTCCCCGTCAGGTTGTAACAAACGATTTTCAATTCGGCGGGGGCCGGAAGCCATAACTCTTGGTGGACGAACTGCCCACGGTCATCGTCAAATCCGCCAGTAGCCCCCCAGAGCCTTTGCCGCTGAGGGATTGCTTCTTTTACATCCACCCGAACCAGTTCGGCGGACGCTGCTCGGCGATGCCTTCGTCGCTTGTAGAAATAGGCGACGACCGCAAAGATGGCTGCCAAGACAACGCCAGCGATGCCAGAGAAAACCTGATTGTCGAGCATCCATTTCCATACGCCGTCCATCGGGGCGATTGTATCGCCGCCGCATGCTGGCGCAAGGGCGAACCGTCCGCCACGTCCCCGCCCCTATTGCCGTCTATTGGTTGTCTGGCGGCTTGGGAACAAAAACCACGCCGTACTCGATGGCGACTCGCTTGAGGTTGTAATTGGCGTCCTCCAAATTATATCCTGCCTGCCTCATGGCCGCTTTTGAAGCCTCCGACCGCTCAAGAGGTTTCGCCAACGCCTTCAACATCACGAGCGGGTGTCCCGTTTCGTAGGCAATCGCCGCTACACCAAAATCCAACAAATCAGATGCCAAATCTTTGGAAGCATCTTTTCTCCTCTCTACCTCTTGGTCTACGGCATGGACATAATCGAGCCAAGCCAGTTGAAAACTTTTGGGGCAGGCGGACACGTCGATTGATTGGATTCGGTTATCGAACAGGCGGGCGTTGAATGTCTGCATCGGCTTGCCCCTTTTTGTCATCACCCGCCCATCTCTGTAACGGGCGGTCTGCACGCATTCCTTGGCAACCCCCGCCCGCTGGTTGAGAACGGCGACAATCGCCTGAGCCGAAACGAATCTGACCTTTAAGAATATGACTGCCCCTACAACGACTGCCCCAACGACAACCGCCAACGCAATGAGTAGGCGCTTGCTCATGGCCCGGACATTGTATAGCCGCCGATTCCCACCGCAACGCTATTCTTGACCGCCGCCGTGGTCCGCGCCGCGACGCGGCGCATGGACCGGCGGACGTTTTGCGTTGCAGCCTTTGCCCGCCATTCCTAAAATCACTCCATGCGAGAAACCCCAACAACTAAGGCGGGCATCCGTCTTGTCGGCGACGGCTACTACAAACACCACGGCAGAGGCGAGCATGTCCATAAACGGGACATGCGGTTGGACGTCGGCTTGCAGGTATGGGACAAGCGGGAACGGGTTCAAATCCATCTCGGAGAGAATGCGGGGGGAATAAGAACCAAATGCGAAACCAACATTGCCCTGACCATTGAGCAGGCCGAAGAACTTTCGGACGCATTGCTGGATATCACCAAATATGCCCTGCCCCAAATCCGAAAGGCATTTAGGACTGGCCGCTACCCCTGATGCCTGACCCGTCCACCACAAATGGGCAATCGTGAACCCGCGCGGGAATCGGCGTCACGTCTAATCATTGTAACAATTCGGAGCGACGGTAGTCCCCCTCCCCCGCCCGCCTCAACGAATTCCCTGCCCCTCCGGCGATACATTGTAGTGCAATGCATTGTCTGACGGACTAACGCCTCGTACTACCAGGTATCAGCGATCTTTGGTCTCAGCGCCCCACACCCTCCACGCCGCCCCAATCCCTCCCGCAGCTATGGATCGTGCTATCCATAAACCGCAGTGTCGCCCCGCTCGTCACATTTCAAACCGCTTCCGCCAAATCAGGACAACGCCAACAATCTGTTAGTCCTCGACCCGCATCAGCCCGCCTCAGATCCATGGCCCGTCAGGCGCCCTCAGTTTGCCTGACTTGACCGCGGCGCCCAGGGCGGCGTGGTCCAACTCTGTCTGCTCCGCGTACGCCAACGCAAACTGCGCAATCGCCTTGTCCAACTTCGACGAGTTGCCACAATAGCCGGCAATGGCCGCCGCGTCGCCCGAGCGCGCGTGCGCCTTCGCCAGCACCTCTCCGCAGACCTGTCCATACTCGATCAGCGCGGCGCTCTTCAATTCGGCCGGGTGAATGACCGCTTTGTGATCGGCGAGCTGCCGCACGAGGTAATCGCTTCCCTGGAGGGTTGTCCACCCCACAAACGGGTCGCTCACCGTTTGCAGGCGGCGTTGGCCTTCCGCCACGCGCTGGCCCTGGTTCGGATACGCCGGCGCGCCGCGAAGATACCGCGCGTAGCACGACGGCAACTCTTCCTTGACCTGAAGAAACAACGGGTCATCCGGCCCATTTCCGAACAACAGCACCACGTAGTCCCGCGTGCCCACGCTGCCCGTGCCGACCACCTTGAACGTCACGTCCACGGGTCGATAGGCATCCAGCACCTGTTGACGGTCCGCGCCGAGCGTCTGGCGATATGGAACCAGCGCAGCGAGTACGGCCGCGGCCGTTTTCTCCGGCACATGATACAGCAGCGGTCAACGGTCGTGAAACCGTGCCGCGTTCCCTCGCGAACGAACTGTCAGTTTCTTCAGGGTCACGTCGGGGGTCGCGCGTTCGGCCTTCTGCAACACCGCACCCACCGGCCCGCTCGCGGTATGACGTCGGACCTCCCATTTGGCCAACTCGAGCACCTTCATCGGCGAAAACCGGTCCATGGACTCGCGATAGGTTTCCACAAACGCCCGGACTGCCCCCACGCAATCCCGTTTCCCGCCGCCCGCCTCACTCCCCGCCAGAACCAGGCTGGTCGCCAACCGCTTGACGTCCCATTCCCACGGACCCGGGATCGTCTCATCAAAATCGTTCAGGTCGAAAACCAGATGCCCGTCCGGCGCCGCATACGCCCCCAAATTCTGCACATGCGCATCCCCGCACAGTTGGACGCCCAGACCCGTGGTCGGCAGCGTCGCCAGATCGCCAGCCATCAGCGCCGATGCCCCGCGAAAAAACCGGAAGGGCGACACATTCATCCGCGCCCACTTGATCGGCAACAAATCCGGTTGCCGTCCCTGGTTCGCCGCGACCAGCGCCGGCACCGGATCGGCCCGGCGCGGTGTCGCCTTCCACACCGATTGGTCCACCCGCCCGACCACATCCCGACGGCTCTGCCCAAACGCCCGTCGCTCCTTCAGCGGCGCAAACCGGTCAGTTGAGATCAAGCCTCTGCTCATGCGCGCTCCGTTTCATTCCAACGGCAATCACACCACAGCCCGGCGAAAAAAGCCAATGTGGAAGGCGTAACGTCGTCGATCGGCGCGACCGCCGCGCCCCCCTCTTCTCACCGTAGCCGCAGGCTTTAGCCTGCGTGCTGCTCCCAATCCCCCTTGCCCGCACCTCCAAACGTGCTACATTCCCCCGCGTCAGACAAACCGGCCCGCGCTGGCGTGCGGGCCTCGACCAACCAAAAAGGAACTGACATGTCCATTCGACCCGTCCACAAGCTCATCAAATCCAAACCCACACTCGAAGGCGCGGGCGTCCACCTCCGCCGCGCGTTCGGTTTCGGCAGCACCTCCGACACCGATCCCTTTCTTCTCCTCGACGATTTTCGCAACGATATCCCCGCCGACTACCTCGCCGGTTTCCCCTGGCATCCCCATCGCGGCATCGAAACCATCACCTACGTCCTCGCCGGCCACGTCGAGCACGGCGACAGCATCGGCAACCATGGCTCCATCGAAGCGGGCAACGTCCAGTGGATGACCGCTGGCCGCGGCATCATCCACCAGGAAATGCCCAAGGGCGACCAGTCCGGCCGCATGCACGGCTTCCAGTTGTGGGCCAACCTCCCGTCCTCGCTCAAGATGACCGCGCCGCACTACCAGGAGGTCAAAGCGCCCGAAATCCCCAATATCACCGACGACGACGGCACCCAAGCCCGCATCGTCTGCGGCAAGTTCTGGGGCAAAAAAGGTCCCGTCAACGGCATCGCCGCCGACCCGATCTACCTCGATGTCACCGTCCCGCCCGGCAAACGCAAACGCCTGCCCGTCAACACCTCGCGCCACGCGTTCGCCTACGTCTTCGCCGGCTCCGGCAAATTCTGCAACGCGTCCGGGCCGCTCGCCGTCCCCACCGAAAGCGTCGGCTGGCTCGACACCGCGCCTCCGTCCGAAGCCGACGACCGTTCCCTCGTCCTCTTCGATAGCGGCGACGAAGTCGTCGTCCAAGCCGGCGAACAAGGCATCCGCTTCCTGTTGGTTTCCGGCAAGCCGCTCAAAGAACCCGTCGCCTGGTACGGCCCGATCGTCATGAATACCCAGGAACAACTCCGCAAGGCGTTCGAACAATTGAACGAAGGCACGTTCCTCGAAACAGCCGGGGGTAAATAATCGGTCTGCTGTCGCGGCGGTCTATGACTGTCGAGTCGTTTCGTCGTTGTAGGCCGTGTGCCCCCACACGGCGCCTGCTATCATATCCCCCCTTCGGACGGTTGCGCCCTCGCGCGACCGCCGTAAACCGCCTTCTCTTACATCTCCTTTTCGCAATTAATCATCCACGGCGTGCCGAATCTGTCCACGAACATCGCGAACCGTTGCGCCCAGAATGTCTCCTGGATCGCCATGATGATCTGCCCCTTCTCCGACAGTGCCTTGTAAACCCGCTCCGCTTCGGCCAGGGTATCGACGCCTATCGACAGGAAGAAACCTTGCGGCTTGTCAAAACGCTCCGGCGGCGCGTCCGACCCCATGAGCACCTGGTCGCCCACCGCCAGCCGCATGTGAATGATCTTGTTCTGCCAGTTGGGCGCCGTCTGTTTTGACGCCGGCGATTCGCCGTAGGTCATCTTCATCGCAATCCTGCCACCCAGGCATTTCGCATAAAACTGGAACGCCTCGTCACATTGTCCCTCAAACATGACATACGCATTTAATTTCATGATGCTCTCCGTTGGTTGTGAACTCCGTTGGGCACTTCGTCACTCACCACGTATACTTCACCGTGTACGTCACGACCTGCTCACCGTCCTTGTCCACTTTCACGGGGAAATGAATCGTGTTGGAGTCGTATTTCGTCCATTTCTGGTTCGACTCGACAATCTCCCAGTTGTTCCAGCGGTAAAGGGTCTCCTTCACGAGCACCTCGACAGGCTCGGCCTTGTGGTTGCGGACGCGAATCTCGAAACTCTCGGTAATGACGTGGCCATTGACGTCGATACTGAAATTCGTCCGTTTCCGCTCGCCGACAACGTCAAACGCGTTGCCGATGTGCAGCTTGATGGTCTCGTCCTTGGGCGTGTGGTCGATCTCATCCTCACCGATGAACTCCAGCGATCCATCTGCCTCATCCCGCTTGTACAACCGCACCTTCCCCTTCGGCAACGCCATCCCCATGTGGTTGTCCTTCGCGTTCTTGACCTCGATGATGACGTTCACCTTCTTGTTGCCTTCCTCGCTGCCATAACTGGAGTCCTGGTTCAACCCGCCGTAAAACCGGTACTGCGGCATGCCGTTATATAGATAAACCTTCTTCACGGGAACATCCGCCGCCTTCAACAACTCGATCTGCTTGGTCTGGTTCTGCGCCACGGTCGCGGGCCTGCCCAGCGTGTACAAATGATATTCAAAGAACGCTTTCTCCTCGAAACCGGCTGCCTCTTTCAACATGCCTTGGGCGAGATAAGATCCCGCTGCCACCATCGGCACCGGCTGTCGCACCCGCCGTACATCCCCCGCAATCAACTTGAGTTTCGCATCTTTGTACGTCGCGCCCGATTGGTTGTTGATCGTGACCCAACCGCCGAGGTCGAGCGCGGTGTCTTTCGCATTGAGCACGGCGTTGTAATCCGCCTGCCAGTTGATCCCGCCGGTTTGATACGCCACCTCGATCAATTGCTCGCCCACCTTCTCCGTCGCCAGTTTCCACACCAGCGTCGGCTTGGTAATCAATCCCTCCGGCAACGCGCCAAACTGGATGTCCTTCACATTGTCGCCGCGCTGCACCATCACAATTCCGCCCTTCTCGCCGGCCTGCCGAATCACGAGTTGGTTGCCATCAAAACTCTGCAAGGTGCCCAAATAGTGCGAGCCGTCCTTCGTCAGCACCTCGATCGGTTTGTCGATGTATTTCTCCAGAAGCTTGTCGGCGGAGACCAGGTCGTACTCATAGTTTTGCTCCAGCACGGCGGCGTCCGGATCAGTGATCGACTTGAATTGCACGCTCGTCCCGTCAATCTGCGACGCCACGTCGGAAAACCGGATCGTGCCGATCTTCTCCTCCACGTGGACCGTGCGTCGCTCGCGCACGACGCCGAAATTCTGGTTGTAGATCGTTAGCGCGACCCCCTCCTCGTTGGTTGTCGTGGCCGCCGTCCCGTCGCCCAGTCCAGTTGCGGTGACAGCAAGAAAAAGCAGAATCATCAACCTGTATCGCTTCATGACGTTCCTCCGTGGAAGTTCGACCCCGTTACCCTACAAGAGTTCCGCCCGACGTGCGATATTTTCCATGAAGCTTTCCAAATGAAACGGACTCCCTATAATGGTACGCAGCATGGCTTCCTGGAAATATGACGTTGTCATTGTGGGCGCAGGACCAGCCGGTATCACCGCCGCCATCGCTCTGGCGAAGGCGGACATCCCCGTCCTTGTGATCGAGGCCGGCGTGTTCCCGGGCGCGGAAAACTGGTCGGGCGCGGTCTATTTCACCGAAAACCTCGCTCAACCCGATGTTCTTGGTGAGGAAGCGGTTCGCAATTCCGCCTACGAACGTCCCGTCACTAGGCGCGGCTTCTACATCTATAACGGCCACTCGCTCGTCGGCCTCAGCTATCGCAATCCGTCCACCTTCGCCAATTGCTACACCGTCCTTCGCCCGACCTACGATCATTACCTCGCCGAACTCGCAGAATCCTTCGGCGCGCACATTCTCACGGGAACCACCGTCAACGGCCTGCTCCGTAACGAGAACAACCACATCATCGGCGTCCACACCGACCGCGGCTCCATTTATGCCGACGTGGTGTTCCTTGCTGAGGGTGATGCGTCGCAGCTTGTCTCGAAGGAAGGCTACGAACGCACCATTGACCCCGGCGCGCCGCATTTCCTGCAGGGGATCAAGGAAGTCATCGAGGTCGATCCCGATTACATCGAGCACACGTTCGCGCTGCCCAAAGGCGAAGGCGCGGCATTCGAAATCCTGCTGCGCAACGGCTCGATCCACAATCGCACCGCCAATCTCAACATGGGCGGCTTCCTCTACACGAACAAGTCCAGCATCTCGCTCGGCCTCGTGCTGCCCCTCGACAATCTCAGCAAAGAGTTTGGCGGGGATCACAACCGCCTCATGGAATGGTTCAAGGGCCTGCCGGAAGTCAAACGCTGGACCAACCACAGCCGCTCGACCGCCTACGGCGCAAAAATCATTCGCGGCGGCGGCTTCCGCGAACTGCCACAGCTTGTCGATAATGGTCTCGCCATCGGTGGCGCCGCCACCGGCATCGGCCTCGATTTCCCCTACCCCAATTTCACCGGCCCCGCCACCGCGATGGGTCACCTGTTTGCGCATGCCATTCTGGAGATTCGTACCACCGACAAATCCTTCTCCCGCGCCCGCCTCGAAGAACTCTACGAACGCCCGCTCCGCAACACGCACTACTTCAAAAACGTCGAGTTTCTGGAAAAATGGCCACACTACGTCGAGCACACTTGCGTGTTCTTCGGGCGTGCCGCCGACCTTGCGACGGGCTCCCTCTACGTCGCCAGCAATCCGTCCCTCGGCACCCGTCAGAAACTCTGGCAACTCGCCAAGTTCACCCGTGAAACGTTGCCTCTGAAACAATGGGGCCCGTTCTTCCGCGATCTCCGCGACCAACGCGGCGCGCTCGGCCTGAAAGCCGCCGGCAATTCTTCCTCAAAGACATCCACCACATCCCAGCCCGCCGGCGGCGAAGTCCAACTTGATTTCCGCGTAGACGGCCAATCGCAAACCAATCTCATATCGCCCATTTCGATTCTGTTCCGCAAGGCGCCACAGATTCTCGCCGCTGCCGCCGACCACTTGTACCGCAACGATGACACAACCTTGCCCGTCAAACTTTCACGGGCCATCCGCTCCGCCAGACGCAGCTTGAGCCTGTTCGACCACATCGTCTTCCCCGTCTTCGGCGCGTTGTTGCTCGTGCTGATGCCGATCCAATGGATTTGCGAATCGGTCAAGCTCTTGGTCATGCGTTATATCACACACGCCGCCCCGGGAGAGATTCTTCGCCGGCTTCTTCTACAAATATCGCGCGCTCACCCGCGACCGCGTGAAACTCGACACCGACGCTGTGAAGATCGACCAGCCGTGGGAGGAGAAGCTTTCCCTCATCCGCTATTTCTCCGAGCATCACTCGCACATCAAGGTCTTCCGTCCCGAGAACTTCGAAAACCGCACCAAGATCGCCGAGTCCCCGCTCTGGCACGTCTGCCCCGCCAAAGTCTACGAATGCCTCACCGATGATCTCGGCCAGTCACAGCTCGTTGTGAATTTCGAAAACTGCGTCAAATGCGAAACCTGCTGGCGCGCCGCCCCCAACGATGTCGATTGGACCCGCCAACGCAAACAGCGCTTGATCTACAGTGCCCCGACCGATGCCAATAGAAAGCTGCTCGAACTCCAAAAGATTGTCACCCTGAGCGAAGCGAAGGGTCTCCCACATAATCCAGATGTTGCGTATGTCGTGGACAGTGACAAGCAACAGAAGGCGCTCTTCCTCTCCGCCAAACTCCTCGAATTCTCCGAATCCGTCTACGCCGGGCCGCGCTACGTGGACGCCGGCCGCACCCGCTGGCTTCAACATTTGCTCGCCGAGGCGCAAACCATCGCCGCCGACATCAAGAACCCGCGCGTCGACCAGCAGCTCGCCCGCATCGTTGCCCACGCCAAACGCCGCAAATTCTTCTGGGCCGAAGCCGACACGCGCCAGTTGCTCGAACATTTGCCGTCCCCGCCCGCGCCGCCCGTCGACCGACCGCCCCAAACGCGCCTCGCCATGGTCGCGCGCCTCGACAAGCTTTTCCCGAAGCAGGCGACCAAAAACCTCGAACACGGCCAGCCGCTCTCGCAGGAACAGAAGAACTTCCTGCATGTCCTTGCCGAGGCCGCGTCGCCGCCGCGCGACATCATCCTGCGCGAACTCGCCCGCCGCGATCCGGCCCTGGCCGCGCTCGTTTCAGGAGTTTACTCGGCCCAGATCGCCGACCGACCCGAACTCGCCAACCAACCGTGGATCGGCCTTACCGCCGCGCGCAGCGTATGGAAAGAATTCGTGCCGGAGCAAACACCAACCTTGCAACAAACGGCCGCCGACCTCTGCGCCATCGCGCTCGGTGCCGGCGAAATGCTGTTGAAGCGTTGCCACCAACATTCCACCAGCCGCGTCCAGTTCCCCGGCCTCTTCAAGGACGAAGATGGACACGACGGAATCATCAAGTTCGGTTCCGTGAAGAAACTCCTCAGCGAAATGGAAGCGCAGATCCACCTTTTGAAGGCGTTGCTTCCTTACGCCGACAAGGAACCCGCCCTCGTCAAACTCCTCGCTTCCGAAGCGCTCGGACCCGATCCCGGCAGCCTCACCTACAACGCCGGCCAGATCTTCGGCGGCACCGCTTACAGCGAAGACAACGTCCTCTCCAAATTCTATCGCGACAGCGTCAGCTTCGCGTATCTGCTCTACGACAACGAAGAGCTCCCCGGCAAATCGGTTCCAACGTCAACGTCAAACTCGCCGCCTTCTCACAGTCCGTCGTTCGTGCGCTCCCGATCACGAGCGAACTCGACGCCGAACTCGCCAGGATGTTCGCGGGCGCAACACCCACGCCCCGACCCACCGGCCTTGGCGCATCCGTTCTGGAACATGGCTACATCGAAGCGCCGCTCCAACGTCCGCCCGCGTTTGATTACCGCGAAGCGCTCGACACGAAACAGGAATATGACTACGGCGATTTCCTTGTAAAACCATTCGATGCCACCTCCTGGCGTTTCACCCCGGAGATGTTGCATGCCGACGCCGAACTCCATGCCTATTTCGACGAGCTTCACAAATACTTCACGGAGAAATTCTGGAACGCCCGATTCGACAGTCTTCCCTATTTTCGCCTTGTCGAGAAACTGCATATGGTGCCGCTCGCCGATGTCCGCGACATGGTCGCCCGCGGTTTCACCCGCATGTACATCCCGAAAGAATGCGGCGGCGAAGGCCTGCTCAAAGCGCACTATTACATCCTCTGCCCGCTCTCGATGCGTTACGCCGATCCGTCCTACGCGCTGACCATCATGGCCCATTCGAGTATCGGCACCACGCCGATCCTTCTCGGCCTCAATCAGGATCTGCCCCGCGCCAAAGCCGATCTGCAGGAGTTCCTGTCCAACGCGTCTCTGGTGTCCGACCTCAAATCGGAAATCACCCGCATTCTCCGCATGCTGGAATCACCCGAGGCGCTCAAGGTGAAAAAAGTCTTCACCGGCTTGGGCGATAAAGTGAAAACCGACATCGGCAAGAAACCGATGCTCCGCGCCATCGCCAGCGACTTTCTCTCGCATTTCATGGACACCGGCCGCGCCGGCTTGCGCACCGACCTCGTCGCCTTCAAGTCCGAACTACAGAAGTCGCTGGAGATACTCGACTCGCTCCGCCCCCGCGCCGAAGCCGTCATCGCTGAACTGGACCGTCGCGCCGAGGCTCACAAGCTTTTCCTCCGCCTTATCTCCGCCGGCCAAATCAGCGCGTTTGCGTTGACCGAACCCAGCGCCGGCAGCGATTCCGGCGGGATCCAAACCCGCGCCGAATTGAAAAAGGTCGAGGTCCTCACTGACGCCGACGGCGTGAAGTATTTCATGCTTGCCAATGACCGCAAAAACATCATCGATGCCGCAACCATCGATCTCTCCAAGATCGACTACAGCGAGTACGACTACAAGACCGACGACCCGACGAAGTTCCGCTATTACCAGCACAACGGCAAGCGTATCCCCATCCACGACATCGCGCAAATCCGTCGCGAAACTGTAGGCCGCCTGCCCTCAGGCGGCGAAGACGTTCGTGAATTCTACGAGTATTACGAACTCAACGGCGCGAAAATGTGGATCACCAACGGCCACATTCGCCGGCGTGTTCTGCCTCTACGCGCGCACCAAGGAAGGCCCGTCGGGGTTCATGGTCAACCGCCACACCGAGGGCCTCATCGTCGGCAAGGACGAGGAGAAAATGGGCCAACGCGGCTCGCCGACCAACGAACTCGGCCTCACCAGCGTCCGCGTCCCGCGCGAGAACGTCATCGGCATCGAAGGCCGCGGCCAGGTCAATGCGCTGGAGACCCTCAATGTTGGCCGTCTCGGCCTTTGTGTCAGCGCCGTGTCGATGATGGCGAAAATCGTCGAGCAGACCCGCGCCTTCATCCTCGACCGTAAACCAAACCAGTCGGGGAGGAAGAACGAAGAATGGGTGTTGGACATTCTCGGCGGGATGGCCACCGAGTTGTACGCCACCGAATCGCTCGCCTACGAACTCATCGGCCGCGCCGACCATCACGGCACGAAATCCGTCCGCACCGAGTCCGCCATCGGCAAGTATTACGCCAGCGAAGCTTTGCATCGCACCATCCGCGCCGCCGAGAAGTTATGGGCATCGAAGGTTGCACCCAGATGCACGAATTGGAAAAACATCGCCGCGACGCGCGCGTCCTCAACATTTACGAAGGCACCAACGAAGTCCAACGCTTCCTCATCCTGCGCGACTTGCTCGACCACGTCCTGCCGCAGGCTAAGCTGGAGGGCGAGGCTCCTGCCGAGCCGCTTGAGGCCGCGCGATTTACATTCCTCCGCACCTTGCGCCGCGCTGCCGACACCTTCGGCGCACAACCTGGCAGAACGCGAACTTCCAACCCATCATGTTCAAGCTCGCCGAGATCGCTGGCTACCTCAAAGTGATGGACTCGGCCCGATGGCGCACCAACTGGCTCAAACAGTATGGCTCGGATGCCGATGCCTCTTATTGCACGTTTGCAAAACAATCCTGCCAAGCCTATCTCGACTTCACCAAACAGGAGATCGAGCGGCTCCAGTCAGAATTTGAACACGACTTCACCATTCTAAAGCAAGGCCTCTACCCGCCCGACATCCGCGTCGCGCAACTGTCGCTGCAAGCACACGAAGACCGCGAAACCGAACGCCACATCCGACCCGCTCACCGCGTTACGCATCCGCTGCATGTGTTGGTCGTGCTGAACGTCGTGCCCGTCCTCTCGCCCCGACCACGTGTCGTGAACGGTGAACTGCTCGAAACGCATTTCGATGTCAACGCGGCCAGCCGCTCTGCTCTCCAACATGCCGTCGAATTGAAATCCGCATCCGGCGACGTCTCGGTCACGGCCATTGCCACAGCCCCTCAATTTGCCACCAAATCATTGCTTCGCGCCCTCGCGCTCGGCGCCGACAACGCCGCGTTGATCAAGACCGACGATCTTCTCGACAGTCCGCACGATGTGGCGCGTCTCGTTGCCGACCTCGCCGGCCAAAAGCAATTGCCCTGTGACCTCGTCCTGTGCGGCAACGCCGTTCTCGCCGCCGTTCTCGCGGGCAACCTCGGCCAGGCGTATTTCTCCCATGTCAAAGACTTCATCATCAGCGGCGATCAAACGAAGCTCACTCTTCAAAAACCCGATGCATCGATCACGATCGATGGCCCCGTCGTCCTGGCCATGGCCGATTCCGCCACTGACCCCGATTTCAGCATTGATAATTATTTGGATGCGTTGACCAAGCCCCTTGAAGTCGTCGACGCCGCGCAACTAGCCACGGGTCCGCAGTTCGATCTGCGCTACCGCTTGCCCGAAACGCCGGCCGTCAGCGAAACCACCGAAACAACGCCCGAAGCCGTTGCCGCTTTGGTCCGCAAAATCGCCGGGGTCGAATCGACCGCCCAAGGCAGCGGCTCATTTATTGGCAAAATCGAATTCATCACCTCGCTGAAACTTCCGGGGCGCAATGCTGCCGTGTTTGTCGCCACGTCCGACAAACTCGACGGCGTCGAAACCGCTGCCGCCATGGCCGGTGCGCTGTCGTTGCCGTTCCATGTATTGGTGCTCGGTAGCTTCGACGAAGCGTCCGTCCGTTCCATCGCTGCGCGCGTGAATGCCGATTCCATTTACTTCGCCAGCAACGAGCATCTGGAGTCATTGACCCCTTCCGCCCTGCTCGCGGCGCTCCGGACGATATGGAAAGACCTGTTACCCGCTGTGCTGGCCTCCGGCACGTGGGCGAACGAACTTCTTGCGCAATTCGCCCGGACGTTCCCACGTGTGCAGGCCCGCTATAACGTGGTCGAAGCCGCTTCCCACAACGGGAGCGTTGATCTCGTCACCCCGGCCTTCGGCGGCAAAGTCCAATGCGTTGCGACCATCGGGCAAATCGCCGAGCATCCACTGGTGATGACGGTCGCGGGAGGAGCGGAAAGCGGAAAGCGGAAAGCGGAGAGCGAGAAACAGGTGTTTCTGGTTCCGCTGGAATTCGAATACGACGCCGCCACCGACGAACTGGCCCGAGCATGGCAGGCTGTGCACGAAGACAACGTCGTGAAATCCATCACCGACGCCGAGTTCATCATCGACGTCGGCTATGCTGTGCGCAACCGGGAGAATTTCGACCTCGTGATCCTGCCGCTCAAGAAACGCCTCGAGGAAATCGGCGTGAAAAACGTCATGCTCGGCGGCACGCGCAAGGTCGTCGAGGAATTGAAGTTGCTCACGTCCGACCAGCAAATCGGCCAGACCGGCACCGCCGTCAATCCGAAGCTCATCATCTCCATCGGTGTCAGCGGCGCGCCGCAACACGTCGATTACATCGGTGAAGGCGCGACGATCATCGCCTTCAACAAGGACGCCGACGCCCCGCTCATGACCCTGAACAAACGTCGCGCCCGGCCGAAGGTAGTTCCCATTGTGGGTGATTTGTTTGACACGGTGCCGAGGTTTACAGCCGCGCTGAAGGCGTGAGCCTTCGTCGAATAGGGCGGATGTTCATCGTGATACCCATGCTGAACGCAAGGAGCCAGAGCCAGCCCTACTTCTCTGCACTCGACTCGAGCAACTGCCAGAATTTCGGGTTGTCTTGCAGAAGTTGGTCCTCGGAAATTGGCAGTTTGCTGCGGAAGAAAAAGTCCTTCAGCGAATTTTTATTGAGGATGCACCGGACGTCGATAATGTCGCCGTTGCGCTCGAAGTAGATACGGTAATCCTTCACGCGATACCGGTAAATCTTCTTCCCACCGCGAGTGAGCTGGCCAAATTTCTCGTCGTCCTTCTCGAAATCGTGCGGGAACAACTGGAAGCCGTCGATGATTTCCAACTGCAGCTTGCGCGGCAATTCCGCCAGTTCCTTGGCGCTCACGGGATTGAAAATGATCTGCAGCATGGACTCAGGATAGCCGAAGCTCACCGCTCCGCAAGACAAGATTTGGCCACGTCGGGATGGTTCGTGATGAGCCCGTCCACGCCCCAACCCGCCAACTTCCTCATCTCGGCTTCGCGGTTGACCGTCCACACGAAAAGTTTCCAGCCGCGCTTGTGAATTCGTCGCACGACACGCGGCGAATGAACAAGCCGCCGGCTCAGTCCAACACCCACCACACCAACGCGCTTGAGACGCGCTGTCGCCAATGGCAAACGTCGCGCTACCAATCCAAATCGCGGAATCTGCGGATTCACCGCCGCAATTTCCTTCATCCGCCGGATCGATAGCGAAAAAACAATCACTACTGGCTCCATGCGCGACTCACTGATTTCCGCTGCCACCCGGCGCGGATCAGCCCGCTTGATTTCAAGGAGCACGCGCGCCTTGCTGCGGCACAACTGCAACACCTGCCGCAATGTCGGCACCCGCGGGTTCAGCCGGCGGATTTCCGCCAGCGACCTGTCGCGCACCCGACCGCGCACGCCGCAGAGCCGTCGCAGGCCGTAATCATGAAACACAATCAACTCACCGTCCGCCGTCTCCTGCACGTCGATCTCCACAAAATCAACGCCGAGTTGGAGGGCGGCTCGCACGGAGGCCAATGTGTTTTCCGGATGACGACCGCTGAAACCGCGGTGCGCGATGATCAGGGGCCGCGTTGTCAAGGCAGGTTGTGTTTCCATTCTTCCACGTAGCGCTCGAACTGGGAGCGCTCCTCATCGGGGCCCCAATTCATCAATGGCGCCATCAGGTGCCCCACCGTCGAGGCGATTTCCGGACCACCCGCCCGGCTCAACGCCAGAGGTGTGCGCCGCCGCATGACGTCCTCAAGGGTGACGACCATCTCCCGTTGGCAGGCATGGATGATGTCACTGGCGTGAACCTCCGGCGCCTCGGATATCTTCTCCGGCCGCGGCGGGCCGGCGATTCGGCACGGGAACCTCCGCGGTGCGACACGCCGGGGCCGCCACATTTGAAAGCCCATAGGCGGCGTCAACGATTTGCTGCGCGATGATCCGATGGGTGGTGTACTTACCCCCAATGATGCTCAAAAGATTGCGTCCCGTTCGCACCACACGGTGTTCGCGGGAACGCGCCGACGGCGATGCCACCGCTGACGCGGCAACCGAACGCACGCCGACTGTCGTGGTAATCACATCCGTTTCGGAAAGTGGCGCGTCAGGGAACAGTGCCCGCGCCTCCGCCAGTAGATAATCGACATCCGCCTGCTCGACGCGCGCTCGGGCGGGATCACCGTCGAAATTGGTGTCGGTTGTGCCCAACAATGAGTAGTCGCCCCACGGAATTACAAACAGGACGCGATGATCGCTCCGGGCCTGAAACGCGATGGCGTGTTGCCGTGTGAGTCGCGGCACGATCAGATGAACGCCCTTGGCCGGGCTGAGGCGCACCGCGCTGGCGCCGAACGGTGTCATCCCGCACACCCTTTCCACCCACGGTCCCGCCGCATTGACGAATACCCGGGCGGAGATCTCAAACGTGCAGGAGCCCACTTCATCCCGCACGCGCGCCGCCACGATCCGGTCCTCGCGGGTGATAAGGCCGGTCAGCGTGCAGTAGTTGATGCACGAGGCCCCCAGTTCAACGGCGTGGAGGATGTGGTCGATGCAGAAACGGGCGTCGTCTTCCTGGCAATCGTAAAAGGCCACGGCACCCCGCAGGCCCTTGCGTGACAGCGAGGGCTCGGTCATCAGGGTCCGCTCAACGGAAAGCGTTCGGTGCGGGGCGACATTGCGCCGAAGCGCAAGCCAATCATACAAGCTCATGCCGAGCCGCAGCTTGGTGAGAGAAATCTCTCCGCCCTCGTAGATGGGGAACAAAAACGGAAGCGGTCGCACGAGGTGGGGAGCGGTTCGCTGCAGAATATGTCGTTCACGGCACGCCTCAAACACGAGACGGAAATCACGTTGTTGGAGATAGCGGAAGCCGCCGTGAATCAATTTGGACGAATGACTCGAAGTCCCGCTGGCAAAGTCCGATTTCTCGATGAGCGCCACGCGCAGTCCCCGCAGGGCCGCGTCGCGGGCGACGCCAGCTCCAAAGATACCGCCGCCAATGACCAAAAGGTCAAAGTACTGATCAGACAGCGCCAATAAATCGCGATTCATTCCGAAGTGCTTGAAATATAGCAGCTAACAGTGGACTTGTCTTGTGTAAAGGCGGCTTGCTTTTCTGGGGAAATTATGTATAGTAATTGGCACTGCGGTTGGCCGAGTCGCCAAAAACAGCGTCGTGGAAGCGCTTTACGTGAATAGTCCGCCATGATTGTATCCCGATCCAGCCGTTTACCGCGTAAAAAGCTTTTACTGGCTGTTGGAGACGCTGTTTGCACTGCCCTCGCCATGGTCGCGGCCGTCATGCTGCGCCTGGGTTGGACCAGCGGCCTTGAGTATCTCCAGGCTCGCCAGTCAGCCATCTTGATCTCTTGGGGCGTGTTTGTCCTCGCTTTTTATATTGGCGGCCTCTACGAATCCGATCGCCTCCAGAGCCTTGGCAAAACCCTCGCCGCCACCGTGATTTCCGTCGCCGTCGGCGTCGTGCTCATCACGGGGTTCTTTTACGCGTCATTCTCGATCGAGATCGGTCGCGGCATTTTCCTGGGGTTCGCAGCCTTCGTGTTCGTAGCCGTCGTCTCGATGCGCATGCTGTACATGGCCGCCAGCCGCCACGGGTTCATGGCGCAACGCTGCCTCATCATCGGCACCACCAGCGAAGCCCGCAAAGCCATCGAATTGATCGGCCAGCACACCCACGCCAATCTTCGCATCCTCGGTTTGATCCACTGTGGCAACGATCGCGAGCGCGTTGGCAAATTCTTTGACGAATACCCCGTCCTCGGAACGCTCGACACGCTGGAACGGTTCGTCGATCTGTATGACATCGAACGCCTGATTCTGGCGGCCGGGCAGGAATCGGAGCCCATCCTCCTGCGGCAACTACGCCCGTTCCGCTATCGCGGGATCGAGCTCGTGGACTTCGTCGCGCTCAGCGAGGAACTCGCCCAGGAGATCCCTCTCGACCACATCAATGATGAATGGCTGTTCATGGCGTCGATGAACAACTCGCGCATCCATATCCGCCGCCTCAAACGCCTGACGGACATGCTGGTCGCGTTGGCCGGGCTGTTGATCACCACCCCGCTCGCTGCCATCGCTGCAATTTGGGTCAAACTGGATTCGTCCGGGCCGATCCTCTTCAAGCAGGAGCGCCTGGGCCGCGAAAGCGTCCCGTTCACGCTCTTCAAATTCCGCACCATGCGCGTGGACGCCGAGAGCGAGTCCGGCCCCGTCTGGGCCACCGAGAACGACCCGCGCATCACGCGCGCCGGCAAATGGCTCCGGAAATTCCGCATCGACGAGATCCCGCAGCTCCTCAACGTCCTGCGCGGCGACATGAGTCTGGTAGGCCCGCGTCCCGAACGCGAAATCTTCATTCGCAAGCTCTCGGAAAAAGTCCCGTTCTACGCCGAACGATTGCTGGTCCCTCCCGGCATCACCGGTTGGGCGCAGGTCATGTACCCGTACGCCGCCAGCATCGAGGAATCCCGACGCAAATTGCAATTTGACCTCTACTACATCAAGCACATGTCGTTCTTCCTCGACATGTACGTGCTCTTAAAAACCTTCAAGACGATCCTCTTCGGACGCGAGCGAACCGGAGCAAACAATGACGGTCAAACCGCTGAAGCCGCGCTGCACCGAGGTCAAGACCGAGACCCTCTTCTTCAATCTGTTGCACTCCCCCGGTGAAAGCCGAACCCAAGGCCGACGAGCCGGAGCATCAACCGCGCTCCCAGCGCGCCAGCTAACGCGCCGCACCGCCCGCCTATCGCGCCCGCGACGATAAAGCGCGGTGCCCATCCGACGAGCGGCATTGGCAATTCCTTCGTGCCGTTGTAGGGCTGGGAGCCGAGTCCTCGAGACGCCGCTCCGATCCTTCGCGGCATGCCCGAGTCCGACGAGGGAATCCAGCCGAACCGGTAAAGCGTCACGGCGCGATACCTACACAACAGGCATCGCGCCCTACAATTGCCGAACGATTTGTCTGTCATTCGCAACCAATCTTACCCGGCCCCTACAATCGTCTGGATTTTCCGCCACCGCTTACTACAATCCTCCCCGGTTGAGGAGGCATTACGCTTCGGGCGTTCCGATCCCATGGTCGCTTGGCATGCCATGTTGGCAACATGAAAGAGTACTTGGATTTGGTGAGGCTCGTCCTCGAGCAGGGCACGCGCAAGAAAAGTCGCACGGGCATCGACACGATTTCCTGGTTCGGCGCGCACTACAAGGTCAACCTCTCTCAGGGCTATCCCCTGTTAACGACCAAGGAAGTGAACTGGACGTCCATGCTCCGCGAGTTGTTGTGGTATCTCTCCGGCGAAGACCACATCCGCAATCTCCGACAGCACACGAAAATCTGGGACGCGTGGGCCGATGCTGATGGCAACCTCGAAACCGCCTATGGCCGCTACTGGCGCCGGTTCCCCAGCCCGTACCTCGACGCCAAGGGCCACTGGCAGGTGCGCGAGGTTGACCAGATTCAGTTCGTCCTCGACACGTTGCGGAAAGAGCCGTCCAGCCGCCGCATGGTCGTCACCGCGTGGGAACCCGGCAACGCCGTGACCAGCAAGCTTCCGCCCTGCCACTACAGTTTCGTGTTCAACGTCTCGGGCAACCGCCTCAACTGCCATCTCACGCAGCGCTCGGGCGACATCGCGCTCGGCATCCCGTTCAACCTGGCGTGTTACGCCGCGCTCACGCAGATGATCGCGCAGGAGGTCGGCCTCGACGTTGGGTTCTTCAGCCACACGATCGTTGACGCGCATATCTACACCGCGTCGCCCGACAGCGGCCTCGCCGAGTACGACCACGTCCCTGGCCTTCGCGAACAACTCACCCGCGAGCCGCGTCCGTTGCCGCGCCTGGTCATCGCCAAAAAACCCGTTGACCAGCTTCGATTCGAGGATTTCCAGTTGGTCGACTACCATCCCCACCCCGAAGATCAAATTCAAAGTGGCCGTATGAAGGTATCTGACATAATCCGTCTCTGGGCTGTAGCCGCACCCTTTAGGGTGCGAGAGTATGTCTTGGCGACGCAGGCTAAAAGCCTGCGGCTACAGGCCTTGTTAGGGGAAACTCAATCTCTCCCATGACCCTCGCCATCATCGTCGCCATGACCAAGGACGGCATCATTGGCGACAAGGGCAAAATCCCCTGGCACCTCCGCGAGGATTTGCAGCGGTTCAAACACCTGACCATGGGCCACCCGATCATCATGGGGCGTCGGACGTACGAATCCATCGGGAAACCGCTGCCCGGCCGCACCAATATCGTCCTCACGCAAAGCCCGAACCTGATCGCGTCGCCCGAGGTGCTCCGGTTTGGCAGCCTCAAGGCCGCGCTCGATCACTGCCGCCAGCAAAACGAAGACCTCGTCTTCATCATCGGCGGCAGCAAAGTCTACGAAGCCGCCCTGCCCCTCGCCGATAAACTGTTCATCACCGAAGTCCACCAAAACATCCCCGGCGGATACGAAGTTCCCTGCCTACGACCGCTCCGCATGGACCGAGACCGCCCGCGAAGATGGACCGGAAGTGTTCGTTCGTCGAGTACGAACGCCGCGCTACTTGATTCTCACTCGCAAGCGCAATTCGTCAACTCTGCACCAGCGAAACAGTGACGCAGGTCCCTAGCCCAAGTTAAGGCGTCTCGAGATCGTCATGCTCCTCTATAGCCTCTATCACGGCTCTAACTTCAGGATGGATTTCGCCAGATTGTAAATTGCTTGCGATACGAAGCCCGTTAAACGAAGGGCCATACTTTGATTGGCTCCATCCAGACAGCAGTGAAACCATTCTCTTTCCCGGAACAATGGCGAGCAACTCGCCCTTGGATGTTATACCGAGTATGGCGATTGGTGGATGGTCCGGCTGGAAGCACGTCATCGGCTCATCGATGTTTTTGAAAAATGCCGGTGGAGAACACATCAAATGCTACTGCGTTCTTGATTCTGGATTATCATACGAGTGAGCGAATTTCCGGACGCTATACCGAACCAGCAAGCCACAGTATTCAGTTGCATGTCTGGTCGCGAAAGGAAATTGAGAATTACCTTTTAGTTCCGTCAGTCATCCACAGAGCGATTTGTGAGGGCGTGGCAGCCGATGTGACGCCTCCAACTCTTGAGGAGGTCGAGCAGGCCATGAATCGCTTTATTGACGAACTGCGAGATGAAGTGATGGACGCGCTTTCGACGGAACTGCTGTCCCAAGATAAGGCGGGGGGTGTAGCCAATGCGAACCGGCTTGCCCGAGAGGTAATCACGGAGGCGTGGGCGACTGCCGATGGGCGGCTCAGCGCTCCCTTGAACGAGGCTACTTCACGAGTTGCCGTAACGACTCGCCGTCATTAGCTGAGGGATTCTAGCCGATTCCTGACGGAAGTTACAGGGGAAAGCAATAGCCCTCCTCTCCTAGAGAGGCTCGACAGTGCGTCTTTCAATGGGCTGCTGCGCCACTGCTACACGGACAAAGCAGCGCTCGCTACTTGCCCGTGGGGCTGACGACGACAACCATGAAGGTGCCGGGTTTGGCCGGAGGTTGACGCTGGCCTTCGACCGGGGGACCGAATTCCGCTGTGGGCAGATAGATCGTGTGGGTCGTCGGATCAACGTCCATGGTTCGCGCACCCCGTGGCGTCGCCACGGTCTCGACGATCTGGAATTTGCCCGGCGCGGTCTCGCGGGCCACAGCGAGCGTGCCATCGCCGCAACTGACAAAAGCATCGCCATCGAATCGCGTGGCATCGACGCCGGCGCCAATCGGAAGATCGGCCAGGACTTTGCCGTCATCGGCGCTCATGACGATCAGCTTCTGCGGTTTTCGGCAACCGACGAACAGCCGGCGGTGCGCACGATCCATCGACATGCCGACCGGCGAACCGCCGGGGCTGACCGACCACTTGCCGACGACCTTCATCGTCTTGGTGTCCAACACCGCGACCTGGTCCTTGTCCACGAGATTGATGTACGCTTTCCCCTGGCCGTCGGCGGTAAGAAACTCGGGTTTGCCGCCCAGCTCAACCGCCGGGTCGGCCTTGCCCATTTTGAGATCCACGTCCGCCGAGATGGGGACCACAACACCGGCGTCCCCGCAGCCCACCAGCACCTTGCCGCTGGCCGGGTCGTAGATGACCCCGTCGGCGTCGTCAGCCGTCTTGACCTTGCCGAGCACGGCGTAGGTCTTCAGGTCGAACACGGTGACGGACGCATCCGCGCCATCGGTGATGAACCCGCGGCCGGCGCTGGCGACAATGGCCACGCCGTGGTTGCGCTTCTGGCCGGGGATGTCGGCGACGGTCTTGCCCGGTGGCGGCGTCGAGAACCATCGTGTGCGTCGAGCGCGGGACGTAGAGCAGCTTATTGTCGGGATCGACGGTCATGTAGTCCCAGCCGCCTTCGCCCCCAACATGGAAGGTTTGTGAGACGTGATACGGGCCTGTGTCGGCCGTTGTTAACACAGCCGATTGCGCGCGAGCCGTCGTCGCGGCCATGATTGCCAGCGATAGTGAGAAAAGGGCGTGCGTGATCCTCGTCATATTGACAAGTCCTCCAATTGATTGCGTTTCGTCGTTCCCGCGAACGGGGGTCTTGCTGTGAAGGCAGTGCATACCAGCAAACGGATTGGGGGTCAAATTCAATCCTGGCAACAACATCACAACAATTTGTTGTTGGATGGTTTCGGTTCCGCCGCGACACGTTCCCAGAGGCCGCAAATCATCAGTTGAAAAAGCCGGTTGTGGTGCGTATAAGTTCTCCAGGCACAGATGAAACCGACCGATCTACGTGAAATCCTGCATTACGTCCCGCAATTCCGGGACCGGGTGTTCCTCATCGCCATCGACGGTTCGGTGGTGGCGGATGAGAATTTTGGCAACCTGCTGCTCGATATCGCGGTATTGCGCAGCCTGAACATCCGCATCGTGCTCGTCCACGGCGCCGGCCGCCAGATCAAGATGTTGTCGGAACGCCTTCACGAGCCGATTTCCAATTACGACGGCACCAACGTGACGGATGCAGCGACGCTCGGCATCGCCATCACCGCGGCCACGAACGTCACTCACGAGATTCTCGAAGGCTTGAAACTTAACGACATTCGCGCCGCGCAGACCAATGCCGTCGAAGCCGTGCCGCTGGGCATCATCAAGGGCGTCGACCACCAGCACACGGGCAAGGTCCATCAGGTGGATACCGAGATGTTGCGCACGCTGCTCGACAAGGGCATTGTGCCCGTCATCCCCCCGCTCGGGTTCGACGGCAACGGCCACACCTACCGCCTGAACTCCGACGCCGTCGCGGTCGAAATGGCCCGCGAACTCGGCGCGGTCAAGCTGATGTTCATCGGCAGCGGGAACGGCCTCGAAATCGACGGCAAGGTCGTGCCCCAGATGTCGGTCAAGGAACTGGAAGTGGCGCTGAAGAATTCCGCAGACAAGATTGCGCCGGCGATGTTGTCCAAGGCGCAGCACGCGCTCCGCGCCAGCCAGGGCGGCGTCCCACGCGTGCACATCATCAGCGGCCAGGTGGACGAAGGTCTGCTGGCCGAGGTGTTCTCGAACGAGGGCATCGGGACGTTGATTTATACGGACGAATATCAGGCAATTCGCAAAGCGATGCGCAAGGACCTGCGCCACATCATGGCGCTCATTAAGCCGTCCATCCAGGAAGAGCAACTGATCAAGCGCACGCGCAGCAGCATCGACAAACACATCGCCGAGTATTTCGTCTTCGAGATCGACAACAACATTGTCGCCCTGATCGCGCTCCACCCGCACCCGGAGCAGAAAATGGCCGAACTCGCGAGCCTCGCCGTCAGCCCCGCGCATGAAAACCGGGGCATCGGCACCAAGCTGGCGTTGTTCGTCGAGAACCTCGCACGCGAGCAGGGTGCGGAGCGGATCTTCTGCTTGTTGACGCAGACGTTCACCTTCTTCCAGCACAAACTGGGATACATGGAGGGGACGCCCGAAGACCTGCCGCCCGCGCGCCGCGAGAAATACGAGCAAAGCGGCCGGAATTCGAAGGTGTTGGTGAAGAGTTTGACGGCGCCGGTCTCACCGACTGCCCTGCCGCGAGAGCCCGCGCTGACGCCCCTGACAAACTGAGCGTTACTGGCGGAACGAGACGCGCGTCCGGCCCGCACGACTGACGCTGGTGCCGATCACGGCGGGTTGTGCCGCTTCGGACTCAATGACCGCCCGGTCCCGCGGCGATCTTTTCGACCAACTGGTTCCACTCGCCAAGGATCTGCTGCTGCGAAGTCTCCAGACGCGCGATGATCACCAGATCACGGTTGACGTCGTTCAGGCGCACGGCGATCCGGCCCGTCACTTCCGTGCGTTGCGCCTGGATTTCCTTGAGTTGGCCAGCCAGAACCGATAACCGCTTCTGCAAGGAATCTTCCGCCGTATCCGGGGGGCCCAATTTGGTTGGCGCGCTGATTCTGGATTCTTCCTTCGTCGATGACGGTGGCGAGGCTGACCTGGTTGATTTCGGAGGGACAATCACGTTGGTGCGGCACTGCGGGCAGTCGACGATCATGCCCTCCGCCGCTTGATCCACGACCAGGCTTTTCCCGCAACCGGGACAGTCAAACACTATGTCGCTGGCGGTCACCGCCCCATCATCGGTCACGGTCTTCACTTGCTCCGTAGTCATATCGAATTCCCTCCATACAACATGCCGCCAGCACGCGGGCTTTGCAAGTCCGAACATTCCTGCTAGCATCCGCCGCCGTGTCACCCAGGCGTCCGAATGTGCGGGTCGGTTGTTGCGGTTTCGCGATGGCGCAGGAGAAATACTTCCACGCTTTTTCCTGCGTGGAAATCGATTCGAGCTTTTACCAACTGCCAAAGGTCGAAACCGCCGCGCGCTGGCGTGCCACGGCGCCGCCCGATTTTGAATTCTCGCTGAAAGCCTGGCAGGTCATCACCCATTGTGCGACCAGTCCCACGTACCGCCGCACCCGCCTGGACCCGCGCGACCGCGAGTATTGCGGCCATTTCGGTTTCAACCCAACGATCCGCTGGGCCTGGGATGAAACCGTTGCGGTGGCCAAGGCCCTCGCCGCGGTGCTTGTACTCTTCCAATGCCCGCAAAGTTTTCGCCCGACGAAAGAGAACATTGCGAGCTTGCGTCGCTTCTTCGAGCACGCCAAACGCGGCAAGTTTCACATGGGCTGGGAACCTCGTGGAAACTGGGACGCGGCGCTCATCACGTCGTTGTGCCGGGAACTCGATTTGATCCCCGTGCTCGACCCGCTCCAGACCAAACCAATCCCCGTCGGCAAAATCCACTACTTCCGACTCCATGGCGCAACGGGGCCGCGTCACCGCCATTCGACCGAGGAACTGGAACGCCTCCGCGTGATCGCTGACGACCGACAACCGAGCTACTGCCTGTTCAACAACGTGGCGATGAGAGAAGACGGACAACGCTTTCGGAAGCTACTGGGTCCATTGGCCCGTTGAATGCGGGATGACGACGGCAAACCCCAAGCTCCCCGCGCGATCAATCCTCAGGCTCGGGCATCGCCCGGCGTCGCCTCACCGAAATCAAATGCCGTGAACACCTGCAGTCGGGCCGACGGATCGCGCCATGCGTCCGCCGGCAGACCCGCCTTCCAACACACCATCTCCAGCGTCTTCGTCGCGTCCCAGCCCTGCTCCGGTGCGACTTTCGGCAACAACAGCGCGTGGCGCCAACCCTTCTGCACGATGATCCCGTGCCGGGCAACGTCGAACATCTCGGGTCGTGGGATATCCTCCGGCGGGTTCAAAATCGAAATCTCAATCGAAATCTCGCCAAGCTCCGGCGGTGTCACGGGCGGGAACCTCGGGTCCTCCAACGCCGAAGCGACCGCCGCCGTATGCGCGTTCGACCACAGCGGCCGCTCGAAATCCATTTTGCCAATGCACCCGCGCAGTTCCCCGCGCTCTTTCAGCGTCACAAAAACACCATGCGGCGCGCGCAGATGCTCCGAGAGTTCCGCGTCGGGAATCTCCGTCAGCGGCTCGCCACGCACGGCCGCCTCGATGGTCGCGCGCACCCACTGTAATAACTTCTCCTGCTCCTGACGGTCAATTGGCGGATCATTCATGTGGCATCTCCGGCCGCCACCACAATCCCACCGCCATCGCGCCGATCACCGACAGGCTCAAACCCGTCTGGATAATCAACCACGCCGATTGCGATGGATCTTTCCGGTCCCCATCCATATTACTTCTTCATGGCTTCTTCCCGTTGACACATCCTACGCCCCCCTCCCGCCACGCGTCAAACCTGCCCGGTCCACCCCGCTCATTGCCAATCCCCCCCTCAAACCCCCTCTTCCACCCCCAATCTGCCCTTCTCGACCCCTCAACAATTGGCTTCGTTTTTGGCTTCGCTTCCACCACTTTTCCACGCCGGCTTGAATAGAATTGGGTTCGTTTTGTAACCCCTCCCCCCTCCAGCCCTTTCCCCTTTCGGCCCCCCTGACTGCCGATGGGGAGCTTGCCGAACCCGCCGTCCGCCGTCCGCTCCTCGTCAGTCTTCTGTAGCGGCGGTCTATGACCGTCGGCTGCTCTGCCATCTCCACACCCCGGTCGTAACCATCCCCGTCGTTCGTCGTCCCCACCCCGCTTCCTGTCTCCTCGCCCCTTGGGGGAGAGGATTAAGGTGAGGGGTCCTCTCGCTTCCCGCCGTGCGCGTTGTCGCCACTCGGCCTGCCTTTTTGTCAAAGAACAACCCCCAAAACATCTCCCTATCGTCGCCAGTATATCGCACACCAATATGACAGTCAAATATAAAATCCATGTGCGATACACGATCAAACGTCACGCAACGAGGGCGAGGTTACACCGATTCTGGGGACTGGGTGGCCTGCGTCACGCCAGTCGGATGGCCGAATTCGATGTGTTGATCGCATCTTAACGACATCACAGTGGTGCACGAGAACCGCACCCGCGTTTCATGGTGCTGGAAGTTTCGCGCCGAATCGCTATACTCATTGCCGCATGCCATCAAACCGCACACTCCGAGAGCTGAACGCTAAAGCACAGCAAGCCGTAGCCCACTACTGGCAGACGCGACGTCACAGCGTCGCCGTCAGGAGCAAACGGGTCACGCAGACGAGGGTTTGCGGAGTGCCGTAACCGGCGGCGCGCAGATGGACGGTTTCGTCGATCTTTTCACCGACCTGATTGCAGACGCTGGTATTCCGCGAGAGTTTATCTTCCGCAAGCGGGCGGTTGAGCTACCGGGCTTCTCTTCGCCCGACCAAAGAGTGGGATCTGCTCGTCGTTCGGGAAAGTAGTCTGCTTGCCGCCATCGAGGCGAAGTCTCAAGTCGGCCCGTCTTTCGGCAACAATTTCAACAACCGTACCGAAGAGGCGATGGGTAGTGCACTCGATTTGTGGACGGCGTTCCGTGAACGTGCCTTCCTAAACAGTGCACAGCCGTTTATCGGTTACTTCTTCATGCTTGAGAACTGCGAAGCATCGAGGCGTCCGGTGAGTGTCCAAGAACCGCACTTCGAGGTGTTTCCGGAGTTTCGTGGCGCGTCATACATGCGCCGCTACGAACTCTTCTGTCGGAAACTGGTGCTCGAACGCCACTACACGTCGTCGGCTTTCATCACCTCCAGCAGCACCGGACCGGTTCAAGGGCGAATTCAATACCCCGGCCGAGGATCTCTCTTTGGAGCGATTCGCAAAAACGCTGTCCGCACACATCGCGGCGCAGGCTTGAGATTATGCAACAAACCGTCCACAGGCTGATTAACGGTGACGCCCGAGACCTCTCGTTTCTGCCGGGCAAGTCGGTCCACCTTGTCGTGACCTCGCCGCCTTACTGGAATCTGAAACGATACGCCGAGAACCCCGACCAGCTTGGCCACATCAAAGACTACGAAACATTTCTGGCCGAGTTGGCGAAGGTTTGGACGCACGTTCTTCGTGTTCTCGTTCCCGGGGGCCGGCTTGTCTGTGTCGTCGGCGACGTGTGTGTGGCCCGTAGGAATTTTGGCCGTCATCTGGTATTTCCGCTCCACGCCGACATCTGCGTTCTCTGCCGACGGCTCGGCTTCGATAACCTGAACCCAATCATCTGGCACAAGATTTCCAATGCCGTCTTCGAGGCCAACAAGACCAGCAAATTCCTCGGAAAACCCTACGAGCCAAACGCGATCATCAAGAACGACATGGAGTTCATTCTCATGCAGCGCAAACCCGGCGGCTACAGGCAGCCGACCAACGGCCAGCGCGAGGGAAGCCGCCTCGGTAAGAAAGACTTCGACGCGTGGTTTCAACAAATCTGGAACATTACCGGCGCCTCGACCAAACACCATCCTGCCCCATTCCCGATCGAGCTCGCCCTGCGCCTCGTGCGCATGTTCTCTTCACCGGCGACACTGTCCTCGACCCGTTCTGCGGCTCCGGGACCACGCTGGTTGCCGCCCTCAAAACCGGCCGCAACAGCATCGGCGTCGACATCGAACCAGAATACTGCCGCATGTCCGCCCGGTACTTGAAAGCGGAGAACTCCGATTTGTTCGCGCCTGCCCGGCTTCAATTCGAGAAAGCGACCGTCACCGGAGAATCATGTACAGTTGCGGAGGACAAGGCGCTCTACACCGTGCATCCGGCAAGGAAGCGATTGGAGTAGTAGGCTAAGACGTGGCTGCCCGTCGAGAATCAGGTGCTTATCGCGGCAGTTAGCCCGAACCTAGATCGCACCACTACCGCCTCACCGCCCACAAATCAGATGGCGACGCCTCCCCGTGCCTACAGCCCCAGCTCTCTTAACAGCTTCATCCCCTCGACCCTCACCGGTCCGGCTAACGGACCACATCCAGGTCGCCTGCCAACCACGCT
>CAVYAC010000007.1:0-71908 GCA_963766065.1 uncultured Verrucomicrobiae bacterium
GCACCTCGCCACGTCGACCGGCCTGATTTACGGCACTGGGATCGCAGAGCGTCAGTGTGGTCAACCTGACCGGCGGCATGTTGCTGGCCAGCAATGGGATCCTCCGTCTGGGGATGTCCGCGCAATGTCTGGTGTGATCACCAACCTGAACTCCGCGTTGACCGTCATCCTGACCAACACGACTTTGCGGAACACGGGCACGATTGCGTTGAACGGCGGCGGGTTGATCATG
This sequence comes from uncultured Verrucomicrobiae bacterium, assembly GCA_963766065.1. Taxonomy (GTDB): domain Bacteria; phylum Verrucomicrobiota; class Verrucomicrobiia; order Palsa-1439; family Palsa-1439; genus Palsa-1439. The sequence goes on from CAVYAC010000007.1 coordinate 233, forward strand.
GGCGGCAGCACGATCACCAACGACGGCACGATCATTGGTCCCGGCGATTATTCGTCGGGCCTGTACAACAACCCCAACGGTACGGTGATCGCCCCGAATGGCACGCTGGCCATCGCCACGAACGCGCGACGGAGTCAGTCAATAATCTGGGTACGTTCAGCATTGCCAGCGCCAGCACACTCAGCGTCGGTACGGCGTGGAACAACACCAACGGTGTGGTCAGTCTGTCCGGCGGCACATTGGCCGGCAGCGCCGTGACCAACAAGGGCACGATCTCGGGCAACGGCACCATCGATAGCATCCTGGTGAATGCCGCCGGCGGCACGTTGACGGCCAGTGGCGGCAATCTGACGCTCACGAACAATCCGACCCAAAACGGGAACGTCGCCGTTACATCAGGCTCGACCCTGACCATGGCCTTGAGCGGCGGCGCGTTTACCAACGGCGGCACCATCAATCTCTCGGGCGGCGTGATGGTGTTCACCAACACGGTTGCCGGAGCAAGTTTTACGGGAACGTTCCTTAACAATGGCGTGATCGCCGGGTTCGGCACAAACAGCTTGAATCCCACGTTCAACTTGCACGAAGGCAGCGGTGTCAACCCGAATTTCGTGAACGCGGGAGTGATCCTCGCCAGCAACGGCCTGTCGATGATCAACGCGGCGGATTCGTTCACGCAGGGCGGCTTCAGCAATGCCGCGAATGGGACGATTACGGTCTCCAATGGCGCGACGTTTGCGGTCAACAAGACGGCGAACTACTGGAACAACAGCGGACCTCTGGCCAATCAGGGCACCATTGTACTGAATGGCGGCACGGTCACGCTGTATGACAACGGCGCCGAGACGAACGGCGGGCTCAACGCGAATATTGGCATTGTGAATAATGGGACCATTTTCGCGCAGGGCACCGGCCCGGCCACCAACACATGGGGATCCGCTTGTTGAACGCCGGCACGATCTACGTGACGAACAACACATCCGTTTTCAATGTCCTGACGATGAACGCGTTGACCAACACAGCGACGGGTCAAATCTTTCTGGGAGGGAACGGCGCGGTGGGCGCGCTCCTCGCGACAAACGTCGGCCAAAACGGCAACTCCCTGGCGAACTTGGGGATCATTGAAGGCCAGGGAACCATCACACTGGGCGTCACCAACGCGACGGGCGGAGCCAACGCCCACCTTCTAAACTCCGGGACCTTGATCGCCACGAACTGGGGCGGCGCGTCAGGCGGGACCCTGTTCATCAGCACGGGCAATGCGTTTTCCGGTGGCGGTTTCGAGAACCTGGCCGCGGGCGTGGTCCAGGTCGCCACGAACATGACGCTGGAGATCAACCGCAGCTATAACGCTTGGGCCAACAGCGGCAATACGGTGACCAATCTGGGCACGATCACGATGGGCGGCGGCACGTTAGAGTTCGCGGCGGACGGAGTCCAGAGCAACGCCGCCGGTTTCATCAATAACGGATCGATCACCGGCAACGGCGTGATTATCGCGGGCTTTACGAACGCGGCGACGGGCACGATTGCCCCGACGGGCGGCACGCTGACGATCGATGGGTCGGGCGGGTTCGGCAATAGCGGGACGCTCGCGATGAACACGGGCAATACGTTGATATTGACGAACTTGGGGGCGGGCACTGGGCTGACATTCTCGAACGCCGGGACGATCCAGATGTCGGGCGGCCTGCTGACGGCGGGCATCATCACCAATGCCGGGACGATCAGCGGCTTCGGCACGATCAGCGGTGGCGGAGTCGTCAACGGCGGGTTCGTCCTGGCGATTACCAATGGGGCGAACGTGGGCACGTTGACGGTGCAGATGAACAGCGCCACCAATGCCAATGGCGCGACGGTGGGCACGATTGGCACCAACGCGGTGCTGAATCTGCTGACGCCGGGCGGCTCGACGTACGTGAACAACGGCACGATTTCCGTTTCCGGCGGCACGATCCTGCTTAATAACAGCACGGGAACGATTTCGAATTTCAACACGATTGCCGGCGTGGGGAACGTGGCGTCCCTGTCGGTGGTCAACGCGGGCGGGGCGTCGTTCGTGGCGCAGAACCCGATCTCGGGATTGAGCAACCTGATCGCCTCGTTGAACGGGAACGTGGTCACCAACAGCGGATTGTTGGGGGCCAATAGCGGCGCGACGTTGCAGTTGACGGTTGGCGGCGGTGGCACGACGGACCTGGTCAACCATGGCCGAATCGCGCTGAACGGCGGGTTCATCACATTCAATGGCGGCCAGGGCGCGGTGAGCAACATCAGTGGCGGTATCATTTATGGGACGAACAGCACTCCGGGCAACCTGAACGTGGCCAACGTCGGCGGGACGATCATGGCCAGCAATGGGACGTTGCGGCTGGGCATGTTCGGCGCCAACAGCGGCGTGATCAGTAATCTCAACGCGGCTTCGACCATCATTCTGACCAACACGGTTCTGCAGAACAGCGGCACGATCGCGTTGAACGGCGGCGGATTGGTCATGGGCGGGAGCACGATCACCAACGACGGCACGATCATCGGCCCTGGCAATTATTCGTCCGGCCTGTACAACGACACTATCGGTACTGTGATCGCCCAGAACGGCATCCTGAACATCGCGACCAACGGCGCTACGGAATCGGTCAATAACTTGGGCACCTTTAGCATCGCCAGCGCCAGCACGCTCAACGTGGCGCCGGATTGGAACAATACCAGCGGTCTGATCAGCCTGGGCGGAGGCACGTTGAGCGGCGGCGCTGTCACCAACGGCGGAACGATCCTCGGCAACGGCACGATCACCTCCAGCGCGTTGGTCAACGGCGCGGCAGGCACTGTGAAGGCCACCAACGGCGTGCTGGCGGTCAACGCGGCTGCGGTGACGCAGAACGGCACGATGATTGGCGGCACGGCTTCCGGCACGTACCTGCAAGTAACCAATGTGGCGGGGGCTCTGGTCAACAACGGCACGATTGTGATGGACGGCTCGGGCAACCTGGGACTGTACGCGTTGCAGACATTGACGAACACCGCCAACGGGACCATCAAGGGCGCGGGCATTGTGCGCACGGCGGACAGCGTCATCGGCGGTGGCGGCAAGGATTTTTCGGTGATCAATCAGGGCACGATCCTGGCCACGAACGGGACGCTGATCGTCGATACGGGCGATGCCTTCACGCAGGGCGGGTTCAACAACGCTGCGGGTGCGACGGTGACGGTCGCCAACACGTCCACATTCGGCATTTCCCGCAGCACCAACGCGTGGGTCAATGCCCCCACCAACACGTCCAACAGCGGGGTCATTCAACTCTTCGGCGGCACGGTGCAGACGTATACGAATACGGGCACGGGCACGAGCGCCACGCCGGTGGCGGACAATACGCGGGTGATTTCCAACGCGGCGAGCGGTCTGATTACGGGGAATGGCAGCCTGAATTTCAACCTCGTGAATCTGGGCACGGTCAACGCGACCAACGGCACGCTGGTCATGGCTGGCACGGCACAGTTCAGCAACAACGGGACGCTCGCGATACAGAATGGGGCGACGTTGACCACGCTGGAAACCGCGGGCAATTTCCAGAACAACGCGCAGATGCTGTTCGTCGGCGGCACGTTCGTGGGGACCAACTACACCAGCGGCCTGTTCATGAACGCCGGTACGATCAGCGGCAACGGTTCGCTGAACACGGGTGAGGTTTCCGGCAACGACGGGCAGAACGAGAACATCGTCAACGCGGGGGCCATCATTGCGACCAACGGCACATTGTTCGTTAACCCCGGTGACGCGTTCAGCAGCAGTGGGTTTAGCAACGGGCCGGGGGGCACGATCACCATCGCCACCAACGCGGCTTTCGTGCTAAATCGGACGGTCAACGCCTGGAGCAACTACGGGGTCTTCCCAGGCCCCGTTACCAATGGCAATCCCGTTAACGCGGGTATGATCAGCTTGCAGGGCGGTTCATGGTCGAACTATGCGGGGGGCGTTTCAGATGCCGACCGGTTCCTGCAGAACGCTGGCACGATCAGTGGTTTTGGAGTCTTCTCGGGCAGCGTCACGAACCAAGCAGGGGCGACGATCCATGCCACAGGCGGGACGCTGGCGCTGCAGGGCACGGGTGCGTTCGGCCAGCAGGGCACGCTGGAAGTGGACGGTGGGGCGACGATGTTGGTCAGCAACGTCAACGGGCTGGCGTCGGTGAACAACGCGGGCACGATCAATATGAACGGCGGGACGTTACTGGCGGGCGCAGTCACCAACGCCAACTGGATCTTTGGCAATGGCTCGATTACCGGCAGCGTGGCCTCCGGCGTGATCAACCTCAACGACAGTTTCCTGTATGCCAGCAACGGGGTGCTGTCGGCGAGCCTGGGCAGTTTCACCAACGGGGTGGGCGTGACGATGGGCACGTTGGGCACGAACGCAACGTTGAACGTCCAGATGCCCGGGGGGATCACCCAGCCGCTGATCAACCTCGGGACGCTGAGTTTTGCGGAGGGACGCTGCTGGCCAACGGGACCAGCAGCGGGACGATCAGCCAATGGGGCCGGCGGGGTGATCCTGGGGGTGGGCAACGTCACCCAAACGGTGGCCAACAACGGCACGATCCTGGCGGCGGACCCGGTCAGCGGGTTGAACGTTTTCTCGGTGGGATTGAGCAGCGTGAACTCGGCGACGATCGGGGCCAGCAACGGAGCGATCCTGAACGTGGTCCTCAGCGGAGGCGCGGGCAGCACGTTCAACAATAACGGGTCGATCGTGATGATTGGCGGCGCACTGATCATCTCCAACGGCACGCCGGGGCTGATCACAAACAATTTCTTTGTCAGTGGGTAGGCACAATCACGCCGAACATCGACAACAACGGCACGATGCAAGCGACGGTCAACGGCGGCGCGCTGGACGTATCGCTGCTCGGCGGCACCAACATCAGCAGCGGTTATCTCGGTGCAGGTACGGGTGCGACCCTGCAATTTGAAAACAGCTCGCTGGTGAACCTGGGCACGATCGGCCCGAACGGCGCCGGGGGCGGTACGATCCAGTTCGGTCCATCGGTGGTCGCGGGTATCCTGAGCAACCAGGGCACGATTCAGGGGATTAACGGGCTGGCCTTCAATACCTTTGTCCAGAACAACAATTATATTTACGCGACCAACGGCGAGGTCAGTTTCAATGCGGTCAACGGCTTGGGCAACGCCGGCACGATCAACATCAGCAATGGCGGGACGTTGCAGTCCAACTCGTCGAACTCCTGGAGCAATGCGGGCACGATCAACCTGCTCGGGGGCACGTTGCGGACCGGCGGCTACACCAACGCGGCCAGCAGCGCGATCTTCACCAACCGCAGCCTGATCGCCGGGTACGGCACGATCATCGGCGGCGGGGCGTACGGACAAACGGGTGCGGGCTTCGACAAGTCGTTTGCCAACCTCGGGACGATCCTGGCGACCAACCCGATCAGCGGGACGTCGCAGACGCTGTACATCAGCACGGGCGGGGCCACCAGCGGCAACGGGATCGAGAACCTGGGGACGATGATCGTGTCGTCGAACAACACGCTGGCGTTGGATCGGGGCGGGTTGCCCATACTCAATACCGGCACGATCACGATCAACGACGGGACGCTGGCGAGCACCAGCACGATCACCAACACACTGGGCGGCATCATCCAGGGCTACGGCACGCTGACGGCGAGCATCGTCAACCAGTCCGGAGGCACGATTCGGGCGACCAACGGGCTGCTGTCGATGACCAGCACGGTGTACCCGATCAACGCCGGCACCATGGAGATCGACAACGGCGCCACACTGACGTGGGATGCGACCAACTCGTGGCAGAACAACGGGACGGTGAGCCTGTTGGGCGGCACGTTGCGCACGGGCGGGCCGACCAACGCGTTTGCCGGCGGCGAGCCGTTCACCAATTCCAGTACCGGTTATATCATCGGGTACGGCACGCTCATCGGCGGCGGCGCGTACGGGATCAGCACCTCCGGGCTTTGACAAGGCGATCCTGAACCTGGGCACGATCGTGGCCGACGGCGGCACGCTGGTGATTAATACGGGCGATTCGATCCTCAGCAACGGCATCGCCAACTTCGGCACCATGATCGTGAGCAACGCGACGGATACGCTGGTTCTGGAGCGCTCGCCCACGGCCGGGACCAACAACTTCATCATCAACACCGGCACGATCCTGATCAATGGTGGCACGTTGACAGCCGATACGGGCATCAGCAATCAATTCGTCAGTGCGTCCCTGCCTGGCTTGATCCAGGGTTTCGGGACGATCGCGCTGACCAATTTGTTGAACAACTCCGGCACGATCCGCTCGACGAATACCTCGGTCAGCGGCAGCGGCGTGCTGCAGTTCGTCAACCCAGCGGGCAGCGCCCTGCAGATCAACCAGGGCGGCACGCTGGTGGTCGAAGGCGGCAGCCAGATGATCTTCGGCAGCAATACCAATGCGCCGTTGCTCAACAGCGGGACGATCGTGATGAATGGCGGGATGCTGAGCAGCGGGATGTTGACCAACGATGCGACGTTCCGCGGGTTCGGGACGATCACCTCCAGCATCATTAATTCGGGCACCGGGCTGGCCACCTCGTTATCGGCGCCGCTGTATCTGACCGGCAGCACGATCTACAACCAGAACAGCGGGGTGCTGGGCGCCAACAACGGACAGTTGGTGGTCAACACGGTGTTCACCAACGCCGGGACGGTCAGTTTCGTCAACAGCCTGGGTACGTTCAACAGCGCGGTGGTGAATCAGGGCGCGTGGATCAGCGACCCGAGCACCAACATGTTTCTGGGCACGTACACCGTGGCCACCAACGGCTATATCAACATGGCTGCCGGCGATGTGTACATGTTCCAGAGCAACTTCGTCAACGTCAGCTCGTTGTCCAACCAGTACAACACCCTCAACGGCAAGTTCGTGATGAACGGCCAGGGCACCCAGCAGTTCTACGTGGCCGGGCTTAACCTGGGCGGGTTCGCCAGTTCCATCCAGCCGTCCAATGAGACGTACTTTAGCAACGGCAGCGGCACGTTCTCGACGAACTCGTTTGCCTTCGCCAAGGGCGATGCGGCCTTCGGGTACAGCAACAACTTCGCGCTGGGGACGCTGGAGTTGAGCGATCTGTCCACCACCGTACTCATGGATACCTTCGGCACCGTCGGCAGTAATGACAGACAGGTGGCCGGGCTGTATCTGAACACGTTGACGCTGGACCCGGGGTCGCTGTTGATCATCAGTAACAACGTCGAGTTGTATTTTGAGACCACCAACGGCGTCACGGGCGTCGGTTACGGCACCCTCGGCGCCGGTGATGACATCCTGATGCTGGACGGCAGTTCCTTCCACCAACTCACTGTCGTGCCCGAACCCAGCATCCTCATGCTGTTCTCCGTCGGCACCGTCGCCATCGTCGGCTATCGCCGTCGCAAGGCGAGGCACTCCGCCAAACGTTGACTGGCCCGGGGAACTGAGGTTCGAAGAGGTGGAGACCGATGAACTACAGGGTCAATCTCAACGCCGCATCGATTGTCGTCGCAAATCGAAACTGGAGTTTCTTGCGGATTTCCGGTGGCACTTGGGACACGTCCTTGCGATTCTGATCCGGTAGCACGACGGTCTTGACGCCCGAACGGGCGGCGGCCAGCACCTTCTCTTTGATACCGCCCACCGGGAGGATTTTTCCGCGAAGTGTGATCTCACCCGTCATGGCCAGCGCGGGTCGGACCGGTTTGCGCATCAGCATCGAAGTCAGCGCCACCGCCATGGTCACACCGCGGACGGGCCATCTTTGGGAATCGCGCCCGCCGGCACGTGAATATGAATGTCCGTCTTCTCGAAACTCTTGGGATCGATGCCCAATTGTTGGGCGCGGGAACGGAGGTAACTGAGGGCGGCTTGTGCGCTCTCCCGCATGACGTCGCCCAGCGAACCGGTCAGAATCAAATTCCCGCGGCCGGGCATTTGCGTGGCTTCGATGAACAGAATGTCACCTCCCGGCGGGAGTCCACGCCAACCCGATGGCCACGCCGGGCTCGGTGGTGCGCTCGGCCACGTCATGGAAGAACTCGGCGGGACCGAGGAAGTCCTTCAGGTTGCGCGCCTTGACGGACACCAACTTCGACCTGCGCTCGACGATGCGGCGCGCGGTGCCCCGGCAAATCGCCGCGATCTGTCGCTCCAGATTGCGCACCCCCGCTTCGCGGGTGTGATCACGGATGATGGCGGCGAGCGCGTCCTTGCTCAGGACGAGCTGGGATTTTTCCAATCCATGTTCGGCGAGTTGTCGCGGCACCAGATACTTCGTCGCGATGTGAATCTTCTCTTGCTCGGTATAGCCGGGTAACTCGATGACTTCCATGCGGTCGCGGAGGGCCGGTGCGATTGGCTCCAGCAGGTTCGCCGTGGTGATAAACATGACGCGTGACAGATCGAACGGGACTTCGAGGTAATGATCCGAGAAGCTGTTATTTTGTTGTGGGTCAAGCACTTCGAGCAGGGCCGAACTTGGGTCGCCGCGAAAATCCGTTCCCACCTTGTCAATTTCGTCGAGCATGAAAACGGGATTGTTGCTCTCGGCCCGGCGGAGTCCCTGGATCACGCGGCCCGGCAAGGCGCCGATGTACGTGCGGCGATGTCCGCGAATCTCCGCTTCGTCCCGCACGCCACCGAGCGATATGCGGATGAACTTCCGACCGAGGGCGCGGGCGATGCTTCGGCCCAACGAAGTTTTGCCGACGCCCGGTGGGCCGACGAAGCACAGGATGGGGCCTTTCCCGACCGCGGCCTCTGTCGACCCGTTGCCGGAGTTTCAACACGCTCAGGTATTCCAGGATGCGTTTCTTGACCGGCTCGAGGTCGTAGTGATCGCTGTCGAGAATCCGTTTGGCCTGGACGATGTCCAGCTTGTCGTCGGTTGACTTGGACCAGGGCAGGGCGATAAGCCAATCCAGGTAGGAGCGCCCGACCGTATACTCCGCGGCGGCGGGCGTCATCGTTGCGAGGCGGTCGGCCTCTTTGATGGCGACCTTTTTTACCTCGGCGGGCATTTGCGCCTTGTCGATCTTGTCGCGCAAATCCGTGACTTCCGAGCCTTGTTCAGCGCCGTCGCCGAGTTCTTTCTGGATGGCCTTGAGTTGCTCGCGGAGGAAATACTCGCGCTGGCTCTTGCTGAGGGCGGAGTTTACCTTGCTTTGAATTTCGCTGCCGAGGTGGAGCACCTCGATTTCGCGGTTGAGCAGATTTGTCAGCAAGGTCAGCCGCGCCTTGACATGTACGGCTTCCAGCAAGCGCTGCTTCTCGTGCAGGGGAATGTTCAGGTTGGCCGCGATGACATCCGCCAGTTTGCCGGGGTCATCAATGTTGACCAACGCGACCTTCAATTCATCCGGGAGCGACGGGGAAAGATTGATGATTTCCTGGAACTGGTTGGCGGCGTTGCGCGCGAGCGCGGACAACTCAAGGCTGGTTTCCTGTTCGTCGTCCACGGGGGCAATTTGCGCCTGGAGGTAGGGGGTTTCCGCCTCGACACGGACAACGCGCATCCGCTTCAAGCCCTGGATGAGCACGCGCACACTGTCATCGGGAAATTTCAGCATCCGCACGACGCGGGCGATACAGCCAAAAGGGTGCAATTGATCGGGTCGCGGTTGGTCCAGATCGGGGTCCGTCTGCCAGGTGACCCCCAGCAATCGCTCGGCCGGAAACCACGTCATCGATCAGGCGGATTGACTGGGCGTTGGACACCAGCAGCGGCGCCACCATGTGCGGGAACACCACAACGTCGCTCATGGGCAGAATGGGCAACTGCGTGGGCAATTCCGGCAGGGGCGTCACCGTTTTGATGATGTCCTGCGTCTGCTGATTCTCCGTGGTCTCGGCCATCGTGTTTATTACGACGACTTCTGTGCCGGCGCGGTTGCGCGCGTTGTGGCGTCGTCCTCCCTGGGCGGCAGGAACCCGCCACCCGGGGCTACCCTGCCGAAAGCGTCGCTGCCGTGCTGCTAACCTGCCTGTTCGATGATGACGGTAACCGTCGCGTGTTCGGACGTTTGGGACTTTGGCAGTTCGATGTGCAGGAAACCATTGACGAACTGCGCCCGAACGCGGCTTCCATCAACCGAACGGGGGATGACGATACGCCGCTCAAAATGACCGTAGTCGATTTCCATCTGGCGGAACGAACAACGCCGTTGGCGGCACGGGTCTTTACGATGCCCGCGCACGAGCAACACGCGGTCGTTCAATGTGATCTCGAGATCGTCCTTGTTGATGCCCGCAATTTCCATTTTTACGACAAGGCCTTCGGGGGTTTCGTACACGTCGGTATTGGGCGACCATGCGCTATGGGAAGCCAGCGCGGGCAGGCTTAAATAAGCAAGACTCTCTTGTAGATGCTGATCGTACGTCTTTGCCATTGCGTCGTCCGGTGCCCATCAAAATAACCATTCTTGCACCAAAACGCAAGTGGTGTTGGACATTTCGTTGCCGTATTGCGGTTGCCGCGTACCCAATCGCTCCGCAATTTGTGGCAGGGTACAGCCAAATTGGCCCAGGAATCGACGTGGTTATTGGGCTACCGGGTAATTGGAGGTTGATTCGGCCTGGAAAATGCAGCACGATGCTGATGTGACGATGTGGTGCTGGAGAAAAGTGACGATTGGCGTTCTGGCGGCGGCGATAGTCGTCCTCTTGGCGCGCCAGAATGGATGGTCGCTGCCGCGTTGGCCGGAAGGCGAGACGCACGCCAATGGGCGCGATCATGTCGAGGTCATTTCGCAACCGTACACACTCGACAGAATTTACATGTCGATGACCGGCCCGAGCGGGAACCATCCGGTGAGTTGCCTGTTGCCGCATGAAAAGCCGCAGCTCGTCTGGCTCACGGGGTTGCAGACCGAAGTCCTCGACGCGAACAATCGGCAGACCATTTCACCGGAGTTTTGCTGTCATGCGAACCTGACGTTCGACCCGAAGCGCATGTCGCCGGAACGGCACAACGCCGAGTTTGACAATTCCACGCACATGGACTGGCGGTTTTTCACGCTCGTTCCGGGACGACTGCATGTATCGCTGCCAGCGGGATACGGCATGCCGGTGCTCTCGGACACGCCGCTGGATTTCTTTTCGATGTCGCTCAACCTCAACGTCACGGACCGCACCGTCAAAGTGCGGTTTAGGACGACCATCGACTTTGTGCGGGATGCGGACGCGGCGGCGCCGATGAAACCGCTGTTCCGCCGGGCGCTCTACGTTGTGCAACCGCTCGCGGGCTCCGGGATGGAGCATGGCAAAATGTGCGCGTCGATGTCGCATCCGGGCGAGGGCTGTATCGACCCGATGGCGACCAACGTGGCGGGGTCGGTGATCAGCACGAAGGACGGGGTCCAGGCGCAATTCGGCAATGATGTGACGTATCATTGGATGGTGCCGCCGGGCCGGCACACGTACCGATCCAAGGTCGTGCTCGGCCAATTGAACCTCAGCGAGCCGACGACGCTGCATTACGCGACAGCGCACCTTCATCCATATGGCGAATCGCTGGAACTCTACGACCTGACCGTGCAGCAAAGCGTGCTGAAGATCGACGCCGAGGATTACCGCGACAAGGTCGGCGTGGCGCGCATGGGCGAGTTTCAGTCCGACAACGGGGTGGTCATCACGCCCGCGCATCAATACGAGCTGCGCGCCGAGTACAACAACACGAACGTCCTCACCCTCGGACGCGATGGCGATTCTGTATCTGTATTTGTTGGAGAAGGACTTTCATCGTCCGACACGCCAGAACCTTCAGGCCGGACGAGTCACGCCGTTCGAGTCGTTGGAGCGTTTCTGGCGCAAGACTGTCGCGGGCTAGGTTGGAACTGCGAGCAATCCGTGCATAGTTGACCCCTTGAGATTTTACTACTGGCCTTGTTCAATGTTTGGTGTTGCGCGGAGAGGAACCGGGCGGGAGAATGTAACTCCACAGGGGAGTCAATCATGCGCTGGTACCACTACGTGGCGTACTTCTTCGGGGGCGCTTTCCTCGCGAACGCGCTGCCCCATCTCGGCAATGGGATTTCGGGCCATGCGTTTCAGAGTCCATTCGCGACCCCGCCCGGGGTCGGATTGTCGTCCTCGACGGTCAATGTCCTGTGGGGTCTGGTCAACCTGGCGGTCGGCTATCTGCTGGTGTGCCGGGTCGGGAACTTCGACCTGCGCAAGACCCGGCACGTCCTTGTCCTCGGGGCGGGCATCCTGGTCTTTTCGGTCCTGCTCGCTCGTGCCTTCGGCCGGTTCCACGGCGGGCTGTGAGGTCGGACCCGGGAGTTGTTTCCTTCAACGCCAATTACGCCCCGACTGCCCCGACTCTGTTGTGCGACACCTTATTTGCAGGCGATTGTCTGATTTGACTCTATTATCGTTTGATGATCTATGGGCTGCGCCGTGGGAGAATTGGTAATCGGCGTTATTCTTTGACATGAGGGACTTGGGGAGCTGGAGTGGCGTCAGCATGGCGGTAGCCGGGCCGGCCGCCCTGCAGTATGTGGAGGCGGCTAGGGGGAGGCCCCCCAAAAAAAGCTGTTTCTGCAATACGAAGCCAGTTTTGCGGAGTGCTGGAGGATGTGGATTGGCTTGAGGGACAAGATGTTATAAGTCGAGGTGCGTCATTTTGTCACTTGGCTTCGTTTTGCCAAAATTGGCTTCACTTTACGACCCCAACGCCCCAATAACCCGCCCGGAATGGGTGTGCGAGTCACGTGAGGGGGTAAGCTACCGAAAGCTTCAGGTATCGGGGGGGTAATGAGTCGCTACTGCGTGCCAAGTTTGGCGAGGAGGCCTTTTTCGCGAGCGTGGTCGAACATGTAATTGAAGAAGAAGCCGGCGGCGATGAGGTAGACGATGTTGAGGCCGAACGCCCACGAAAGGTTGTAGGCGGAGAGTCCGTCGCCGCGAAGGACCTGGCGCATGCCTTCGAAGACGTAGGTGGCGGGTATCCCGCGCGAGATCGGCTGGACCCACTGCGGCAGGACGCTGAGCGGGTAGAACACGGCGGCGACCGGCTGGATCAGGAAGGGGATGCCCCACGCCAGCGCTTCGGCGGATTGGCCCCAGCGCATGATCAGGGCCGTGGTGACCAGGCCGACCGCCCAACCCATGAGCAGCAGGTTGGCGAACAGGGGAATCAGCGGCAGGCCCATCTGAAAGAGGTTCCAATGATAGAACCACAGCGCCAATCCCGCGAGGATCGCCACGGTGATCAGGATTTTCACGAAGCCGACGACATAGGTCGCAACGATGAATTCGCTGACGCGGATGGGCGCGACGAAGAGGTTCAACAGGTTGCGCGCCCAGATGTCTTCGAGGAACGAGATCGTCACCGCCTGTTGGGCGCGATAGAGGATGTCCCAAAAAATCATCGAGCCGAGCAGGAACGTGACTGCCGACGGGACGTGGTGTTGCAGGCGTTGCAGATACACCGTGATAAACCCCCAGACCAGCAGGTCCATGACGGGCCAGAAGAACATCTCGGCCACGCGCGGGACGCTGCGCGTATACAGAAACGTATAGCGGAGTACGAGCGCACGGATGTGGCCCCAGTTCACGTCGCCTCCTTTTCGCTGGTGGCCAGCACGTCGCCGCCACGTGCGACGCTGATAAACACGTCTTCCAGGGACTTTTGGTTGAACTTGTCCTTCACCTGTTGCGGCGTGCCTTCGGCGATAATCCGGCCCTTGTGCATGAACAACACGCGGTCGCAGACTTCTTCGACATCGCGCATGTTATGCGAGGTATACACCATGGTGATCTGCCGTTCGCTTTGGATGCGGCGCAGGAGCTTGCGCACTTTGTCGGCAATGTCCGGGTCGAGACTCGCGGTCGGTTCGTCCAGCATCAGCAACTCGGGATCGTTGAGCAGGGCTTTGCAAAGATTTACGCGCGTCGATTCGCCGGATGACAAATGGCCGGTGATCTTGTTTCGCAGGTGTGCGATCTCGAACATCTCCAACAATTCGTCCGTCTTCTGGCGATGGTGTTTCACTCCATAGATCTTGGAGAAAATGAGCATGTTCTCCCAGACCTTGAGATTCGACGGAAGCCCCGTGTACGCGGAGGAGAAATTGGCCCGTTGGAGAATCTCGACCCGATGACGCTCGAGGTCTTTGCCGAAAACCGTGATCGTGCCGCTCGTGGGCTTGATCAGGCCGAGCAAGATCTGGATGGTCGTCGTCTTGCCCGCGCCGTTGGCGCCGAGGACCCCGACGATTTCCCCGTGTTGCACCGTGAACGACACGTCGGCTACGGCCACGGTGCCGTCGAATTCTTTACGAAGATGCTGAACGTCAACAAGTGTTTCGGCCATGCGCGCGTATCACCCGGCGATGAGGATGCGGGCGCGGTCGAATCCGGCTCACCGCCCTTTGTGGCGACTGGAGCAGGCTCGGGGGACGGCGTCGGTGCGGCGGCTGGCTCCGTCGAGGCTGGGGCTGGATTCTCTGTCGCGTTCGCAGGCGGTGCTTCCGTCACGGTCGGTGGCGGACTTGGGGCCGGCGGCGGTTGGGGCGGCTTGTCGGCGAGCGCCCAGAGCCGGCCCGTTGGAGAATTCCACAACGTAGCCATCCTGAATCAACCAATGCAGATCGGCCAAGACACGGTCTTCTTCCGACGGCACGGGCGGCACGGAAATGACAGGAGTGCCTTGTTCTGTGACGGGTGCGGACGCCACGACCTGGTCTTCCGTGTGAACCGGTGCGGAAGCAGGGGCTGGGGTTTCGGTCTGGACTGGCGCAGGTGGAGGCGCGGCCAAATCGGGGACCGGCGTGGAGGCCGAGTCGCCGGAGCAGGACGGGGGACGAAATGCGCGATCAACTGCTTGCGCGTGCCGCCGAAGTGCCCGCGAAGATAAACGATGATCTTCTGAATCTGGTCCGTGAGGTGCGCGATGGATTCAAACCGCTGCGGTTTCACGCGGCCGATGTAGGTGACTCCCTTTGGGTCCTTGAAGAAGTGAAATCCTTCGTGGCGGAGCTTGCCGCGCGTCTCGTTGGCCGTTTTCAGCGGGAACTTGCGTTCCTGCATCCACGCCAGCCGCACCGTTTCCAACAGGGCGGGATTCTCAAGTTGGCGGCTGGCAGTCCCGCTGATGCGCACTTCAGGGGCGGACGTGATGAATTGGGCGAGGTGAGTTTCGACGAAATGTTTTTCCAACTCGTCGCGGGTGGCGAACGCTTTCGGCTCGGCGTCGAGAATACACTCATACTCCGACTTGGCGCTCATGGAGTCGAGCCACGCCTTGACGGCTTCGGGATCCCTCACCGTTTGGATGCGCGACTTGAACTCGTCGAATGGAATATGCCGCAACCGTTGCTGATGGTGGCGCACCAATCGGCTTTGGTACTCATGATAGTTCGGGGGCCCGAGCCAGACGCCCGTCAAGCCGCATCGATTCACGAACGTAAAGTTACCCTTCGGCGGATCAATGGGCGTCTTCTTCTCCCGGAAAATCGTGTCGGCATGATGACGCAGTACGAATCGCACGGCTTCGTCCTGACGAAGAAAGACGTTCTCGCCCGGCGTTACCAGAAACAACGGGGGCCGCGAGCCGTCGGCAGCCGCGGGGCCGGCAAACTTCACCAGATGCCGTTCCGGTTTGTTGAGGACGAGCTTGGCAATGTCGAACAGCGCATACGCCCGCTGCGTTTGCTTCATTGCCTCCATCATTCCGCCGAACCCTTTTTCTTCCGGTTGAAACGTAATTTCAAAAGGGAGAGTGGGTGGCGCGGCAGGTTTGGATGGCTCGCGATCTCGATCGCGCCGTTGCGGTGGACCGTGACGTTGTGGGGGACCACTCCGACGGGGTTCCGGGCGTGGTCCGCGGCGGTCCCCCGCTTCGGGGGGTCTTGGTGGGCGAGGACGATTGTCCCGCTCCCGGTCACGATTCCGGCTCGGCTGTCGGCCGTCGCGTCTCGGTTCGCGTTCCGTTCCCGAGTGATCGGCGTACGACTTGCCCGAGGACTTGACCCACTCGGGGGTCAACTCCAATTCTTCGAGAGGCAGGGCCTGATCCTCTGCCGATGTCGGGTTCGTTGCCGGTGATTCGCTGTTTGTCATGGAAATCAAAGACGACACACTATAACACAGGGGGCGGAGCGAGGGCCAATGAATTAAGCTGTGACTTGAAGCGAAAAATCAGCTACCGTCTCGCTCCTGTGGTTATGATCCAAGAATATCTTTCGCAACATCGTGATCAATTTATCGAGCAGCTTAAGTGCCTGATGCGGTTCCCCAGTGTCTCGGCACAGCCGGCGCATCGGCGCGACGTTCTGGCCTGTGCGGACTGGCTTACCCGTCATTTTCGCAGCTTCGGGCTGGATGTCAAACTGTACCCGACCAAGGGGAATCCGATTCTGGTGGCGCGTACGCCTCGAACATCCCGCGCCAACACTCCGCACGTGCTGGTTTACGGGCATTATGACGTGCAGCCGCCGGAGCCGTTTGACTTGTGGAAGACGCCGCCGTTCGAGCCCGTCGAGTGCGCCGGGAAGCTTTTCGGCCGCGGCGCGTCCGATAACAAGGGCCAATTCTTCGCCCACGTCAAAGCTGTCGAAGCCTGGCTGAAAACGCGCACGCCGCTTCCCGTAACCGTCACCTTTCTAATTGAAGGGGAGGAGGAGGTGGGCAGCACCGGCCTCATCGCATTTGTGAAACGACGCGCGAGACAGTTGCGCGCTGACTACATCGTGGTGTCGGACACGAGCATGTTTTCCAAGGACCATCCGACGATCACCTACGCCACGCGCGGCATGGCGGCGATGAGCGTGCGCATAGACGGGCCGTCCCGTGACTTGCACTCCGGTGTGTTCGGCGGGAGCGTGGCGAATCCGGTCCTGGCCCTCGCCCGGTTGCTGGCCGCCTGTGTGGATGCCAGGGGCCGCATTGCGGTACCGGGTTTTTATGATGATGTACGCCCACTGCAAAAATGGGAGTGCGCACAGTTTCGTCGGCTGCCGTTCGATGAGCGGGCGTACGCCCGCTTCCTCGGCGTCCATTCTTTGGAGGGTGAGAAAGGGTATACGACACTCGAACGACGTTGGGCACGGCCCACGTTCGAGATCAACGGCATCACCGGCGGATATCAAGGTCCGGGCACGAAAACCATCGTACCCGCGTGGGCCGAGGCCAAGATTACGAGCCGACTTGTCCCCGATCAGAATCCCGAGAAGATTGAGAGGCTGGTGTCACAATACCTGCGACGCATCTGTCCGTCGTCGGTGAGACTGAGCCTGAGCAGCCATGGGGGGTATCGCGCCTTCCATGAATCGCCGAGCGGTCGCGGGGTACGGGCGGCGGCGGTCGCGCTGAAGAGGACGTTCGGGCGCGAGCCGGTGTTTGTGCGCGAAGGCGGATCACTCCCCATCCTCGACATCTTCAAGCGACACCTCGGCGGCGAAATCATTCTGGTGGGGCTCGGACTGCCGGACGACAATTGGCATTCTCCGAATGAAAAGATGGACCTCGCGAATTTCGACCGTGGCATGTCGATGAGCGCGGAGTTGCTGCGGGAACTGGGCACGTCTGCATAGAGAGTTTGTGCTTCCACAACGAAACCCGCCTCCGTATAACTCGGCGCCAACAGCATGAAAATACCCGGCTATTATCGGTTTCCAACCATCTGCAACGATACGGTCGTATTCGTCAGCGAGGACGATCTATGGACAGTTTCCGCGGGCGGCGGGATTGCGCGGCGGCTCACATCGGGTCTGGGAGCGGCCAGTCATCCCGCGCTGTCGGCGGATGGACAGTGGCTGGCGTTCAGCGGGCGCGACGAGGGCAGTTTGGAAGTCTACGTGATGCCGGCCGCAGGTGGAGAGGCGCGAAGGCTCACATATCTGGGAGCGAACACGCTGGTCGTGGGCTGGACCGATGACGGCCGGATCGTCTTCAGCAGCAATGCGGAGCAGGCATTCGGCGGGCCGCCGCGTTTGTGGACGATCAGCCTGGACGGCAGCGCGCCGGAGTTGTTGCCAACCGGCCCCGCGCAATTCATCTCGTTCGGGCCGACCGGCGGCTGCGTTATCGGTCGTAACGCGCTGGACCCGGCACGTTGGAAGCGTTATCGCGGTGGTACCGCAGGCGATTTGTGGATCGACCGAACGGGCAAAGGCCAGTTCCGCCCGGCTCATCGAACTGAAGGGCAACCCCTCGCGATCGCTGTGGATCGGGTCGCGGATCTATTTTCTGTCCGACCACGAGTCGATTGGCAACCTGTATTCGTGCACGCCCACCGGCAAGGATCTGAAGCGGCACACACATCACGAAGATTTCTACGTACGAAATCCCGCGACGGACCGGCACCGGATTGTGTACCACGCCGGGGCCGACTTGTTTGTGTTCGATCCCGCGACCGACATGGCGAACAAGATCGAAATCGAGTACGACAGCCCGCGCACGCAGTGGCAGAGGAAATTTGTGGACGCCGCGCGGTATCTGGACAGTTTCGAGCCACATCCACAAGGTCATCTACTGGCCCTCGCCACGCGCGGAAAATGTTACACGATGGGTAACTGGGACGGACCGGTCCTGCCGCGGGGCGACGCCGACGCCGTGCGCCATCGCCTGCCGCACTGGCTGAACGACGGCAAGCGGATCGTGCTCGTCACCGACGCGGAGGGCGATGAGACCTTGGAGATTCACAACATCGGCTTCGAGAAAGCCGAACGCGTTGGGAAGCTCGATATCGGCCGCGTCATCGATCTGCGGGTGAACCCCAAGGGCGATCAAGTGGCGCTTTCCAATCATCGCAATGAATTGGTGCTGGTGGACTTGAAATCGCACAAGAGTCGTGTACTGGATAAGAGCGACTGGGCGCAGATCGCGGGATTCGACTGGTCGCCGGACGGACGGTGGGTCGCCTACAGTTGCGCTCAAAGCCTGCATACGTCAGCGATTCGGGTCTGCGAGGTCAAGACGGGGAAAGTGCATCCGGTGACTCAGCCTGTGCTGCAAGATGTGTCCCCGTCGTTCGATCCCGATGGCAAGTTCCTGTATTTCCTGTCCTATCGCGAATTCGATCCCGTGTATGACAACCTCCATTTCGACCTCGGTTTCCCGCGCGGCGTGAAGCCGTATTTGGTCACATTGCGCAGGGACATTCCGTCACCGTTCGTCCCCGTGCCAAAGCCCCCCGACGAGAAGAAAGAGGAGCCGAAGGCCAAAGCGGTCGCGAAGAAGGAACTGCACGTTGCTATCGACTTCGACGGCATAGAGTCGCGGATCGTGGCGTTTCCGGTGGCGGACGGGCGCTATCAGCAGATCGCCGGGATTCGCGGCAAGGTGCTATTTACGTCGCTCCCGATCGAAGGCAGTCTGGGTGGCGACAATTGGCCGCCGTCATCCGAGCCGCCGGCAAAGGGAACACTGGAGGCGTATGATTTCGACGCGCAGAAATCCGAAACGCTGGTGAGCGGCGTATCTTATTTTGTGTTGTCCTCGGATCGCAAAACACTGGTCTATCGGGCCGGGCGCCGGTTGCGGGTGTTGAAGGCCGGCGAAAAACCCGACGAAAACCAGGCGAAAGAGCCGCCTGGCAAAAAGAGTGGATGGATTGACCTCGGGCGGGTGAAAGTCCCGGTCCGTCCGCCAGCCGAATGGCGGCAGATGTATCAGGAGGCGTGGCGGCTGCAACGCGATAATTTCTGGACCGAGGACATGTCGAAGATCGATTGGCAGGCGGTGTACGACCGTTACCTGCCGTTGGTGGACCGCATCGCCACCCGCGGGGAGTTCTCCGACCTGATGTGGGAGATGCAGGGCGAACTTGGCACATCGCACGCGTATGAGTTTGGCGGCGATCACCGCCGTCCGCCTCAGTACGACGTCGGGCTGCTCGGGGCGGATTTTCGTTATGACGCGGCCGTGAAGGCATGGCGCATCACACACATTGTCCAGGGCGACCCATGGAACGAGAAGGCCCGGTCGCCGCTCACGGCGCCGGCGGTCAACGTCCGTGACGGCGATACATTGCTGGGAATTGACGGTCGGCGCGTCAACGCGGAGACACATCCCCATGCGCTGCTGGTGAATCAGGCTGGCGTCGAGGTGCTCATCACTGTTGGTGACGCGAAGGGCAAGTCGCCGCGTGCCGTGACCGTGAAGACGCTGACAAATGATACGCCGGCGCGGTATCGCGAATGGGTCGAGACGAATCGCCGCGTGGTGCACGAACGCACCAGGGGCCGGGTCGGGTACGTCCACATTCCCAACATGGGGCCGCTCGGGTATTCGGAGTTCCACCGGTATTTTCTCAGCGAGATCGACCGCGATGGTCTGGTCGTGGACGTGCGGTTCAATGGCGGCGGGCACGTGTCGGAGTTGATTTTGGAGAAGCTGGCGAGGCGTCGCATCGCCTACAACCAGTCGCGCTGGTCGAATGTCCAGCCGTATCCGGTGGATTCCGTGGCGGGGCCGATGGTGGCGATCACCAACGAGTACGCCGGCTCCGATGGCGACATTTTCTCTCATGGATTCAAATTACTCAAGATGGGCCCGCTCATCGGAAAGCGGACCTGGGGCGGGGTGATCGGCATCTGGCCGCGGCACGCACTGGTGGACGGCAGTATTACCACGCAACCGGAGTTTTCGTTTTGGTTCAAGGACGTGGGCTGGAAGGTTGAGAATTACGGCACGGACCCGGACATCGAAGTGGAGATGCGGCCGCAGGATTTTGTGGCCGGGCGCGACCCGCAACTGGAGCGCGCGGTCCACGAGATCGGTAAACTCTTGCGGTCGAATCCGCCGCGCCGGCCCGACTTTGGCCAGCGACCGAATCTCGCCGCGCCGGGTTTGCCCCAGCGTTGAGCGCGGAAACGGATCCGCTTGCACGGGAGCGAAACGAGCGTAAGGTGAAAGCATTGGAGAAGGCGCGATGAAAGCAGACGATCTGGCAAAGAAAAAGTGCGTGCCGTGCCAGGGAGGCGTTCCGCCGTTGAAGGGCAAGCCGCTGCAAACACTGCTGGCGGCCGTCAATAATGGCTGGCAACTCGTGGGCGAGCATCATCTCGAAAAAGAATACAAATTCGGCGATTTCCGTGAGGCGCTGGACTTTACCAATCGAGTCGGTGAGATGGCGGAGCGGCAAAACCATCATCCCGATATCCATCTCGCTTGGGGCAAGGTGAAGGTCACCATTTGGACCCACAAGATCGACGGGCTGACCGAAAGCGATTTCATTTTTGCCGCGAAAACAGACCAGTTTTTAAAGAAGACATGACAGTCCGCATGAAACCGCCCACACCGGCTGACGAGCAGCGCCATTCACTTTTTGAAATCGACCAGTATATCGAGCGGTTGTTTGTGCCGCGCGATTTTGTGTTTTTGCAAGCGTTGCGTGACGCCGCCGAGGCCGGGTTGCCGAAGATCAACGTTTCGGCGAACGAGGGTAAGCTGCTATATATCCTGGCCAGGATCGCAGGTGCGCGCCGCGTGCTTGAGATTGGCCTGCTGGGCGGCTACAGCACCATGTGGTTGGCCCAGGCGATCGGCCCGCAGGGCCATCTGGTGACGCTGGAAGTGGATGAGAAGTGTATTCGCGTTGCCCGCAAGAACCTGGAGCGGGCCGGGTTGGTGTCCCGGGTCGAAACTCGGCATGGGGATGCGCAGGTCTTGCTGAAACGGATGCTGGACGGTGAGGAACCGCCGTTTGACCTGGTGTTCATCGATGCCGACAAACCGAGCTATCCGATGTATCTGGATTATGCGGTGAAGCTGACGCATCCGGGCAGCTTGATCCTTGCCGATAACGTGATTCGCGACGGGAAAGTGACGCAGATCGCCGAGAACGACAAACTGGTGCAGGGAATCCAGGAGTTTAACAAGAAACTTGCCGTGCACCCGAAGCTCGAGACGATTGTGGTAACGGTGACGCGGGAGGGCGTTCGACGGACTCGCCATCGCGCGCGTGAAGGATTGACTCTCAGGTGCCGCCGCAAACGGTGTAACCCTGTTCGCGCAAATCCCCGGCAAGATCTTTTTCCATCTGACAGGCGGCCTCGTAGGGCATGGGGTTTAGATACTCGTACAACTCGGGCAACAATCGGACACCATATTTCTGGACGTAGTGCGAGGCTTTGTAGCCGTCCTTGTGGTTCTGGAATCGTTCTATGGGCAGGATGCCCGTCATGCCGACGTACACGCACGGCTTCTTCGAATCGCGTTTCGGATTCACCGCTGCGACTTTGCGCTCGTTCAACACCGCCTTGTCGAGGAGCACGACGTAAACGTGATGATGAAATCGTTCGGACATGGGCGCACGACAGTATAAGCGGATCGGGCACGGCAACAAGACCGGGTATGTGCTAAACTCGTTTGCGCAATGAACGCTCGCAGCCTGCCAATTCTGGAATTACGGCAGCCTCTGCTGTCGGCCTTGGCAAGACAGCGGCGGTTAATTCTGACCGCGCCGACCGGATCGGGCAAGTCAACGCAGGTGCCTCAGATGTTGCTCGACGGCGGATTGTTGGGCGCGGGGCAGGTGGTCACGCTGCAGCCGCGGCGGTTGCCAGCGCGGATGTTGGCGGCGTGGGTGGCGAAAGACCGTGGTGTGAAGCTCGGCGAGGAGGTCGGCTACCAAATTCGCCTCGACGACGTTACCTCGCGTGCGACACGCATCCGCTACGTCACCGAAGGCATCTTGCTGCGGCAGATGCTCTCTGACGAAAAACTGCGCGGTGTCAACGCAATCATCTTTGACGAGTTTCACGAGCGGCATCTGTACGGCGACATCACGCTGGCGCGGGCGCTGCAGATTCAGGAAACGGTGCGACAGGATTTGATCATCATCGTCATGTCTGCCACCCTGGATGTCGGTCCCTTGCGGAAGTATCTGGAACCTTGCGAACTGCTCTCGTCGCAGGGCCGCACGTTTCCGGTCGAGATCGATTACATCCCCAAACCCGTGGGGGACTGGCCTATTTGGGAGGCGGCGGTCAAGGAATTGGAGCGGCTCGTGGCGCAACACGACGGAGACGCGCTGGTATTCATGCCCGGCGGCTACGAGATCAGCCGGACGGTACAAGCAGCGCAGGATGCGTTGGGCAGCCAATTTATTGTCCTGCCATTGCACGGTGATTTACCGACCAACGACCAGGACGCGGCTGTCGCCCAATACGACCGCCGCAAGGTCGTCGTCTCCACCAACGTCGCCGAGACATCGCTGACGATTGACGGTGTGCGGATCGTGATCGACAGCGGGTTGGCTCGCATCCCGCGTTACGACCCGTATCGCGGCATCAACACGTTGCTGGTCGAAAAAATCAGCCGCGCATCGGCCGACCAGCGGGCCGGTCGCGCGGGCCGCACCGCACCGGGTGTGTGCCTGCGCTTGTGGACGAAGCACGAACACGAGCAGCGTCCCGCGCAGGAATTGCCCGAGGTGAAACGGCTGGATCTCTCGGAGGTCGTCCTGACGCTCAAGGCAAGCGGTGTGAGCGACGTGCACTCATTTCGCTGGTTGGAATCGCCCAGCCGTCAGTCGTTGGAGCGGGCGGAGCTGTTGTTGAAGGATTTGGGCGCGTTGGAAAACAAAAGCAGTGCGATCACGGAACTTGGTCGGCGGATGCTGGTGTTTCCGCTGCATCCGCGGTATTCGCGAATGCTATTGGCGGCGCAGGAGTATGGTTGCGTGCGACAAGTGGCATTGATCGCCGCGCTCACGCAGGGACGCGATTTGCTCGTGCGGCGGCAAGGCCGGCAGGTCGAGGATGCACGTGACGATTTGTTTGGCGGCGAAACGCAATCGGATTTCTTTGTATTGATGCGCGCGTGGCGGTATGCGGACCGCAACGGATACAACCTCGACCGATGCCGACGGCTGGGCATCCACGCGCAGTCAGCGCGGCAAGTGGGGCCGTTGTTCGAGCAGTTCCTGGGTATTGCCAAGCGCGAAGGGTTGGACGTGAGCGAAAAGCGCGCGGCCGCGGATGCGATCCAACGCTGTATCCTGCTCGGGTTTTCTGATCACGTGGGGCGGCGTCTCGACGTGGGGACGTTGCGATGCGAATTGGTGCACGGCCGGCGCGGGGTGCTGGCTCGCGAGAGCGTGGTGCAGAATTCGTTCTTGCTGGTCGTGACCGAAGTACACGAAATCCAGAGCGGGACGGGTAGGGACAAGGAATTGAATGTGCTGTTGACCATGGCGACGGCGATCCAGAAGGAATGGTTGCGGGAACTTTTCCCGGACGATTTTACGGAGGCACAAGCCGTGGTGTATGACGCGACGCAGCGGCGGGTGTTTGCGGAGCGGCGGACGCAGTTTCGTGATTTGGTGCTGGAGGCGGGACGCGTGGAGGAGGTTCCATTGGATGACGCCGCGCGGATTCTGGCCGAGGAGGTGCTCGCGGGCCGATGCGTCCTGAAGAACTGGGATGAGGCGGTGGAACAGTGGATTCTGCGGGTGAATTGGCTCCACGAGTGGATGCCGGATCTGGGAATTCCCGCGGTCGGCGGCGACGACCGAAAAGCACTGATCGAACAAATTTGCCATGGCGCGACCAGTTACAAAGAGATCAAGGACAAGCCTGTGTGGCCGGTGGTGAAGGCTTGGTTGTCGGGTCAACAGCAGGGGCGGGTCGAGGAATACGCGCCGGAGCGGATTGAGTTGCCAAGCGGACGAAAGGCGAAAGTCACATACACGATGGACGGCCCACCGACATTGGCGGCGCGAATTCAAGACCTGTACGGGGTGAAGGAAGGCCTCTGGATTGCGAAACGTCGCGTACCGCTGCGAATCCAAATTCTCGCGCCGAACCAGCGCCCCGTACAAATGACCGAGAATCTCGCCGCGTTCTGGCAGGAGACATATCCGAAATTGAAGCATGAACTACAACGCAAGTACCCGAAGCACGAGTGGCGATGAAAGTGGCATCGGATAAGGAAAGCTGCTAGATTTTTGCGCAGATGAATCCCTCACACGAATACTCGGAGAAACTCTGGCAGGAAGCGCTGCATTACCTTCCCGGTGGGGTGAATTCGCCGGTGCGCGCGTTTCGGGGAGTGGGTGGCACGCCATTTTTCACGCAGCGCGCCAAGGGCTCGCGCCTGTGGGATGTCGATGGCAATGAGTACATCGACTATGTCTGCTCGTGGGGGCCGATGATTCTGGGACACGCGCATCCGAAGGTGGTGCGGGCGGTGCAGGAGGCGGCGCGCGACGGGACCAGTTTTGGCACGCCCAATCCGCGCGAAGTGCGGCTTGCGCAGTTGGTGTGCGAGGCGTTCCCATCAATTCAGAAAGTCCGCTTCGTCAACTCGGGGACGGAAGCGACCATGTCGGCCATTCGTCTGGCGCGCGGGTTTACGAAGCGGGACAAGATTCTCAAATTCGAGGGCTGCTATCACGGCCACGCGGACGCGTTGCTGGTGAAAGCGGGTTCGGGCGGCGCAACGTTTGACGTGCCGGACAGTGCGGGCGTGCCGGGAGATTTTGCGCGGAACACGGTCACACTGCCCTTGAACGATTTTGCGGCACTCGGCACGGTCAACTGGCGCGAGATTGCCTGTGTCATCATCGAGCCGATTCCTGCGAACATGGGATTGATCCCGCTGAAGTCCGGCTTCCTCGAAAAGTTGCGCAGACTCACACGAGAGAGTGGCGCGCTGCTGATTTTGGATGAAGTCATCAGCGGTTTTCGAGTTGCGCGAGGCGGCGCGCAGGACTTGTATGGAATTCAGGCGGACCTGACCACGCTGGGCAAGATCATCGGCGGGGGATTGCCTGTCGGCGCATTTGGTGGGCGGGCGGATGTGATGGACAGGCTCGCTCCTGTCGGCCCGGTGTATCAGGCCGGGACACTTTCCGGTAATCCACTGGCAATGGCCGCGGGAATCGCGACGTTGGAGGAGCTTGCGCAGGCCGGGACGTACGAGAAATTGGAACGGCTCGCCGCGGCATTGTGCGGTGAATGGAAAACCGTTGTGAAGGGTCATCAGGCGCGCATCGGGTCGTTATTCTGCACGTTCTTCACGGATCGTGACGTGGTGGATTACGCCAGCGCGAAAACAAGCGACACAAAGCGGTATGGGCAGTTCTTCCATGGGATGCTGGAGCGCGGTATATACCTGGCGCCGTCACAATTCGAGGTTGGCTTCGTCTCTTTGGCGCACACGGAACAAGACATCGAACGGACTTTGCGGGCGGCGACAGAGGCGGTAAAGACGCTATGAAGATTGTCGTGGGGATGACGGGTGCCAGCGGCGCGATCTATACGCAGCGGCTGCTGGATAACCTCGACCCGAAGGCGCACGAGATTCATTTCATCTCGACAAAACACGCCCGCGAAGTCGGGCAACTGGAATTGCCGAAAGGTGAGTTGAAGATCGCGCCGTCGGTGATCCAATACGACGAGAACGGATCGATGTTTGTCCCGTTCGTGAGTGGGTCGTCCAAATTTGACGCGATGGTGGTAATCCCGGCATCGATGGGGACGATTGGCCGCGTGGCGAATGGAGTATCCGATACCACCGTTGCCCGAGCGGCGGACGTGTTTCTGAAGGAGCGGCGCAAACTGATTTTTGTTCCGCGTGAATCGCCGTACAACCTGATCCATCTGCGCAACATGGCGATGTTGACCGAAGCGGGCGCGACTGTCATTCCCGCCAGCCCGTCCTTTTACAACAAGCCGAAGACAATTACGGAGGTCGTGGACACGATTGTCGCGCGTGTGTTGGATCATCTCGGTATCGAACACAAACTCGTCAAGCGATGGCAGGCCGTGGAATAGCGGTTGTAACTTCGTGGCGCGCGGTTCCGCCTCCATGGGAGTGAGGTGAGGCACTATGCGACGATGGGAATTGGTGAAAACGGCGCTGGTAATCGTGTTGCACGGAGGGCGAGTTTACCTGCTCGGGACAGAACCGACGAGAGAGATTTCCGCGACGGATTTGATGTGGGATTTCTTTGTTCGGCACCCGAAGAAGTGACCCAGCCGAGCTTTAACGCGACGACACGGTATTCCTTGCGTCCAAGAATTTCAGTTGATGGTAAAGTTCTTCGAGTAAAAGTGACTTGGCTCCCGCATTTTGGGCCGCGCGGAGCGGATTCCCAAAGATCGCTTCGACTTCCATTGGATGACGTTCATCGTAGTCGATCTTCATGCTGGTGCGATAGGGAGTCATCTTGTCTGTATACGCGAGCATTGTGTTGACGATGTCATCGGTGACTGTCACGCCGCACGCGCGCGCGTCGGCGACCACTTCTCGCATAAGCTGTTCGAGAAGCTGGCGGGTATACGGGTTGGCCATCAACTCTGCGGTCGTCGCATCCAGGACCACCGAGAGCCCGTTATAGGGAATATTCCAGACGAGCTTTTGCCAACGGATAACAGACAGGTCTTCGTAAAGCTGGGTCAGGATGCCAGCGCGGTTCAAATCGCCCGCGATCGTGCGCATGCGATCGCTGATGCCGCGTCTGGCGAATTCGCCAAGGCCGACATGCCCGAAGTCGAGGTGGCGGATGTGGCCGGGACCGACTTTGTTGGAGCAGAGGAAGCACAGGCCACCCATCACGGGTTGCGCACCGACGATCTCCGCGACCTGCGCCTCGATGCCGAGGCCGTTTTGCATCACGAGCACGACTCCATCGTCTTTGACAACCGGCGGCAATAATTGGGGCAGCAAATGATTCTGCGTTGTCTTGAGGCAGACGCACACGACATCGCATTTCGGCATGTCGCGCACATCGTGATAGGCGCTCACTTTCGGGACAGTGAAGTCGCCATCCTTCGATTCGCAGATCAGTCCGTGCTGGCGTACGTGTTCGTAATCGCTGTGCAACAGAAAATGCAGTTCACAACCGGCGTGCTGTAATCGCGCCCCATAGAATCCTCCCAGCGCGCCCGTGCCGATGATGGCATAGCTCCGTTGCTGCATAGGTTGGAAGGTATCACACGAGATGAATAAATGTCATCCTGTTCTCCGCGAAAACCCTGGTCTGCTGTAGAAACGACCAAAAGAGGCCATAGGCAGAACACCGCCGTTTATTGCCTCTACCGACAGTTTCTGACTTGCCTGCACCCGGCAAGTTAATGATACATTAACCATTAATGTATCCATGAGCATGCTACCACAACTCAGGAAGGGCACGACCGTGCTGGTGGTGCTGTCGGCACTGGATCGACGGGAAACGTACGGCTACGAGATTCGACGCGAGGCGTACCAGAAAACCAGGGGACTGTTTACCGTCAACGAAGGCGCGTTATATCCGCTTCTCCGTCTGTTGGCGCGACGACGGCTCGTTCGTGTACGGCAAGAGAAGGTGGGGGGTCGGTGGCGGAAATACTACCGATTGACCGGACTTGGACGGAAAGAGCTTTCCGCATTGCGCCATGATTGCAAAAACTCGCAGAAGATCTTGGAGACACTCCTGGGTTGAGTTCGGCGTCGCTTGAGCATGGTGCTGCATGAGGGGAACTCCCGACAGGGAATGGTGGGGGACATAATACATTACCGGCTAATGTATCGACGAAATTGACACACTCTCCAGCGTAACCGTAGAGGATGATGTGTGGACGATCTCGGCGTCCGAATACTGTGAGAACTGCAGTAAGTGCCGGACAGTGATTGACCTGCGTGCATCACCCGTGAGGATAATGATACGGCTTCGTCGCACGACAAGACCTGTCACAAACCCGGTTCGGCCTTCCACAGGCTCGTGTGTTTCGCTAGACTGTCGATGGCGATGAACATGGCAACAGGCTACTTGATTGGACAACAGGGTGAGTTCCCGGGAAAGCGGTTTGCGATTCCCGACAGGGCGTGGTGATCGGGCGCGATACGCGAATCAGGTCACGCGCACCCACCAGAGGTTGAAAGAGTTGGAGAAATGACCTAGCCACACCGTTGCGGACCAGCCGAAGGAGAACATGGATTATGCCGAAGATTTCGTTGGGTGTGCCCAGACTTCCGTGGCCGAAGAAGGGGGATGAACCATTTCGTTCGTCAGCGGACGCCAAGAGTGAGGCTCGACTCGACATGGTTCATCGCAGTTTGTATTCGTACGCACTCGCGTACAAGGAAGCAGCAGACCGACTTGTGAACTGTGCGCTGGGAAGGAGAGCAGTCCACCTTGACTTGGCTGTCCTCCCGGGTAACGTTCTTGTATCGCCATTATTTAGAGTTGGCGCTCAAGAACATAATCTGTCGCGGTCGAAGATGCGGTCTCGAAGAAGCTGGTATTTCCCACACACACGACCTGTCTCGACTTTGGAGGGGCGCTCGTTCTGTTTTGGAAGAGCTCTGGCCTGGGCAATCTCGAATCGAATTGGCTGCAGTGGAGAACTGCGTGTTTGAATTCCACCAGCACGATGAGTCATCTGAGGAATCCCGTTATCCGGTAATCGGGAAAAAGGGCGAGAAGCGTGAAACACTTCGATCGTTGACACGTGTTGATATTCGCAACCTCAAAAGAGTGATGGCGGGTGTCGCCGTGTTTTTGGATGGCTGCGCCGATGCTATCGACGACATGAACTCCGACTCCCAATGATTCGCAAGTACTTCGAGTTTGTGCGGTTTTCGCACACGGTGTTTGCGCTGCCGTTCGCCCTGGCGAGCATGGCGGTAGCGGCCAGCGCGAATCGCGGGTGGCCGGGCTGGCGGACTTTCTGCTGATTCTGGCGGCGATGGCGTGCGCCCGCACGGCGGCAATGGGGTTCAATCGCATCGTAGACCGCAAGTTTGACGCGTTGAACCCGCGCACTGCGCGACGGCATTTAACCGTTGGCAGTGTGACGGCGACTGGCGCGTGGTCGTTGGTAGTCGGAGCAGCCGCAGGGTTGATAGGCGTGACCTGGTTCATTAACCCGGTATGTTTCTTATCTGTCGCCAATCGCTCTGATGGTGGTGTTCTTTTATTCGTTTACGAAACGATTTACGGACTACTCACATCTTTTTCTCGGATTGGCGTTGGGAATCGCGCCACTTGGCGCGTGGCTCGCGGTGCGTGGACAGTTCGACTGGCCACCGTGCGTCCTGGCGGCAGCGGTCGTATATTGGCTGGTGGGATTCGACATCATCTACGCGACGGAGGATTACGAGTTTGATAAGTCGCAGGGGTTGCACTCGTTGCCGGCGCGGCTGGGGATTGCGGGCAGTCTGCGGGTGGCGCAGGCGGCGCACGGGGTCATGGCAGTATTGTTGCTGGCTTTCGGGTTGATTTCAAATCTTCACGTGCCATACTACGTGGGGATGGTGATCATTGCGGTTTGCCTTGCCGTGCAGCATGTTCTGGCGAGAAAGCAGGATCCGGTCAGCCTGAATGCGGCATTTTTTCGGATGAATGCGATTATTAGCGCCGTGTTCCTCGGAGCAGTTGCGGTGGATGTGATATGGCGATGAACAGATTGATTGAACGGTCGGAGTTGCGGGACATTTACGAAAAGGTGGAGGCGGGACAACGCATCACCGAGGATGATTGTCTACGGTTGTATCGCTCGCAGGACCTGGCCGCGATTGGCGCGATGGCCAATTCCGTGCGCGAGCGCAAGAACGGCAACGTGGCGTACTACATCCTCAATCGCCACGTCAATTACTCCAACATCTGCATACTCGATTGCGTTTTTTGCGCGTTCTATCGTCGGCGGCGCGACGCGGGGGCCTACGAATACAACCTGCCGCAGATGATCGAGAAGGCGCAAGAGGCGCTCAAGCTGGGTATCACCGAGATTCACATCGTTGGTGGGCTGCATCCATCTTTCAAGTGGGACTATTACGTCGAGATGCTGCGGTCGCTGAAGGCGCTCGATCCGAAACTGCACTTGAAGGCGTTCACAGCAATTGAGATCCTGCACCTCTCGTGGGTAGGCAAACGGAGCGTGCCGGAAACCTTGGCGGCATTGCGGGAGGCGGGACTGGGATCGTTGACGGGTGGTGGCGCGGAAATTTTCGATCCCGAAGTTCGCAGCAGGATTTGTCATGCGAAGGAGTCCGCCGAGGAATGGGCCGATGTCCATCGCACATGGCACAGGATGGGTGGGCGCTCGACCTGTACGATGCTCATCGGCCACGTGGAGAAGGACCATCATCGGGTGGATCATTTGCGGCGATTGCGCGAGTTGCAGGACGAGACCAACGGATTTACGGCGTTTGTGACACTGGCGTTTCACCCCGAGAACACCAAGTTGCCGGACCTGCCGGGGCCGAGCGGCTACGATATGCTTAAGACCCTCGCCATCGCTCGCATTTACCTCGACAATATCGACCACATCAAGGCGTATTGGATTCTCATGGGCATGAAGCTGGCCCAGGTGTCACTGAGCTACGGTGTTGACGACATTGACGGCACCGTTATCGAGGAGAAGATCTACCACATGGCCGGCGCGAAGACGCCGCAAGAAATGGTGCGGGAAGAATTGATGAAGGCGATTCGCGAAACGGGACGAGAACCGGTCCAGCGGGATAGTTTGTATCAACCGGTCGTCCAGAAGGGTGGGGGCGGAGACATGCCGAACGATCGGGAGGACGGTGGGCCCGGCGGGTGCGCCCTACCCACCGCGTCGGCCTATGCGGGCGCGAGTAATGAAGGAGGAGCGGCGTGACCATACAACCACGCATTGGAGGCATCTCGTATCTGAACGTACGGCCGCTGGTGTACGGTATTGAAGATCAGGTGAGCTATTGCGAACCGTCGCGACTGGCGGACCTGATGCATCGGAAACAGTTTGACGTGGGGATCGTGCCCATCGCCGAGGTACTGTTGCACGACCAGTATGATGTTCTTGATGGGATCGCGATCGCGGCGCGCGGGGCCGTGCGTAGTGTGTTCCTGACACACCGTGTGCCCCTCGAGAAAATCCAGCGGGTGGCAGTGACGCCGGCATCGCGAACGTCCGTGTGGCTGCTCCGCGTGCTGTTGAAGGTCGGATACCACATTGAGCCGGAGTTCTATCCCCGGCCACCCGGGGCGAAACTGAGTGAGCACGAAGCCATGTTGCTGATCGGAGACGAAGCGATTTGGTATGCGACGCGCAACGGGAAACAGCCGCTGTGGGATCTGGGGGCGGCGTGGGTGGAGATGACGGGGGTGCCATTCGTGTTTGCGGCGTGGGCGTTTCAGCGCGACGTGGAGAAGGCGGAACTGGCGATATTGCTGCGCAACGCCAAAGCCAATGGGCTAGCGCACATTGAAGAGATTGTGCAGGATGCGACCGAGGCCACGCCGGAGTTTCTGCGGGACTATTACTCGAACTGCGTGTGGTACAACCTGGCGGATGCCGAGAAACAGGGGATTCGGCGGTTCCAGCAATACTTGAAGGAAATGGGATTGTTGAGCAGCAGTCATGATCTACGATACGTCGCTTGACATTATTCAGGGCAAGGTCTTTGACGGCGCGCGGATCACCGGCGAGGAAGCCGTGCGGTTGTATCACGCGCTGTCGTTGCCCGAACTGGGGGCGCTGGCGGATGTCGTCCGCGAACGGAAGCATCCGGGGCGAAAAGTCACTTACATCATCGACCGCAATATCAACTACACGAACGTATGCAATGTATATTGCACATTTTGCGCGTTCATGCGTGAAGAACGGAACGACGATTCGTACGTGCTCACGCCCGAGCAGGTGGGCGCGAAGATCCAGGAACTGGTGGCCATTGGCGGCGTGCAGATCCTGATGCAAGGCGGTCACCATCCCAAGCTGGGGATTGATTATTATCTGAACCTGTTGCAGTACATCCGCCGCAATTTCCCGCAGGTGAATATCCACGGCTTTTCGCCGCCGGAGTTCAATCATTTTGCCGAAGTGTTCCAGATGCCGGTGGAAGAAGTGATTCGCCGGTTCAAGGGGGCGGGGCTGGGCTCGATTCCCGGCGGCGGGGGCGAGATCCTGGTGGACCGCGTGCGCCAGCGCGTCTCCCCGCTCAAGTGCATGAGCGACGAATGGCTGCGCGTCATGGAGATCGCGCACGGGATGGGCTTGAACTCATCGGCGACGATGATGTTCGGGCACGTAGAAACGATTGAAGACCGTGTCGAGCACCTACAACGGCTGCGCGACCTGCAGGATCGCACGCATGGATTCACGGCATTCATTTGCTGGACGTTCCAGAGTGAGAACACGCGGCTGAAGGTGCCGTCCGTTGGTTCGCACGAATATCTGCGGGTGCAGGCCTTGGCGCGAATCTTTCTCGATAATTTTGACAACGTGCAATCCAGTTGGGTGACGCAAGGGCCGCAAATCGGGCAGGTCGCGCTGAAGTTTGGCGCGAATGATTTCGGCAGTGTGATGATGGAAGAGAATGTCGTGTCACAGGCCGGGGCCACGTTCCGCATCGACGAAGAGACGATGCGGCGTCTGATCCATGAACTCGGTTACGAGCCGCATCGACGCAATAATTGGTATGAACTGTTGAACTAGAGGAGAAGCAACAGATGGACAAGATCAAGACGATCTTGCTGTTCGGGGCTCCCGGCAGCGGGAAAGGCACGCAGGGCAAGATGCTGGGGACACTGCCCGGCTTTCGCCATCTTGCGTGCGGGGATGTGTTCCGCTCGATCGACCTCACCAGCGAGGTCGGCAAGGTGTTCCTGCAATACTCGAGCAAGGGCGAACTTGTACCCGACGACTTCACGGTGCGGTTGTGGCGTGACCACATCGACAAGCTCATTCACACGGGCGCGTTCCGGCCCGAAAGCACCGTGTTGGTGTTGGACGGCATTCCGCGCAACGTCCATCAGGCGAGGATGCTCGATCAATACATCGAAGTGGTGAAGTTGATTGCGTTGCGAGCGACGCACCATCGCGACGAAATGGTTCGCCGGCTGAAATCTCGCGCCCTGAAGGAAAACCGTCTCGACGATGCGAATGAGAAGACCATCGCCCATCGGCTTGAGGTTTATGACAGGGAATCGCGTCCAGTGTTGGAGTATTATCCCGAGCCGCTGCGCGTCGATGTGGACGCACTGCAAACCCCCATCGAAGTCGCCCACGATATTCTGAGTGCGATACTGGGGCGGACGCAAGAACTGCATGTGATTGGACTTCCGGCGGTTGCGAGCACAAAATAGCGTTCAATTTTGGCGCGCAGGTTCGCATGAATATGTTCACCCGATCGCGAAACCACCCTGGTTTCGCGGTGTTGCATAGCTGAAGCAACATGGGCAGAAGTCGAGAAATGGGAGCAAGGTGTTTTGGCACAAACAGTGCTGAAAATGTTTGCGTCTCTTGTTGCACGGCGGGCCGCTACCTCAAGGCAAAGGCTGGGGTGACTATTGCTTGGCGCGGTGTCCGCCAAAATGAACAAGCCGAGCAAGGAGCATAAAGGACGAAGATGAAAGCTAAGAAATGGATAGTTGGAGGATTAGTTGCCGCGATGGCAACTGCGCTGACGACGTGGGCCCTTACAGATGGTTCACGGACGCTACGAACATACGCGGCGATCACGGCAGTGTATCAAACACCAAACCCGCTGGCTACCAACACGGAGAACCTGGTGTTCGATAGCTTTGCGGGCCATGACCTCGTCAATCTCGCGCTCGGGTCACCGCTCACGACTGTGCAAAGCAATAATGTCCTGGCCTTGGATTTCGATTGCGGTTCCAGTGCTGCCAGTCTGGTGGTTTTCGATAAGCTATCTTCGAGCAATATTGCGACCATCGCACAAAGCACCAGTTTGACCGCGTTAACGGGACAGGATAATCCCAGCGCTGCAGGACCGAATCATGAGCGGTTCGTCATGAATATGGACATCAATACCAACGGGTTCCTGATCGGCGGCTCCTTGACGGTTGCTGGCAGGATCTATCTGGTTCCGAGCAACGGCTGCCCGGCGGTTGTGACAATCGATACAGATAAGGGCGACGATAAAGTTAGTAACGACTCCGGCGCCCTCAAGAATACTGACGACAAGATAGCAGACAAGACCATATCTGGTGCTGCACACCTGATTGGTCTGGCCAATGTTGTCTTCTTGGATGGCTCGACCAATACGGTCCTGTTCCCCAACGGGTATTTTACGATGCATCGCATTCTTTCGTCGAACTAGTCCATCGCAGTTTACACGAGAACGGACAGGCACGAAAGTGCCTGTCCGTTTCGCTTTTGTGTGTGCGCTTGTTTTTGACTGGTTGCTCTGCTAGTGCTGACGGAAGCAAACATGCGCATCGCGCTCTTGGGAACTGCAGAACTGGCCGTGCCGTGCTTCGAGGCCGTGGCGAAAATGCCCGGGCAGGAGGTCGTGGCCGTCGTCACCCAGCCCGACCGCCCGAAAGGCCGCGACCTCAAGCCGTCGCCACCCCCCGTGAAGGTCGCTGCTGACCGTTTGAGGCTTCCCGTCCAGCAACCGGTGAAAATCCGTGCACCGGAGGCTGTCGAAGCTGTAAAGGCCACGCAACCCGACCTCATCATCGTCGTCGCGTACGGCCAGATACTTTCGAAATCGGTTTTGGAAATCCCGCGGCTGGGATGCGTGAACGTCCACACTTCGTTGTTGCCACGCTGGCGTGGGGCGGCACCGATCCAATACGCCATTCTCCACGGTGATCCGGAAACGGGCGTCACCACGATGTACATGGACGAACACATGGACACCGGCGATACCATCTTGCAACGGTCGGAACTCATTCGTGCTGACGACACGAGTGCTACGCTGCACGACCGCCTCGCGAAACTCGGGGCCGAGTTGCTGGTGGAAACAGTTGCGCTTGTTGCCGAAGCCAGAGCCCCGCGCGTGAAACAGGACGAGACCTCTGCCACTTATGCGAAGAAGATTACCAAAGAAGACGGACGTATTGTCTGGACGAAGTCCGCAGTCGAGATCGAACGACAGATTCGCGCCTTCAATCCGTGGCCGAGCGCCTACACGCGGTTGGGCGACCTGATGTTGAAAATCTGGAAGGCTGAGGTCGTCGAGAACGTCACCGGCAAACCCCGGCGAAGTCCTCTCTGATTTTGTCGTCGCCACCGGCTGCGGCGGCCTGCGCATCCTCGAACTCCAACTCGCCAACAGCAAGCGCATGGCTGTTGATGCGTTTTTACGAGGTCACGCGGTTACGCCACGGATGGTGATGGGATAATGGGGAGCCCGCCCTGCGAGCCGCTGCCTAACCAGTCGGCTTGCGCATCGGGTGAAGGCGGCTACAATGGCGGGCAATGCAGACCGTTTCGGATCGTGGCGCGTCCACCTGGCTTCGCCCGGAATTCACACGACTTCTTGCCATTCTTTGGGTCGTTGGGCTGACACTCGTCTATTTCATCCGGTACGAGGGCTGGATTGTTCTGCCACAATTGGCGGGGACAATCGGCGCATCGATGCCCGTGCTTCGCATCGGCCCGTACTTCCGTGAATTTTGGACCGCACGGATGTATAACGTCGGATGCCTTGTCGCCATTGTGGCCGCGTCGTTGGGCTTGGGCGCAACGGTGGCGGGCCGGCTCGATTGCGCGCCGCGACGTGCTCGGCATGCTGTTCGCGCTGGGAGTTGGTCTGTGGCTTCTGGCGGTATTGGTACTCGTTGTGGGGGCAGCGTCCATCGCGACAGTCCCGTACACGTTTCTCACACTGGCATGCTGGCTCTTGCCGGCACCGAGGAAGTTTGTGGGCGATTTTCATGTTTCGACGGAACGCACCGACAGTTGGGCAAAACTGATGCTCGCCTGCATCCTCCTTGCGGCGGCGCTCAACCTCGCGGGCGCACTGGCGCCACCTTTCGAGTACGACGAACTGGAGTATCACCTCGGCGCGCTGGCGGACTACCAGCGTGCGGGTCGCATTGTGTTTCTGCCGCACAATTTCTACAGCAACATGCCGCAGTTGACCGAAATGTTGTACTTGTTGGCGAAAGCCACAACGTCAGACATCGCGGCGAAACTGTTGCACTGGTTGTTTGGTCTACTTGCTGCAGCGGCGGTCTACAGCGTGGGGCAACGACTCTGGTCCAGAGCCGTGGGGCTGACGGCTGCGGCGCTGTTCTATTGCACGCCATTCGTGCAGAACCTCGGCCAAACGGCGCGGATCGATTTGGTGACGGCATTCTTCGCGACGCTCGCATTTGGCGCGCTCGTGATGTGGATGGAGGAAGAAGAGAAGAGGGATCTTCTGTGGCTGTCGGCCCTTGGTGTTGGAGGGGCAGTGGCAACGAAATGGCCAGCGCTCGCGGTGGTATTGCTTCCTGCGGCAGCAGGATCGGTTTTTCGTCGGAAGTACCGTCTGCTCGGCGGGTTCTGCCTGGTCGCGGTCGCCATGGTGGCGCCATGGCTGGCAAAGAACTGGCTGCTGACGGGTGACCCGGTGTATCCGTTATTATATCGGTGGTTCCCAAACCCGCATTGGAGCGCAAGACAGGCGCTGGTATTCTCGGAGAGACACGCGCCGACGTTTGGATTGGCGACTGTCGGGGAATTGTTTACGCTGCCGTGGAAGTATTCGTTCGTCGAAGACGGAGCGGTCCCATTGTTGCTGCTGACAATACCGCTGCTGCTCCTGGTCCCGCGTGCGGAACCAGCAGCGAAACGTGCCGGATGGTTGTTCGTGGGGGCGTATGCCGGGTGGTTCTGTTTCACGTTTCGACCCTGGCGGTTTTTGTTTCCGGCATTCGGCGTGGCATCAATCGCCGCCGCCTTCGCCATGGAAAAACTGGGTCGAGATGCCATGGCGCGAATCGCGATGCGCCTTTCCGTGGGGCTTGTCATGGCTGCGAGCCTGGCAACACTGGCGTTGAATGACCTGGTGGACGTGAGCGATCCGTCGCGGATGCCGCCGCAGATGAGTTTTGCGCAGTACGCACTCGGTCAATTCACCCGCGACGAATTCGTAGCGAGTGTGGGCAGGGGGGTGCTGGAGCCAATCATCTGGATGAACGAGAACCTGCCGGCCGGTGCCAAAGTGCTCTACGTCGGAGAAGCCCGCGCATATTATGCGAAGCGATCGGCCGTGTACAGCACGGCGTTTGACCAGAATCCGTTGACGGCGATGTCACGCGCCGCGAGTACACCCGAGGAATTGCTCGCGGCGTTGCGCGTGCAGGGTATCACGCATGTGTACGTAAATTCTTCGGAGTTGAATCGGCTGCAGCACGGCTACAGTTATATGACGGACGCAAACTGGAGCTTGATCAACGACGTCCTGGACCAGGAACAATTTGCGAAGGCAGTTCATACCTCCGGGCGGCGGATCGTGTATGAGTTGAGAAAATAGGCAATGAGGATTTGTCATGTCATCACGCGGTTGATCGTCGGTGGGGCGCAGGAGAACACCGTGTCCACGTGTATTGGGCTGCGGAAACTCGGCCACGAGGTGGATCTGGTGATTGGTCCGCAGACGGGACCGGAAGGCTCGCTCTACAATCAGGCAAGGGCAGCGGGTGTGCCGATCACGATCGTGGAGGAATTGCGACGCACGCCGAATCCGTGGTTGGACATGAGCGCGTGCCGGGCCTTGAGGCGTCTGTTCACGAGCAGGCGATACGCGGTGGTCCACACGCACAGCGGGAAAGCGGGGCTGGTGGGACGGGTGGCGGCGAGGTGGGCGCGCGTGCCGGTCATTGTGCACACGATTCACGGCCCGTCCTTTTATCGTTACCAAAATCCGGGGGGCAACTGGGCGTTTCGCTGGGCGGAGCAGATCGCGGGCGCGTGCACGACGCAATTCGTGTCGGTTGCCGACGCGATGACGGAGCAATACCTCGCCGCCGGGATCGGGACGACGGATCGATACGTCACGATCCATAGCGGAATGGACATTGATGCCTTTGTGGGGGCACGCTGTGATGATTCCCTGCGCGAATCGCTGGGCATTTCGGAAACCGACCTGGTGGTGGGCAAAATTGCGCGGTTATTTCGATTAAAGGGGCATGAGTTCTTGTTTGAAGCGGCGCCACGGATCGTGGCGGCCGTGCCGCATGTGAAGTTCCTGTTGGTGGGAGACGGGGTCTACCGCGAACGCTTCGAATGGCGGGTCACGAAGATGGGGTTGCGCAGTCGATTTGTGTTTGTGGGCCTGGTACCGCCGCAAGAGATCCCGCGGTACGTGGCGTCGATGGATCTGTTGGCGCACTTGTCGCTACGCGAGGGGTTGCCGCGGGCGCTACCCCAAGCGCTGGCCTGTGGCAAGCCGGTCGTCGCGTTCGACGTCGATGGCGCGCGCGAGGTGTGTCTCGACGGCGAAACAGGCTGGCTCGTGCGCGCCGGGGATGCGACCGGGCTGGCCGAAGCGGTGATTCGGTTGTTGCAGGACACGGAACTGGCGCATAGAATGGGTTCGCGGGGCAGGGAGTTGGTCCAGGAGCGGTTTTCGGAGGCGCGAATGGTGCAACAACTTGACGAGTTGTACCGGCGACTGTGCGCGTCGCGGCACTGACATGCATTGGCTGCTCATCTACTTATACGTGTTCGATGTGAGTTTCGTGCTGGCGTTGATTCTCACGCCGGGGTTCAAGCGACTTTCCTTCCAATGGAAGTACGTTCACGAACCGGATCGGGAGCGGAAGATCCATACCGAGGCGATGCCGTTGCTGGGCGGTGTGGCGGTTTTCTGCGCGTTCGCAGCCAACGTCATTTTCAACTACATATTCATACTCCCGCTGGCAAGCCGTGGGGATTTGCCACTGATCGACATGCCCGATGTGAAAATGTACCTCGACGGTGCGTTCTCGGTCTGGCCGAAGTTGCTGGTGATCGTCTTGGGGGGTGGTTTGATGGTGGCGTTGGGGATGTATGACGACAAGCATGAGCTGAACCCGCGGGCGAAATTGATCGCACAGGTGGTTGTTGCCTTATTGGTGGCATTGGCAGGAATCCGGATCACCGCGTTCATCCCCAACAAATTCATCAACTACCTGATCACGGTGCTGTGGATCGTGACCATCACGAACGCGATGAACTTTCTCGATAACATGGACGGGCTCTGCGCGGGGATCGGGTTGGTTTGCGCGTCACTATTCGGATTCATTGCCGGGATACAGCATGAGTATTTCGTGTGTCTTCTGGCGGTAGCGCTGGCGGGCGCGCTGCTGGGATTCCTGCCGCACAACTTCAAGCCGGCGACGATCTTCCTCGGCGATGCCGGCAGTCATTTTGTTGGGTACATGCTGGCGGTGTTGCCGATTTGCGTGACATTTTACCACCGTGGCAAGACGCCGACTTGGTTGCCCGTGTTGATTCCGTTGCTGGTGCTGGCGGTGCCGCTGTTCGATCTCGTGATGGTGACATGGATTCGCATTCGGCACGGCCAGCCGGTCTATCGGGGCGATGTGAACCATCTATCGCACCGGTTGGTGCGGTTGGGACTGCCGCAGAGTTGGGCGGTGACGCTGATCTACCTCATTACGCTTACCTTGGGCTTGGGCGCGACGATCCTGTTGTGGTCGCAAATGACCGCTGCGTTGATCGTCATCGTCCAGGCGCTGTGTATCGTTTCGATCGTGACGCTGCTGGAGAGAATGGGCGGGAAGTGAGACGGTTGACTCGGGCGTGCCAAGCTGCGATTATTCCGCGCCCATGAAATTCTACGTCACGACGCCGATTTATTATGTCAACGACCGTCCGCATATCGGTCATGTGTACACGACCACGATTGCGGACATCGCGGCACGGTTTCATCGACTGTGTGGCGATGACGTGTTTTTTCTGACGGGCACGGACGAGCATGCGGCGAAAGTGGTGGACTCCGCGGCGGAGCATGGCGTGACGGCGCAAGAGTGGGCCGATCAAAACGCGAAAGCGTTTCAGGATACATTTGCCAAGCTGGGGATCCGCAACGACGATTTCATCCGCACGAGCCAGGAGCGGCATAAGGTCAAGGTGCAACAGTACGTCGGCGAACTACTGAAGACGGGCGATGTGTATCTCGGGGAGTACGAAGGCTGGTATGACGCCGGGCAGGAGGAGTATTTGCCCGAAAACAAGGCGAAGGAATACGAGTTCAAGTCGCCGATCAATGGCAAACCGCTGGTCCGCAAGAAGGAGAAGAATTATTTCTTTCGTCTCAGCAAGTACAGCGACGCACTGTTGAAGCTGCTGGAGGAACGGCCGGAGTTCGTCCATCCCGACGTGCGGCGCAATGAGGTCCGGAACCGCATCCGCGAAGGTCTCAACGACGTGCCGATTTCGCGCGCAGGCGCGAGTGAATGGGGAATTCGCGTACCGGGCGACGCGCAGCATACGATTTATGTGTGGATCGATGCGCTGTTCAATTATCTCTCGACTGTTGACACGGACGCGCGTCGGAAGTTCTGGCCGGCGGACGTGCATTTGATCGCGAAGGATATCCTTTGGTTCCACGCCGTGATCTGGCCCGCGATGCTCATTGCCTTGAAGCGGGAGTTGCCGCGTCAGGTGTACGCGCACAGTTTTTGGATCAGCGAAGGCCAGAAGATGAGCAAGAGCCTTGGCAACTTTATCGACATCGAGAGAATCGACCAGTATGTGGCGAACTTCGGGCTCGATGCCCTGCGGTATTTCTTGGCGCGCCATGGCCCATTGGGCATCAATGACAGCGATTTTGCGGAGGCCAGGTTCAACGACGTTTACAACGCAGAATTGGCCGACAAGCTGGGGAACCTGGTGAATCGCACGTTGACGATGATCCAGCGGTATCGAAATGGCGTGGTGCCCGAGGTGAATGACAAGGCCCTGCAGGCCGAGGCGGACAAAATGGTGGTGACCTATCGTGAGGGGATGGGCCGACTGGATTTCGTCGGGGCGCTGGAAGCGCTGTGGAATTTCGTGGTGCGTTCCAACCAGTATGTCGAGGAGAGCGCGCCATGGAAACTGGCCAAGGATCCGGCGAAGGCGCGTCAACTTGATGGCGTGCTTTACAATCTCGCGGAATCGGTGCGCCTGATCTCGGTGTTGGTAACGCCGTTCATGCCGGCCACGAGCGACGCGATTCGAACGCAACTGGGGGTGGGCGACAGGCTGGGGTTGTTGGCTGAGGAAGTGAATTGGGGACGGCTTGCGCCGGGAACGAAGATCGGGACGGCGGCGCCGTTGTTTCCGAAACGCACATGATCCGGTTCCCCGAGTCGTCCCGCTTTCATTATATCGACGAATCGAAGGTTCCGCCTCGATTCGGCCATCTCGCGCCGCGGCCAATCTACGTGTATCTTCCGGAACTGGCGGAGCACGATCATCGGCGGCGGTTTCCGGTGTTGTACTGTCACGATGGCCAGAACATCTGGGACGATCCTCATTGTTGTTTCGGTCACGGTGGTTGGTTTCTGAATCAGATCGCGGATCACCTGACGCGCGAGGGAGAGATGGAGCCGATCATTCTGGTTGGCATTCCGAACACGCACGCGCGGTACCGCGAATACACACCGGTCAAAACCTACGACGACATTCTGTCGCATCCATACGCGAACTACGTGGTCAACGTGGTCAAGCGATACGTCAACAGGAGATTTCCGACGAAGAAAGATCGCGACCACACGGCGTTGATGGGTTCGTCACTCGGCGGCCTGGTCACGTTGTGGATGGCGCACAAACTTCCCGAGACGTTCAGCAAGGCGGCGTGTTTGTCGGGCGCATTTCAAGTGCGGGATCGGCAGAAGAAATCGTTCGTGGAGTTCGTGCGCGAGCGCGATCATCAGGATCTTCGCGTCTATCTCGACTGCGGTACGGTCCAGGATGGGGTGCGGCAAACGCGCCAGATTCACGAAGCGTATTTGTCGCGCGGGTGGCGCGAGCGAGAGG
Organism: uncultured Verrucomicrobiae bacterium; assembly: GCA_963766065.1. GTDB lineage: Bacteria > Verrucomicrobiota > Verrucomicrobiia > Palsa-1439 > Palsa-1439 > Palsa-1439. The sequence continues at coordinate 42,893 of CAVYAC010000007.1, forward strand.
ATGTGTTGTACTTCGAGGACAAAGGCGGCGAACACAACGAGCGGTGCTGGCGCGACCGCGCGTGGCGCGGGTTGACGTTCCTCTTCGGAAGCGGTCGCGACAGGCAGTAGACCTCCTACGGCGAAACCCTGAGCAACGCTGCTCAGAATTTTTTCAGAGAATTCACGAAAAGGTGTTGACACGTTTTGGGCGTCGTGTGTATATGTGGGGCGTTGTGGGGAATGGTGGTTTTCAAGGAGGAATCACGACTCCCGAATGGTTAAGGCACTTACAAGAGCGGTGTTCTTTGGCACGTTTCGCCACGCGGTTGACGAAAAGAACCGTGTCGCGATACCGGCAAAGTGGCGGGCTGCCGCGAAACGCTCGCGAGAGTTTTACGTGTTGCCCGATCCAAAGAATTGTCTGGTCGTATTAACGGAATCGGCGATGGGGAAGATGTTGGAGCGCGCCGACGACATTTCGATCGGCGAATACGGGCGACGCGACGTGCTGCGGGTCATCGCCTCCCGGGCGCATGGATCGCCGTGCGACACGCAGGGGCGCATCGGTTTGACCGACGAGTTGCTTCAGCACGCCGGTGTCGAGAAAGAAGCGGTGTTGGTGGGAATGTTGACACGGTTTGAGATTTGGTCGCCGGAGCGATGGGCCGAGGTTGACCGCAATGCGATGCAGAATTTTTCGGAGGCCGCCAAACAAGTGGGATTGTGAGATTGCAGATGAGTCGAGAAGGAATCATGAGTTTTTTGAGTGTGAACGGCGGCCTGACGAATCAAGGCGGGGAAATGAGGCAGTTCCGTCTGCCGCGAATGAATCCATTTCCGAAGTTGGACAGTCGGATCGTCCGATCCACTGGCAGTGACGGCGTACAGCGGTCGGCGTCGCGTCCTGTGGCGCGCGGCGCGGTCATCATCGAGGGAGGCTGCGGGTGTTTACCCGAAATGGCCACCGACGTGATCGACATTTCCGCGAGTTACGCCGTGGAGAACGTCAAGCGCGAACGTTCCAGCAGCACCCCGTGGTCGCGCGTTGGTTTCGGGCATTTGATCGGACGAGTGTTGGGCAGTCATCGTGCCGCGCGCTTGTGAGGAGGGAACTGGCAAGCCAGTCGCGGTCTTGTGAGACGGTGACAGCGGGAGAGGCGTTTCCCGCGAGTAGGCAGGGGGGGTATGGCAAAGGAGGTCAGGATCGGCGAACGTAAGTTGCAATTTCCTTCCGATCCGGGCTTCTGCATGACCTACCACACACCTGTGCTGCTCAAGGAAGTCGTAAACCAGTTGCAACCGCGCCGCGGCGGGCTGTACGTGGACTGTACGGTTGGCGGTGGCGGGCATGCGCGGGAGATTTTGCGCGCGTGCGGGCCGGAGGGCCAGTTGATCGGGTTGGACTGGGACGAGGAGGCCATCGCGGCGAGCCGCGAGCGGCTGAGTGAATTTGGGGCGCGCGTACAATTGGTGCGCGCCAGCTATACGGAGTTGGAGAGAGTGTTGATGAGCCTGGGAGTAACAGTGGTGGATGGGGTTCTGTTCGACCTCGGTGTCAGTTCGCGGCAGTTTGACGAGCCGGGGCGGGGTTTTAGCGTCTTACGAGACGGCCCGTTGGACATGCGCATGAGCCGCCAGCTTGGGGCAACCGCTCGGGACATCCTTCGCACCGCCAGTCTGGAGGAACTGGCCAAGATCTTCCGTGTGTACGGCGAAGAGAAACGTTCCCGAGCGATTGCCCGGGAGAATTGTCACCGAACGCGAGCGGGCACCCATGGAGACCACCGCGCAACTGGCCCGGTTGGTCGAGCAAATACTGGGGCCGAAGCGCGGGGCCATCCATCCGGCGACGAGAGTGTTCCAAGGCTTGCGCATCGCGGTGAATAGCGAGCTAGCCAATCTCCGTCAAGGTCTGGACGTGGCGACTCGATTTCTGCGATCCGGGGCGCGGATTGCGGTCATCTCGTTTCATTCACTGGAAGACCGGATTGTGAAACAGTTTTTTGTGGAGAAAAGCAGCGGTTGTATTTGTCCGCCGGAGCTGCCGGTGTGTGGGTGCGGGCACAAGGAAACGCTGCGGATTGTGACGAAAAAACCCGTTACGGCGGATGAGGCGGAAGTGGGTGTGAACCCGCGGGCGCGGAGCGCGAAGTTGCGCGTCGCGGAGAAGATTTAGTTAGAAGGAGAAGGTTTAGTTGGGGGTGGGGAACCCCACGGGGGGCGGATCCAAGGAGGACGACCCCCCGGGCCAATTTGTGTGATGAAGCGGAATCGTAAACGCGAGCCATTGAGGTTTGGGACGGTGACCAAGTCGCTGTTCGTGTGCGTGTGTGTGGCCATCAGCGGACTGGGTTACGTCTGGCAAAAGAACGCGATCTATCGTTTGGGCGACGAGATCAAGAGGCGCGAGGCGCTCCTGTCTTCGGCACAGAAACGCAACCTCATGCTGGCCGCGCAACTGGCGCATTTGGAATCCCCGGCGGAACTGGAAACGAAGTGCCAGAAGTACAACCTCAGCCTGGTGGCTCCCCGGGAAAGCCAGGTTGTTCGGTTGTATGAGCCAGGTCCGGAGTGGGACGTGCAGATGGCAAACGCCCCGTTGCCTGCGCGGACCTCAGCGCAACAACAAGCCAGACTGCAATTGCAGAACCCCCAACCACGGGCCATCGCACAATAAGAATCATGACACTGGCACCGCAACAAGGCAGGGCGTTGATCGTGGTGGGCGCGTTGGCGTCGGTCTTCACCGCGCTCGCGTTCCGTCTCTTCGATTTGCATGTCCTGCAGCACAAGGAGCTCAGCGCGTTGGCGCAGGCCAATCGCGAACAGGTTGTCCATCGGCAGGGCCGTCGGGGGTCGATTTTGGATGTGAACGGCAATTTGCTTGCCGACAGTTTGTCGGTTCATATCGTCACGGCCGACGCGACGATCACCGCCCCACAGGCATCCGCAATCGCGGGAAGGCTCGCGCCGTTGATCGGGATGGATGTTGACTCCCTTGCGCAAAAGCTCGGTGGCCAGTCCCACTACGTTCGTCTCAATCCGCGCGTCAAACTCGATGAAGACGCTGTGCAAAAGATCCGGGCGATGAAGTTGAAGGGCATCTATTTTGAGGATCAATTTGTCCGGTCGTATCCGAATGGTCCGCTGGCCAGTCACGTGATCGGGTTCGTCGATGCCGAACACAAGGGGGTGCAGGGCATCGAAGCTTCGATGGAAGATTATTTGCAGGGCCAGGCCGGCTACGAAGTCATCGAACGCGACCGCAAAGGCCGCGAGATTCGGGCCTTGCGCACTGAGGATCTCGGGCCGCAGGACGGTCTGAACGTTGTCCTCACGGTCGACCAGGTGATCCAGCACATCGCGGAGCAGGAACTCGAGAAAGCGATGGAGGAATTCAAACCGCAGTCGGGCGTGATTATTATCTCGCGTCCAAAGACGGGGGAAATTCTGGCGATGAGTTCGCGGCCGACGTTTGATCCGACCGAGATGGACGCGTCTTCTGCCGACGCACGTCGCAATCGGTGCATCAGCGACGTTGCTGAGCCGGGTTCCACGTTCAAGATCGTCGTGTGCTCGGGCGCGCTCAACGAGGGCATCGTTACGCTCGGGGACCAGTTCGACTGCGAGAACGGCGCGTTCATGTATGCGGGCCGCGTGTTGCACGATGCCCACCCATTCGGCGTGTTGAGCGTCGAGGAAATCCTGTTTCATTCCAGCAATATCGGGGCGGCGAAGGTGGGCCTACGGATGGGGCCAGCGCGGCTGTATGAGTATGTCCGTCGGTACGGCTTCGGCCACAAAACCGACATCGCCTTGCCGGGAGAGGTTTCGGGGATCGCCCATCCACTGGCTCGTTGGAACAATCTTTCCATTACCCGGATTCCGATGGGACACGAGATCGCGGTGACTCCACTGCAGATGTTGATGGCCATGAACACCATTGCGAACAACGGCGTGCGGATGAAGCCAATGATTGTCAAGAGCGTCCTCAGCGAAGATGGCGCGACCGTGCTGCAATATCAGCCGCGGGCGGTCGGGCCGGTGATTGCGCCGCACACCTGCGAGTTGATGGCGACGGCCTTGCGCAAGGTGGTTGGCCCCGAGGGTACGGCGCCGAAGGCCGCCGTGGAAGGATTTGATGTGGCGGGCAAGACGGGCACGGCCCAGAAAGTTGAAAACGGCCAATACGTCCGCAAGTACTACTCGTCATTCATTGGCTATTTCCCGGCGTCGAACCCGGAGATTTCCATTTTGGTCTCGTTGGACGATCCCACCGGGGGCGCGTTCTACGGAGGATCGGTGGCGGGGCCGGTATTCCGTGCCGTGGCGGAAAAAGTCGCCGAGTACCTGGGCATGGTGCCGCAAACTCCACCGACAGAGGTAACAAAAATATCATGAAACTCGCGGAGATTGTCAAAATGGTCAAGCCGCTGGCGGTCATCGGTCCGCTGGACCAAGAAATTACCGGGATCGCCTACGATTCGCGTCGCGTGATGCCCGGCCATATGTTTGTGGCGATGCGTGGCGAGCGGACCGACGGACATCGCTTCGTGGAGGCGGCCATCGAACGGGGCGCGTCGGCGATCGTGTTAGAGCGCGATGCCAGCTTCAATCCGCGCGCCACGCGCATCAAAGTCAGCGACGCCCGGTGGTCGATGGCGCAGGCGTCGGCGCAATTCTACAACCATCCCTCGCAGCAATTGAAGGTCATCGGGGTTACGGGGACCAATGGCAAAACCACAACGGCGTACATGGTGAAAGCCATTATGGAAGCAGCGGGGATTTCCTGCGGCCTGCTGGGCACGGTGCAGTATGAAATCGGCCAGCGAGTGATTCCGGCGTCGCGGACGACACCCGAGTCGGTCGATATCCAGGACATGATGAGCCAGATGTTGCGGGCCGGCTGCGGCGGCGTGTCGATGGAGGTCAGTTCCCACGCGATCGATCAATTACGCGTGGAAGAAGTGGATTTCGATGTGGCGATCTTCACGAATCTTTCTCAGGACCATCTCGATTACCACGGGACGATGGAAGACTATTTCGAGTCGAAAACGAGGCTGTTCAGCGCGTTGGGCACTGTCCGAAAGGCGGGCCGTGCGGTAGTGAATGCGGATAACGCATACGGTTGTGATTTGATCGAGCGCTTGGGTGGGGACCGCGCCGTAGTCAGCTACGGCGTATCAAGCGCGGCGGTCATTCGCGCCGAGGACGTGCGTGTGTCGGCAGAAGGAAGTTACTTCGTCGTCCACACGCCCCAGGGCAGTATCCCGATGTCACTTCCATTAATAGGGCGCTACAACGTGTCCAACGCGCTGGCGGCCATCAGTGCCACTCAAGCCATTGGCATCGACCTGCCGACGGCCGAATCGGCGCTGGCGCAATTGCGTCCTGTGCCAGGGCGCGTCGAGAGCGTGCAAGTTCCGGAGGACTTCAAGGTGTTCGTGGATTATGCGCATACGGCCGACGCGTTGCGCAACGTGCTGGCCACGGTCGCGGAGCTGGCGCGGGGACGGGTAATTGTGGTGTTCGGCTGCGGGGGCGACCGCGACAAGGGCAAGCGGAAGGCGATGGGGCAGGCGGCTTGTGATCTGGCGGACTTTTCTATCGTGACAACCGACAACCCGCGCACGGAAGACCCGCGGGAGATTGTGAAGCAGATTGAGGAAGGCTTCACGAGAACGAATGGCGGCCACCACCAAGTGATCGAGGACCGGCGCGAGGCCATCGAACGGGCGCTGGATATCGCGCGGCCGGGCGACGCGGTGGTGATTGCCGGCAAGGGACACGAGACCTACCAGGAATTTGCGGATACGGTCGTGCCGTTCAGCGACCGTCAAGTGGTCGAAGATTACTTTCGTTTGAGTGGAACACGGTGGAAATCTTGCGTTTAGAACAATTAGCTGAGCTTTGTGAGGCGCGGCTGATTCGCGGCGAGCCGGGTAGGCTGGTCGAACGGATCAGCATCGACTCGCGCGCGTTGGGCCGGGGTGACTGCTTTGTCGCCCTGCGCGGCCCGCGCTTTGACGGACATGAATTCGTACCCGATGTGGCCCGCTTGGGGGCATCGGCGGCGGTAGTCTCGGATCCTACCCGTGCAATGAACTCGCCTAGTGCCTTGGCGCTTCTCCAAGTGCAAGACACCCTCACCGCATTGCACAAACTCGCAACGAACTACCGCCGACTGATGCCCCCAACCACCCGTCTCATCGCCGTTACCGGCTCGAGCGGGAAGACGACCACCAAGCAGTTCATCGCTTCGGTGCTTGGGGAGCGATTCAATGTAGTGGAATCGTCCGGCAATAACAACAACCGCATTGGTGTGCCACTCAACCTTTTACGACTGGACGCGGCGCACGACTACGGTGTGTTTGAGCTGGGCACGAATCATCCGGGTGAAATCGCGGAGCTGGCGGAGATGGTTCGGCCTGACATCGGGGTCATCACGAACGTCGGTCTGGGACACGTCGAATTCCTCGGGGACGAAGCCGGAGTCGCCCGAGAGAAGGGATCGCTGTTCGAAGTGTTGCCGCGCAACGGCGACGGTCTCGCGGTGATCAACGCCGACGACAAGTGGTGCCACGAGCTGCGCGCGCGGACGAATGCGACCGTGGTAACGGTCGGAATCGACAATTTCGCGGACATCCGCGCCAGTGAGATCAAGATCAACGGGGATGTGAAATTCCGTCTCAACGTCGCGAAGAAACGGGAGGACGTGATCGTGCGGCTCAAGACGCTGGGTCGCCACCAGATTTACAACGCGTTGCAAGCGGCCGCCATTGGCTATTTTGCGGGAATGGACCTGGATGAAATCCGGGTTGGGTTGGAGAACGCGAAATTTCCGCACATGCGGATGGAGCCGATCACGGTCAACGGCGTGCGGTTCGTGAACGATTGCTACAACGCCAACGTGGTGTCGATGAAGGCCGCATTGCAGATGATTCGCGAGACCCCGTGCAGCGGACGGAAGATCGCGGTTCTCGGCGACATGCTGGAACTCGGCGAATGGACACAGTCGGCGCACAGCGACATCGGGGCGATGGCCGCCAACTGCGGTCTGGCATTGCTGATCACGGTCGGCCAGTCCGCGCGACTGATCGCACAAGCGGCCATCGAAGCGGGTATGGAGACGCACCGCGTGTTGCCGCTGGGAACGACGACAGAGGCGGGAGAGACTGTCCGCACGCTGGCGCAGGAAGGTGATTTTGTGTTGGTCAAAGGTTCGAGGCGGTTGCAGTTGGAACGAATTGTGGAGGAATACAGAAACCACGTAGTCGCGCCTCTGTGAGGCGCCAACCAAGTTGTGTGTGGGGATCGCGCCTCCCCAAGGTGCGGCAACACGGGTGTGAGGAAGTGAAGGACCGAGGAGATGTTTTACTATCTGAGCGAGTATACGCAGTGGTTCTCGCCGTTGCGGGTGTTTCAATATGTGACCTTCCGCGCGGTATTTGCCGCGCTCACGGCGCTGTTGATGTGCGTCCTGGTGGGGCCGTGGCTGATTCGCCGTCTGGTCGAGATGAAGTTCCAGCAGCCGATCCGTGGCGAAGACGATCTGCGGGAGCTGGCCAAGATCCATGGCAAGAAGGCCTGTCCGACGATGGGCGGTCTCCTCATCATCTGGGCGGTGGTGGATTCGACCCTGCTGTGGGCGCATCCGACCAATCAACTCGTTCTGATTTGCCTGGTAACGTTGATCTGGCTCGGCGGAATCGGGTTTATGGACGACTGGGCGAAGGTGCAGGAGCGCAAGACCGACGGGATGCGCGCCAAGACGAAATTTCTCTTTCAAATCGGCTTGGGATTGTTTGTGGGGATGTTGCTGCTGACCGATCGATCTCTGGGCCCGATCGCGAAGAAATTGATGGTGCCCTTCGTGAAGGGGCCCGTGATCGCGGACATGGGATGGTGGGCATTGTTGCTGGTAGTGATGGTGATCGTCGGGGCGTCGAATGCGGTGAACCTGACGGATGGTCTCGACGGGCTGGCTACGGGATGCACGCTGACGGTGGCGCTGACGTATGCCGTGATGTGTTACGTGGCCGGCAATTTCCGGTTTGCCAGTTACCTGCAGGTACCGCCCGTATCGGGGGCGGGCGAGTTGACGGTGGTGTGCGCCTCGCTTATTGGCGCAAGCTTGGGCTTTTTGTGGTTCAACTGCCATCCCGCGCAGGTGTTTATGGGCGATACCGGTTCGCTGGCGATTGGTGGATTAATCGGGGCCATTGCGGTGATGATCAAGCAGGAGCTGGTGCTGGTCATCGTCGGCGGAGTCTTCGTGATGGAGGCGGCCTCGGTGATTTTGCAGGTGGCCAGCTTCAAGCTCCGCGGGAAGCGGATTTTTGCGATGGCGCCGTTGCATCACCATTTCGAGTTGCGCGGCTGGTCGGAGACCAAGGTGACCACGCGATTTTGGGTGTTGTCGGTAATCTTTGCGTTGCTGGGATTGGCAACGCTGAAATTGAGGTGATTGAGAAATGCAGACGATGGAATTAAGGGGCAAGGACGTGGTTGTTCTGGGGCTGGGCCGCAGCGGCATGGCCGCCGCATCCTTGTTACAGCGGGACGGCGCACACGTCGTGGTGCGGGACGAATCGGCAGGAGATCAATTGCAAGAACGGGCGATGCGACTGCGTCGGTTGGGTGTGCGGGTGGAGCTGGGCAACCAGTTTGACCGCTCGACGCGGTTTGACCTCGCGGTGGTCAGTCCGGGCATCGGGCCCGAGCGACCGATCGTGCGGGAGATGTTGACGCAGAACACGCCGCTCCTGAGTGAACTGGAACTGGCGTACCGTTTCTGCCTGTGCCCGATCATTGCGATCACGGGCACGAACGGGAAAACGACGACGACGGAATTGATCGCCGCGATGCTGGCTGGTTGCGGCAAACGCACCACGGCGGCGGGCAATATCGGCAACGCATTCTCCGACGCGGTGGAAGCCAGCGCGGGGTTGGACGCGGTGGTACTCGAAGTCAGCTCGTTCCAGTTGGAGAAGATCGAGCAGTTTCGCGCGAGCATCGCGGTGCTGTTGAACATCACGCCCGACCATCTTGACCGTTACGAGTCGATGGACGCCTACGCGGCGGCGAAATCGTTTATCTTCATGAACCAGCGGCCGGAAGACACGGCAGTCGTCAGTGTGGAGACGTTGGAGACACTGCGGCGCATGGGCATTGCGATCAAGGCGCGCCCGATCACGTTCAGCGCCTACAACCGCGAAGCGGACGTTTGGCTCGACTGGTTCGACAACGAAACCATTTGGTGTCGGTTGCCGGAATGCCGCGGGATTCTGCTGAAGATGAGCGAGACGAACCTGCGCGGCGTGCACAATGCCGAGAACGTACTGGCGACCCTCGCGACCGGGTTGGCCATGGGTCTGCCCGTATCACAAATGCGCGAGGCGATCTGCTCGTATGTTCCGCAACCGCACCGGTGTGAATTCGTGGCGGAGGTGGGTGGCGTGACGTACATCAACGATTCGAAGGCGACCAACGTCGATGCCGTGGAGAAGGCGTTGCGTTCCCTGCCGGGACGCTGCGTGCTGATCGCGGGCGGTCGCGACAAGGGTTTGGATTTCACGTCGCTGAAGGAGGTGGTTGCCGACAAGGTCAAGCTGGCGGTGTTGATCGGCGAGGCGCAAGGGAAAATGTGGCGCGCCTGGTCCAAAGCGGCGCCGTGCGTGCGTGCATGTTCCATGGAAGAGGCCGTGCGTCTGGCGGCCAGTCATGCCCGTCGTGGCGATACGGTGTTGTTGTCGCCGGGTGTGCCAGCTTTGACATGTTTGAGAATTATGAACATCGCGGTGAGGAGTTCAAGCGGCACGTCTTCAACCTGCCGTGAGGTGACGTAAAGCGGATTTGCAAAACAACGATCGATCAAAAACAACAATACGGAAACGAAAGGAACCAATGAAAGTCTCAAAAGTCGTGCTCATCGTCGTCGCGTTACACGTCCTCGTGATCGGAGGCATCGTCGTCTTTGAGGGATGCTCCCGGGTCAAGAGCAGCACGCCTCCAATGGCGGACAACGAAAACCCGGCCGGCGAGCCTGCGGACACTAACCAGGTGACCTCGATCCCGAATCCGCAAGGTCCGGGAGCGGTGAACTCGCTGGCGCCGGTGATGTTCATGGCGGGCAATGAAGCGCCGGTCCGGTACCCGCGCCCGTGGCCCAACCCGCGCCGGCTCGACGACCGCGCAAATCTATGTCGTGAAGAAGGGTGACTCCCTCTGGAAGATCGCCAAGGCGGAGAACGTTACCGTCGGCGAACTCAGTCGCGCGAACAACATGTCGAAGACCAGCGTTCTGAAGGTCGGCCAGAAATTAACCGTGCCCGCGGCAAAGGCGGAGAAGACCAGCGTGGCGACCGCGTCCATGATTCCGACCTCAACGGATGCCACCAGCGTCCCGTCCGGGGCGACCGCATCCGCGGCTCCGTCAACAGGAACCGTTGACAGTGGCAATCTGTACGTTGTGAAGTCCGGGGATTCGCTCTGGAAGATCGCACGGCACGAAAATGTCACCGTGACAGCACTCAAGCAGGCGAACAATCTGAGTGGTGATTCGCTCAAGGTCGGCCAGAAGCTTCATATTCCGATGGCGACAGCCAAGGCCACGACAGACACGGCTGCCAACACCGTCAGTGCGGGCATCGCGACCACGTCGTCGGCCGGGTGGCAAGCTCCCGGCACCTACACGGAGAACGGGCAGACAATTCACATCGTGGACTTCAACGAATCACCGGGGACGATTGCCAAGAAGTATGGCATCAAGACCGACGACCTGCTCAAGGCCAACAACATCACCGATCCGAAGAAGGTCCAGTATGGCCAGCGTCTGGTGATCCCGTCGCAGCAGCCGAATGCGACCGCGTTGACCACGACGGCGCCTGCGACAACACCGGTTGCCAACACAACGCCGGCGGGCGGCACCGCGCCGACGGCGAACGCAACGACGACGGGAACAACGGCCCCGACCACGCCGGACCTGGCGGCACCGGTCGTGTCCGCATCGCGTGCGACAGTACAATAACCGACAGCCCTACGTTCGTGTAACCAAAGAATGGGAGGCCTGTGAACAAGGCGGCCATCACGCTGTTGACGATCATGCTGGCATTGTTGACCATCGGCGTGGTCATGCTCTTCAGCACGAGCGCCCTGTACGCCAAGGACCGCTACGGTGATCAGCGATACCTGCTGAAACGGCAACTGGCATGGATGCTCGTCGGAGCCGTTGGGTGTGTGATGGCTGGCAGCGTTCCCTACCCGAAACTGCGCGGTGTGTGCACGGGCGTGCTCGTCGTTGCCGGGGTCATGCTGGCGCTGGTGTTGGTTCCCCACATTGGTTTGAAGGTGGGCGGCGCGCGCCGCTGGCTCGGGTTCGGTGCGATGCGGTTTCAACCATCAGAACTCGGGAAACTGGCGCTGGTGGTGTGGTTGGCGCACTGGCTGGCGAAAGAGAAGCGACGTCTGCCGGTTCAGCCGCGGGTTTGCCGTTCCCATGGGTGTGGTCGGGGTGACGTTGCTGTTGATTCTGGCCGAGCCTGACTTCGGTTCCACGGCGTTGATGGCGTCGGTGAGTTTCGCGATGATGTACGTTGCGGGTGTGCGGCTGCGGTACCTGGTGCCGACCATCTTTGGTGGCGTGGCGGGATTTGCCACGCTCGTCATCCACAACCCGACGCGGGCGGCGCGGCTGATGGCGTTCATGGATCTGGAGAAATACAAGCAGGGCGCCGGCTATCAGGTGTGGCAGGCGATCCTCGCGTTTGGGTCCGGTGGATTCAACGGCGTGGGCCTGGGCAACAGTATGCAAAAGATGTTTTACCTGCCGGAAGCCCACACGGACTTTATTTTTCCGATTATCGGCGAAGAACTGGGACTGGTGGGGACGCTGGCGATTCTGTTGGCGTTCGCGCTGTTGATGGTGTGCGCAGTGATTATCAGTTTGCGGGCGTCAGATTTATTCGGGCAGTACCTCGGCGTGGGCATCGCGGTGCTGTTGGCCATGCAGGCGCTGATCAATATCGGTGTCGTCACGGCATGGTTGCCGACGAAGGGGCTGCCGCTGCCGTTTATTAGTTTTGGCGGATCGAACCTTGTGCTGAACATGGTGGCCGTCGGGTTGCTCTTGAACATTTACCAACACAGTTCCGCGGAAGCGGAGAGTGAGGAACAGGAGTTCTTCGCGCGGCGTTCGTCACTCACGTAGGAGGAGCGGCCGCGGTTGCATGAATGAAAGTCATGATCGCATGCGGGGGGACGGGTGGACATCTGTTCCCGGGGATGGCGGTCGCGGAGGTCCTCCACGCGCGACGGCATCAAGTCCGGTTGTTGGTGTCCGAAAAGGCAATCGATCAGACGGCCCTGGCAGTATCGACCGGTTGCTCCAGCCGTTCCGACAGTATCGCAGTGGCGGTAGTGCCGGCCATGGGGTACGAGGGGGTGGGGCGGCTGATCAAGTTCGGCCTGCGCCTGGCAAAGGCGACGCGGGTGTGCGTCGCAGCTTGTGAGGAATTCGAGCCGGACGTAGTGCTGGGGATGGGGGGATTTACGTCCGCGCCTGCGATATTCGGGGCGCGGTGGTTCCGCAAGCGCGGGACGGCGACAGTGATCCACGAATCCAATGCCGTGCCTGGCAAGTCGAACCGCTGGGCGGGCCGATTGGCGGACCACGTTGCGGTAGGGCTGGCCGACTGCGCCCGGTATTTTGGGCGCAAGCCGGTGACGGTCACGGGCACGCCGATTCGCGAGGCGTTGCGGCGCGGCAAAGTGGCCGATGCGCGCGCGCAACTTGGTTTGGAGCTAGGACGACTGACGGTGCTGGTTGCAGGCGGCAGCCAGGGGTCTCACGCAATCAACGAAGGTGTGGCGCTGGCGCTGCCGCGGCTGAAGTCGCGGGCGGCCGCGTTGCAGTTTGTGCATTTGACGGGCGCGAAGGATGAAGAATTCCTACGTGAGACGTACGAAACAAATGGATTTCGGGCAATGGTGATGAGTTTTTGCGGTCAGATGGAATTGGCGTACAGCGCGGCGGACGTGGTCGTGGCGCGTTCGGGAGCGTCCACGCTCACCGAGATTGCGGCCTTCGGTTTGCCCGCGATTCTGGTTCCGTACCCGCACGCTGCGGGCAATCACCAGTGGTACAACGCGCGGGTGTTTGAGCGGGCCGGGGCGGCGTGGCTGATCGAGCAATCGTCAGCGGACGGAGAGGCCGCGGAACGAGGCGAACGGTTCGCAAGAGTCATTGGCGGCCTCCTCGACGACGAAGCCGGCCGCAGCCGCATGGCCAAAGCCGCGCGGTCGCTGGCCGTGGACGATGCGGCGGACCGCATCGCGATCCTTTTGGAACAATATGGGGAACAAACAGCAACTAATTGAGTTTCTCGGCAGCGGATCACGCCGGGTCCATTTTGTGGGCATCGGAGGATGCGGGATGAGTGGACTGGCGCGCCTGTTATTGCAACAGGGGCACCGCGTCACCGGGTCGGACATGGCGCCCAATGGCGGCATGAAGGAGTTGCAAAAACTGGGGGCTCGAATCCATACCGGCCATGCGGGCCAGAATATCAGCGAAGGGACAGAGCTGGTGGTCTACACGTCGGCCGTTGGCGGTGAGAACGTGGAACTTCAGGCGGCGGCCGAACTGAAGATTCCGCGGGTGCGGCGCGGGCTGTTGCTGAGCGCCCTGATGAATCACCCCAACAACATCGCGGTGGCCGGAACTCACGGCAAAACGACGACAACGGCGATGATTGCGTACGTGCTCACGCGAAGCGACAGCGCGCCCAGCTATTGCGTCGGGGCGCACGTGCCGGTGCTCGGCGCCAATGCGCAGATCGGCGGTGGGAAATACTTTGTCGCCGAAGCCGACGAGAGCGACGGCACGCTGGTTGGGTTCAGTCCGGAATACTCCGTGTGCCTGAACATCGAGCCGGAGCACCTGGATCACTACGGTTCGATGGACAAGCTTCGCGAAACCTTCGAATCATTTTTCGCCAGCACGCACAAGACCGTGTTTCTGTGCGCCGATTGCGCGGACTGCCTGGCGCTCGCGCCCAAATGCCGGGCGGCGATCACGTTTGGACTTTCTCCAACGGCGGATTACCGCGCCCTGAACATCCAGCAGACAAAATGCGGTACCCGGTTCACGGTTTCCTGCCGGGACCAGCAAATCGGGGTGGTTGAATTGGCCATACCCGGAATGCAAAATGTCACCAATGCGCTCGCGGCAGTCGCGGTCGCCGACGAGCTGGGCGTGCCGTTCGAGAGAATTGCCGATGCGCTCCAGCGCTTCACGGGGGCGACGCGACGGTTTGATCGGAAGTACGAAGAGGACGGAATCCTGGTGGTGGATGATTACGCGCATCATCCGACGGAAATCCGCGCGACGATTGCGGCAGCCCGCACGATGTTGGCGGGGGAGAACGGGGCGGGGTATCGGCGGTTGATCGTGGCGTTCCAACCGCATCGGTACACGCGCACGCAGGCGTTGCTGGAGGAGTTTGGCTCGGCGTTCGCCGGCGCCGACAAATTGTTCCTCACGGACATCTACGCGGCGAGCGAGCGGCCCATCGAAGGAGTCAACGGACGGATGCTTCACCAGACCGTGGTGGCGTCCGGGCAATCGGGGGCCGTGTTTGACGACAGACCCGGAAATGCTGGTCGTGCGGCTATTTGCGGAGGCGCGGCCTGGTGACCTGGTGCTGACCATGGGCGCCGGAGACGTGTACAAGGTGGCCGAAGCGTTGGTGCGCAAGCTCCGCAGCCGTGGACCGAACGTTCTCCATCCGGAAAAACAGCCGATGAAGATGCAGGCGGACTGGGAGGTATTGCTCTCGGAGAAGTCCAAGATTCGCCGTGATGAACCAATGGCGCGGCACACCTCGATGCGGGTGGGCGGCCCGGCCGAGTTTTGGGTTGAGCCCGCGAATGAGCGCGACCTCGCGCGTCTCCTGCACTACTGCCACGTTCGCGAAGTCCCGGTGACAGTGATTGGCCGCGGGACGAACCTGCTCGTGCTCGACGGAGGCATCGCGGGCGTGGTCATCAGCCTGACCAACGATGAGTTTTCAAAGGTCGAGGTGGAAGGGGAACGGCTCGTGGCGCGGGCTGGAGCGAGGCTGAAGGCGATTGCAACGGTGGCGGCGCGGAACCAACTCAGCGGATTGGAATTCATGGAAGGGATCCCCGGGTCGCTGGGGGGCGCCCTGCGCATGAACGCGGGCGCGATGGGCAAGCAGATGTTCGACGTGGTCGAGTGGGTGCGCTACATCAGTTACGCGGGCGACACGTACGATGCGGAGGCAAAAAGCCTTCCCGTGACGTATCGGAGCTGCCCGGTATTTCACAACCACATCGCCCTCTCGGCGATCCTTCGCGGGATCAAGTCGGAGCGCAAGGTGATCGAGGGACGGCTGAAGGCGTTTGCAAAACGGCGATGGTCGTCGCAACCGGCGAAGCCGAGTGCGGGCTGTATTTTCAAGAATCCCGAGACGATTCCCGCGGGCAAACTGATTGAGGAATTGGGGTTGAAGGGGATGTCGGTCGGCGGGGCACGCGTGTCCGACGTGCATGGGAATTTTATCGTGAACGAAGGACGGGCAAAGGCCAGCGACGTGATGGAGTTGATTGCCGCGATCCGCCTGCGGGCGCGCCAGGAGCGCGGCATCGATCTCGAACCCGAGGTGATGATTCTCGGAACGGAAGGACACGAGAAAGCGGCCCTATGAAGAAACTGAAGATCGCGGTGTTAATGGGCGGGCCGTCGGCGGAGCGGGAGGTGTCGTTGCGGTCCGGCACGGCCGTGGCGAATGCGTTGACGGCGACCGGTGCCAAGGTCGTGCCCATGGACATTCAGGATGCGACCTTCACGATTCCAGCGGACGTGGACGTGACGTTCCTGGTGCTGCACGGGACGTTTGGGGAAGACGGCGCCCTCCAACGGATCCTTGAGGGGAGAGGGATTGCGTACACGGGATCCGGTCCCGCAGCGAGCGCCCTGGCGTTCGACAAGGTGGCGGCCAAACAATCTTTCCTCGTCGCGGGAATTCCGACGCCGGCCTACGAAGCCTTCGAGAACGCTCAACCGATCCGGCCGCGACTGGCGCGACTCGGTTTCCCGGTGGTGGTGAAACCCTCGCGGCAGGGTTCGAGCGTGGGCATCAGTATTGTCCACCAGGAAGCGGGGTTGCTCGAGGCTTACCAGATGGCCGGGCGATACGACAGTCGGCTGCTGGTGGAGCAATTCATCGCCGGCCGCGAGTTGACGGTCGGAATCCTGGATCGCCGGGCCTTCCCGGTGGTGGAGATTCGTCCGAAGCACGACTTCTTTACGTACGAAGCCAAGTACACGAAGGGCGAAACTGACTATCTGTGTCCGGCGGCACTGGACAAGAATGTCGAATACCTGGCGAAAACGCTGGCGTTGCGGGCGCATGATTGCCTGGGCTGCCGGGACTATTCCCGCGTAGACTTGATGCTGTCGCAGAACGGCGAACTGTTCGTGCTGGAAGTGAACACCATACCCGGGTTCACCGAGACGAGCCTTCTGCCCAAGGCGGCACGGGCGTCGGGGATTGAATTTCCGGATCTGTGTGCGCGGTTGGTGCAACTGGCCCTGGCGCGGAGCGGTCGAAACGGGGCGCCTGTCGCCGGCGAGAAAGAGACGGTTGCCATTTCCCGATGAAACTTGGAAATCGAAGAAAGAAGCGTCCCGAGTACCTGCTGGATGTGAAAGTCCAGACGCGGGGGCGTTCGCTGCGGCGGCTGCGGGTGGGAACGGCACTGGTGGTGGGCCTGGGCATGATTGTGTTGACGGGCTACGGGATTTGCTGGTTGGCGAAGACGACGATTCATCGGCTGGTGTACGACAACCCGCGGTTTGCGATTCGCCAGATCGTGGTGGACGACGACGGCGTGCTGACACCGGAGCGGGTGGTCCAATTCGCCGGTGTGCGCGTTGGGGAGAACCTCCTGTCCATCGATTTGGATCACGTGCGCGCCAATTTGGAAATGCTGCCCCTGGTGCGGGCGGTGGAAGTGCGGCGGATGCAGCCGGATCGGTTGTATATCCGTGTGATGGAACGCACGGCGGTGGCGCGACTGCGGGTGGCGACCCGCGAGATGGGAGACGAGACATTTTATATCGACCGCGCGGGCTTTGTGATGAAGGCGATCAAGCTGCCCGATGGGACGGTGCTGCAGCCGCAAACGCCGCGGCCGGTGCCGGTGTTGACCGGTGTGACGCTGGCCGACGCGCGGGTGGGGCGGCAGGTGGAATCGGAACAGATTTATCGGGCATTGGAATTGTTGGACAAACTCGACCAGGCGGTGGCGGGGTCACTGCTGGAGGTTCAACAAATCGATTTGTCGAAGGCGCGGCAACTGGTGCTGACCACGGCGCAGCACACCACGGTGAAAGTGGATGTGGAAGATTTTCCCCAGCAATTGCGACGGCTGGGAGTGATTTTGCGGTGGGCGCAGCAGCGGCAGAAATCGGTGCAGATGGTGGACCTGACCGTCAACCGCGGCGTGCCCGTGACATTTGTTAATTAGAAAGGTTCGGTTGGAAACATGTTACCGAAGGAAAAGATCATCGTAGGGTTGGAGGTGGGCACATCCAAGGTGTGCGCCGTGGTCGGGGAGGTGCTGGACGATGGCAACATCATGGTCATCGGGGTGGGCCAGGCGAACTGCGAGGGCGTGCGCAAGGGCGAGATCATCAACATCGATGCGACAGTGGAATGCATCCATGCGGCCGTGGCCGATGCGGAGGAGAGCGCGGGCGTGGAGATCCACAATGTGTACGCCAGCGTGAGCGGGGGGCACATTCGCAGCTTCAATAACCGCGGCACGGTGGCGGTGACCAACGACGAGCGCGAGATTTCGGAGGAGGACGTTCGCAACGTTCTGCTCAACGCCAAGGCCGTGAACATTCCGATGGACCACGTGGTCATCCACGCGATTCGCCAGCATTTCTTCGTGGACGGTCACGATGGGATTCAGAATCCGGTGGGGATGATCGGGGCCAAGCTCGAGGCCGACGTGCACGTGATTTACGGCGTGCGCACGCGACTGCAAAACACAATCAAATGCATCAAGCAGGTGCCGCTGGACGTGGCGAACATCGCGGTCAGCGGTTTCGCTTCGGCGCTGGCGGTGCTGACGTCGGAACACCAGCAATTGGGCGCGGTGGTGATCGACATGGGCGGGGGCACGACTGATTACATCGTGTACAGCGAAGGGACGATTCAACACAGCGGCGTGCTGGCGGTGGGCGGTGACCATATTACCAACGACGTGGCGATCGGGTTGCGGATTCCGATGAACCGCGCCGAGACGCTGAAGGTTGAGCACGGGTCGGTGGAAGTTCCGCTGGTGGACGAAGCGATCACGCTGAAGCGCGAAGTCGGGCTGCCGGACCGCCAGGTGTCGAAACAGCAACTGTGCCGGGCGATGCACCTGCGCGTGGAGGAGACGCTGACATTGGTGAAGAAGGAGCTGGAGAAACAGAAGCTGCTCGATTACCTCGGAGCGGGAGTATTCATCACGGGTGGTTGCGCGCGCTTGAAGGGCATGGAGCCTCTCGCAGCCCAAATCTTCGGGTTGCCGGTTCACATCGGACACAGTTTGACGGTCGGGGGGCCGACGTCGGCGATTGAGAGCCCCGAGTATTCGACGGCGATCGGTCTCGTGCGGTACGCGCTCGGCTCGCAGCGCGACCAGCACCAGGCTCCGCCGCCGTGGCAGCGGATGGGCCAGAAATTTCAGCATCTCCTGCAAAGAGTGCGGGCCTTTATGTGAGACGGAGAGCCGTGATGACACCCCGACGCAAAGCAATCTCGAACCCGGCCGCGGAGCCCGCGGCACAACAGGAAACCAGCGAGAACATGGAAAAGAAATCAACGCCCGGGCAGCGGATTCGACTGAAGATTTTCGGTGTGGGAGGCGCGGGATGCCACGTCATCAGCCAGATTGCCCAGTCCCGAGCGCAAGCGGACCACCCGTTGGAAGGGGTTGACCTGATGGCGATCAACACCGACCTGCAAGCGCTGAACGAAATGACCGGCGTGGAGACGTTGCAAATTGGCGCGGCGGTCACGCATGGCCTGGGGACAGGCGGCGAACCCGAGATCGGCGCGCGCGCCGCCCAGAACGATGCGGAGCGAATCGAGGCGCTGGCGCAGGGTGCGGACGTGGTGTTTATTACCACGGGCCTGGGTGGAGGAACGGGCACGGGAGCCAGTCCGACGATTGCGCGCATCGCCAAAGAGCAGGGCGCGCTGGTGCTGGCGTTTGTCGCGTTGCCATTTTCGTTCGAGGGGGACCGGCGCAAGCAGCAGGCGTTGACGGGGCTGGAGCAGCTCAAGTTGCAGGCGGACGCGGTGATTTGCATCCCGAACGACAAGATTGTGCGCATCGCCGGCGCGGAAACGAGCGTGGTGGATGCGTTCAAGCGCGCGGATGAAACGGTCATGGTGGGCGTGCAGGCGATCTGGCAACTGTTGTCGCGCAAGGGACTGATCAATTTGGATTTTGCCGATTTGCGCGCGACGCTCGGGTCGAAGCATTGCGACGGGTTGTTCAGCTTTGGCCAGGCCGAAGGAACCAACAAGGCGCGGGACGCCGTGAAGGCGCTCCTCGACAATCCGCTGCTGGACAGCGGCGACGTATTGGCCAAAGCGGAAGGCGTATTGGTAAGCATTTTGGGCGGGCCGGATTTGACGCTGGCCGACGTGCAGAAGACGGTCGAACCGATATCGCGTCTGGCGAACCGGGCGCATGTGATCATGGGCGCGGCGATTGACGAGGCGTATCGCGGAAAGCTGTCGGTGACGGTGATCGCGGCGGCGAACATTTTGCCGCGACGAGTTGTCGCCCAGGCGGCGACTGCAAAGCCATCGCTTCCACATCGAGCCGTGGAAAGCATGCCACCGCAGAGCAGTTCACGACCGGCCTCGATTTCCGCGCCGGCGGTTGCCGTGGCGTCGGCTCCCAAGCGGCGGTGGAAGAAGCGCCGAAGGCCGAGCCTGTTGTCGCCCAGAAGGCGCCGGCCAAGCCGAGGCAAGAGACGTTGCCCCTCGAAGGTGTGAGCCGCGGCCGGTTCGACAAGAGCGAGCCGACGTTGTACAACGGCGAAGATTTGGACGTGCCGACGTTTTTGAGGCGAAGTGTGAGTTTGAAGAGGTGAGAGTCGCTTTCGGAGTTTGAGAGATGCGCGCCGCGCGATGGATGATTCTGTTGGCGCTGATCGCGTTCGCCTTGGTCTATGCCATCCGTCGGTTTGCCATTACGGACCGAGAGCGGGGCGATACGACGATATCCGAACGGATTGCCCAATACGGAACGGCTGTGGATAGCCGATTGATGCCGGTATTTGCCGCACGGGGCTTGCCGTATCCGCCGACGAGACTGGCGCTGATCGGGTTCAAAGCCGAACGGGTCATGGAAGTTTGGGCAATCAACCGCGATGGCCAATACCAGTTTGCCAAATCCTACCGGATCTTGGGGGCAAGCGGAAAGGCAGGCCCCAAGTTGCGGCAGGGCGACGGGCAGGTGCCGGAGGGCATTTACCGGATTGAATCGTTGAATCCCAACAGCCTCTGCCATTTATCGTTGCGGGTGGGCTATCCTAATGATTTTGACCGCCGGCAGGCGCAGCGTGACGGTCGGACAGAGCTGGGCGGTGACATCATGATCCACGGCGGGTGGGAATCGAGTGGCTGTTTGGCGATGGGAGACAAGGCTGCGGAAGATCTATTTGTTCTGGCGGCGAGGACGGGCATCGACAACATTGTGCTGATATTGTGTCCGGTTGATTTTCGACGGCGCGACTTGCCGTATTCGGGATCACAGCCTGCCTGGGTTCAGGCCTTGTATACCGATATTCGGGAAGCCTTGAAGTCCTTTCCAGAGACTGCGGTTTCGAAATCATGACACGGACCGCGCGAACGTTAATTATCATCGGCTTGGCGGGAGCAGCCGCATGTTGCGCGGGCGTGTGGCTGTGCAACGTATGGATCATCTCCACGACCAGCTCCCGAGTGTACGAAGATTCATCTGCCGTTCCCGCGCGAACGTCGCGTTGGTGTTGGGTACGCGACGGACGACGCCGGATGGCCGATGGTCAAATCCGCATTTTGCGCATCGGATCGAAGCGGCGGCGGCGTTGTATCGAGCGGGCAAGGTGAAGCGCCTGCTTGTCAGCGGAGACAACCACGTTCGCGGGTATGACGAGCCCAGCGACATGCGGGACGCGTTGGTGGCGGCGGGTGTGCCCGCACAGGCCATCGCGCTGGACTATGCCGGGTTCCGGACATTGGACTCGGTCGTGCGCGCGAAGGAAGTGTTCGGGCAAACGAGCCTGGTTGTTGTCTCGGAGCAATTCCACAACTATCGCGCGGTGTTTATCTGCCGGCATTTCGGAATCGACGCGGTAGCCTACAGTGCGGAGCCGGTGTCGTTACATGTGTCGGCCTGGCCGGCCTTCCGGGAAGTACCTGGCCCGGGTGAAAGTGGTGCTCGACCTCTACGTGTTGCGCACCAAGCCAAAGTTTCTTGGGGAGCCGGTGAAAGCGTGGGCGGCATAACTGAAGCCCGAACCTGCTGTCGCCCAGAAATCGCCGGCCAGGCCGAAGCAGGAGACGTTGCCGCTGGAAGGCATCAGCCGCGGTCGGTTCGACAAGAGCGGGCCGACGCTGTACAACGGCGAAGATTCTCTCAGACGTGCCGACGTTTCTAAGGCGGAGCGTGAGTTTAAAAAGATAGCGCATCGAGCAACGCGCCGTCGACCCGATGGCGGGCCGCCGGACCGAAACTCATGCACGCGGATGTGGACTCATGCGACCGTGTGGTTCAGTCATGTAACGATGGACTCGGAAACCAACCTCCCCGGGCGGGCGATGTGCATTTCGTATCGTTAAACGATATATCCCCGGCAATCCATCCATATCAGCGCAAGCTATCCCGCATCTGGGTGGCCGATCGCAGCGATGGGACCTGCGGCGAAGCCCTGACGGGAACATTTGCCACCGTCAAGCCGGCCAAGAAGTGACCACGCGGCGCGCTGTGAAGGAAGTTGTAGGCCGCGTGGCCCCACGTGGCGTGCTTCCGGTGTGTTTCAACAGCTTCTAGTCGCCAATGCTCACCACGAAGTCGCGAAAAGCAGGAAGGCGGTGGGGAGCTGGTTGGGAAATGGATCAGGGATTGAAACAGGCCTCACGAGCGAGCCGACGCTGTACAACGGCGAAGATTTGGACGTGCCGACGTTTCTAAGGCGGAGCGTGAGTTTGAAGAGGTAGGGGAGGGTCATCATAGCGTCCGGCACTGACCGTCGTGAAGAACGTCAAGTGTCAAGAGTTGACCCCGAAAAGAGACCTTTCGACCCGTTCGACGGGCTGAGGGCAGGCAGGGCAGGCGTGGAGGATGAACGGGCAGATGAATGTCGGTGCGAGGGAAAGTGGTTGGTTTGCAGCGGGCGCCCGGTGAGGTGGGCGCGTAAAGACGTGTGGGAGACCCTTCGACAAGCTCAGGGTGACGGCCGGGGACTGGAAGCGGCGGAAGGCGGCGACCGGGCCGGTCGCCCTACAATTCGGAGACGACCCGGCGGGATACCCCGGAACGGCACGGGGCATCGCGCCCTACAATCCAGGGAGGCAGGGGCGGGGCTGACGGATTTGGGTTTGACAAGAATATCGGAGTTGTGATAGTCGTAATAGGAGCGTTCTTTGATATACAGGGAGAAGCGTTCGGCGGTCGGCATGCGACGAAACGACGGCGGGGCGGAGATGTGACCAGAGGCGGCCACGCGGGAGCGTGCCCTCCAAAAACGGGCCAATTCACGGCGATTCACTCCGAAAGCCTTCGGGGCAAAGCGCTTCCGTACCGGGGCGGGGGCATCGGGGGCCGGGGGCACGAAAAAAGTAAAATTGCAAAACGAACCCAATTTGGATCAAGCCGGCGTGGAAAAGTTGGGAAAGCGAAGCCAATAACGAAGCCAAATTGCGGCCGCAGATACGACGGGGCCGCGTTTGCGCTGCCAGCAAGTCTGTGGCGCGTTTGCCGCACACGACAGCGGCGTCTCGTCGGACTCGGCTCGGGGGGGAATAGCCTGCCGAGGGGAGCGAAAGACGGGATTTGGGAGCGGTTCCGGCGAGTGTGTCGGGGCGTGTTGATGCAGGTCAACTGGAGGCGAGATTTGTGGAATCGGTTGCAGGTCCCGCCGGATTATCTGAAAGAAAGGACCTTTCGAGTTGGATTCGAATTGGGCCAATTTCTCAAGCGCAGGAATGGCAAGAATCAAGAAACATCTCCGCAACAGTTGCCATATTCACCGTGATCACAACGGATGCGGACTTCGGTGGGGCTTGGGGCGCTGTCCAACCGCGCGCGAGCCTGGCAACCGCGTGCTTGACTTGCCGCGTCCTGTCGATGCAAATTGGCTTTGGGATGAGGAAGGGAACGCGAGGCGGCATCGAACAGGTTCGGAGCGGAACACGGACGAGTCAAGGTGAGAGCAGCAAGTTTCGGCGGCCGGTTGGTTTGCCCTTTAGCCCCCGCCGCAAAACCGAATTCTTATCAGTCATGAAGCTTGTGACCTCATATCAAAGAGCCAACACGTGAACGCCACGAACTGGATTGTCGTTTGTACAACGGCCGTGCTTGGTTTGACTGTAACGGGATCCGCCCAGCAGACGAATGTCGAGGCCGTCGCATACAAGATTCAAGAGACGCGTCTGGGGCCGATGGATGAGAAGGTGTTGGCACCGGCTTTCAGTCGGGATGGTTGCCATCTCGCTTACGTTACCACCAGGGGTCAGAAGCAATGCGTCGTCGTGGACGGCCAGGCGGGCGCGGAGTACGACGGAATCGCTGCCGGCAGCATGATCTTCAGCGCCGACGGCAAGCGCATGGCGTATGTGGCCCAGAAGGGCGCGAAGCAGATGGTCGTGGTGGACGGCCAAGCGGGACCCGGAGTACGACGGAATCGGCAAAGGCACCCTGATTTTCAGTGCCGACGGCAAGCGCGTGGCGTATGGAGCCCAGAAGGGCGCGAAGCGGTTCGTGGTGGTGGACGGCCAAGCGGGCCGGAGTACGACGGGATAAACTCGCTGATCTTCAGCGCCGACGGCAAGCGCGTGGCGTATGGAGCCCAGAAGGGCGCGAAGCGGGTGGTGGTGGTGCTGGACGGCCAAGCGGGCCCGGAGTACGACGGAATAAGCTCGCTGATTTTCAGCGCCGACGGCAAGCGCGTGGCGTACGCGGCCCAGAAGGGCGCGAAGTGGTTGGTGGTGGTGGACAGCGAGGCGGGCGCGGAGTGCGACGGAATCGGCAAAAGCACCCTGATTTTCAGCGCCGACGGCAAGCGCGTGGCGTACGTGGCCCAGAAGGGCGCGAAGCAGATGGTGGTGGTGGACGGCCAAGCGGGCCCGGAGTACGACGGAATACGCTCCCTGACCTTCAGCGCCGACGGCAAGCGGGTGGCGTATGCGGCCGGGAAGGGCGCGAAGCGGTTCGTGGTGGTGGACGGCCAGGTAGCCCGGAGTACGATGCAATCGCTGAAGGCTCGCCGATGGCTAGCGCGACAGCAAGCGCGTGGCGTATGGGGCCAAGAAAGGCGATAAGTGCATGGTGGTGGTGGACGGCCAGGAGGGCGCGGAGTACGACGCTATCCGGAAGACACGCTGATCTTCAGCGCCGACGGCAAGCGCGTGGCGTATCGTGCCTGGAAGCGCGATAAGTGTTTGGTGGTGGTGGACGGTGAAGCGGGCGCGGAGTACGACGCAATCGCTGAAGGCTCACCGGTCTTCAGCGCCGACGGCAAGCGCGTGGCGTATCGTACTGGAAGGGCGTGAAGCGGTTGGTGGTTGTGGATGGCCAAGAGGCGGGCGCGGATTATACGACGGAATGGTTAAGAACGGCCCAACTTTCCATTCCAATGGCGTTCTGAAGATCTGGCGGTAAAAACAATTCGCTTTACCGCGTAAATACACCCCATGCCAGCAATACGGTTGTTTGTGCCTGTTCTTCGTTCCGTTGGTCTTTGCTGGCACGGGGATGTATTTGACGCGGTAAAGCGAGTTGTCTTTGACCGCCAGATATTCCAGAACGCCATCGGAATGGAAAGTTCGGGCCGTTCTTGACGATTCCGTCGTAGTAATCCGCGCCCGCCTCTTGGCCATCCACAACCACCAACCGCTTCACGCCCTTCCAGAATCAGATACGCCACGCGCTTGCCGTCGGCGCTGATACCGGTGAGCCTTCAGCGATTGCGTCGTACTCCGCGCCCGCTTCACCGTCCACCACCACCAAACACTTATCGCGCTTCCAGGCGCGATTAGGCCACGCGCTTGCCGTCGGCGCTGAAAGATCACGCGTGTCTTCCCGGATAGCGTCGTACTCTCCGCCCTCCTGGCCGTCCACCACCACCATGCACTTATCGCCTTTCTTGGCCCCATACGCCACGCGCTTGCCGTCGGGCGCTGAACATCGGCGAGCCTTTCAGCGATTGCATCGTACTACCGGGCTCACCTGGCCGTCCACCACCACGAACCGCTTCGCGCCCTTCCCCGGCCGCATACGCCACCCGCTTGCCGTCGGCGCTGAAGGTCAAGGAACATATCGAGTCATAACCCGGGCCCGCTTGGCCGTCCACCACCACCAGTCTGCTTCGCGCCCTTCTGGGCCACGTACGCCACGCGCTTGCCGTCGGCGCTGAAAATCAGGGTGCTTTTACCGATCCCGTCGCACTCCGCGCCCGCCTCGCTGTCCACCACCACCAACCACTTCGCGCCCTTCTGGGCCGCGTACGCCACGCGCTTGCCGTCGGCGCTGAAAATCAGCGAGCTTATTCCGTCGTACTTCCGGGCCCGCTTGGCCGTCCAGCACCACCACCACCCGCTTCGCGCCCTTCTGGGCTCCATACGCCACGCGCTTGCCGTCGGCGCTGAAGGGGCGGGCTTATCCCGTCGTCTCCCGGGCCCGCTTGGCCGTCCACCACCACGAACCGCTTCGCGCCCTTCTGGGCTCCATACGCCACGCGCTTGCCGTCGGCACTGAAAATCAGGGTGCCTTTGCCGATTTCGTCGTACTCCGGGCCCGCTTCGCCGTCCACCACGACCATCTGCTTCGCGCCCTTCTGGGCCACGTACGCCATGCGCTTGCCGTCGGCGCTGAAGATCATGCTCCCGGCAGCGATTCCGTCGTACTCCGCGCCCGCCTGGCCGTCCACGACGACGATTGCTCCTGACCCCTGGTGGTAACGTAAGCGAGATGGCAACCATCCCGACTGAAGCCGGTGCCAACACCTTCTCATCCATCGGCCCCAGACGCGTCTCTTGAATCTTGTATGCGACGGCCTCGACATTCGTCTGCTGGGCGGATCCCGTTACAGTCAAACCAAGCACGGCCGTTGTACAAACGACAATCCAGTTCGTGGCGTTCACGTGTTGGCTCTTTGATATGAGGTCACAAGCTTCATGACTGATAAGAATTCGGTTTTGCGGCGGGGGCTAAAGGGCAAACCAACCGGCCGCCGAAACTTGCTGCTCTCACCTTGACTCGTCCGGTGTTCCGCTCCGAACCTGTTCGATGCCGCCTCGCGTTCCCTTCCTCATCCCAAAGCCAATTTGCATCGACAGGACGCGGCAAGTCAAGCACGCGGTTGCAGGCTCGCGCGCGGTTGGACAGCGCCCCAAGCCCCACCGAAGTCCGCATCCGTTGTGATCACGGTGAATATGGCAACTGTTGCGGAGATGTTTCTTGATTCTTGCCATTCCTGCGCTTGAGAAATTCGCCCAATTCGAATCCAACTCGAAAGGTCCTTTCTTTCAGATAATCCGGCGGGACCTGCAACCGATTCCACAAATCTCGCCTCCAGTTGACCTGCATCGACACGCCCCGACACACTCCCGAAACCGCTCCCAAATCCCGTCTTTCGCTCCCTCGGCAGGCTATTCCCCGACTGAGTCCGACGAGACGCCGCTGTCGTGTGCGGCAAACGCGCCACAGACTTGCTGGCAGCGCAAACGCGGCCCCGTCGTATCTGCGGCCGCAATTTGGCTTCGTTATTGGCTTCGCTTTCCCAACTTTTCCACGCGGCTTGATCCAAATTGGGTTCGTTTTGCAATTTTACTTTTTTCGTGCCCCCGGCCCCCGATGCCCCCGCCCCGGTACTAAAGGCGCTTTGCCCCGAAGGCTTTCGGAGTGAATCGCCGTGAATTGGCCCGTTTTTGGAGGGCACGCTCCCGCGTGGCCGCCTCTGGTCACATCTCCGCCCCGCCGTCGTTTCGTCGCATGCCGACCGCCGAACGCTTCTCCCTGTATATCAAAGAACGCTCCTATTACGACTATCACAACTCCGATATTCTTGTCAAACCCAAATCCGTCAGCCCCGCCCCTGCCTCCCTGGATTGTAGGGCGCGATGCCCCGTGCCGTTCCTGGGCATCCTGCCTAACCGTCTCCTAATTGTAGGGCGACCGGCCCGTTGCTGCCTTCCGCCGCTTCCAGTCCCCGTCCGTCACCCTGAGCTTGTCGAAGGGTCTCCCACACGTCTTTACGCGCCCACCTCACCGGGCGCCCGCTGCAAACCAACCACTTTCCCTCGCACCGACATTCATCTGCCCGTTCATCCTCCACGCCTGCCCTGCCTGCCCTCAGCCCGTCGAACGGGTCGAAAGGTCTCTTTTCGGGCTCTCAGTTCTACACACTTGACGTTCTTCACGACGGTCAGTGCCGTCGCCACCAGATGACCCTCCCCTACCTCTTCAAACTCACGCTCCGCCTTAGAAACGTCGGCACGTCCAAATCTTCGCCGTTGTACAGCGTCGGCTCGCTCGTGAGGCCTGTTTCAATCCCTGATCCATTTCCCAACCAGCTCCCCACCGCCTTCCTGCTTTTCGCGACTTCGTGGTGAGCATTGGCGACTAGAAGCTGTTGAAACACACCGGAAGCACGCCACGTGGGGCCACGCGGCCTACAACTTCCTTCACAGCGCGCCGCGTGGTCACTTCTTGGCCGGTGACTTGACGGTGGCAAATGTTCCCGTCAGGGCTTCGCCGCAGGTCCCATCGCTGCGATCGGCCACCCAGTATGCGGGATAGCTTGCGCTGATATGGATGGATTGCCGGGAAGATATATCGTTTAACGATACGAAATGCACATCGCCCGCCCGGTGGAGGTTGGTTTCCGAGTCCATCGTTACATGACTGAACCACACGGTCGCATGAGTCCACATCCGCGTGCATGAGTTTCGGTCCTGCGGCCTGCTGATCGGGTTGACGGCGCGTTGCTCGATGCGCTATCTTTTTAAACTCACGCTCCGCCTTAGAAACGTCGGCACGTCTGAGAGAATCTTCGCCGTTGTACAGCGTCGGCCCGCTCTTGTTCGAACCGACCGCGGCTGATGCCTTCCAGCGGCAACGTCTCCTGCTTCGGCCTGGCCTGTGATTTCTGGGCGACAGCAGGTTCGGGCTTCAGTTATGCCGCCCACGCTTTCACCGGCTCCCCAAGAAACTTTGGCTTGGTGCGCAACACGTAGAGGTCGAGCACCACTTTCACCCGGGCCAGGTACTCCCGGTAAGGCCGGCCAGGCCGACACATGTAACGCACCGGCTCCTGCACTTCAGGCTACCGCGTCGATTCCGAGCTGCCTGCAGATAAACACCGCGCGATAGTTGTGGAATTGCTCCGAGACAACAACCAGGCTCGTTTGCCCGAACACTTCCTTCGCGCGCACGACCGAGTCCAATGTCCGGAACCCGGCACAGTCCAGCGCGATGGCCTGTGCGGGCACACCCGCCGCCACCAACGCGTCCCGCATGTCGCTGGGCTCGTCATACCCGCGAACGTGGTTGTCTCCGCTGACAAGCAGGCGCTTCACCTTGCCCGCTCGATACAACGCCGCCGCCGCTTCGATCCGATGCGCAAAATGCGGATTTGACCATCGGCCATCCGGCGGTTGTCCGTCGCGTACCCAACACCAACGCGACGCTTCCGCGCGGGAACGGCAGATGAATCTTCGTACACTCGGGAGCTGGT
>CAVYAC010000008.1:0-15413 GCA_963766065.1 uncultured Verrucomicrobiae bacterium
CTAGAGCGCCTGTGCCTGCCGCACGCGGTGGTGGCGGACGAACTGAATCTCGCTTGCTTCAATTCGATCCGTTCCCCGCAAGAAACCGGTTCATCCGCCGGCGCGGTCGCTTTCGGTCAGGCCGACGCGGGCCACTTCCACGCCCACGATGCAAACGTCGTCCACGAACCCGCGGTTGCCGGCATGCTTTTGGACATCCGCCAGCAATTCGTCGAACAACTGCCCGGCCGGCAACTGGCTCCGCTTGATCACCGCCGCCAGCAATCGTTCCTGGCCGTATTCGTCTCCTTCCGCGCCCTCCACCTCGTACAAGCCGTCCGTAAACAGCACGGCCAAATCCTGCGCCGCCACCGGACACGGGAAATCGGGTACACGGACTCCTCGAACACGCCGAGCGCCGGGCCGGGCCGCCGGCAAATCGCAGCGCCTCGACCGTCCCCGCGCTTCGCCGCACCAGCAAGGGGCTCGGATGCCCCGCGCTCGAATACCGCAATTCTCCACGCGCCAGGTCCACCACCAGGTAAAATGCCGACGCAAACATCGGCATCCGCGTCTGCGTCAAAATCCCGAGCAGCCGGCGGTTGATCTCCACCAGAAACTTGTCCGGTTTCGCTGCCGCCGAAACCAACTCCTCGGCCAACGCGCGCACCATCGCGGTCACCAGCGCCGCCCGCACGCCATGCCCCATCACGTCGCAAATGAACACGCCGGCCTGTGTGTCGGAAATCCGCAGCACATCAAAGAAATCGCCGCCCACCGCCCCTGTGGGAAGGTACCGATGATAAAAATGCAGCGCGCTTTCCTTCGCCAGGGCGTCATTCGGAAAGGTCGGATACCGTTCCGGCAAAAATGCCTCCTGGATTTCCCGCGCCATGTTCAGGTCGGCTTCGACCTGGGCATTCTTCTCGCGCAACTCTTCCGTGAACCGGGCGACTTGCAGCTCCAGTTGCTTGCGTTCGAGGGCGCTGCTGATCGCCCGCAGGAGCGACGGAACATCCAGACTGTCTTTCGGCAGGTAATCCTTGGCCCCGCGTTTCATGGCTTCGACGGCCACCGACTCGTTTCCCATCCCCGTCAGCATGATGACCGCCGGCTGCCGCGGGATCGGCAGGCTGCGAATGTGCGCCAGCACGCTCAGCCCGTCGGCACCGGGCAGTTTGTAATCGAGGATCACCAACGAGTAGTTCGTATGCGCGATCTCCTCGATGGCCTTTTCCGCCGTGTCAACACACTTCGGGGCAAACCGCATCTCCGCGCCCAGCGCCGGCAACAATCGCTGCAAAATCTCCGCGTAGACCGGATTGTCCTCGACCACGAGCAGCGGGGCGGGTTCAGCACTCATGGGACCGGGGGCGATGCGAACTTGGGGGGAAGCTTCGAGATGTGCAGCCAGTATTGCTGAATGTCCTCGACCAGTTTCAAACAATCGTCGAATTGCACGGGCTTGGTGAGATAACTGTTCGCGCCAACCTTGTAACACCGGGAGACATCCTCGTCGCGGTCGGAGGTCGTGAGCACCACGACCGGAATGTCCTTCATCCCCAGGTTGGTTTTGACCAGATCGAGCACCTCGGTGCCATTCTTCTTCGGCAGGTTCAGGTCGAGCAGGATCAGGTCGGGGCGCGGCGCCGAACCGGCCCTGGCGAATTTGCCGCGGTGAAACAGAAAATCCAGCGCCTCCTCGCCGTCGCGGCAGACGAAGACGCGGTTGCCCTTGTGACTGCGACGGAACGCTTCGATGGTGATCTCAACGTCGGCGGGGTTATCCTCGACCAGCAGAATGTCAAACGGTTGATGCAAGTTCTGTTTGCCCTGTGCCTGTCGTCCTGGCCGCGTCCGGCGCTTCGTTCAGCTCGCGCTTCGGCAGGGTGAAGTAAAACGTCGTCCCCTGGCCAAACTCACTCTCCACCCAGACGCGTCCTCCGTGCCATTCTACCACGCGCTTGACGATGGTCAATCCAATCCCCGTCCCCTCGTCGTCGCGCTGCAACCGTTGAAAAATCTGGAAAATCTTCTCGAAGTACTCCGCCCGGATGCCCAGGCCGTTGTCGCGCACATGAATGACATACTCGGCCTGTCCCGTCTCGGGATTCGTCTTCTCCGTGCCGCCGACCTCGACCACCGGGCGCGGCTTGTCGTTGTACTTGATCGCGTTGGAGATCAGGTTGTGAAACACCTCCGTCATCGCCGTCGCGTCGCACATCACCGTCGGCAATTTGTCCACGCGCAGGTCCGTCTTCTTCGCGTCCAGCGCGTATTGCAGGTTGACCCGCACATGCATCAGCATCGTGTTGAGACCCACGGGCGCGAAGGGACTCTTCTGCTGGCCCAGCCGCGAGAATTTCAGCAGGTCGTTGATCAACCGCTGCATCCGCAACGCCGAGCTCCGAATCACATCCACGCGATGGCGGCCTTCTTCATCGAGCTTGTCGCGATAGTCGTCCACCAGGAACTTGCTGAAGGCCTCAATCCCGCGCAGCGGCTCCTTCAAATCGTGGCTGATCACATACGTGTACTCGTCCATCTCCTTTTGCGTCGCTTGGAGCTGCTTCTGCGATCGCGCCAGCGTGCTCTGCGCCTCTTCCACACGTTGCACGAGATCGTTCAACAACTTGCCAACGTCGTCCACCTCGGCAATGTCGCTTTGGAGCCGTTCGCCGCGGGAGCCACCCGCGTCCACGCGCTTCACAAACCCCAGTAAATCCTTCAAGGCGCCCCGCAAGGGGGCCGAGGCCACCAACGATGCGCCGATCGCGGCCAACACCACCAACGCCCCCACCGCCAGGTCCAGAAACACCGTGCGCATCACCGTCTCACTCACCGAGGCCTCTCCCAGGCCCAATTCCACCACGCCCACGGCATTCGACCCGTCCCGGATGGGCGCGCGCACGGTGATCAATGACCCCGGCTTTTCCTGGCGAAACTTGGGGAAGATTTCGTGATCGCCATTGTCCAGGATGCGGCAGAAAAGGATCTCCTTGTCGGGATTGATCAGTTCCACGGCCTGCGCCATGCCGGGGACATTGCTGGTCACCACGGCGGGAGCAATCGCCTTGGCCAGTGTCTGCGCGGCGATCTCCGCGCGCCGTTGCGCCACGCGGTTTTGCTCAGCCGCGTCCCGCCATAAATGCACGGCCGTCATCACCACGACCGTCGCCAGCGTCATCGCGGCCATCCAGGCGGCATATTGGACTTTGATGTTGTACTTCGAGGCCATCCGCGCGTCGTTCGGGGGCCGGCTCCATTCTGGCTTGCCCCCCGTCAAGTTTCTTCCCGGTCCCGCCAAACGTCAAGCCAGCCGTGGACTGTTGGACACCTTGGGGCAACGTCCCGACGCCTCGATCCCCGCCAAAGCCGAGAGACGCGGCCCGATCAGTTCTTTCTCTCTTTGTTCGCGACGGGAGTGGGTGGAACCCACTTGAGGGCGACGGTCTGTTCCTTCTCGGGGTGGGGGACGGCGGCGGGTTGCGGAGGAGGGGTCGGCTTCGGCTCGTCGCGACCGGGTACGGTCACGTCCTTGGCACACTTTGGACACGGGACGACAAGCCCGGCGCCAGCCTCATCGATCACCATGTGCTGTCCGCACGATCCACAGAAAAAGTAGATGTCGATCGATCGTCCTCCGGTACGTCCTCCTGTCATCAGACCTTAACCGCCACGATACTACCAGAGTCAGGTTCCAGTGGCGAGAAAAGAAATGCGGGGCTCCATCCCACAGATCGAGGTTGACCTCTCGGGACGTTGCGATTATAATTAACTATCCAGTTAGTTAATTATGAAGGCCCGGGCCCATTCCCCCAGACATCCCCAGGCGCGCAGCGATAAAACGCGGGCGGCGATCCTGGCGGCTGCGGAACATGTCTTCGCAGAAGCCGGCCTGGCCGGGGCCCGCACGGACGCCATTGCCGCCGCCGCCCGCGTCAACAAGGCCCTGCTCTATTATTACTTTCAGAGCAAGGAGCAGTTGTACGAAGCCGTCGTGGAAAACCATTTCCAGGAATTCAACCGCGCCGTGTTGGGCGTGCTCACCGCCCCGGGCTCGCCGCGCGCGATCCTGTTGCGTTACGTGGATCTGCATTTCGACTTCGTCAGCGTGCGCTATCGCCAGGCCCGGTTGTTCCATCAACTGATGACCACCGGCGGCCAACCCATGCACCGACTGGTCCGCAAGTACTTCGCCCCGCGGAGCCGGGCGTTGCACCAATTGCTCGCCCGCGGGATGCGCGAAGGCGACTTCCGCCGGGTCGATCCCTTCCACATGTCGGTTTCCATCGTGGGCCTCATCGTCTTCTATTTCTCCGCGGCCCAGGTGCTGCAATTGCTCGGTCACGCCGACGCCTACAGCGATGCCAACTTGAAACGACGCAAGCAGGAAGTGCTCGATTTCATCCGGTACGGCCTGTTCATCCATCCGAACCCCTGATATGAAACGCAAAATTCTCATCCTCATTGTGATTCTGGCCGCCCTCGGCGCCGGCCTCTACTACATCACGGCTCGCCATCCTCACGACATCGTTCTGACCGGCATCGTGACGACCGATGAGGTGATCGTTAGCTCCGAAATCCAGGGGCGATTGCAGCACCTGTTCGTCCAGGAGGGCGACATGGTGACCAATGGCGAATTGCTGGCGGTGATCCAGCCCCAGGAATGGCAGGCCGATCTCGCGTTTTACGCGAGCAGCGAAAAGCAGGCCGTCGCACTGCTGGCCCAGGCCAAAGCCGATCTGGAAAACGCCCAGCTCACCTACCAACGCGAAGAGAAATTGTTCAACACGGGTGCCGATTCGGAGCAGGCATATGACACGGCGCGCACGACCCTCGACGCCGCCAGGGCGCGCGTGGAAGCACTCGACCGGGAAATCCAGGCGGCCCGCGCCCAGCAGGATAAAGCCGGGGTGCAATTGGGCTACACCGAAATCCACGCGCCGATCAACGGGATCGTGGACACGCGCGCCGCGTTGCAGGGCGAAGTCGTCAATCCCGGCCAGGGCATCGTCACGCTGATCAATCCCGACAGTCTCTGGGTGCGTGCCGACGTCGAGGAAACCTACATCGACCGGATTCGTCTCGATGACAAACTCACGGTCCGATTGCCCTCCGGCGCGACGCGGCCGGGGACGGTCTTTTACCGCAGCGTGGATGCCGATTACGCCACGCAACGGGACGTGAGCCGCACCAAGCGCGATATCAAAACGTTTGAGATCCGGTTGCGGTGCGACAACAGCGACCGCAGCCTGGCCGTCGGCATGACCGCCTACGTCCTCCTGCCGGTGGGGAAACCGTAATCATGTTCGATGTCGAAGTGGATGGTCTGACCAAGCGGTTCGGCGATTTTTGCGCCGTGGACGCGCTCACGTTCAATGTCGAGCACGGCGAAATCTTCGGCCTGCTCGGCCCGAACGGCGCGGGCAAGTCCACCCTCATTCGCATGTTGACGACCCTCGTGCCGCCCACGTCGGGTACGGCGCGCATCTTTGGTTTCGACATCGTCCGCGACGCGAACAGCGTGCGCCAGTCCATCGGTGTCATTCCGCAAGCTATGACCACGGACCTCGATTTGACCGCGGAAGAAAACATGAGCATTTTCGCCAAGCTCTACAGCATCCCCCGCGACAAGCGCCGCCGCGCCATCCGGGAATTGTTGAAGGCCGTCGACCTGGAACAGTGGGCCGACAAACCGGTCAAGATGTTCTCCGGCGGAATGCGGCGACGGCTGGAAATCGCCCGCGGCCTCGTGCACGAACCGAAGATCTTCTTCCTCGATGAGCCGACCACCGGCCTCGACCCCGTGTCGCGCGTGGCCGTGTGGGAAATGCTCGCCCGAATCAAGCGGGAACGCGACCTGACCATTCTCGTTACGACCCATTACATGGACGAAGCCGACAAACTGTGCGACCGCATCGCCATCGTTGACCACGGGAAACTGGTCGCGCTGAATTCACCGTTGAAACTGAAGGCCTCGATTCCCGGAAAAAACATCCTGGAAGTCAGCTTTTCCGACGTGCCGGCGGGCTGGGAGAACACCTTGAAACAGTTGCCCGGAGGTGGCGGAAGTGAAAAGCGAGGATCATGTTTTCCGAATCTCCTCCAACAATGGACCGCGCACGACGATCGAGTTGTTGGAATCCGCGCGAAAGGCCGGTGTCGCCGTGACCTCGTTGTCCGTCCAGAGCACCACGCTGGATGACGTGTTTGTCCACTATACCGGGCATCAGTTGCGCGACGCGCTGCAAACGCCGACCGCCAGCAACAGCCCGTTCATGATCCCGCGCAGGTAACCATGCAACGTATCTGGGCCATCATCGAACGCGATCTCCGCCGCTTCCGGCGCAGTCCGACGCTGATCGTTGTTTCGATGATCATGCCCCTGGTGCAACTGGTGGTGCTGGGCTATGCGTTTGGCGGCAAGATCAAAAACCTCAAGGTCGGTGTCGTGGATCAAGACCACGGCGTCCCCGCGATCAAGCTGAAGGAGATGTTTCAGGCGGTCGCCGCCAATGCCCGCACGTTCGACACCGTTCCCTACACCGACCAGGCAACCGCCCTGCGGGACTTGCGCAACGGCCGGATCAATGGCGTGCTGAACATCCCGCCGAATTTCTCGCGTGACGCGCTTGCCGGGGCTTCCCCGCGCATCGCGCTCGTCGAGGACAACACCGACCAGTTCGCGGCGTCGGCCCTGGAGGGAACGCTCGACCAACTGCTCGTCCCGTACAACTCGAAGTCGATTCCGCCCCGCCTGACCCCGAACGCGACGCTGTCAATCGTCGAGATCTACCCGTACGTGCCGTACATTCAGTATTTGTTGCCGGGCACGATCGTTCTGGCGATTTTCGTGTCCGCCATGATCGGCGGCGGCATCATCTATATTGACGACAAGGCGCGCGGGCTTCATGAAGGCTATCTGGTCACGCCCATTCGGAAGCTCGAACTGATCATGGGGTTCAATCTTTCGGGCGCGATCAAGGCCGTCATCGCCGGGCTGGTCCTGGTGACCTGCGGCTCGCTCATCGCCGGAATTCCCGACCCCTTCAACGCCGCGCGGCTGGCGCGGATGCTGGTGGTGGTGATGGCGACCGCCCTGGCGTTGATCAGTATGATGTTTCTCCTGATGGTGCGCGTGAACGATCCGCTGGTGCCGCGGGCCATCTTCGGCGTGCTGAACACCGTCCTGTTTTTCCCCAGCGGCGCGGTCTACCCGACCCAGTCGTTCCCCGCCTGGATGAAAGTGATCACCGCGGTTGATCCGTTGACTTACGCCGTCCACGGTTTCAAGGAGCTTATCCTGAAAAACACGGGGTTGCTGGCCATCAGCTCCGATATCGCCTATCTGCTGGGGTTTGCCGTCCTCACCATGGCCGCCGCGACGCTCCTCTTCCGCCGGACCCTCTGATATCGTCGCTTCGCGGCGTTTATTTGCACGTTTACGACCGCCGGATTGCCACCGCCCCGCCGTAGTTCTGCCAACTCCATTTGCTATCGAGGCATTCAGGCTATGTTGAAATCTAGCAACGAGCGACCGGCAGCAAACCCCAAAAAGGCAGTTCGGGATTCTTACTCATCCCGCGGTACGAACCAAGAGGAAACCAAAACAAGCACCCCAACAAGAAACACTATCAACATCGGGACGCCGAGTAGGTCGTCCAACTCATTGAGGAGTTTCCACCCCTGGGACCCATTGGGAAGTTTGAGCCCCATGACCAACTCGAATACACCAAAACCTACCGTCGCAAAGAAAGCGGTCAAAATTAGCCACAGACCAGTAGTGGCTCTTTGTTGCCTTCGTGACCTTGGCTTATCCATCTGAAACCTTACGGAGCAGATGGGCATTACTCGCGAGGATCTGCCGATCACGCGAAATGCCCGCGCTCCCAGCGCAAGGATAGGGCTGGAGAAACGAACCGGTCAAACCAAAACAGAATACCCTCCACTTCGATCCGGGCTACCATATATCGAACTTCTTAGTCATCTCCCGCCGTCGTCCTGCCGCCCGTTCTACTGCCACGGCAGATCTTTTGAACAATCTTCTTGTTCTTTGTGTCACAAAGCACGAAGGATAGTACGTCATGCAACTCGAACACGCTGAGCATACGCTGGAGACCATCCGCACGTTGATGGAACGCAGCCAGCGCTATGAGCATATCTCGGGCTACTCGGGCCTCGTGGCCGGCGTCGCAACCATCGCAGGATGCGTCGTTCTCCGTCTGGGTGTGCTCCCCGTTGCCTACCCGGCCAATTTCGTCGTTGTCTGGAGCATCGTGTTTGCCATCGCGTTTGCCAGCCACCTGTTGCTCACGTTCGGACGCGCCCGACAACGCGCCGAACCCGTCTGGTCGCGTCAAGCGCGCACAGTCTTGTTGGCCGTGTTACCGGCGTTCGGCGCCGCGCTTGTCATTACCGTTGTGATGTCGCGTTTCGGTCGTCTGGATCTGCTGCCGTCGCTCTGGCTCACGTTGTATGGCTGCGGTGTGTTGGCCACGAGCTTTTTTGCCCCGCGATCCATTGCCCGGTGGGGGGAACGTGTTTCGCCCTCGGTACCCTTGGTTTGCTGGCTTCACACACCTACCCGATCCTGACCATGGCCGTCGGCTTCGGTGTCACTCATATCGGTTTCGGCGTCGCCGTGCTCATCGCCGAACGGCGCGAATCGCGCACGCGGGCGTTCTGGTCAAAGATCGAACGTCTGGCGGCCGATAACTCAACGGAATAAACTACTTGAATCGGCAACACGTCGATGACTGACAAATCCACCAAACTTAACCCAATAAAGCTGGCAGCCGATCGCGAGGCGTTTGAGAAGCTGGAGCCGGCGATCGATACCAAGGCGCGTCTGGCGATCGTATCACTGCTGGCCGCCAACGAATCCTTGTCGTTCATCGAATTGCGCGACGGCCTGCGCCTCACCGACGGGAATCTGGCGGCGCATCTGCGGGCGCTGGGAGACGCGGGTTTAATCCGTCTGCGCAAAACCGGAACCCCAACAAACCCACCACCCTGGTATCGCTGTCCACTGCCGGCCGCGCCGCGTTCACACGCTACCTGGAAGGACTCGCGCACATCGTGAATCGCCACCACTAAACACCGGGACCATCTCTTTTTTGGGAATATACTTTGTATGACAAAGCAAAAGGGAAACGCGGAATGAACTCGTCCGACTGGCTCGCCTATTTCCGCCAAAACCAACTCGACCGCCGGGGGATCGCCTGGCATGAGGGAATTCCGCTCGACCCGCATCTGCGCGCCCCGCTGGCACGTTCGCTCGCCCGTTCCAGTTGGGCGAAAGCTCGGACGGCGAGCGCCTGAAAGCCCGGGCCCGCCGCCTCGCCAGAAAAACAAACGACCCGGCGTACGCGGACGCAATCGATTTGTTCATTGCCGAAGAGCAGGAACATTCGCGCCTCCTCGCCAACGTCCTCCGAGAATTGAACGCGCCTCTCCTGCGCCACCATTGGACGGATTCGCTGTTCCGCCGGTGCCGGGCATCTGCTGGGATTTTACGAAGAGATTTCCGTCCTCCTCATGGCGGAGATCATCGCCCTGAAATACTACGGCGCGATTCGCGAAGGCTGCCGCGCATCCGTGCTCGAGATCGTCTGCGAACAGATCCTCGCCGACGAAAAATTCCATGTGCGGTTCCATTGCGAGCGCTTCCATGAAACGATCTCGCGACGGTCTTGGTTGATTCGTGCCCTGTGGTGGCTGCTGCTGTCGAGTATGTTTGGGGCGGCCAGTGCCGTGGTGGCCTGGGACCACCGACACGCTTTTCGCGCGCTGGGCGGTTCGGCCACCGAGTTTCTCCGGGATTCCCGGGCCAATTTCCGCGCGGCGCGCACCGCCATTTTCTCCGGGATTCCCTTCGCCCGTGGCGCCGCCGAACAAATTCCGGCGGAACCGCACCGCCAACATGAGGCAGTCGGGCTTTCCGCGAGCAGGATGAGAGTGGTCACTGCATCGAGTCCCCCTCACTCGTCCCCGCAAACGACAGCGGGGCCGGCCTCTCCCCCGTGGGGCGAGGCATTCGTCCTGGCCATTTCCTCTCCCCTTGGGGGAGAGGATTAAGGTGAGGGGCCGCTATTTGCCGTCTGACCACGCCCTCTCCCTCACCTCGACTTTCTCCGCAATGAAGACTATGCTTATGGCATCAAAACAGAATGAAGACGGTAAAACTCCAAATCGACGGCATGTCGTGCGCGAGCTGCGCGAAGGCGGTGGAGAAAGCGCTCGGCGCCGTGCCCGGCGGTGGACAAAGCGTCGGTCAATTTCGTTTCCAAGACCGCTGCGATTGACCTGTCCGATGCCCAAACCGCCGAGCGTTCGCTGATCGATGCCGTCAAGCGCGCGGGATACAGCGCGCACCTGCCCGTGAAGGACCGGGACGCCCACGAAGACCGCGCAGCGCGCCTCGCGCTCGTCAAAGTCATCGGCACAGGTGCGTTGCTTTTCATCGGTTGGCTCCTCGGCGCGACCAAGCTCGTGCCGGTCGCTGTTTCAACCACCATGGTGATCGTCGCAGTGGTCCTGGGCGCGTATCCGATTTGTGTTCGTGCCATCAAAGCCTTGCTGTCGAAGCGGCTCGACGCCGACGTGCTTGTGGCCATCGCCATCATCGCCGCATCATCCGTGGGCGAATTCGTGGCGGCGGGCGAGGTCGCCTTTATCATGTTGCTCGGGGCGCAACTCGAAGAGTACACCGTGCGGCGCGCCCGACGTTCCCTCGGCAGTTTGCTGTCGCTGGTGCCGCCCAACGCCCGCGTGCGCCGTGACGGGACGGAAGAACTTGTCGCCGCTTCGGAATTACAAGTTGGCGACGTCGTGGTCGTCCGCGCGGGTGAACGCGTCCCTGTGGACGGTGTGGTGCAAAGCGGGATGGCGTCGGTCAATCAGGCGCCCGTGACCGGCGAGAGCATGCCTGTGGACAAGAGCGAAGGCGACGAGGTGTTTGTCGGCACGTTGGCGGAAACGGGGGCGTTGATCGTCGAAGCACAGCGCGTGGGCGAAGACACGACCCTGGCGCGCATCGCGCAACTCGTCGAACAAGCGCAGCAACGCGAAGCGCCCATCCAACGTTCGCTCGACCGTCTCGCGGGCTGGCTCGTGCCCGTGATGCTGACGCTGTCCGCACTGGTTTTTGGTTTCACGCACGATTCGGCGCGGGCGATTACCGTGCTGATTGTTGCCTGCCCGTGCGCGCTGATTTTGGCCACACCGACGGCCATGATGGCCGCGATCGCCCGCGCCGCGCGCGCCGGCGTGCTCATCAAAGGCGGACAATACCTCGAAGCCACGGCGCGCCTGCACACGATCGTGTTCGACAAGACCGGCACGCTGACCCATGGCGAGCCCGAGGTCACGCACGTCAGTCGCTTTGACGAACATAGTGAGAAGGAACTCGTTGCCATTGCCGCTGTTGCCGAGAAAATGAGCGCGCATCCCGTCGCCCGTGCCATTATGCGCAAGGCCACGGCGATGGGCCTGTCAACAGCCGATCCGTCGCAATTTCACGCGCACCATGGCCGCGGCGTCGTCGCCGAGCGCAACGGCCAGAAGCTCGTCGTCGGCCAGACGGGATTGATGGACGATCAATCCGTTGCCGTGAGCGATGCGCTGCAAGCGCATATGGACGAGCATCATGACGAAGGCCACACGACCGTTGTCGTCGCCCACGACGGCGTGGTCTGCGGCACGATTTGCGTGTCCGACACTGTCCGCGCCAAAGCCGACGAAGCGATTCGCGACCTGCGCGGCCTTGGCGTGGAAAAGGTGGTCATGCTCACCGGCGACAATCAGCGCGTCGCGATGCAGATTGCCGGCAAACTGGGTCTCGACGAAGTCAAAGCCGACGTGCTCCCCGAACAGAAAGCGGAGCACATCGAATCATTGAAACAACCGGGCCGCGCGGGCGTCGCCATGGTCGGTGACGGCATCAACGATGCGCCCGCCCTCGCGGTGGCCGATGTCGGCATCGCGATGGGCGTGAGCGGCACCGACGTGGCGCACGAAGCCGCGGATATTGCATTGATGGCCGACGACCTTTCGAAGATCGCGTTCGCCGTCGGCGTGAGCCGTCACACGTTGTGGATCATCAAACAGGGGCTGATCTTCGCGCTCGTGTACAACGTCACGATGGTCACGCTCGCTTCCAGCGGCCACCTCCACATGATCGGCGGCGCCATCGCCCACCAATTCAGCAGCGTCATTGTGATCTTGAATGCGATGAGACTACTGCGATATCGGTGAAAAGATATGGGATCGCTGCCGGTTGCACATCCGCGCAACAAAGTTCCCTTCTACGCTCATCCTCTTGCGTGCGTATTCCTGTCAATCCTCAGCACTATCGGCGGCGTTTTGTCGGTACTGGCCATTCAATGGGTGTATAGAGACATGGCCGCTACACTTCAACAAGCGCATGCGCCAGCGGATTTTGACTTCGTCGCATCGGTCTGGCCACTTCGTTGGCCATGGGTTTCGCTGGGGCTCGGCATAGCCGTCGGTTTCCCCTCCATCTTTGTCGCGAAGCGAATGCTTCGCAAGCGTACCGCTTTTTTTGCAGGTTTTGTCCTCTCGCCACTACGCCAACGGATTAAGTGGTGTAACTACCGCGAGAGTCTGATTAGCAGCTTGCCACTTGTCATCGGGCCCTGGACCGCCATGGCTGTGGCTGGCCTGTTGAGAATCGCACCATTTCCGGCGTTCTTTGGTACTGGAATGTGGGCTTTTCTCATGTATCCAGAGTCCACAGCGATTTACGAAGCCGCTAAATCTATCGTCGCATCCCAAGAAACGGCTTGAGACCTCTACTAACTGGCGACTAGATCCGAAGCATCACGAGATGCGATCACGCCGCCTGTGGCGTGATCGGGCTTTGGCGGACGCGGATGATCATCCTCTTCATACCGGCTTCGTCGCCTTCGCCTTCGCTGACAGCTTCGAGTTCGCGGTCCTTCTCCATGTGCTGGTGAATCACGCGGCGGTCGAACGCGTTGAACGGCCCGATCTTCACGGCCTCACCCCAGCGGCGCACCTTATCGGCGGCTTCGACGACCTTCTTGAGGATGTCGTCGCGCTGGCGTTCGCGGTAGCGTTCGCAATCGACGATCACGCGCGGGGCGTCGGGGTTGCCCCGTTGCAGGATGCGGTTGAGCAAAAACTGCAACTGGCTGAGGGTCTGGCCGTGTTTGCCGATGAGGCGGCCGGGTTCGACGGTCGCGATGTGCAACAGCGTCGAGCCATCCATGTTGAACACCTCGACCTTGGTCTGGAGGCCGAGGCCGTCGAGCATTTTCTGCAATGTCTCACGGGGATCCAGCGCGGGACCAGGGGGAACGGAGGAAGCGGGAGGGGTCGATGCTTCAGTTTCCATAACCATGCTCCTGTGTTGTGGGCGTTCGGCCTTCCCTCACTTGGGGTAAAGCTACGACGCCGTTGAATGCCAAGTTATGACTCATCGTACCAAGATTCACCGGGCTTTTCCAGCGGGAATTACGGACGCGGCGGCGGCGTCAGCGCTCTTCTGGCGCATGCTCCGCCATTGCTGCAGGACGGAGAGCCCCTGCTGCAACGTGTAATACAGCGTCAATCCTGCCGCCAGTTTGTAAAACATAAACAGCATCATCACCGGCATGAACATCATCATTTTCTGTTGTTGCGGGTCGCCGCCCGTCGGCGTCAATTTCTGCTGGAAAAACGTCCCGGCCGTCATCGCCAGCGGCAGCGGATTGATCGGCAGACCCGCGATCACGGCGACGGTGTCCGGCTGCGACAAATCGTGGATCCACAGGAACGACGCGCCGCGCAGGGCAATGGCGTTGAGCAATACGCGGTAAAACGCGATGAGCACGGGCAACTGCACCAGCAGGGGCAGACAGCCGGAAAACGGGTTGATCTTGTGCTCCTTGTACAGCTTCATCATCTCCGTGTTGAGCTTCTGCGGGTCGTCCTTGTATTTTTCCCGCAGCTTGGTCATCAGCGGCTGGAACTTCTGCATCGCCTTCATCGACTGGATGCTCTTGGCCTGGATCGGCCAAAAGATGATTTTTAACGCGATGGTCACAAGGATAATGGCGACCCCGTAATTTGGGATCAGTCTGTAAAAGAAATTCAGGCTGTGCAGCAGCATAACCCCAAACAGACCCGAGTAGAAATCCATCGGGGTTCCGAAGTCCATCAACTCTTCCTGATGCTTGCCCAACACCGCCAGGCGGTTGTAGTCCTTCGGCCCGGCGTACCAGGTGAAGGCGCACGAGACGCTGCCATCCGCTCCCCGGATTACGGGCACGTCCGCCGCGGCGGTCACCCCGCGAACCACCGGCGTCCGGCCCGGCGGCGACAGGTCCACGGTCCCGTACGTCACGCCGGTCACGTTGCTCGTCGGCGACAACACCATCGTAAAATACTGGCTCTTGACCGCGATCCATCCGGCGGAGATGTCCTCATGCGGTTTCCGGCTTTCACGTGATCCGCCACGCGCGGCATTGTGCGATTGCGAAACTTCGACGCATTTTCCCAATCCACCACCAGATAGCTGGGGATCTCGCGAGGGTGGGTGGGCGCCGCCGTGCCGATGACCACGCCGACCGCGCTGGACGGCGCCAGCGTCGCCGGTATCTGGATGTTGGCGGCAATCAGATAGTCGTTGCTGAGGGTGAAGGTTTTGACGATGCCGTTGCCGCTGCGCAACTGGACGGTCTTTGCGTCCACGGCTTGGACTGCAAATATGGTGTTGCTTCCCGCGTCCGGCACGCCGACCAAGGATAATGCGGGCACCAATCCCGCCCCATTCAGCGTCTCGACCTCGTTGC
Source organism: uncultured Verrucomicrobiae bacterium (assembly GCA_963766065.1). GTDB lineage: Bacteria > Verrucomicrobiota > Verrucomicrobiia > Palsa-1439 > Palsa-1439 > Palsa-1439. Next base: position 14,799 of record CAVYAC010000008.1, read on the forward strand.
TGTTCCCCTTGTGTTGAAGCAACTCGACGGAGCGGACGCCGCCACCCCGGCTGGTAAAATCCACGCGAACGAATCCGTTGCTCAACGAGACAATTTGTTCGGGCACCTGCGGCTGTTCGGATGGGGCCGGCGCCGGTGCCGCCGAGTACCGGCGGTGTCGATTCGACGGTTTGCCCGCCCGTTGTGGGCGTGGGAGCCGGAGCCTGCGCCTGGGGCGGAACCGCGTTCGGCGCGGACGCCGCCAAGGGGTGGAGCGGTTTCGGCTTCGGCGGATACAGCTTATTGATCACCGCCTGTGACGCAATCATGGCGATGATGCAACCGGCCACAATCAGAATTGTTTTTCGGTCCATCATCGGTCGGGCACCGGGTCAAATCCGCCGTCGTTGAATGGATGGCAACGTCCGAGCCGCTTCATCGCCAGCCACAGGCCGCGCACGGAACCGTGTTTCTCGACCGCCTCGCGGGCATAGCACGAGCAGGTGGGATAAAATCGGCAGCAGCCGCCCGTCAGCGGCGGGGCGGGCAACAGCATCTTGAGCGGCGACAACCAGCGATAGAGTCGCAGCAGGAATAAGAGTAAGCGTTTGATCACGTCTCGTTGACGATGCCCGC
>CAVYAC010000009.1:0-70484 GCA_963766065.1 uncultured Verrucomicrobiae bacterium
TAGCGCACTACGGCATCGTAACGTCAACGCGATAGAACAGCTGCGGACTGACCGGTGGATGTGGATCATCCAATATCAGGCTGCTGTCAGCAGTCAGCACGCTCGTCGCGGAACTCGTCACATTCGTCCCGGTCTCCCCGTTCGGTTAATTGCTGCGCCACCTGCCAAAGAAGAAGTATGAAGATTCGCTGACAATCCCGGACCGATCTAGATATCGTTATTAAACACACGCGAAGTTTCTCAATTCAAAGTCACTATGTGGTCACAATTCTGTCGCACGTTTTCGGCGCGCGGCATTTCCCAGTGTAAAAAACAACAACCCAACCCGACACATTGGTCAGATTGGGTTGCTGCTTGTTAAGCAACTCCGCGGACAATAATCTGCATTATTTGCTGCGTCGAACCCGATAGCCCAAGAACATCGTCAGGCCGCAAGCCACAAGAGCCAGCGTGCTGGGCTCGGGAACCACGGTCAACACAGCGTCGTCGAACCATACAGTTCCGTTCCGTTTGGTTCAGCAAATTCGACTTTTACCGAGGCTGTATTGGCGGGCGCGACCGCGCTCTCCGTATAACTGGCCCACGGATGCGCTATGTCATAATTCTGCCCGTAGACAGCAGGGTCGACGGTCGGCAAGACGGCAGACGACAATGTATTGCTGCCAGCATCGAGGAAGAATATCCTCATTTCACCGTAGGGCAACCACCAAGCCTGGGCGCCACTCAGAACGCTAAGCGTATAAGTGTCTCCCGCTACTCCGGAAACTATCTGATACTCTCCACCGCCCGCGCCGGAACCACCGCCGTCAGCCATATAGTATTCGCCAGGGATTGGGCCATCCTGAGTGCCTGATGTGTTGTTTTGATGATTGGCCCAGCCACCGCCAAACGTCCACTCCGTCCAACCGACCGGCGGTGCGACACTGCTGGGGTTGCTAAAGTCCCCATTGATTAGAAGGTTTTGTGCGCGAGCCGCGCCGACCATCAGACTAATCGCTGCCAAAGACACTACAATTACCCTTTTCATCTCCGCTTCTCCCATTCGGTTAATTGTTACCGTTCACAACAAGAAATCCCTATCGAGCTGTTGGTATCGTTACCAAAACTGACCGGTAGTGTCAACAACAATTTTACTCTTTTTGTCACAGCTGCGCCGCGCGTCCAAGGCGCACCGCAGCTCATGGTACAAGCCGAATCCGGTAATAGTGGGCTGGCACATTGGTCGCGCCACCGCTGTCTATCCAATTCGTCGTCGTGCCGCCGCCGGTCGTAATGATAATCGGCCCGCTAACGTCCGCAAAGTTCGTCACGTATCCGCCGTTGGCATCCCCCGAACTCGCTTGTACGGCGTTGGTTCGGATGCCGGCCGTCGCCCAGGTGATCACCGTATTCTTACCCTGCGGCGCCACTTTGAGAACTTGGAACACCGAGGCGGGATTGGTCGGATCGAGACCCGCAGCATACTTGAACTGGTTGTTCTGGCCGGTGCCATCGGCATCCATGTTGGCCGCAGCGGACGGATTCGTGGTGCTGCCGAAATACTGCATCTGCCATTGCGCAAACGCGGACAGCGGCGTTGCATTGACTTCGGCTGAGTTGGCGCCTTCGCACCCGTTCTGGAGGCTTGAAACCACGTAATAATAGGCCGACCCGTTCGTCACGCTGGTATCGGTATAGGTGGTACCGGTCACTCCCTTCGCCAGGTTTGTGTATGGGCCGCCACTGACCGTCGATCGTTGGACGTCGTAAGTGGTGGCCCCCGACATGGCGCTCCAATTCAGGGTCACCTGACCGACCGAAGCGGTCGCGGTCAATCCCGTCGGCGCGACGGGTGCGGGCAGGACGATCTCGATCCCGCTGGATTTGGCGTTGTCCTTGATCGTCGAATACGTAACTACAATCTGGCTGCTGCTATTGGCGGTGGCGCTGAATTGCTGGACGTTCGCGATGTTCTCGCCGCCGGCGACCGCGAACACATCGAAGTTGCTCAGAACCTGGGCACCATTGATGGAGACATTGAACAGGCGATCTCCGGCGGCATCCCAGTAAATTTCGGCGAAGTGCAGACGCACCGTGTAGTTGACGCCGGCCGTCAGGCCGCTAAACGTATAGGTGAAGTTCCCGTAACGCTCCGTTTGATACACCGCTTGTGGTGCGCCATTTGTGACGTTGCTTGTGTTGATTTCCACTGAGGTCGATGCTTCGGTTCCTCCCACGAAGTCTTCGTCAGCGGCGAACGTCCCGGCCGCGTTGCCCCCCGAGTTCACGGCAAAGTAGTCGGGGCCAAGTGTGGCGGCTGCCGCCGTTGAATTGGGGCTTTCGCCATAGGAGTTGGTGCCGGAAACTACGTAGTAATAGGTCGCGCAGTTCACGAGGCCGGTATCGGTGTAGCCGGTCGTCGAGGTTGTGGCGATCGTGGTGTACGGGCCACCGCCCACCGTTGAGCGTTTCACATTGTAGTTCACCGCATTGGACGAGGTGTTCCAGGTCAACGCAACTGCCGCGTCTCCCGGAGTTGCGGTCAATCCCGCCGGAGCGGCTGGCGGAACCGGCAGAAGAGCGCCACTGAACTGAAACCAATTCAGGTTTCCGATGCCGCTCGAGCCATTGAAAACGACATACAGATTATGCAAACCGCTCGCACCCGATACAGATCCGCTCACCGTCGTCCAGGTTTGCCAGCCGCCGGTGACCGGGATTGTGACAGAACTGATGATCGGCCCGGTTGGGCTGTCGAGATGAAACGCAAGGGTGCCGCCGCTTCCAGCGCTCGCGAGGCGTGCGGTGACGCTGGTAACGCCCGCGGCAAAATCCACGTTCTGATACATGGCGTAGCTGCCATTATTGGCATAACCAAGGTCGTACCCCCCCAGCATGTCGGTCGTCAGCTCGGTCTCCAGGCCGGAGACCGCATTGAAACCCGATGCCTGGATTTGGTTCGTTGGGTTGACGGTGTATCCGCCGGTTTGGGTTCCGGTTCAGGTGAATGTTGCTCCAGCCAACGCGGCGAGCGTGTAGGTGAACGATTGGCTACCCCACTGGACCTGAAAAGTTTGGCTGCTCGAACTGTCATTGAAAGCGACCAAGACCTTCGAACCATCTGGATTCGCGAAAGCGGCGCTGATCACCCCCGCCCCGTTCCCCGAATAGACTCGATACGCGCCGGGCAGCACAAATTTACTGAAGTGTCCCAGGGTATAGAACTCAATGTCGTAGGTAAGCGCACCGGAGGAGCTGTTGATGGTCACCAAGGGCGTGCAGGTGCTGCAGCCGCCATCGTGTGGACCGTCGTTCTGGTCCAACGCCAGGCTCCACTTGACATAGCTCCGGCCCCAACTCCGCATCACATGTATGATCTCCTCGAAATCGGCCTGGACCTGATCGCTGACCCACGTGCCGCCGGAGTGCTCGGTCTCGTAATTTCCCTTCGTGGGATACATGTTGGCCAGCGTAAGCATCGCGCCGGGCGTGCCGCCATATCCGTGCCAGGCAGTGCCCGCGACCTGACCCGAAGCCAGCACGTTGGTGTCGGCAAAGACCGTTTCCGGATAACCTGGCTGATCCCAATTGTGGTCATAGACCAATACCCTGGTGGGAATACTATTCGATGCCAGAGCCGGGAGCACATAATCACGCAGAACACTGAGTTGCGTGGGGGCATCCATGTACATGCCGGGATAGTCACCGGGCGCATACAGTGGTTCGTTTTGCAGCGAGATATAACGGATGGGAATTCCCGCGGCCTGGTAGGCCTGGATATACTTGACAAAATAGTTCGCAAACGGTGTGTACATGGCCGGCAGCAGCGAACCGCCAACCATCGATCCAGAATCTTTCATCCAGCCCGGCGGGCTCCACGGATTGGCCATGATCGTGAGCTGTGGATTGAGCTGCAGGGCTTGCCGAACCAGCGGGATAATGTCCACTTGATCGTGCGCAATGGAGAAGAGGGTTAAGTTCGTGTCGATCTGCCCGGCCGCCAGGTCGTCGTAGGAATACTCTGAACGAGCCAGGTCGGACGCGCCCATCGGGTTGCGCACAAAACTCACGCCAATGCCGCCGCCGGAACGCGTGAACAGGTTGTTCATCGCGTTGCTCCGGGCCGCGGGCGTCGCCACCTCGTTCAGCAAGTACGCCGCCGAATCGGTAAAGTCGGCTCCAAACCCCTCCACTTGCTGGTAGGTCTGCGTTTCATCAACGAACACGGGATTGTTCCCGCTGCTGCCCGGAGCGAACGTCACCGAAGGTTGCTGCTGCAATTCCGTGCTCTGATCATCAGTCGTAAGCCAGACGTTTACGGTCTGGGCATTCGCGATTTCGGCAACCGCGATCGACAACAGGAAAAGAACTATGACACGAACGTTATTCAGGCTTCTTGCTATCATTATAATATTCAGAATTCCGGGCCTGTGGCCCAATTCACCTAAAAGCTGTCGGAATGCGTCCCCTCAACCCACCCGTCCGGTCAATTGTGTCGGGAGACCAGCGCTGCGTGTGCAATCCCGGCGCGGAGTCTGGCGTGGCAACTGGCCGACTTTACGGTACCAGGCGAATCCGGTAATAGCGAGCTGGGCCATTGGTGGCACCGCCACCGTCCGTGTATTTGGTCGTCGTGTCGCCGCTGACATTGATAATGATCGGCCCACTGACGTCCGCAAAGTTCGTCGTGTACCCGCCGTTGCCATCCCCGAACTTGCCTGGACGGCATTGGTGCAGACACCGGCCGTCGCCCATGTAATCGCCATGTCGTTGCCCTGCGGCACCACGCCAGGAATCTGGCGCACCCGCGTGCCCTCGTGGTGACATTCCTCTACGTGTTGTTTATGGCAGCAGCACGCGGACCCGGTAGTACCGCGACGGCGTGTTGGTCGCGCCGCCGCCATCGATCATGTTGGTTACGACGCCAGTTCCGGTCCCGCCACTGAGAATATTGGTCTGACCAGTGTCCTGCCACCCACTGTTTGTGTAGTTTCCGCTGGCATCACCGGGCATGTAGTCCAACACGTTGGTGCGCGACGCGATGCCCGGCGACCAGGTGCTGTCGCCATTGGCCCCCAAATAAACCACGTTAATGTTCGTGGTGTTCATCGTGGCGATGCTGATGACTTGCAGGTACGCCGCCGCGTCGGTGGGATTGAAGCCCGCCAAGAACTGGTTCGTATTGCTGATGCCCTTGCCGTAGGGGTCCGCATTGGGCGCAGCCAGCGGGTTGGTCGTGCTGCCGAAATAGGCCACCTGCCATTGCTGGTAGGCCGACAACGGCAGCGCCTCCGCTTCGTTCGAATCGCCGCTCTGCCCGCCCGAATTGACGGCCGTGACCACGTAATAGTACGTCGTGCCATCGCTTACGGTGGTATCGGTGTAGTTGGTGCTTGTCTCCCCAGCCACTCCGTTGGTCGTCGTGTACGGCCCACCCTCGGTCGTTCCCCGAATGACGTTGTAACTGCTGGCGGCGCTGACCGCGTTCCAACTCAGCATCACCACCCCGTCACCCGCAACCGCCGTCAAGCCCGTGGGTGCGGGCGGGGCCGGTGGCGGATTCACCTGGATCACCGCCGTGGCGATATCCACGGATAATTGCCAGCCATCATACACTTGGTATCGAAACGTGTCCGCCCCGATAAAACCGGCATTGGGTGCGTAGGAGAACGCGCCGTTCGTATTGAGAGTCAACACACCGTTCGCCGGGCTGTTGACCAAAACCGCCTGAAGTTGGATGCCCGACGGCGGGATTGATGTCGATAGCGTTGGCCAGCACGCCCGCGCCGGTGCCGACGACCAGTGTCACGCCGGAGGTGGCTGTGTACGAATTCGCAACGGCGAGCGGCCCACCCAGATATTGTTGCTCAAAGGAAACAACGCCAAAGCCCTCCGTGGTCTGCGACTGTGCCCAGTCATTGGAGATTGTCGCGGAAGTACTGGTTTGTATGTTGGGCGTGGGCGGTGTCCCGTTGGAGTTGGGATAATAAATGCCCCACGAGTTCGGGACGGTGCCAGCCGTGGCCTTATACGCCCAGGTGGACCAGCTGATCCCGTACACATCGTAGTTGGTGATCGTATACTGCCAGCAAGACCCGGCGCCATACGCCTGGAACTCGCCGATGTAGTCCGGCACATTCCACGAGTAGTGGCTCGCAAAATCGCCGGTCTGTTTCCGCACTTCGTTGGTCACGGTACCGGTCGAGCCGGCGCAGGAATGCATCGAATAGACCACGTTGCTCCAGCCGAACATCGACGGCGGCGGCAAGACATCCCACTGCCAGTTTAACGACGCGCCGTTGGTGCCCGTGCCGCTCCAGCATCCCTCCATCAGGCAGATGTGATCGGGATCCACCGAGCGGACCACCTGATACAGATTGGTGTACATGTACCAGATCGCCAATTGCGTCGGCGCACCGGAGGGTTCGTTCATCAAGTCGTACGCGGCGACCGCCGGGTTGCCCACGTAGTGGGCCGCGATATTCGACCAGATCATCGCCGTCGCGGCCTGGTCAGCCGTGCTCGTCCAATACGCGTTCTGGTTCTCTTGCCCGGTGTCCTGCGAGGTGGATTGCCCGCCGGGCACGCCGTGGAAATCGAGAATCGTGTAGATACCGCGTTGCCACGCATTGCTGACGACCCAGTCCAGCCTGTCAAATGCATCGGTGCGCCACGTGCCGGACAGCGTTTCGAAGTCCCCCCACCAGAACGGCACCCGGACCAGGTTCATGCCCAATCCCCGGATCTTGTCGAGATCGTTGGTCAAAACCCAATTGTATTGATAGGTCCGGATCAAACTCTGCTCGGTGTTGGTACCAAAGCGGCTATCGAGCTCCGAGATGACGGAATAATTGTCGGTGGCAAGCCCGGAGGAATCCATCGGGCACATCCAGCCTTCCATGATCAGCCAGGAGCCGAAGTTCGCGCCGTGCAGGGGCACAACGTCTCCGTTACCGTGGCCATTGCGAATACTCCGACCGTTGGCCTTGAGAAATGGATCAACTGCCAGCACGGTCAACGTCGCGCCGGTGGATGTTTGGGTGTTCCGCACCCGCTAACCACCACGTAGAAATTCGCCCCACTGTTGTTCGTCGAAAGACTGCTTAATGTCAGTGTCGCCGTCGTCGCGCCGCTCACCGAGCCGCCATTGCTCAGCGCCACGCCGCCAGCCGTGGGGCCTTCATACCATTGGTAGGAAAGGGCCGACGCGACCACGATGAAGCTGGCACTCCCGCCTGTGTACGCAGTCTGGGGGGTCGGTTGCGTGGTGATACTCGTCGTCGTGGCGACGGTGAGGGTCGCAACGGCACTGGTAACCGTATTGCCGCACGCGGCGGTCACCAGGCACTCGTACATCGCGCCGTTGTTGCCGGCCACGGTCGCCGCCGTGGTGTAATTCGCCGTGGTCCCGCCCGTGCCGGTACTGACCGGATTCCAGGCGCTCCCGCCGTTGGTACTGACCTGCCACTGATAACTGGGCGTGTTGGCCCCGCTGGCGGTGACGGAAAATGACGCCGTGTTCCCCACACACACGCTCTGATTCGTCGGAGTGGATACCGTGAAACCTGGACAGGTCACGCTGATCGTGTTGAGAAAGGCGTTGTAATTGCAGCCGTTACCGCTCGACGGCTCCTTGTTGTAGAAGCAAAACTGACTGATAGCCTGTCCCCCAACGGGGTTTTGCAGCGTGCCGGTCGCTGTTGTGGTCGCCTCCCCCACCGGCGTGATCGTGACGGAATAGGTGCTGGTGGACGTGAGGGTAAAGACAACGACCAACCCGCTCGTCAGATAGCCGATGTCCACGTCATTGGACCCGGAGCCGTCGTAGATCGAGTAATAACCGCCAGGGTTGCCGCCGACGTACAGAAACTCCCAGACGATGTTGCTGCTGGAATTCTCCAACGCCAGAGCCACCGCTCCGGGTGTTGACGTATCCGTTGGCGATCGAGAACGTAAAATTCTGGTTCGTGAGTAAGGAATTCGGGGAACCGGTGAACGCCCGGAGGGCGTTGGCAATGGCCCCGCTGCCCGCAAACTCGCCCCAGGATTCGCCGCAACTGGCGTTAATTCCACCGCTGCTGGAACAACTATTCCCGGTGTCCGCCGCGCTGGCGGCGAAGAAGCTCGATGTTCCGCTGCCCGTCTGAAACAGTGACCATGGGCCAAACCCAGTGCCGCCGTTCTGGCCGGTGCTCCAGCTCGTGCCGTTGTAGGGTGAGTTACAGGCATTGTCGCTGGCGGTGGAAGCGGCCTTGGCAGGTCGGATGGCGATCAGCGCCGTGGCCGCGAACATGACGAAGGCAACGGTTACAAAGCGGTCCCGCGGTTTCATGTGTCGTCTTCCTGTCTCTCCCGTCTGCAATCAATGGCTACCACGACCTTGCCCCCTGGGAGAGCCTCGACCGGAGCCATACCGAATGTTCGTCGGGAAACATCCTTCGTGTTGGTATCGATACCAATATCCGCGGCGCTTGTCAATCGTAATCTGCGCAGCCTGTCGCCGTTGGGTACTGTTTGTCAATTGTCAGTGGTGGGCCAACCCGGGTTTATTTTCGTGGTGGTGAGGCAGACGTTGTTCCACCAGTGATTCCAGTTTCTGTGGTCCTGCTGCAGCCAGCGTAATTGGGCCAGGCGGTCGGCGCGCACCGGATTCCAGCCGCGCCCTTGGCGTTTGAAGCGACGGTTGATGTGCACCTCGACGTTCTTCTCGACCGCGCCGCTGCCCGCCCGCACCACCGGGCCGAGGCACCCGTGGCGCTGACGGTAGCGCTTGGGGATCTGACCGAAGGCATCGATGCCGTCCCGATGGCCCAGCAGATAGCCGAAGAGTTCGTGGAAGCCCTCGCGGCGCGGGTCGTCGGAGGCCGGTTCCATGGACCGCAGCGCCTCCAAGGCCGCTTCGCTGTCGTGGGCATACACCGCCGCCATGATCGAGCGCCACGCGGCCTGATCCGGGCCGACAAACTCGCGCACCTTCTGGCCGATGTGCCAGCGATCCAGCAGCCACAGTGTCTCGGGGAATTCGCGTTCCCGCACCCACTTCAGTCCCTCGTCGCCATCGCTCAGCAGCACCGTCAGGGAGCGGGACCCCGGCCCCGGCCGGATAGTGTCGGTCACGGTGGCGGCGCAGGCGCGTGCCGAACTCACCGAGGCTGCCCGTGCCCACCAACCAGGTCTTCTGGTCCAGGCTCACGTCGGTACGACCCCGCTGATCCAGGCGGCGGCTGCGGCCCGTGTAATGCAGCCCCAAATGCATGAGGAAATGCTGCGGCCCCTCGTGGCCGCACCCCCGCCGCTGCCACTTCAACCACGTCGAGTCCACCTCGGTCACCACCACCTCCGCCGCCACCTTACGCGGCGGGTCCGGCCACCAGTCCCGCTGCAGTTGGTCCTGGAGTTTGGCCCCGTAATACTGGACGCATCGCCACACCGCCCAGTGCGACACCCGCGCCCCGCAGCGCTGGCTCAACTGGCGCGCCGCCGGTCGGTAATTCTGCCCCGTGGCGGCTTCCAAGGCCTGCCGTTCCACCTGCGGGCTTAACAACCGCGTGGCTTTGCCGCGCCAGAGCACCTTGCCCAAGCTGTGATAGCCGCCTCGAGACCGACCGCGCTCCCGCACCATCAGCACCGGCAGCGCCAGCTCGCCCCACGGGCTTAGTAATTGCCGCTGGCGCCAGCGCACCGATTGATAGCGCTCCCGATGCGCCGCCAGCCACTGCCGCTGGTAGGCCGCCACGGCTTGGGCATAGAACTGTTGCGCGGCTTGTTGAACTTGCTGCTGCACCGCTTCCTCCAAATGCTTGACGTTGGTGAACCGTCCCCGTACCGTCAGGCTGACCGATATGGAGACCGCATAGGTCTCTGACATGGGCTCGACTCCATTCCTTGCTCGGTTTGGGTTGAGCCCTTGTTCTTTACCAACTCCTGCCCAACTGACAATTCTCTAACACTAGTGATATGTAACAGTTAGTTCTTTACGGACAGAGATCTTGCGATATCATGGTCGGCATGTCGAGCCCCGCGCCGCCCCTGCCCATGAGCCCAGAACAGAAACAAACCTTGGAAGCGTGGGTGCGAGCGCCCAGTTCTCCGCAGTACATCGTGCTGCGCTCGCGCATTTGCCTCGACGCTCAGCGGGGCTTGTCCAATGCACAGATCGCGGCCCAACTTCACACGTCCCGTCCCACCGTCTTGTTGTGGCGCGCACGCTTCTTCCAAGCCGGGCCCGCTGGCTTGGAACAGGATGCGCCCCGCGGCGACAGCGTCCAACGCCTGAAACCCGCACGCATCCGCGCCATTGTCGAGGCCACGTTGCACACCACGCCGCCGGATGCCACGCATTGGACCACGCGCACACTGGCCAAACACTGCGGGGTCAGCCACATGACGGTAGCGCGCATTTGGGATGCGCACGGGTTGCAGCCGCACCGGGTCAAGACCTTCAAGCTGTCCCGCGACAAGCAGTTCGTGGAGAAACTCGCGGATGTGGTCGGCTTGTACCTGAACCCGCCGGACAAGGCGCTGGTGCTGTGCGTGGACGAGAAATCGCAAATCCAAGCCTTGGATCGCACGCAGCCGGGCTTGCCGATGAAGCCGGGACGCTGCGGCACGATGACCCATGATTACGTGCGCCACGGCACGACGACGCTGTTTGCGGCCTTGAACGTGATGGAGGGCAAGGTGATCGGGGGCTGTTTCCAGCGGCATCGGCACGAAGAGTTTCTCACGTTCCTGCGCCAGATTGATCGGGAAACGCCGCCCGAATTGGCGCTGCACCTGATTGTGGACAATTATGGCACGCACAAGCACCAACGCGTGCAGCGCTGGCTGGTCAAGCACCGGCGGTTTCATTTACATTTCACCCCAACCAGTTCTTCGTGGCTGAATCTGGTGGAGCGGTGGTTTGCGGAGATCACGCGCAAGCGGATCCGTCGTGGCAGCTTCCACAGCGTGGCCGAGTTGGTGGCGGCCATCGAGGAATACATCCGGGTCAATAACCAGAATCCCAAACCCTTTGTCTGGACGAAACGGGCGGAGGTGATCTTGGAAAAACTACGCCACTGTAAAGCCGCGTCTGTTACAGTGCACTAGCTCGCCGTTGTCGGGCTGCCGAGTAGATCGTGTGACGCATATCGTATGCCCCGCATCATCCTGTCCAAACATGTTTGTTGTCATCACCGCCCGGGAATGTGAATTCGATAAAAACCCTGGGTTTGCGAACCTCCACCGAAGTTCGTAAGCGTCAGGATGCTCCCGAGGCTGTTGCTCACTACCGCCCCCGCCGATATACTGATCCAGTTCGCAGGGTTCATCGAGCTACTATACTGCAACTGGTACGTTTCGCCTGTCACGGACAGGATCGTGATCGCCACGTTGCTGCCGAAAATAAAGGCTACTGGCGGCGGCGACGGGAGAGGGCGAGGGCGGACAGGCCGAGGCCGAGGAGGAGAAGAGCAGATGGCTCGGGGATTTCTTCGATGGCGATGCCCACGGCGCCTGCCAAGCCGGAGGCGAATACCGAGCCGACGCCGTCCTGATTGAATTTCAGAATTCGTCTGTCACCGGGCGTCGCACTGTTACAGGCCACGTACAGATTGCCGCTGCTGTCGAAGGCGAGTTCCTCCGGGAAGCTGATGAGGTTGGTACTGGTAAAGACAGAGCCCTGGCCCAGCGCATTGAATTTTTCGATGGTATTGTTGACGGCATTTGCGACGTAGAGGTTACCGCCGAACCAGGCGAGGCCTCCCGGGTTGTCCAGGCCGTTCGTCGCGAAAACCGACATGCTCCCGTTTGTGCCGAACCTAAGGATGGTGTTGTTGTAGTTCCCTACGTACAGATTGCCGCTGTTGTCAAAAGCCAGACCGAAGGGGTAGTCCAAGCCGGAAGCGGCGGTAGCGAAGACGGTGCCCGATCCGTTTGGAGTGAACTCTTCGATGGTGTTGTTGCCGTAGTTGGAGACGTAGAGATTGCCGCTGCCATCGAAGGCGAGGCCAACGGGATAGCTCAGATTCGATGCGGTGAATACCGAGCCGGTTCCACCTTGGGGGGGGGGAATACTTCGATCGTCCCGCTGCCTCCCCCCGAGTTCGCGACGTAGAGATTGCCGTTGTTGTCAAGCGCGAGACCAACGGGATTGTTCAGCCCTGCCGAGCCAGGGGGTTCAAATGTCGTGACAGTGCCCGCAGAGCTGATTTGGAGAATAGAATTCACACCGCCAGTAGAAATGTAGACCGTATCTGCGTCGGACTGAACCGGCCCGCAGCACAGTCCCAAGACGGCCAAGAACACGATAAAGCTGGTCTTCACGGCGCTGCCTCTCTGCCTCGCTTTATGATTAGCATAAAGTGGCGATCCACGCCATTGCAATCGTGGTGTTCTGTTAGTGGGTGCATTTTCATGGCGGTGGCTACCTTTCTGGGGTGCTAATACGCTCCGATGTTCCACGGGCCGGAGGATGGACGGTTCGTGCCGTCTTTGTTCGCGGTGAAATACGGCGCCGGCCAGCTCGTGCCATTGGTGATCGCGCGGGTGCTGCCCAGGAATCCGCCGGCGTGAAATCGTTCCGCGGAAGGCGGGCACAGCGGAGTCGGAGGAGGCGAAATCGGCGGGAGCGAAATTGTCAATTGTTGTACGAACTGGCGAACGGTGTGGGCTCGTTTCGCCCGGCGTTGCGATGGAGCACGGCTTCGATGCGCGCGACAAGCTCTTCCAGGCGGAACGGCTTGCTCACGTAGTCGTCGGCGCCGAGTTCGAACGCCTGCATTTTGTCGTGGTGCTCGATGCGCCCCGACATCATGATGATCGGCGTCCACTGCACCGACTGGCTCTTGCGCACCATGCCGCAAATCTCGAAGCCGTTCAGTCGCGGAAGCAGGAGATCCAACACAATCGCGTCGGGTCGTGATTCGAGGATGTAATTCAGCGCATCAATGCCGTCCTTCACCCAATGCGTCTTGAAGCCCGCGTCCTTGAGCGCTTCGCACACTAGCTCGCCGCTGGCTTCATCGTCTTCGACAACCAGGAGGTGCTTGCTTCGCGCACGTGTAGCCTTGGATCTCATAGATGCTTTCCACAGAGCACTCGCAATGCCAGACAAAACAACACAGTTTCCCCCCGATCACGCTCCGCCAACGGGCCTTCCGCAATCGTTGCTTACCGGCCCAAAATACTGGTTTTTTTCAAGAAACCCCCAATGCGGGACAACGTGTGACCCTGATACCCGCCTGAGAACCACCCCAAAATGGTCACCCGCCGCCTGTCAAAGTTGAACACCTAACGTCTTACGCGACAAAAAGGCGCATCATCTGCGGCATGTTTTTCCCATCTGGCGCGTGGGCCCGTGATGGCTGCACCACCGAGCCGAACAAGCCACAATGCATTCGCATCAAACCTGTAACGATACCCCGCACCACGAGATGCAATAGAGACCGTCCGATCGCGTCTCAGCCATCGCAGAGGCCGCCTGCGGGAAGCCATGCTGACGAGCGAAAGCAAAGTCGATGTTTCGGAAGATGACCGGCAGCATCGCCAGATACAGGCCGCCATGCGCTACCAGGATAATATTCCGATTGGAGTTTCTCCCCGCCTGTATCAACCCGTCAATGAAGGGGACAAACCGCTCTCGAATTTCACGAAAGCTCTCCCCGCCGGGCATCTTGCTCTCAAATTTTTGATGAATAAACCAGTCATCCTGGACCTGGCGGTGCAACTCCCAGCCGTTTGGGTCAGTCGTTCCCTCGTAGATCCCCACATTCCATTCTCGTAGCGCCTCGGTGGTTTCCAGCGGAGCTTGCAGGCTTTCGGCCAGGACTTGCGCCGTCTGCATGGCGCGCAGGACCGGGCTGGAGTAAACCTGCTCGACCGGCAAGCCGCCGAAACCGCGCGCCACCGCGCGCGCCTGCTCGACTCCCTTTTCGGTCAGCGGATGTTTGACCCCGCTGTTGGAGAACTCCCGGAGACAGTTGGCCGTACTTTCACCATGGCGTACAAAGTAAAGTCTCATCGGCAAACCGCTGTCTGACATGCAAGTGCCCAACGTCTGAAGCCAGCCAACCGCTGGCCGTGCAGCGGGTCCCTGGTTCGCCCCCCGACACAGTTCCCCGCCTGCGCCTAGTCGAACACGACCGTTTTCTTCGCGTAGACCAGAATCCGGTGCTCGATATGCCACCGCACCGCGCGCGACAACACGACCTTCTCCAAATCGCGCCCCTTCTGCACCAGGTCCCCCAACTGGTCGCGGTGGGAAATGCGCACAACGTCCTGCTCGATGATCGGCCCTTCATCCAGCGTCTCCGTCACATAATGACTGGTCGCGCCGATCAACTTCACCCCCCGCTCGAAGGCACGCTGATACGGTCGCGCGCCACTGAACGCCGGCAGGAACGAATGGTGCACGTTGATGATCCGCTGCGGGTATTGCGCCACAAACTCCGCCGACAAAATCTGCATGTACCGCGCCAGCACCACGAGGTCGATCGCGTTTTCCTTCAGCAACGCCAATTGCCGCCGCTCCGCCTCCGCCTTCCCCTCCTTCTCCACTGCGATCACGTGAAACGGAATCCGGTGAAACCCGGCGAGGCGTTCCGCCTCCTGATGGTTGCTGACGATGAGTGGGATCTCGCAACCCAGTTCCCCGCTCTCGTGCCGATACAGCAGGTCCGCCAGGCAATGGTCGTACTTCGACACGAAAATCGCCACGCGCAGCCGACTTGACGACAACTCCAGCCGCCAGCGCATCTGGAACTTCTTTGCGATGGGTGCAAATTGCTTTCCAAAATCCGCAACGGCCAGTCCAAAATCCGCCAGGTCCCATTCCACGCGTGTCAGGAACAGCCCCCGATCGCTGTCCTGGTGCTGGTCGGCGTGCAGGATATTCGCCTGGTGCCGAAACAGAAAATCCGACACCGACGCCACAATCCCCTTCTGGTCGGGGCAATCGATCAACAAGATAGCTGTATTCTTCATGGAGTAGCCAGCGCCCAGTTTTTCACGCCGCGCCGGTCCCCGCAAGAAAAACCTGCTTCTAACCACTCCCGCAGTGTGCCACACTGGCGCCGGTGAAACGAATTCAACGAATCGGGCTCTTAACCGGCGGGGGATGCGCCGGGACTCAATGCCGTCGTCCGCGGAGTCGTAAAGGCGGCAATGAATAACTATGACATTCGGGTATTTGGCTTCTACGACGCGTTTCGCGGCCTCGTTCGGGGCAAAGGCAAATGGCTCCATTGGAACAACGTCTCCGGCATCCTCACACAGGGCGGCACGATCCTCGGCACCACGAACCGCGACAACCCTTTTTGCTATGTCGATAACCACCGTCAGCCGGAACACACCCGTGACGCGTCCGGCGACGTCGTCCGTAACTACCGCAAACTCAAGCTGGACGCGCTGATTGCCGTCGGCGGCGATGGCACCCTCCAGTGCTCGTACAAAATGTCCCAGATCGGCCTGCACGTCGTCGGCGTCCCAAAAACGATCGACAACGACGTGCGCGGCACCGATCTCACGTTCGGATTCAACACCGCGGTTACCACCGCCACCGAAGCCATCGACAAACTTCACAGCACGGCCGCCTCGCACCATCGCGTGATGCTCGTGGAAGTCATGGGTCGCACCGCCGGCTGGCTCGCGCTCACCTCGGGCGTCGCGGGCGGTGCCGACGTGATCCTGATTCCGGAAATCCCGTATCGGCTCGATGCCGTCTGCGCCAAAATCATGGATCGCAATCGCAGCGGCAGACGCTTCAGCATCGTCGTCGTCTCCGAAGGCGCCCGCGCGGTCAACGGCGAGATTGTCGTTCGGGACCGTGTGGCGGGTTCGTTTGAGCAGGTTCGCCTCGGCGGCATCAGCGCCATTCTCGCGAGGCAAATCGAGGGACGCACCGGTCTCGAAACCCGCTATACCATCCTCGGCCACCTCCAACGTGGTGGCACGCCCACACCCTTCGACCGATTCCTCGCCACGCGGTTTGCGACCGCCGCCGTCGAGATGGTTTCCTCGGGTAAATTCAACCGCATGGTCAGCCTTCGCGGCGACACGATCACCAGCGTGCCACTGTCGGTCCCCGGCCATGCGCCCCGCCTCGTCTCGCCACGTTCGCAGGCCATCCGCATGGCGCGTTCGATTGGCACCTGTTTCGGCGACGAATGAACAACCTCGTCCATATCGACTCGCAGTCGCCGCAACCCGAGCTCATCGAGTGCGCCGCGACCATTCTTCGCGGTGGCGGACTCGTCGCGTTCCCCACTGAGACCGTGTATGGACTTGGCGCGCTCGCCCTCAACCTGAAAGCCATCCACAAAATCTTCCTCGCCAAGGAACGCCCCGACTGGGACCCGCTCATCGTCCACGTGGGCGATGTGGCCATGGCCCGGTCACTCATGAACGGGGTGCCGCCGTCATTCGAGTTGCTCGCCCACCAGTTCTGGCCGGGACCATTGACCTTCGTCGTTGACAAGGCTGACCATGTCCCCGGCGAAGTGACCGCGCATCGCCCGACCGTCGCCCTGCGCATGCCGTGGCATCCCGTGGCCGCCGCCCTGTTAAAGGCCACCGGAGCGCCGATCGCCGCGCCCAGCGCCAACCGCTTTGGCCGTCCCAGTCCCACCCGCGCCGAGCACGTCCTCGAAGACCTCGCCAACCGCGTGGACCTAATCCTGGACGCGGGGCCGACTCCGATGGGCGTGGAATCCACTGTCCTCGATCTCACGCAATCGCCGCCCGTGATACTCCGTCCCGGCGGCGTGCCCCGCGAAGACCTGGAAAAGGCCATCGGCGAGGTGCCCCTGGCGTCCGCTGTCGAGGGCGAAATCGCGCGGGCCGGTCTGGCGGGTCCCGGCATGTCCCTCAAGCACTACGCGCCGCGGGCGCGTGTCGAACTGCTCGACGGCGACCCGAACAAAACCGTGATCGCCCTCAAGCGGCGCGTCGAGGAATTGAAACGCGAGGGAAAGACGTTCTATATCTTGGCGAACTACGGTGACCAGCGGCTCTATGCCCAAACGCTGTTCGACCAAATGCGCGACGCCGACTCGCGACATGCCGACGTAATCCTGGCGATCATGCCGCCCAGGCGCGGACTCGGCCTCGCCGTGCGGGACCGATTGC
Source organism: uncultured Verrucomicrobiae bacterium (assembly GCA_963766065.1). GTDB lineage: Bacteria > Verrucomicrobiota > Verrucomicrobiia > Palsa-1439 > Palsa-1439 > Palsa-1439. The sequence goes on from CAVYAC010000009.1 coordinate 17,086, forward strand.
TGCGTGCCGCTGGCTCACCCGCCGCCCCGGCCGCGCAAAAGACGAACCATGAGTAGAGAACAAGCCGAGAAACGCGCAAAAGCGCTGGATTGGTTGAATACCTTGCGCCGGGAACATCCCGCGATGAGCAAACTCGAAGCCATCGAAAAGACCGCCGTCCGGTTCAACCTCAGCCCGATCGAAGAGGAATGGCTCTTGCAGGCGTTGACCGACAGTGGGCTTGCGCCGAAACCACCGCCGGAGTAATGTCGTTGCGCTCTCAGCGCCTGGAGGGGTGGCAGAGTGGTCTAATGCGCACGCCTGGAAAGCGTGTGGGGTCTGCAAAGGCCCTCGCGAGTTCGAATCTCGCCCCCTCCGCCAGGTTTCAATCCCTCGTCGCCCGGACCAGCCGCGGGCACCACGGTGCAGGACGACTCATCTGAGTCTTTGGCCGGCGCTACGCAGAGCCCCCAGGAAACACGCGAGCAACGGAAGAAACGACACCACGCACCACGCGATCACGGTGGACAACAACAACGCGCAACAACCGACCGCGACGGTTTCCCAGATATGGGTTCGCGTCGTGCACACGTCGTAGTCGCTGGTCGCCAACACAAACCGGTCATCCCACACCAGCGACGATTCTGAGGCCGGCTTCTGGTCCAGATAGGTCATGGCCTTGGCTCTCAAAATCACCCCGTTCTTCTTGGTCAGTCGGTCAGTGGTTTGGTCCATATCGTTCCACGGCCCGTCCATGGCCACTCGTTGAATGTATGGCGCGAACCCCTCCGCCGTGGGCGCTTGATTGGCTTTCACCACGTACTTGCGGCCATCCAAAAGGGTAATCAACCAGTTGCCGCCCGGATCGTCGGAAACAGCCTTGCCCGATGAATTCGTGACAACCGCTGCGGGTTGCCCCGAAAGCGACTCGATTTTCATTCCCGTGGCAATGTGACTGATGGAATTGCTGGCCGTGTGCTCTCGAAATTGCTCCAGCATCGCGGTGGCTTGCTGGATGGTAGCCGGATCATCGCCGGGTCGGTCGTTCCAATAATTAATGGTGATGAAGGCCGCCGCCATCATCCCCAGAAGGATCGAGACGCCGATTCGGATCGGGTGGAACAGCGTGCTCCAGATCATCGGGCAACCATTTTCCTATACCCATTCCCACCGCGCAACACCAAATCTATCCTCCCACGTTCAGGGCTAACTCCTGACGAATTGCCGGTATGGTTCCGCGCACGCGCTATCGGCCGGGAGAAGTTGACGGTGCGTCCCCTGCTCCACGGTTTTTCCGTGGTCGGGCACGACCACTGGGTCGGCACGGCGGACCGTGCTGGGTCAATGCGCAACAACTCGCGGGCGTTGGGCGGTTCCTCCCAATCAGTTTTGGGCGTAGTCCCTAAGGACCCCTACTTCACAGGCTTCCATCCGTCACAATGGGGGATATGGTAAACCGCTTTGATTTTCACCAATAAGAAACTTGACAGTACAATCTTTGGTGTAGTATAAAAATACCTAGATTGGTACTAGGCTACTCGCTAGCGGCCCGTGCCTGTGGAGTAAACCGTGTCCGAAAGCTTTACCGGAAAAGGAAGTCAGAGTATGTCCCTCAAAACAGCTGTGGTGTGTCTACTGGTCGGCGCGGGCGTGTGCAATGCCCAAGTTCAGCTCAATATCCAGCCCGGTGTTCAGTTGAGTTGGCTTGAAAACACCAACGACACGTACAACCTGCAATGGTCAACCAACCCGAGTAGCACCTGGAGCAATCTCGTCGCGGGGGCGGGCAATGGCCAAACAAACACGTACTTTGATCTTTCCGCGAGCGGCACACGCACCTATCAGCTTTTGGACATCGTTCCCGGCACCCCTGCGATCACCGCGGAGCCCCTGAATGGAGGATTTGAATCCGGAACCGGAAGCGCTGCCACCAGTTGGACAGTCGATACGGCTGCCGGCGGCCCCGTGTACGGGGTTCGCACCAACGACAACCCGCACAGCGGCTCGTATAATTTCGAGGTCCATCTGGCCAGCGTCGGTGCTGGGCCGGTGGTTGAGTTCAATCAGTCCGGTATTCCCGTCACCGGAAGAACCACCTACCCGTTCACGTTCTACTCCGACCAACTGGCGGGCAGCCAGGGAGCCAATGCACAGTGGAGAATTCTGTGGAATACCGGAGGCGACACGGGTTACCAGACTTTTACTCCCGGGGCCGGGGCCTATGCCTTGTTCAGCACCTCCGTTACCGCTCCTGCCGCTGCGACGTTGGCAACCATTTATCTCCACTTTGCGGGCGCGGCGGTTACGACCTGGACGGCCACGATTGACGTTGATGACGTTCCTGCTTGGCAACGGCAGTTCCAGCCCCGGCACCCCCCCCGTGACCAATACCCTTGCAGTGACCAGCCTGCCGACCGCCCAGATCAGTTGGCCGTCCGCCCTTGGCGTTCAGTATTACCCCCAATCGACCACCAATCTTCCCGCATCCACTTGGAACACCAACTACGCCATGGTCTTCGGAGATGGGACGACGAAGTCGTTCCTGGCCCCGATGACGAACAGTGCGATGTTTTTCCGACTGCAAATTCCGCCGGGAGTTGTCCAGCCGCCGACGAACCTACAGCAAGTCCCCTCCGGAACCACCAATGCCCTTGCCCTGAATTGGACGGCCAGCGTTTCCCCCGGGGTGACCGACTACTTCATGTCCTACAGCGATACCAACACCACGACGACCAATACGATGGACTTGGGGGACGTGACCAGCACCGTCATCTCCGGGTTGACGTTCCGGCGATACCTATTTTGTATCGATCGTCGCCATCTCACCCAACGGTCAGAGTCAGCCGGCCACCATCCTGGCCCAGGTTTCCAACAACAACGGTGGGGTCGTATGGTTGGAAACCTTCACAAACGGGGTGGTCGATGCAAATACGTGGACGTGGGACGTTGGCAACAGTGGTTGGGGCAATGGCCAGTTCGAATACGACACCGCCAACCACCAGAATTCCTACGTCACCAACGGTGACCTCGTGATCGAGGCTGACGCCACCAATTATATGGGGAGCTCTTTTACATCCGCCCGGATACTCACGCAGGGACGTTTCGCATTCAAGTACGGCAACCTCGAAGCCCGGATCAAAGTCCCCAATACCGCCAACGGCTTGTGGCCTGCCTTTTGGATGATGGGCGTTAACTCCGGTGCCATCGTCTGGCCAGTGTGTGGGGAGCTGGACATCATGGAGTTGGGTTCCGCCGCCGGGATCTCCTCGAATATCCAGCAGGAACTCATCGACAGCGCGATCCATTATGCAAATTCCACCGGGGGCGCCGAGAATGCGGCGGCGTGGCTCACGGCCCCGGAGAACCTGTCCCTCGATTACCATCTCTACCAGATGTCCTGGACGCCGACGAACCTGACGTTCTCTCTGGACAACGTCCCCTTCGGCTCCTGGAATATCAGCAACATCCCCATGTTCCAGCAGCCGATGTTTCTCATCGCGAACATCGCGATCGGCGGCTACAACCCTTCTTATACGGGGGTATATAGTCCCGCCGATGTCACGGCCCCGTTTCCGGCCACGATGCATATCAATTACATCAAGATTACGGATAATGGGTACACGCAGTTGTATTTCGGCAATAATTCTGCGGAAACCGGCGATTTCGGGGTTTTTGCAGGAAACACGCCGGTCAACGACTTCCTCGTTTACGACTCCAATCCCGCCACAGACACAAACTTCAACTACAGCAACCTTGCCGCACTGTACCTCTGGAACAACATGACCGCGAACACCAGCCCACCCGCCCCTTCCGAAGGCACCTCCTGCTGGTCGTTCAATATCGCCGCGGGCAACTGGTTCGGTATGGGAGCTTTTGTTCCTAATTTCCGAAACATGATGAATTATTCGGATGGTTATCTCCACTTTGATATTCAAGCTACCGCCGGCGATACCACCCCCATGGAAGTGGGCATCGCCAGTTCCGTGGCCAGTGACGTGGCCGGTGCGAGCGGCCCGTTCTTCCTTCCCGTGGGAATCGACTCGACTTCGGAGTTCTGGTTCCCTCATGACGGTCAATGGCACTCCATGAAAATGCCCCTGAACCGATTCGAGAACACCGATTTCCGCACGGTGAATCAGTTTTTCATGATTGCAAGCACCACGGACCCGGCCGCGCCGCTGACCCTGTCCGTTGACAATGTCTGGTGGGAACCCAGCGCAGCCAGGGTAACCCCGCAGAACGGCAATTTCGGCGTCTACACCGAGACGGCATCGCACGAGAACGCGGGATCGTTTACGCTGGGTGTTCAGGGCAACTTCTTCGTCTGGGCCAACACGATGGTGGCAGGGACACAACACCCGTATGGGAGTGACACCCAGGATATCAGTCTCGTATCGGCGCCCGGTATCACCTGGTCGGGGATGGCCTTTACGCCGGACTGTAAATACAATATGTCGGCGTACCAATACTCGAATTGTAATCTGGAGTTCGCCATGAAAACCACCTCCACTGTCCAGTTCATGGTTGGCATGCAGAGCGGCGACCTCAATGGTGTGGGCCAAAAATGGATCACCTTCGGGGGATCAGGCAGCGATCCCTACGGATTTGTTCGGGACGGCAACTGGCATGTGGTTGACATTCCCATGTCCGCCTTCGGTCCAGAGGTCAACCTCACCGCGGTCAGCCAGTTCTTCGAGATTGAGAGCACCGCGGGCCCGATCTCCAATATCGAGTTGGATGATGTCCACTATACCAACGGCGGAGTGGCTTCGGCACCCGACGAGTAACGTGGCGTCCAATCTGCCTTGGCTTCTGACGAACTGGCGGTAGAGTTCGGCGTAGGCGCCGTCGGCGGCGAGAAGCTGGCGGTGGGTCCCCCGCTCCGTGATCGAGCACGAGCACCAAGTCGGCGTGACGGATTGTGCTGAGCCGATGCGCGACGACGAAACTCGTCCGGCCTTTCAACAACCGCGTCAGCGCCTGCTGGATGCGCGCTTCGGTCATCGCATCCACGGAACTCGTCGCCTTGTCCAGAATCAGTCTCTGCATGCGCGACAAGCCTTCTGCGCGACCGAAAAGCATTGACATCACAGTTAAAAAGTCCAAGCTTGTGAAAAGTTTCACAAAGTTTGCAGGGTAAATACGTGAGGCGACTACTGTTCGTTCGGTTGGCAGCGACGGCTGCGTTGTTTGCGGTCGGCACGACTGTGGTCAGCGCTCAGGTTCAGCTCAATATCCAACCCGGTGTCCAGTTGAGCTGGCTTGAAAACACCAACGACACCTACCACCTGCAATGGTCTTCCAATCCCGTTACCAGTTGGACTGATCTCGTCGCGGTGGCGGTCGGCAATGGAATGACGAACACGGTTTTCGATCCTGTCCCCAGCGGCACGCGCACCTATCAGCTTCTCGATATCGTTCCGGGAGTACCAGCGTCCTCATCAAGCCTTACAAACGGCGGGTTCGAAAGTGGCAGCGGAGCCACCGCCACCGGCTGGACCGTGGATACGGCGGTGGGCGGCCCGGTGTACGGGGTTCGCACGAACGACAACCCGCACGGCGGTAGCTCGTATAACTTCGAAGTTTATCTGGCCAGCACCGGTGCTGGGACCGGTGGTTCAGTTCAATCAGTCCGGTATACCCGTGACCGGGGGAACCAGCTACCCATTCACGTTCTACTCCAGCCAGTTGTCGGGCAGCCAGGGCGCGACTGCCCAGTGGCGAATTCTGTGGAATGCCGGCGGAGACACGGGTTACCAAACCTTTACTCCCGGGGCCAACGTCTATGGCTTGTTCAGCAACTCCTTCACCGCTCCGGCCAGCGCGACGTCAGCGACCATCTTTTTCCACTTTGCGGGCGCGGCGATCACGAACTGGTGGGCCACGATTGATATTGATGACGTTGGATTCGGGGCCAGTGGATCCAGCCCGGGCACTCCCACCGTAACCAACGTCCTGCCGGTGGCCAGCCTGCCGGTAGCACAAGTCAGTTGGCCATCCACCGTCGGCGTTCAGTATTTCCCCCAACTCCTCACCGATCAGGTATCGGGATCCTGGACGGACAGTCTCGCGGCAATCCAGGGAGATGGCACGACCAAGTCAATCCTGTTCCCGATGACCAACAATGCAACGTTTGCTCGGCTGCGGATTCCGCCAGTGGTTGTCCTGCCGCCGACAAATCTGCATCAGGTCCCGTCGGGAACCACAAACGCCATTGGCGTGTCGTGGACAGCCAGCGCGTCGCTTGGGGTAACCGACTACTTCATGTACTACGGGGATACAAGTACCACCACGACCAATACGACGAACCTCGGGAACGTGACCAGCACCGTCATCTCCGGCCTGACATCCGGCGAGACCTATTTCGTGTCGATCATCGCCATTTCTCCCAATGGCCAGAGCAATCCGGGCGACGCCACCATCACGGCCCAGCCGGATACGAGTATTGGCGTCGTTCCGCTCTTTGACTCCAGCACGCCGCTCGAACCCGACACGGTCATCAACACACCGATCAACCTGATTACCTGGATCGCGGACCGCCCGCGCGCCCGCCATGCGCGGGAGTGCCAGTTCATGCTGTATAACACCTATTTGACATTTTATTGGGAGCAGCGCATGACCGACATTGAGATTATCGACACGTTGGGCAAGGGCGGATCGACCATTACCTTCAACATGTTGTCACTGAACCAGCTGAATACACCGAACATCCGCTTCTTCTTTCAGGGCCAAACCACCGTGGCGCAATACAGTGACAACCTCTTTGCGAACCAGGCCGACGCGAGCCTGACCAATTGGACGTTGACCATCAGCCAGAACATCACGTTTAATCGCCCCTTGCAAGTGGGCGACCGCGTGGAGTTTGAGTTCAGCCCGTTCATGGTTGCTGTTACGAACGGACAACTCAACTACTACGGCGGCGCCATTCTCTATGTTGCCGGCCGGGGAATCGTCCCATGGCAGGAGGGCGTGACCAATGACCCGGGCTCCGTCAATGCGGCCATCGATTCCACGCCCATGCCCACGAACGGCTGGCTCGCTGGCGGAGCCACCATGCCGTACCAGTATGACTGCGATACGAACATGTTCTTCGAACAGATGGCGCCGAATGCGTCCCCACCGACCGGGGAACAGTTCATGCTCGGGCGACGACTGCATCATACGGACTTTACCACCGGCGCACATTCGGAGCCGGGGAACCCCATCTTCACCAATCATGTCGGTCAAGCCGGCCCGATGTACATCCAAACCAGTTGTATGGGGTGCCACATCAATAATGGCCGCGGGTTCCCCGCGGCCGTCGGCCAACCGTTGTCCACGGCTCTCATCGAAGTTGGCAGCACGGCCGATGGAGCACCGGATCCGGTCTACGGCAGCGTGCTGCTGATGCAGAACGTCAACGGGCCAAGCGAGGGCACCGCGACGATTGCCAGCTACACGATCACGACCAATACCTACGGCGACGGTACTCCGTACACGTTGCAACAGCCAAACTACGCGTTCTCCCCCCACACCCCGGCATTTTTCTCCGTGCGCTTCGCGCGGCCACTGGTTGGCCTCGGCTTGCTCGAGGCGGTACCCGAAAGTACCATCGAGGCCATGTCCGGCGGGAACAACAACGGCATCTCAGGCCAAATGCAAATGGCGACCGATCCGTGGACTGGCCTGACGCGTCTGGGGCGTTTCGGCTACAAAGCCGCTGGTTTCAGTGTCGAACATTTCGTCTGCGCCGCCCTCAACCTCGAGTTGGGCGTGACGACCCCGATATTCCCGCACAACTTCAACGGCCCGGACTCTGGCGGTCCGCCCGAAGTCACTGCCGACGAAGCCAGCCAGTGGGCACGCTACCTCTCCACTCTGGGCGTCAACGCGCGCCGCAGCCTGACCGACCCGCAATGCCTGCAGGGCGAGGCGCTGTTCGCCAGCGCGGGCTGCACCCAGTGTCACATCCCAACGCTGCAGACCAGCCCGTATCATCCATTCGCCGAACTTCGTAACCAGACCATCCATCCCTACACCGATCTGCTATTGCACGACATGGGCCCAGGCCTGGCTGACAACTTGAATCAAGGAAAAGCCTCCGGCGCCCAATGGCGCACCTCGCCGCTCTGGGGCATTGGCCTCACCGCCGGGGTCAGCGGCGGCACCGAAGCGTATCTGCACGACTGCCGCGCGCGCAGCATCGAGGAAGCCATCCTCTGGCATCCCGGCGAAGCCGAGGCTTCAGAGGAAGCTTTCCGCAACATGTCGGCATCGGATCGCGCCGCGCTGATTGCGTTCTTGAAATCGTTATAACCAGTGGGGGTAACTAACTCGTCCTCGTTGAATGCCTTCGGGGTCGCTTCGCGGCAGGGAACATCCCATGCCTTGGAAGTTAGTGCTGCCGCATCTGGCGAGCCGCCGCTTCCCCAGTTTTGCTGTTTTCCAATTCCCGACGCTTCGAATGGCCCTTGATTGCGTGGAAGAACAGGAGGAAGACAGGGCCAGAGCCAAACGTTCAATCCTAACCAGTCTCCACTACACGACTCTGCATTACTAGCCTCTCTCGGCATCGCGGAATACAGTCGCTCGGTACCCGTGTTCAGGCACTCACTGTTCCCACCCGCTTCCGCCTCAGCTTCTGACGAATTGCCGGTACAGTTCGGCGTACGCGCCGTCAGCGGCGAGAAGCTGGCGGTGGGTCCCCCGCTCCACGATTTTTCCGTGGTCGAGCACGAGCACCAGGTCGGCGTGGCGGATCGTGCTGAGCCGATGGGCGACAACGAAACTCGTGCGGCCCTGCAACAACCGCGTGAGCGCCCGCTGAATGCGCGCTTCAGTCATCGCATCCACGGAACTCGTCGCCTCGTCCAGAATCAGAATCCGCGGGTCGGCCAGCATCGCGCGCGCGAAACAGACCAGTTGCCGCTCGCCGAGCGACAGATTCGTGCCCCGCTCTCCCACCTGCGTCGAGAAGCCTGCCGACAGCGAGCCGATCACATCCAGAAAATCCAGCTTGCGGACCGCATCGATAACCTCTTCATCTGTCGCCGACGGGCGAGCGAAACGGATGTTGGCCATCACCGTGCCCGTGAACAAGAAATTCTGCTGGCTGACAATTCCCATTTGTCGATGCAACGAGTCGCCGAGGATATCGCGCGCATCAAACCCGTCGATGAGCGCCTGACCACTCTGTGGCAGATAGAACTTTGTGATGAGATCGACAATCGAGCTCTTGCCGCTGCCCGTATGGCCGACAAGCGCGACGGTTTGCCCCGGTTCGGCGACAAAGCTCATGTCGTTAATCGCGGGCCGGTCAGGAACATAGCTGAAAATGACATTCCGGAACTCGACGCGTCCCTGAATCCGCGGCAATTCGCGGGCGTCGGGCGGTTCCTCCCAATCCGGCTTGGTGTCAAGCAATCGAAACACGCGCTCGGCGCCCGCCATGGCAGTCATCGCCTGGCTGAACTGCTGGCCGATGGGCTGGACCGAACTGAAAAACATGTTTGCCAGGAAGAAGAACTGGATGAGCGTGCCGACGTTCATGTGAATCGCCGGGCTCAATACGCGATACCCGCCAATCACGATCAACGCCGCGGCGAAAATCTGGCTGTTCAATTCCAGCATCGGCAAAAACACGCCCGACGCCCGCGCCACGCCGAGGTTGTAGCCCGAGTGGTCCTTGAGCAGGTCGGTAAACAAGCCCGCGTTCACGTCCTGGCGGACAAATCCCTGCGTCACGCGGATGCCCGTGACCGATTCGGCCAGCGTCGCGGTCACGCGGCTCCAGCTCTCCTGTACCTGGCGGTTCGCGTAGCTGAGCGTGCGGCGGAAATGGTAGTTCAGCACCGCGAGAAACGGCGCCATCGCCAGCACGACGAGGAACAGAACCCAGTCGTACCACACCATCAACAGCGCCGAAATGATCATCTGCCCGGCTCTGCACGGCGGTGATGAAAAACACGTCCTGCCAGCCGACACGCATCGCTTCCGCGTCCGACGTATAGCGGCTGATGATCCGCCCGATTTTCGTCCGGTTGTAGAAACTCATCGGCATCCGCAACAGATGCTGAAAAACATCGCGCCGTAAATCCTGGATGACCGACTCGCCCAATTCCAACGCCAGCCGCTGGCGGAAGTGGAAACAGAACTGCGTCACCGCCGCGAGCAGCAGAAACCCGATCGACCCCCACATCACGCCGCGCGGGTCGTGGCGCGAAATCGGACCGTTGATGACCGCGCCCATCGCCCACGCCAGCATCGGCAATTGGATCGACCGAATGATGACCAGCGCGAACAACCAGTTGCGCTTCCGCGCGTGTGGTTTCGTGTAGCGGAACATCCGCCAGATCAACGCGAGTTCCAGCGGCCGCTGGCTGATCTCGTCTTCGTCATTCGGCTCACGCCGAATGTGCGTGATCGTAACTGTCGGTTTTGTCGTCATGCTGATGTCGTCGTGGCCTGCCCCTACTCCGCGAATTGGACCTCCGCCGTTCGCCGATAGGCTGCTCGCCCGCATCAATTCGTCGTGGGTGCCGACCTGCACGATCCGCCCGTCCTCCAACACCATGATGCGGTGGGCGCGGCGTAGCGTGCTGATGCGGTTGGCGACGATAAACGTCGTGCGCCCGCGCATCGCGTTCTCAATCGCCGCCAAAATCTCCTTCTCCGTGTCGGGATCGACCGCCGCCGTCGGGTCATCGAGCAACAGAATCGCCGGGTCGAGCAGCACCGCGCGGGCAATGGCCAGACGCTGCCGCTGACCGCCGGACAAATCCTTGCCGCCTTCCCCCAGCAATGTGTCATACCCCTTGGGCAACTTGACGATGAACTCGTGCGCGGCGGCGATCCGGGCCGCCCGCTCGATTTCCTCCCGGCTTGCGTGCGGATGCCCAAAGGCGATGTTGGCGGCCACCGTGTTGCTGAAGAGAAAACTTTCCTGAAACACCAGGCCCACGTTGCGGCGCAAGTCATCGAGGTTGAGATCACGGACATCGGTTTCGTCCACGAGCACCCGCCCGCGTTGCGGGTCGTAAAAGCGCGGGATCAAACTCAATAACGTGGTCTTGCCCGAACCCGTCGCGCCGAGAATGGCAATGCAGTCGCCGGGGCGCGCCGCGAACGTGACGTCCCGCAGTTCGGGGTCGTCCGACCCGTTGTAGCCGAAGCTGACGTTCTCAAACCGGATCGCCCCCTTGGCGCGCGGAAGCCGTGTCGCCTTCGGTGGGCTGACGATTTCGACAGGCGCATCGAGCACCTCGAACACGCGCCGCGCTCCCACCAGACTCTGCTGAATCGTGTTGGCGATCTGCGCGACGTTCGAGATTTGCCCCGAGAACTGCTGCAGGAGCCCCGCGAACACCACCATGCCGGTGCCAAGCGGCAGTTCGCCGTTGATGACCAGGTGTCCGCCGTAGAACAGCAGCACAAAGATGCTGATTTGCGTGAGCATGCCAATGCTGGGAATGAACACGCTCACCCGCCAGAAGATGTTTTGCTGCTGCGTGCGGACGGCGTCATTGCTCGCTTGGAAAATCTCGTATTGTTCCCGCTCGCGGGCGAAGCCCTTGATCGTCTGCATTCCCTGCGCCGTCTCGGCGATGTGCAGGATCATGCGGTCCACCAGTTCGCGGTTGCGGACGTACTGGGGTTGGACGACGCGCGAGAACGCCGCCGCCACCACCCACAGCAACGGCACGACCGCCAGGCACGCGAGCGTGAGCCGGGCATGGATCGTCAGCATGTACGTCAGGTACAAGGCCAGCGACAGCACCATGATGACGCTTTGCATCAGCACGTTGTTGACGAAATTCGCCACGGCGCGCGAATCACCCGTCACGCGGTTGATGATCGAACCCGTCTCGTTCGCGTCGTAGAACCGAAAACTGAGGCGCTGGAGCTTTTCGTACACGCGGGCCCGCAATTCGACAACGATGTACCGTTCCACCAACACGGCCACCGCGATGCTGTAGGCATAAGAGAGTACCGACCGTAGCAACGCCAGCACCAGCATCACCCCGGCAATTGCCGTCAGCACGTTCATGGGCGTCCATGACGCCGGCGGCACGATCCCCAATGGCCAGTGGGGCGGGGTCACGCTCGGTTGCATCTGGTACCGGACGTAATCAATACCCAGGCCCGTCAACCCGAGGCCGCTGAGCCCCATCGCCAGAAGCAGGAATTGGTAAATGAAAACCTTGATGCACCCCGAGCGATAGCGCCAGCTTAAACCCAACAGACGACGGATAATCGTCCAATCGGTCTCGGTGTTGGCCTGCATGGTCGCCGAAGCTGGCATCCCGAAAAGCAAAGCATGTTGCGGCGGCGCTCACAAGAGAGAACTCACGGGCGACAGCGCGCTTGGTTTCGTCGCACCCCTCTGTATAATGAATTCACCATGTCTGCCAGGAACCCGATCTTCTTATCTCCCAAACCCGTGATCGCCATGATCCATTTGGACGCGTTGCCCGGCACGCCCGCCGGCGGGCGAAGCGTACGCGAGATCGAAGCTGCGGCATTGCGCGAGGCGAAGATGTATCGCGAATCGGGCGTGCACGGAATCATGATTGAGAACATGCACGACACGCCGTACCTGCGCGGCGCGGTCGGTCCGGAAATCGTTGCCGTGATGTCGGTCATGGCCCGCGCGGTGAAAGACGTAAGCCGATTGCCGTGCGGCGTCCAGGTGCTGGCCGGAGCCAACACCGAAGCCGTGGCGGTCGCGCACGCGGCGCGGTTGGATTTCGTCCGCGTCGAAGGCTTCGCGTTCGCCCATATCGCCGATGAAGGGTTTATCCAGTCGTCTGCCGCTCCCCTGCTCCGGTACCGAAAGCAGATCGGGGCGGATCATGTCCAAGTGTGGGCCGACGTAAAGAAAAAGCACAGCTCGCACGCGATCACGGCCGACATCAGTGTCGGCGAGACAGCCGAGGCGGTCGAGATGATGCGTGGCGACGCCGTGATTATTACGGGCACGGTGACCGGCGACCCGCCATGCGCTGCCCGACATACGCGACGCCAAACAACATTGCCGGTTGCCGGCTTATCTCGGCTCGGGCGTAACGGCACAGAATCTGGCGAGATACCATGCGGCGGCTGACGGGTTTATCATCGGCTCGCACTTCAAGGTGGACGGCTTGTGGTCAAACACCGTGGATCCAAAGCGCGTGGCCCGGTTTATGGCCGCCTACGCGCGACTTGGTTTGTGACATCAAGTTGGTTGGTCGGGTGAACCGGTGGATTCGTTCTGGTGGGGTTGCTCCCGTTGCCGTTGCAGCGCGCGCGACGCGCTCGCCGCCATCACGATACAAAAGGCCAGAACGGGGGCCGAGACATAGGCCATGAATCGCGAAAAGCCGATGTAGTCGTATTGCGGATGGAACCAGCCGTCGTAGATGCACCAGATTTCCCACGCCAGAAGAACGATGGCGCCGATTCCGTACTTCTTGCGCACTTCCTCGGCGGTCAAGCGGTGACGCGGCTGTTGTTTGTCTTCCGCCATGGCGGTCTCCATCTGAGTAGAAACTCAGTGCCGTCGTCGCGGGCGCACTTGCTAGATCGGGTCGTTACGTCGGGCTTGCGTCGCCTAATACATGGCAGTGCGGACGAGCTCGACAATGGACTTTGTTCTGGATTTGCCGCGCCCCACCATCGGCGGCGCCATCTCCGCAAGCTTACGAACGGGTAGTTGGATCAATTCGTACTCGGCCTGAAGCCAATCATCGACATCGTGCCCATCGGTGCGTCCCCGCTCGAGATAAAGTTGGTACGCGCGAGCAGCGATCTGTTCGGTCTTCGGACTTTGTTGCATCATGTTGCCTGACTCCCCCTTTCTTGTTTCTCCTGCGCGTTACTACGGGCCGGTTTTCGGCCACCACATCGGCACGCCGGACCTCCTTGTTCAAGTCAGACACGCCGTAACGGATATTCGCTCAATTCTACCAAATTGCAAGACTTTCATTTCCGGTGGCACAGTTTGACCAGACCCCGCCGATTTGTTACTAGATGTACCGATGAACGCGTTGCTGCAACGGCTTCGGTCAATCAGCAGCAAATTCCAGGCGCAGATCTTCGCGCATCTGGGGAAACGAACTGCCAGCGAAAACGCTTTTCTGGTGTTGCTGCCCATCGTCGGCCTGATGGTCGGTTTCACGACTGTCGCCACCGCGCACATCATCTCGTTCATCCAAAACCAGTTCTGGGGCAGCGGCCAAAATCTGCTTACGGCCTCGTATTACAATCCGTGGTATTCGCGGCTCGTGATTCTGACGGTCGGTGGCCTCGTTGTGGGGTTGATCGGCAAGTTTTTTCGCGTGCCCACCCGCGGCGGTGGAATCACGACCATCATGCAGGCCGTTTCGCTCAAGGGCGGATACATTTCACTTCGGAAGACCGCGCCACGGGATTGGGCGGCCATTGTGACCGTGGCCACGGGAGGCTCACTCGGACGCGAAGGCTCGATGGCTCTTCTGGCCAGTGCCATCGGGTCCTATTCCGGCCGCCGTTTCCGGCTTTCGACACAACAACTTCGCGTCCTCGTGTGCGCGGCGACGGCCGCGGCGCTGGCTGCCGTCTACAATGCGCCCATCGGCGGCTCGCTGTTTGCGATGGAAGTCCTCATGGGGAACTTCGCCCTCGAAGTTCTCGGACCTGTTGTGGTCGTGTCCGTGATTTCGACGCTGGTATTTCGCAGTTGCATGGGGAACCTGCCGCGGTTCGATGTTCCCCACTACGATCTCGTGTCCGCGTGGGAGCTGCTCCCGTATCTCGTGCTCGGGCTGTTGGCCGGCGTGCTGTCCATTTTGTTCGTGCGGGCGCTGTTTGGCTCTCAAGACCTGTTCGAGAAAATCCCGATCCCGAACTGGCTGAAACCGGCGATCGGGATGTTGTTGGTTGGCGTCATCGGCGTGTGGTGGCCCCACGTCTTCGGAAACGGCTTTGAAACCGTGAACCTTACACTCCGCCAACAACTGCCGATCACACTGTTGCTGATCCTGGTGTTGATGAAAATCATCGCCTCGTCGTTGACCTTTGGAGCCGGTGGCGCGGGTGGATTATTCACGCCGTCGCTGATGGTCGGCGCGCTGCTGGGCGGCTCGTTCGGTTACGGCGTGCACTGGTTGTTTCCCCATGTCACGGCCGGGTCGGGCGCCTATGCGCTGGTGGGCATGGGCGGCGTCCTCGCGGGCACAACCCATGCGCCGCTGACCGCCATCATGATGATCTTCGAACAAACCAACAATTACCAGATCGTGCTCCCGTTGATGTTCGTGTGCATCGTCAGCAATTTCACGACGCGGTTGTTCAAGGCTCGCTCCCTCGAAGAGGAATCGCTGCGCCGCCGGGGCATCGTGATGCCCACGGGACCAGAAGCCAGCATCATGCAATCGTTGCGCGTCGAAGACATCCTGCACGAGGACACCCACGCCATCCACCAGACGGCGCCGTTCTCCGCGGTCGTCGAGCAATTCTTCAAGGAGTTCTACAACAACATCTACGTTGTCAACGGCGCAGGCAAGTTTCTCGGCGCGATCCGCCTGCACTCGGTGAAAGACATGTTGCACCAGGGCGAGTCATTGTCCTCGGTCATTGCCGACGACCTGGTTGACAACTCCTTCCAATTCGTCACCCCGCGCCAGAATCTGGCGGAGGTGATGGACATTTTCTGGCGCGAAAACGCCGAACGCCTGCCCGTCATCAACAATGCCACCGAGCGCAAACTGCTCGGCTGGATTTCCAAGCGCGATTTGCTCGGCGTGTACAGCCAGCAAATCCTGCGCAAACGGCAGTTGATGGCACGGTTCGTCGTCCACGAAGGTGATGAAACCCGCGATGTCTTCGTCGAATTACCCGAGGGATTTGAGGTGCGCACGATCGAGGTGCCCCCGCATCTCGATGACCGTACCGTCGCCGAACTCGCGCCGCGTTCCCATTACGGTGTGCACGTCCTCGCCATCAAACGTCGCGACGCGGTCACGGGCCGCATCACCACGGAACTGCCCGGCCCCACGACGCGGCTGGTCACCGGCGACGGCCTGGTCGTGGTCGGCACGTCCAACGGCCTCGCCCAATTCGTGGCCGTGCTCGCGACCGGCGTTGAAAATGGACCGAAGTGAGTTAAGCTATAGGGTGACATGAGTGCGGACCAACCATTGCCGTCGCCGGATGAGATCCAGAAGAAGCTCTCCGAATTCATGAAGCAGGAGTTCGGGGACCGGGTTGTCTTCGCGGCGCAACCCGAACGCGCGGAGACCACGCCTCCCAGCGACGAGGGGAAGCGCAGGGGCATCGAATTCGACTTCCACCTGAAGCCCAAGGACATCAAGGCGCACCTTGACCGGTTCGTCATCCGCCAGGAAGACGCCAAGAAGGCGCTGGCCATTGCCGTCTGCGACCACTACAACCACGTCAAGGCCGCGGAACGGGGCGAGGAACTCCGCGATTACGTGAAGCAAAACGTCCTGCTGATCGGCCCGACGGGCGTGGGCAAGACGTACCTCATCAAGACCATCGCCGACCTCATCGGCGTGCCATTCGTGAAGTCGGACGCCACCAAGTTCAGCGAAACCGGCTACGTCGGCGGCGACGTGGAAGATCTCGTGCGCGAACTCGTCCAACGTGCCGATGGCGACGTGAATCTGGCGAAGTACGGCATCGTGTACCTCGATGAAATCGACAAGATCGCCACGCCCGCCAATATCATCGGCCGCGACGTGAGCGGTCGCGGGGTGCAGACGAATCTGCTGAAGTTGATGGAGGAAACCGAGGTGCCGCTCCGCTCACCCACCGACATCCAGGCACAGTTGCAAGCGGCCTTCGAATACCAGCGCCGCGGGAAGGTCAAGCGCGAGACGATCAATACGCAGCACATCCTGTTTATCGTCAGCGGCGCATTCGACCAGATGCTGGATATCATTCGCCGCCGCGTCCGCCAGGCGGACATCGGGTTTGGCGGTCATCTTACGGAATCCGTGGCCGAGGCGGAGTTGCATCGGCGCGGGCAAACCGAGGACTTCGTGAAGTTCGGGTTCGAACCCGAGTTCATTGGCCGGCTGCCCGTCCGCGTCGTCCTGGAAAGGCTCAGCGTCAACGATCTCTACCACATCCTCAAACAAAGCGAAGGCTCGGTCGTCAAGCAGTACGAGTCCAGCTTCAGCGCCTTTGGCATCGACGTGATTTTCTCCGATGAAGGACTGCGGGCGGTGGCGGAACTGGCCGCCTTGGAAAACACAGGCGCGCGCGGACTGCTCACCGTCTGCGAGCGCGCGCTGCGGGAATTCAAGTTCGAGCTGCCGTCGTCCACGGTGCGACAATTCGTCGTCACGCGAACGCTGGTCGAAAACCCCGAGGCCGAATTGCAGCGCATCCTCCACGAGCCCGCGTACGAACACCGCGAGTTGATGCGGCAGGTCGTCCACGATTTTGAGCGCAAATTCGCCGAGAAACACAACCTGCATATGCGTCTGGAGCCGGATGCGGTTGAAGAGATCGTCGAGCGCGCCCAGCATGACAACAAGTCCGTTAGCGAATTCTGCCGCGAGTTGTTCAAGGACTACCAGTTCGGCCTGAACCTGATCAAAACCAACTCCGGCCAGACCGAATTCGTCATCCCCAAGTCGGCCCTCGCCGACCCCGACAAATTCCTCAGCGATTGGGTCGTGTCGAGTTATCGGAAGGAGCAGGCGTAGCGTCGCGTTCTGACTACTGCGTGGCCACCTTGTCGTTCCGACCGTCGGGAACCCTGGCAACGTCAATGGCCCTGCCAGGAGTCAAAACATATTCGGTGTATTTGTTACGGGGCATGAAGTTGTCGAACGTGATGGAGTTTATCGACAGGCGCGGTTTCGGCGAGTAGGCGTAACAGCAGATTCCGATCTTGTCACCGACCCGTTTGGAAATCTTCTGTAACGGAATTAAATACGTGTCGACCCGCACTCGTTTCGGCATGTCCGCTTGGACGTAGCGGATGCTGTCGGCGGTTTTTACTGTTTGGGTTGCTCGGTGATGGACGAAGCGACAGGTTGAACACAGATCCACTTTTCCAGCGTGCGGGTGTGGGGCATGGCATTGCCATCTCGATAAGCAGTGGCGGTTATCTCGTCGCCCTCGGCGAGTTTGTGAAGCCCCGGAGGATTCACCAGAAGGATGGTTATGGATTTGGATCTCTTGGGGCTTGCGCTCGGACGACCCCACGCGATGACGCTATCGGGCAGAACGCTCTGGATCCTCAGTTTCCATTCCACAGCGGCTGCGGCCCTACTCTGGGCCTCGGCGAGTGCGGCGGCCTCGGCGGCAATCTTCTCCTGCTCAGCTTTCCATCGGGCGGCTTGTTGTCGTTGGGCTTCGGCGGCGGCGGCCTCAATCTGCTGTTGCGTGAGTTCCCATTGCGTGGCAGCCTTCGGGTCGTAGCCGAATCGCTTCTGTAAATCCGGCGGCAGTTGGGCCAAGGGGATGGTCGCCACACCCGTGGAATGGTAGATGGTGACGGTGGCGGGAGTGGGGTGAATGAAGCGGACGTTGTTGTAGGTAATCCCGTCAACGGTGAGGGTTAGATTCGTCTCCTCGGCAAATCCCAGGGTGACCGCAAACAGACCGATCCACAGGAATCTAACGATCCTCTTCATGACTCTCTCCCGATTCGCCGCAGTTTCCTGAACGAACGGCAGCGTACCGAAATGCAGGGGTTGACGCAACGACGAAAGCAAGCGTGTCCGCCGGCTCCATGATATTCTCCGTGTGGCCACGCCAAGAAGGTACCGCCATCGAAGCGCTATCGGACGGGCTCGAAGACTTCCTCGGTCTGGCTGGATTGGTCGGCGGCGCGGCGCAGGAAACCCTTGGCGATCAGGGCGCCGATGATGCGCGCGGCGGTTGCGCGGTCGACGCGCATGTCGTGCACCAACTCGGATTCGGTCACGCCGCGGCCGCGTTCGTGGATGAGTTCGATCGCTTCCGCCAGCGGGAGTTTGTAGCCTTCGTACAGAAAAATGATTCCAAACAGAATCAGCGTGGCGCCGACGAATATCGCGCCCGAACCTTTCAGCGGCTCGTCGGGCATTTCCCCCATTATATTCACGAGAATGAACAAGCCCCCGAGCCCGAGCAGGAGCCCGATCACCTTGAGCAGTTTTCGTCGGCGATGAAAGGCGCGATGATTGAAGTCCCTTGGCATAAGCGCGGGCCTCATTTGGCCGCCGGCGCGGCGGGCGGTCCCTGTTGTTGCAGTTCGTTCCAGACACCGAGCGGGGCGATCTTGGCGGCTTTGTCCAGGTCCGTCCACAGCGTGCCCGCACCCGCGTAAATGAGCGACAACTTCACCTGGTCGGGCAATTGCTGGGCGAACTGGTAGAACGCATAGTCCGCGGGCGTGCCGACCGCCTTGACCTTAAGCGCGTAGCCGTCGCCCTCGGCCCGGCCCTTCAACTCGATGACCTTCGCATCCGCGCCGCCGAGTTTGCGTTTGATGTCTGCGCGAATCGCCGCGGTTTGCCGCGCGAGCTCGGCCACGAGCAACCGCGTCTGGGCGGCGATCTCGTTGACCTGTTTTTCCTGCTCGGCGTGAATGTTGCCTTCCAACCGCTGGGTCTCGTATTCCACGACCTGCTCGACCTGACGAATCCGGCCGACCATCTCATCGAGTTGCGCCTTCTTCGCCTCGGTCTGGGTCCGCTCGAAGTTCGTCGTGTTCCATTCCACGGCGACGCGCGCGTCCTGGATCGGGCCGGAGATGTTGTCCGGCACGAGCGTATCCTGCACGAGGGCGAGATCGACCTGCAGTTTCTTTTCCTGCAACGTGTTCTCGATCGTTTCCTGAAACGCCCGCTGGAACTCCTCGCGTTTGTCGCCCACGATGAAATCCACGGCCCCGAACGTGGAGCCTTTGATGCGCGCAGTGGAATTGATTTGCGGAATCAGGATGTTCTCCTCGATTTTCTTGATCCCGCCATAGCGGGCGACGATCGACGGGGCGTCTTCCGGTAGCAATTGCCAGAGCAGGGTGACATCGATGGTGATCTCGAAGCCGTCGCTCGACGGGAAGGTCACGGCCGGCAGCACCGGCAGGCTGGATTGCCCCGTCGGAACCAGCGCCTTCTCCAGCGCCGCGCCGATCGGTTCGGCCTGCTTCTGTTTGCCTTCCAATTGACCCGAGGTTTGAGTGGCCGGCAGCTTGCCCGCGTGCGCCATGGTAATCTGGTTATACCCGATCTCGACCCGCTCGACGGAAAACGCTTCGGGGTTGAGCGGATAGAGTCCGGGCTGCAGGACGACTTTTTGCACGCCGCGCTCGCCCGGCTCCGCCAACTGCGAGAGCGATGGTTTGCCCGAACGCGCCGTGACAACGCCCACGTAGCCGGGATCGATTTCGATCATTTTTTCCACGCGCACTTCGTAGGCGTACGGATTGAGCCGGTACGTGCCAGGCAACAGCACTTCCCGCTGAATGCCGCGTTCGCCGGGTCCCGCCAGGAATTCACCGGCTGGAAGCATCTTGCCGAACTTGGTAATCACCACGCCAATCTCGCCGCCATTGATGACGATCTGATCCCTCAATTCGCGCTCGTAGAGGAACGGATTCACGAAGTGCCGGCCCGGTCCCAGCGGCTCCAGCAGCACGCCTTTTTGACCAGATTCGGCGATCATCTGACCCGGCGGCATTTCCCGGCCGGTTTTGGCGATGAGAATGAGCATCTTGTCGGACGGAACGACGGTGTTCTCGACCACCCACACCCAAAACCCTTGATAGATAAAACAGTAGCCGAGCAGGACCACCGCGGCGATACCCGTGACCAGGAGGAGAGAGCGGTTCTTCATGGCTTCACCCCCGGCTTCGGCGATTGGGAAAGGTCGCGGAACGGCGCGGCCAACGGGCCGTCCGAGTTCGCCAGGATGGAATCGATGTTGGGCGCGATCTTTTTCAGGTACAAATACCGCGCGTAGGCTTCGCCGTTGCCAAACGGCGCGATGATCGTGCGGAGCGCGTTGGCCTCGGCGGTTCGCGTGTAGGTGATGACGTCGGCATCCCCTTCCCCCGTCGAGACGATTGCTTGCGCCTGTTTTTCCGACGTTTCCAGGTCCTTCCTCGCCACATCGAGGTCGCGCTGGGCGGCGATGACCTGGACCTGTTGTTCCTTGGTGGCCTTTTGGACTTCGTTGGTTTGCGTCGTCTCCGCGGCCACGACGCGGACACGCTGGTCCTGCATCTTCTGCTGTCGGGCGACCTGCGCGTCGGTCTGGGCGCGGTCGATTTCCCGTTCGTATTTGGCCCGGGTCTGAATGGCGATCTCGCGTTCGCGGATCGGCTCGGCGATTTTCTGCGGCGGCTCGATTTCGCTGATCAGCGCCGCTTTCACCAGAATATTCTTCTTCGCCGACTCCGAGGTGATGGTCTTGCTGAATTCGTCCTGAAACTCCTTGCGGACCGTGCCGCTGATGACGTCGGCGGAGCTGTATTTCGAGCCCTGAATACGACTCATTGACAAAGCGGACCGCAGGATGACCTTGTTGACGATGTCTTCCTCGTCGCCGATTTTGGCGAACACCTCGGGGGCTTTGGTTTCCTCGACGGCCCATTCGACCGCGCCTTTGACGGGGAAGCGGAAACCGTCCTTCGAAAGGAAATTGATCTCGAATTCCGTCTTGTGACTCTGCACGCCGACAATGTCCACCCGATAGATGTAGGGATTGAGGTAGTAGGTACCGGGCCGCAACGGGGTTTCCTGCAGGCCGCGCTCGCCGTCCTTGACGAGGATGGTATTCGGTTCTGCCGGGGTGCGGCCGTACCGCATCGTGACCACACCGACCTCGCCCGGCTCGATTTTCACGGCGGGTCGCTTATCGACATGATAGGCATGCGGGTTGATGCGGTAGGTACCCGGCCGCAACGGTTCGTCGATTACGCCGCGATACATCGCGCCGTCGGGTTCCTTGTTCTGGACGATGAACTGGCCGGACGGCGGCGCCTTGCCAAATTGCCGCACGAGCACGCCGACCTCGCCCTCCTTGATCTGCACCAGCGGGACGATCTCCCAATGCCAGTACACGGGATTGCGGAAGTAGCGTCCTTCGCTGAGAGGCTCGAGTTGGATGCCCTTTTGGTCGGGCGACCCGGCGATGATGTCGTTGGCGGGAATGTCGTTGCCGTCGAGCCGCGTCAGGATGGCGCAGGTTCCCGTGGGTGGCTCGATGCGGCAGAAGAACCAGGTGGACACGAACGACACGACGATCACCACCGCCAAGATGACCGCGCCGACCAAGACGAACCGCCTTGGATCAAAGCCATAACGCGCACCACGGAAGTCATTGTGTCGCGGCGGGACTCCATCTGAAGTGGTCATGAGTGGTCAGCCTCCCAGAGTACGGTTCGGCATCTCCAAGCTTGCTCGCTAGATACTCTGCCGGTGGAGAAAGTGCAAGACAGAATGTATCGCGTGATTCATCGATGCCTGTCGGAGACGGTCCTCTCCGATGGGAGGCGCCCTGCTTGACGCACCGTCGATTGGCGGCTAGGTTTTGATTGGTTCCGAACGAGGAAAATCAAGAGGAGGATACCATGAAGCACGTGAAACTGTCGGGAGGATGGCTGTTGTCACTGTTGTGCGCGGTGGCGTTGTCGACGCTGGTGGGCTGTGTGGTCGAGGGTCCGCCGCCACCGCCACCGGGTCCGCCGGGTCCGCCGGGCGGCTGCGGTTGGATATGATTACTACTATTACCCGGACGAGGAAGTGTATTTCTATCCTGCGACGGGTGTGTACTTCTGGTTTGGCGGCGGCGGATGGCATTCGGGCCCGCACCTGCCGGTCGGCATCGTGCTTCACGACCGGGTAAGCGTCAACTTGAATACCCGGCGGCCGTACGAGCAGCATGGGAGGATCCGGGCGCAATATCCGCATGGGGCAGCGCCAAGACCCGAAGGAGGCGGGGAACACGGACCCAGGTAGTGCATCTCAGGATATGACCGGTTGTGGGTCGGATTTGGGCACCCTCGCAGGGCCTGTGGGGCTGTCGAGCCGGCGTCTCGCACGCGCTGGCGGAGGTTGATGCATCGACAGATAGGGTCCGACCCACATTCGCGGTGCCCGCCTGTAGTCACCACGAGGCGCTTCACTAACCCGAAGCGCCTCGGGTTTGCCTTTGATCCCCAAATCGCATTCGGCGGAGCACGTCTACTCTGACGCGTGGGACTGTGGCACCCTGGCGTATTTCCTGAGTCTAATACCTTGTGTATTACGTGAATTTTGGAAACAGGATAAAATCTATCTGTTTATGTTTGACATATAAAACACGCGTTGTGTATCTACAACAAGCGTGAAGTTGCTTCCTCGAATCTGTTTTCGCCGCGCATCGACGTGTGTGCTCGCTATCTTCCTGGCCAAATCGGCCTTGGCCACCCCGCCGACAGTGACTGTGCCTGCGGAGATCGAATTCCCTCAGTCTGGCCAGACGAAAACCAACGGGGCCGCCGTGCCGCCGGGGTTCTTGGCCGGCATCAAGCGAAGCAGCTACCTGCTGGGCGACATGTGGGGACTGCGCACTCTTCTCAGCAAATACGGCATGTCTCTCGCCATTTCCGAAACCAGTGAGGTCCTCGGCAATGTCTCGGGGGGCGTCAAGCAAGGCGCCGATTACTATGGGCTGACCCAGATGATTCTCCAGTTGGACACGCAACGGGCCTTTCACTGGTACGGCGGCATCTTCAATGTCAGCGCCCTCCAGATCCACGGCAACGATCTGAGCGCCCGAAACCTCGACACCCTGCAGACTGCCAGCGGAATCGAGGCGGATCGCGCGACCCGTCTTTGGGAACTTTGGTATCAACAAAAACTCCTCGCCGAGGACCGACTGGACGTGAAGCTCGGCCAGCAGAGTCTCGATCAGGAATTCATGGTCAGCCAGAACGCCGGGCTGTTCGTCAACACCATGTTTGGCTGGCCGATGCTGCCCTCGGCGGATCTGCCCGGCGGTGGTCCGGCGTATCCGCTCTCCGCTCTGGGCGTTCGCGCGCGCGCCCGTCCGATCGACCCGGTGACCGTGCTGGTCGGCGTGTTCAACGGCAGCCCGGTGGCCAACAATACCGGCGACCCGCAGCAGCGAGATCCATCGGGAACGAGTTTTCCCCTGAACGGCGGCGTGCTGGCCATCGCGGAGTTGCAATATTCCTACCCCGCGCTTGGCTCCATGGTTTATGCCGCCGACTCGGAGCCGCTGGCGCGCGTGTACCGGCTCGGCTTCCGGTACGATACCGAACGCTTTGCGGACCAGGAATTCGACAATACCGGCCTGTCTCTCGCCAACCCCGACACCACCGGCATACCCCGAGTGCATCATGGTGATTATGCCGTCTGCGCCGTCATGGACCAAATGATCTGGCGCGATCCCGAGGACGAGGACGGCGACCGCGTGATCAATCTCTTTGGTCGGGCCATGGGAACACCCGAGGAGGACCGCAATGAAATTGACTTCAGCCTGAACGCCGGCTTGACCTTCCACGAGCCGATCCCCCATCGAGGTGACGACACCTGCGGCGTGGGCATGGGCTACGCCAACGTGGGCGACCATGCGGCCGGACTGGACCGGGACATTGGCTTCTACATGGGGTCCTTCCATCCGATCCGCAGTGGCGAAACCTTTCTGGAGGCAACCTATCAATATCAGGCGACGCCCTGGTGGCAGATTCAGCCGGATTTTCAGTACGTATTCAATCCCGGCGCCGGAGTCGCCAACCCGAATTCTCCGGGGCAGCGGGTAAAGGATGAAGCGGTCATCGGAGTGCGAACGAATATTCTCTTTTGAAAGAGGCGCTGACATGTTCCACAAAAACCTTCGTATGATTTTCCTGCGGCACGTCCCGCGACGAATCTTGGGGGAAACCGTTGTTGCCCTGATCGCATTGCTTGTGGTGACGGTGATGCCCGTCCCCGCCGTGCAAGCCGGCGAACCCCAAGGTTTCCTGGAAACGGTTCATCGGCACATCACCTGTACGTCCACCGTCACGGACAATGGCGACCTGAATCCGTACGCCATCATTGTCGCCCCGGTTTCTGCCGGGCGAATCCAACGCGGCGATGTCCTCGTGGACAATTTCAACAATCTGTCGAACTTGCAAGGGACGGGGACCACCATCATTGACTACAACCCGTCCACGAAGAAGGCGACGCTGTTTGCCAGGCTGCCGCAACATCTGGCGCAATGCCCCGGCGGCGTGGGTTTGACCACGGCCATGACGATGCTCAAAACCGGGTGGGTGATCGTGGGAAGCACGCCCAGCGTCAACGGCACCACCCGCACCAAAGGCGACGGCGGATTGCTCGTGCTCGATTCCAATGGCCAGCTTGTCGCCACATGGACCGGTCCAAACATCAATGGCCCGTGGGGCAATATGGCCACAATCGATAACGGTACCAACGCGACGCTGTTCATCAGCATGGCCGGTTTCGATGTTCCCGGTCCCGAGGTCCGCGATCCGGCCACGGGATATCCGGTGACGGTGAAAAAGGCGACCGTGTTGCGCATCGAGCTTTCCATCCCCGACGGAAGTCCGCCGGTGATTACCAGTCAGACGGTCATCGCCAACGGTTTCGGTCAGCGAGCCAACAAGGATGCCTTCCTGGTCGGCCCGACGGGTCTGGCGCTTGGCCCGAACGACACGCTCTATGTGTCCGACGCTGTCGGCAACCAAATTGTCGCCATCCCGGATGCAGCGACGCGCACGGACAGTGCCGGGACAGGCCGCACGGTGACGAAGGACGGACTGCTGCGACGGCCACTGGCTCTGGTCATGGCACCCAATGGACATCTTCTCGTCTGCAACGCCCTGAACGGGCAGGTGGTCGAAGTTGACCCGGCCACCGGGAAGCAACTCTACGCCCAATGGGTCGATGCCGATCAGGCCCAATCTCCGCCCGGCAACGGTGACCTCTTCGGCATCGCCATGAAACCGGATGGGAAAGGATTTTATTACGTCGAGGACGACATGAACACCCTCGTGGAGGCATCTCAATGAACGAGTCCGACGAACGCAAACCGAACTTGTCCCGCCGCAGCTTCCTCGCCAAGGCCGGCGGATTGGTGGCCGCCGCAGGCGCCGGCCTCGGTGTGCGCGCCGCGACCGACGCAATCGCCGCGATGAAGCCAGACGACCAGTCAGCGCCCCAAAAAACTCGAAACGCGTCCGAACCGTTCTGGGGCCAGCATCAGGCGGGCATCCTGACCCCGCAGCAGAGTCACACCTACTTCGCCGCCTTCGACCTCGTCACAACCAAGCGGGACGACGTGATCATGATGCTCCGCGCCTGGACCGCCGCCGCTGCCAGGATGGCCACCGCCCAGACAGCGAGCCTGGTTGGGCCAGCGGCTGACATCCCGCAAGCTGACACCGGCGAGGCGCTGGGTTTCCCGCCCGCGCGTCTCACCATAACGTTTGGCTTCGGCGCCGGGCTGTTCACCAAAGACGGGAACGACCGTTATGGCCTCGCCGCGCACCGTCCCGACGCGCTCGTCGATCTGCCCCGATTCAACGGCGATCAGCTCGTGGACGCGCACACCGGCGGTGATCTCTCGGTACAGGCGTGCGCCGACGATCCGCAGGTCGCATTCCATGCCGTTCGCCAGTTGGCACTCGCCGCGGACTACGTGGCCCAACTCCGCTGGGCTCAAACCGGCTTCATCACCCGCCCCGGCCCGAAAGAGACCCCGCGCAATCTCATGGGTTTCAAGGATGGCACGAGCAATCCCTCCGTCACCGACCCCAACGCGATGGGAAAATTCGTCTGGGTCGGCGGCGATGGACCCGACTGGATGCGCGGCGGTAGTTACATGGTCATCCGCCGGATCCGCATGGCCCTCGAACACTGGGACCGCCTGACCCTCGCGTTTCAGGAACAGACAATCGGCCGCCAGAAATCCTCCGGCGCTCCGCTCGGCGGCAAACACGAGTTCGACTCCCCCAACCTCGCCGCTACCGACAAGGATGGCAACCCCGTCATCCCGGAAAACTCGCACGTCCGACTCGCCGTCCCCGAGACCAACGACGGCGCCCGCATCCTCCGTCGTCCTTACTCCTACAACGACGGCGTCAACTTCAATGCCGAGCGCTGGCCACCGTGGCGTCAGGGCATGGAGTACGACGCGGGCCTGCTCTTCATCTGCTACCAGCAAGACCCGCGGACCGGGTTCATCAAGATCTTCGACAAGATGTCGAAGTTCGATATGCTGAACCAGTTCGTCACCCACACGGGCGGCGGTCTCTTCGCCTGCCCGGGTGGCATCGCCGAAGGCGGGTTCATCGGACAACGCCTGTTCGAATCGGCGTGATCACGGCGAGGCCGACGATCACCATTGTGGAGATGGGAAGGTGGTGAACCTCGGATTACAAATGCGTAATAAATAGACCTGACCATCTGTCGTTCCCACTCATTACGCAGGCAACGCGAGTTGCGACGGAACAACTGCAGAATTTGGAATGATGAATTCCAGCGTTTCAATTTGCTGCACCCAACCCGACGTATGACCAGGTGCGAACACATCTTGACGGTAGATCATCCGGGCTGGATGAACACCTTCGGGCAAACCTTCAAACCATATCCAGCCAACGGTCTTAGCGTTTCCCTCCAAGTGCTTGTGTCTTGGTGGTGGAAACATCGCCGCCGCCCCGTTAGGGTATCTGGCGTACCGGAGCTATGAAGATAGCTTCGACTGGAAAACGGTTCAGATCACGGACGGTCCTGTTGATGGAAACAATTCCCGGCCAGCCATGGCTGTAGATGTGGGGTTCGTCACACCGGATGGATGGCAGGTAGCTGAGATAAAGCAGAACCAGAACGGTGGATGGTACATCGTCTATCGCAAGCCGAAACACTAGCCGCCGTTAGAGCAAAGCCACGATTTCTTCCACGCTCCAAACGCAGACCGCCGCCGTGTGCATGAACGCCGCCAGACACACGGAACCGGCGGAACAGGGGTCACGTCTAAAGCGAGATATTGGGTCGGGTCCATTTATTATGCAATTGACGGGCCACTATGGGTGAGGTGCCTCAGCGCCTGACTCTTGGTGGACTCTTCCGCCCCGCATTCCGCCGCACCGAGCTCGCCGCAATCGCCAGACTCCGATCCCGCAGCTTCTCCAGCAGCGCAATTTTCTCCGAAAACGGACGCGTCGCGAGATGCTGCCGCATCGCGCGCTTGCTCTCCAATATCTGCCGCAGTCGGTCCGTCATTCGCTTCCCTTGAGAAACCTATCGCCGAATTGTTCCCACTTCGCAAGTAATCCGTGCCGTTTCAGGATCTCGTCGAGCTTGTGGGATTGAATGACCCCGCTCTCGACAAATTGCAGGATGCGCACGACATCCTTCGGGCGACCCGTGCGCAATGCGATGGCCACCAGGTGCTCGGCTGTCATGACCCACGTACGAACACCTTCGACCTCCGTTTCAACCGCCTGCACCAACGCCTCCTCGTCCAACGCGTCGCTCGCAGGGAGAAACTGCACCGGCCAGCCTTCGATGACGATATATTCCTTTTCCGCCTTGTGCCCGCGCGCGGTGAGCCATTCGTACATCGGCGACAGCGTCAGCAACGAACTTCCAGAAAGCTCCGGAAACGAAACAAAGATATCAATGTCGAGCGTTGCCGATGGCTCCAGGTAGAAGGTCGCGCCCACCGCGCCGCCAATCGCGTACTTGCCGATGACGCCGTCCGCCTGCATTCGGTTGATGACCTCCAAAGTGGCTCTCATGCGCGCGGGGAGTCTACAAGCGCCTCATTCCGCAAGCAAGCGATCTGGGGAAATAGCATCCTTTCGCACCGAACTCGCCGCCATCGCCAGACTCCGATCCCGCCTTCGCCTGCCCGCCATAGCTTCAGCGACGGCGGGTGCCCTTCGTGTCCGGAGTCTGCCCTGAGCGACGTTGAAGGGTGGTGAGGATTCGCGCCCAAGGCCCGTGGCAGCCGGGGAAATACAGCCGGGCGAGTCTGTTTGAGATTACGGGCTCCCCCACGCCCTTGAACAGCGCCGTCAGTCCGGGATCAGCGTCGGTACACGAGGATTGTCCAGGCTGTAGGAACAAAGTTGGCACCGGTGTAATGGCGGGACCCAACCCGCACCGCATTCCGGACAGATTTTTGGGTAACGCGGTCCCGGCAGACGCAGCTCCAAATGACAGAGCGGACAATCCACCAACTCGCCTTTCATCTCAGAAGAGAACTTCAGTCGATACCGACATCGAGGACATTTTCCGATTGTTGATATTTCGGGGACCGTCGTCGGGGTGTTGCAGTCGGGACAGTCGATTCTCACCCCAGCCCCTGCGTCATCAGCAACGAGATGGTTCCCACATGACCCGCATTTGAAGAAAATGTCGGGCATCGCCTGACCTCTGCCGGTCGTGTATACGGCTGAATGGCTACGAATGAAAGCAAAAAAATCACCCCTAAAATCATCACCGTTCCGCCGTCGGGACTGTTTCCCAGCCGATTCGATAACGGCGGGTCTTCCGCAGCCACAGGCCGCTGGAAGGGCATCAGGACGGATCTTCCTTCTCGAATCTGCGCCGAGCCGGATGGCGACCAGAGACGCTGGAGCCAGAACGTACCGCCCCCACCGCGGCTTCCGGGATTCGCCCCGTGGTTTGTCAGGCGTTCTCGAGGACCCGGGCGGCATGACCTGGATCAAGCCAGGCCAACGCCAGTTGGTTGTCGTCGAAGAAGCGCATTTCGACAGGAGCAAGTTTGGCCCCCCGAAGCAAAAACTCGATCACCGTGCGTTTGAATCCGGGAGCCATGACGACGGCCCACTTCGTTCGATGTTGAAGTCTCGCCACGGCTTCCATCTGCAATCCGACATCCGGGAGTTCCGCCAAGATCGGCCCCCCCGCATCCTCATCGATTTGAACGAGGATGTTGAACGAAGGATCATACGAAGGGTCATCGTGAACCGTGGAGAAGTGCCTCACCAGATCGGCGGACGTAATGCAGCCGCTCGCCCGCACTCGGACGAGGCCCCCAGGCCGCTCGATGGTGTATTCGATCATGGTCGCTATCTCCCAATTCGGAGCACTCGGTCAACTGTTTATGTAGGCAGTTTGCGTGCCCGTCCTAACTGGCTTTCATAGCGGTAGTTACGCAGAGAAAACGAGCCGGAGTCGGCTCTTGGGTTTGAATTCCCGTCATTCAAAAGACGACAGCCGGGAACTTGCTCGACAGCGCCTCGAGGAATCCACGCCGAAACCCCGCCCCCGATCCGCCGCTGTTCCCGGTCGGGTCTCGGAGTCGGGGTCAACCCCAACCTTGCGGTCGGGGCAGGCCTCACCTTTCCAAGCAGTTGTGCGCCCGGCGTGCGAGTCGCGCCCTGGATGCGATTCTATTTTCCGTACAGGTCGTTGAGCAGGGCGGCGAGGCGGTAACCGGCGAGGACGACGCGGTGGCGCGCGGTGTCGGTCCCGGCTTTGACGTAGGCTTCCGTGAGTTTGACATCCTTGGCTCCGTACGGGGCGCCGAGGGTGCCGTAGACCTGGGAGCAGGCAATCGTGTGGGATTCCATGACCCATTTCATCACGTTAAAACTCAGGTCGGCATCGGCGGGGGGCGCATCGGGGGCGAGGCGGGTCACCCACTCCTTCAATTCGGGAGCACCGGGCGCGTCGGCTTCGTTCAAGCGAGGCATGGCGTGAACAACGCCGGCTTCGTAGTACCGGCGGTAGGCTTCGTCCCAGAACGTGTGGAGGTTGGGCGGCCAGGGTGTATCGACGAAGTTGGCGAGGCCGAGGCCGTTGCCGCCGGCGTCGTTCTTGTATTCGCCCGGCGGCGGATTCGGGTTGGGATTGTAGCGGCCGGTGGTGTGGAGGGGTTGATGGATGTCGCCGACGAAATGCATGGCCAGGGCCATGGCGACGGATTCATTGGGCACCAGCGGGTTAAACTGTTTGGTCTTGATCAGGTTCACGCAATACGGCAGTGCGACGACGACATCGCCGTTGGTCTTGGAAAGGGGCAAAGGGTTCGACAGGACATCGGGGTCGTTCGTGGCGCAGCCGATATCGATGTAGTGCCAGGTGCGGTACCACCCGCGGAACGGCGTGTCGGCATCTCGGGCTTTGATGTCGTCGGCCCAGCAGCAGATATTGACGGCGTTGTAGGGCACGCCGTCCTTCTGGATTTTGGCGGCCAACTCGGTGACGCGGGCCTTGGCCTTGTCGTTGAGGCGGTCGTAGGCGATCTGGCCGACGAGCATGTGGCCGGTGCCATCCCAAGCACGGGCGCTGAACGTCGCGGCAAGCATCAACGCGGACACGACTGCGGTGTGGAGCAAATTCTTGACTTTCATGGGTCTCTCCTCTGTCTGTAGTCTGTTCGGTGCCATCAATGTGTGAGCCGTCAGTATGCGGTAGAACACGCGCCGTGCGCAAGCGCAGAAATGACCGTATCTAAGGCTTTGCCTTTTGCCGCCGGCCTGTGTACATTGATGGGTAGATTGCTTTCTGATGGCAGCAATCTACAAGGAGGAGAAACGATGAGAGTATTGAAGTTCAGTAGTATCATTGTCGCGTTGGTGTTGGCGGGGATTTGTCCACCACTGAGCGCAGGGGAAAGAACACTGGATGACCACGTCAAGGATGCCATCCAGCTCTTTAAAACTGACAGCACGAACGTCGCCAAGCTGTTCGACACCGCTTATGGCTATGCGGTCCTGCCCAGCGTGGGCAAGGGCGCGGTCGGTATCGGCGCGGCGGCGGGCGACGGCCAGGTCTACGAACAAGGCCGGCTGATCGGCACGTGCCGGATGTCGCAGTTTACGATCGGCGCGCAGTTGGGCGGGCAGGAATACTCCGAAGTGATTTTCTTCGAGACGAAGGATGCGTTGAACGGTTTGAAGACCAATGAATGGGCCATGAGCGCGGGGGTCAACGCCGTGGCGGCCGCCGAGAGTGCGTCCGCCGACGCAAAGTACAAGAACGGCGTGCTCGTATTCACCATTGCCAAAAGCGGCCTGATGTTCGAGGCCAGCGTGGGCGGGCTGAAGTTCCGGTTCATTCCCCTGGCCAACAAGTAGCCGGGCGAAGACCGGTCGTATCATTCCAACCGACGCGGCAGGGACGATCGGCTGACCGCTGGAAGACGCGCGGCAGGCGCGTCCCGACCGACTACGACACTGTCGAATCCGCCCTTTCCGCGAGGCGCTTGGTGTGCGATAATACGCCCTCGGAATGGCGGACATTATCCTCACCACGCTGAACGCCAGGTACGCGCATTGTGCGTTCGGGTTGCGGTATTTGATGGCCAACCTGGGCGAGCTGCAACCGCGCGCGCGGATTCTCGAGTTCGATGTCAACCAGCGTCCCGTTGATGTCGTCGAGGCGATCCTGTGCCACGAACCGAAGATCGTCGGCCTCGGCGTGTACATCTGGAATGTGACGCAATCGTTGCCAGTGGTGGCCGACCTGAAACGCTTGCGGCCGGAATTGACTGTTATCATCGGCGGGCCCGAGGTCAGCTACGAGTGCGACCAGCAAGAGATTGTCCGGCTGGCCGACCACGTCATCACAGGCGAGGGCGACCTCGCGTTTGTGGAGTTGTGCCGGGGCATTCTGGAATCCCCCGCCACTTCACGCCCTCACATGATTCCCGCTCCCCCGCCCGACTTCGACCGGTTGGTACTGCCATACAATCTCTACACGGACACCGACATCGCGCACCGTGTCATTTACGTGGAGGCTTCGCGCGGCTGCCCGTTTGAATGCGAGTTCTGCCTCTCGTCGATCGATGTGCCCGTGCGCAATGCCCCGCTGGAGCCGTTTCTGACAGCGATGCAACGCCTGCTCGACCGCGGTGTGCGCCAGTTCAAGTTCGTCGATCGCACATTCAACCTGAATCTGAAGATCAGCTCAGCCATCCTGCGGTTCTTTCTCGAACGATATCAGCCCGGGCTGTTCATGCATTTCGAGATGATTCCCGACCGCCTGCCCCAGGCGTTGCGCGAGCTCATCCGGGACTTTCCTCCCGGCGCGCTCCAGTTCGAGGTCGGTATCCAGACGTTCAACGAGAAGGTCGCCAAGCTCATCAGTCGGCGACAGGACAACGCGAAGGCCGAGGGGAATTTGCGCTGGTTGCGCGAGGAGACCGGCGTCCACGTCCACGCGGATTTGATCGTCGGCTTGCCGGGCGAGGACGTTGCGAGTTTCGCGGCGGGATTCGACCGATTGGTCGCGCTAGGCCCGCAGGAAATACAGGTCGGCCTGCTGAAGCGACTGCGTGGCACGCCGATTATCCGCCACGACCGCGAGTGGGCCATGGTTTACAGTCCGCATCCGCCGTACGAAATCCTCCAGACCAAGCTCATCGATTTCTTCACGATGCAGCGCCTGCGTCGGCTCGCGCGTTACTGGGATTTGATCGCCAACAGCGGCAATTTCGTCGAGACAACTCCCCTGTTCTGGCGCGATCCCCTCACCCTGACCCTCTCCCCACACGCAGGGAGAGGGGAAATACGCGATCCTCCTCTCCCCTTGGGGGAGAGGATTGAGGTGAGGGGTTCGCCGTTTTGGTCATTCCTGCATTTTTCCGATTGGCTGTACGCCCAGACACGTCAGACGCATTCCATCGCATTGGCCCGTTTGCGCGAATTGGTCGCGCGGTATCTTACGGAAGAAGCCGGCGTAGCTCGCGAAGAAGTACAACGAGCGCTCCACCTCGACAGTGGACGGTCACGCATTTCCTCTGTGGTCGAGGCCCCTCCTCGCCAGGCACGGCACCTGACGCCCCACCCCAGCCAGGCTGACGGCCAAATCCGGCTCGGGCCATGAACGGGGCGACAGGAATCGAGGAGTGCGTCAGCGCGCCAGCGCGAACACGTTACGTGAGCCCCGCAGCCTGGTTGTCGATGGACTGCCCGTTCCAGTTGTCGAGGTGTACCTGGAGGCGTCGCACATCCGGGATCCGCCGGATTTCCTCCAAGATGCTGGCCGGCGTGGCGGCATCGGCTTCCGGGTTGATGTGGGGCAGCCGCATGATCGAACCGCTGAGCGTTACGACGCACCGCGCGGTACGCGCGTTAATTTTGCCCAGATCGATCCAGTGACGGACCAATATGCGTCGCACGCGACAGTTGATGTCGAGGTCAACTTTCCTATCGAATTCCATCGGCTGGCGCCTCGACGCCGATAAGCGCTTCGACCTTCTCAAACAACGAGGAGAGCTCGAATGGTTTGTAGAGGATGTCCGTGCGCCCGAGCGAGAATTGTCCGGTCCAAAGATCGGCAAACCCCGGCGTCGCGGGCGAGAACGCGCCCGAACAGCCGCTGACGAAGAGCACGGGGACCTCCTGCGTCGCGCCGAGTTCGCGGTATACCTCGAAACCATTCTTGCCGGGCATTTGATAGTCCAACAGCACGAGGTCGAAAGCCTGGCGGCGAAGGAGGCTGAGGGCTCCGTCGGCCTGATCGGCGGTAAGGACTTCATACCCCTTGGCCGTCAAGACGTTGACGAGGGTTTCAAGTATCGAAGGGTCGTCATCAACGACGAGTAGACGTTTCATCGGGGTGTCCCAAGATGCAGGAATCGCGCCAAGGTTGCGTCATTTGGCGAAGACGCGCTGGCAGTCGTAGGGATGTACCCCCGTGTGTGCCCATTGACGCGCGGCCAGACGGGGCCTGCTCCTACGGAACCAGCCGGGCGCGATAATATCTTGCCGGCTTGTTGGTCGCGGCACCAATATCGAAGAAGTTGGTGACGGTGCCGACGGTCGTGTTGTTCGTGACGATGAAGATGTCCTTGAAGCCGTTGGTGCTGTAACCGCCGCTTCCATCGCCCGCCGTAGCTTGCAATGTGTTGGTCGCGCCCGGCCCCATCATCCATGTAACCAGCATGTCGCTGCTTTGCCGGGCGACGGACACGATGCGAAACGTATTTGGGTCGAGAACCACATTGCTGACGATCAGTGTACCGCCGGTGTGTACGAACTGCGCGCAGGGATTCGTGATTACCAGCGTGTCGGCTTGCAGCACGCCGCCGCTGAGGATCAACTCACCGTAGCGTACCTCCAACACACCAGTGCCGCCGTTGGTAACGGTCACGCTCCCGCTATCCAACTCAAGCACGTTGTTGCAGAGGGTCGAGGCAAACCCAACGACCAGGTTCGCGGCGGAAACCGAGCCGCCTGAAATCACCACCGAATTGCTTGAGCCCCCGTCTCCCACATACAAAACACCGCTCTGCCATGTCCCTCCATTTACGACACGGACAGTGTTATTGCTGTCAGTAACGTCGCCGCTGCCCATGATAGTGCTGCCGTCAACCACCAAGCCCCCATTGCTAATCACCAAGCCAGCGTAGTAAGGGAAGGACAACTCCGTCGAGATGTTCCAGACCGAGCCGGCACCGGTGACCAGCGCGCTACTCACCGTCCCCCTTCCGCTGACAACTTGAGCTCCATTACTGATTATCAAGCTACCCCCGCTAAAGGCACTGTTGCTGAACACCGAGCCCGGGCCAGTGACCACAACAGCGTTGCTCGGGGCGGCCAGCCCCACAATCGTGTAGCCGCCAAGGACCTGCCCACCGTCACTGATCACCAGCCGGTTGCCTCGACCGTAGTCGCCAATCGCGACACCACCGGGGTCGCTCCAGACCGACCCGCTCCCCGTGACCAGCACTGTGTTGGTACCGCCGAAGTCCCAGCCGATGCCCGATTCGGCAAGGCTGACAACGTGACCTCCGTTACTGATCACCAGAGTGTTGCCGCCACCCTCGGTGCCGACGAACAGACCACTGTAGTTGCTCCACACCGAGCCCGGGTCGCTGACCAGCACCATATTATTGCTGCTGCCATAGCTCTCGCCCACGCTACCGGGGTTATCACCAAGTATGCCGCCGTTGCGGATCAGCAACACGTCAGCGAAAGTCGAACACCCTACGCAGTAAGTGCCTGTCCAATTGCTGGTGATGCCGCTGATGATGTTGGTTTGGAAGTTGGCGGTGTATTGCGCCTGAGAGGGGCGAGAATCAAGCGCGATCCAGATGAAAAATCCCGCAATCAGACAACCGCGTCGCATTCGGTGCATGATCGTCCCTTTCAGCCGCCAGGTGGCCGCAGATCACTTGGGGGTGAAACCAAGCCTGGTCGTCAGTCTAGCTTTCCAGAGGTGTCGAAGCAAGGCAAATAGGGACTCGCTACACCGCAACTGCCGCACCACTCCTTACGGGACAAACCGCGCGCGGTAATAGCGCGCGGGCGAATTCGTGGCCACGTCGATGTCAACGTAGTTGGTGACGGTGCCGATGGTCGTGTTATTCGTGACGACGAAGATGTCGGTAAAGCCGTTGGTGCTGTAGCCCCCGCTGCCATTGCCTGCGGCGGCTTGCAACGTATTGGTTGCGCCCGGCCCCATCATCCATGTGACGAGCATGTCGTTGCTTTGCCGAGCGAGGGACACGATCCGAAACGTATTCGGGTCGAGTACCACGTTGCTGACGATGAGGGTGCCGCCCGTGTGAATGAATTGCGCGCAGGCATTCGTGATTACCAACGTATCGGCCTGCAGCACGCCGCCACTGACGATCAGTTCACCTTGTCGCACATCGAGCACACCGGCGCCATTATTCGTAACGATTAGACTACCGCTGTCCAACTCTAGGATGTTGTCGCAAGTCGGTGAGGCCGCTCCAATAACCACGTTTGTTGCAGTGACCACCCCATTCGCAATCAACAGCGAATTCGCCGACCCGAGGTAGCCAACGTACAAAACATTGTTCCGCCAAGCGCTGCGCACTACGCTCTCGGTAACGACGGTCACGCTGTTGCTACTGCCGCTGACGCCGGAGCTGTAGCCCAAATAGGCGGTGCTGTCGATCACCTGTCCGCTGTCACTGATTACCAGAGCGTTGCCCGGACCGGCCTGGCCGAGATACAGATCGTTACGGTTGCTCCACACCGAGCCACCACCGCTGACCAGCACGCTGTTGCTTATGCTCGCCAGATAGCCATAGGCACTGGTCACCTCTCCGCCATTGCTGACAACCAAGCTGTTACCGGCACCTTTGCCTCCACCCACGACCAGTGTGCCACTATTGTTCCAAACTGACTCGGAGCCCGAGACCAGTACACTGTTTCCGCTGCCGCCAGTCTCATTGACGCCGCCAATATCGCCGCCAACGTCAACCACTTGACCACCGTTGCTGATCACCAGGTTGTTGCCCGCGCTGTTGTAACCGACCGTCAGGGTGCCGCTGTTGCTCCAGACCGAGCCGCTGTCGGCTACGAGCACGCTATTGTTACTGCTGGTTGCAGCTGAGCCAATGAGGCTGCTGCCGCCAGCCGCAACCACGCCGCCGTTGTTGATCACCAGGCTGTTGTTGTCGCCATTCTGACCGACAGTGAAACTGCTGCGATCATGCAAGACCGAGCCGGGATCTGTGACCAATACGCTGTTGTTGCTACTACTGGCATTCACGCCGACAGTAACGCCATCAGCCAAACTGATCACACTGCCGCCGTTGCTGATGACCAGACTGTTGTCCGCGCCGGACTGGCCGACGTATATCCTGTTGCCGTTGCTCCAGACCGAGCTTGTGTCGGTCACCAGCACAAGATTGTTACTGCTGCTCGCGGCGGCGCCCACTGCGGCCTCGCTGTCGGCGAGCACCCCACCGTTTTCAATTAACAATGCATCTGCGAAAGTGATGTTTCCAACTGTGTAGAAGGGAAACGACCAGTTGCTGGTCACGCCGCTGATGATGTTGGTCTGGAAGTTGGCGGTGTATTGGGCTTGGCAGGGTCCAGAGCTAAAAGTGAGTGAGACGAGCAACCCCGCCATTAGACAACCGCGTCGCATTCGGTGCATGATTTACCTCCCACCCGCCGGTGGCCGCAAATCACCTGGGTGTAAAACCAAGCCTCGTGTGCAGGCTAGCCCTCTGTCGGCGTGAAAGCAAGTTAAATGGCACCTTGCGGAACTGCTACGCCCTCGGCCTCTTCCCGACATTACCTGCATAGGCGGCTTGTTCGACGGCGCGGGCGACGCGGCGGACGACCTGTTTGTTGAACACGCTGGGAATGATGTATTCCTCGCTCAGTTCGTCGGAGGTAATGCAACCCGCGATGGCCTTGGCGGCGGCGAGTTTCATCGGCTCCGTAATGGCGCTGGCGCGGGCGTCGAGCGCGCCGCGGAAGATGCCGGGGAACGCGAGGACGTTGTTGATCTGGTTCGGGTAATCACTGCGGCCCGTGGCGATGATGCGCGCGTAAGGCTCGGCGTCCTCGGGCATGATTTCGGGCGTCGGGTTGGCGAGGGCGAACACGACCGGCCCTTTCGCCATTTTCTTGAGGGCCTTGACCGTGAACACGCCGGGACCGCTGACGCCGATGAACAGGTGCGCGCCGCGCGCGGCATCCTCGATGGAGCCGGTCACGTTGCGCGCGTTGGTATGCTCGGCCAGCCAGGTCTTGCTGAAATCGAGATCAGGAAGGCGTTTGCGGCAGATGATCCCCTTGCGGTCGCAGCAGATGACGTGGTGGGCGCCGGCCGCCTGCAACATCTTCGTGACCGCGACTCCGGCCGCACCGGCCCCAACGATGAGAATCTTGATCTCGCTCATCTTTTTCTTGAGGAGTTTCAACGCGTTCAGCGCCGCGGCGAGGACGACGACCGCCGTGCCATGTTGGTCATCGTGAAACACGGGAATATCGAGTTCCTCCTTGAGGCGGTCCTCGATCTCGAAACAACGCGGCGCGCTGATGTCTTCGAGGTTGATGCCGCCGAACCCGGTGGAAATCCATTTCACGGCCTTGATGATTTCCTCCGTGTCCTGCGTTTGCAGGCAGATCGGGTAGGCGTCGATGTCGCCAAATTCCTTGAACAACATCGCCTTGCCTTCCATAACGGGCATGGCGGCTTCGGGGCCGATATTGCCGAGGCCGAGCACGGCGGACCCGTCGCTGACCACCGCCACGGCGTTGTGTTTGATCGTGAGCGTGCTGGCCTTGCGTTTGTCTTCGGCAATGGCGAGGCAAACCCGCGCGACACCCGGCGTGTAAGCCATCGACAGCGCATCGCGCGTGGTCAGCGGGATTTTGTTCTGGATGCGAATCTTACCGCCCAGATGCATCAGGAACACGCGATCGGACACATTGATCACGGTGACGCCCTTGATTCGTTTGATCGCGTCGATAATCTTGTGGGCGTGCTCGTCGTCGCGGGCGCTGACGGTCAGGTCACGCACCTTGAACTGCCGCTCCGCGCGCACCACGTCTACCGCGCCCGGGTCACCCTGTTGACGGGCGATGACGTGCAGAATCTTCGCAAACATTCCGGTGGTATTCACGAGACGGAGGCGCATCGTGAAACTGTAACTGACGCTCGTCGCTATCTGGCCCATGGTCCTCGATCTTCCTCCACAATCTATTTCTGATTCCGATGTCGAAAGTGCTGCCAGCCGAGCCAGCCGACGGCCACGAACGGCAGCACCAACGCCAATATCACAAAAAATACTCCGGCCGCGCCTTCGCCCACGCGGCGCTCCACCAAAATGAAGCCCACCACCAGCGGTAACACGCCGTACACCATGTACCG
The DNA here is from genome assembly GCA_963766065.1 of uncultured Verrucomicrobiae bacterium. GTDB lineage: Bacteria > Verrucomicrobiota > Verrucomicrobiia > Palsa-1439 > Palsa-1439 > Palsa-1439. Next base: position 56,601 of record CAVYAC010000009.1, read on the forward strand.
CAGCAACAGGCCCCAATGGAAGAGTTTCATCGGCGGTAAATATAGGGAAGCAATGCGAGGGTTGCACGAAAAATGAGCGCGGCCAACGCGCGGTGCCGTCACGGACTACGGCAGGCGGAGGATAATTTCGTGGCCGTTGAGAGTGAGCGTGACGCGGCGGTTTTCAATCGTCACCACGCGCGCTCCGTCGATCTCTTCGCCTTCGTGTACCGTCACGCCGTTGATCATCGCGTCGCGGTTGTCGGCGGCGTAGGTGATTCCTTGAAGGACAAGCTGCGGAGTACTCGGGGCGGCCGGTGGCTCGGCCTTGATCCGCTCCATGACCTTGGCGACAATCTGGTCCTCGGCTCCCTTCGTGTCGGAGGGCGGCATGGCAACCGGCGGTTGGGGCGGCGCCGGCGAAGCAACTTCTGTTTGCCGGCACTTCCGCTGTCGCCGTGGGATGTGTTGCCGGAGCCGACAACTTCGTTTCGGCAATCGACAAATCTTTGCCCGGGGTGAGGCCGTCCTTCACGCTCTGGATGCGCGGGACAATCCACAAGGTGAGAACGATGACGCCCGCGAGTGCCGCGGCACCGACCACGCCCATGACCAGGAGCACCGGCTTCGATCCGCGCGCTTTGGTTTCGCGTTCTACGCGATACTCAGCCGTCACGGGTGGCGACGTCTGGGCGGATTGGTACGCCGCGTCGCGCGTGCGCTTCAATGCCTCGTTAATCAGGCTCACGCGGGCACGCCCTCCAACTCCTCAATGGCGAGGTTGACCTCTTGACGCGTCATCATATCGATCTGGCCGACGAACCCCGCCAACAACGTCTTGTCGCAGACGGTGTTGATGAGACGCGGGACGCCCTGCGAGTATTTGTAAACGAGACGGATCGCGCCTTCGTCGAAGCGCGGGCGACCGTTGGCGCCGGCGAGTTTGAGGCGATGGTTGACGTAACCCGCCGTCTCGTTCAGGTCGAGCGGGCTGAGATGATAGCGAACGGTAATGCGCTGGCGGAGTTGGCGCAGCGCCGGTTGCAGGAGTTTCTCGCGCAATTCGGGTTGCCCCATCAGGACGATCTGCATGAGTTTCTGGCGGTCGGTCTCGAGATTGGAGAGCAACCGCACCTGTTCCAGCAGTTCGTCGCTCAGGTCCTGGGCTTCGTCGATGACCAGCACCACGTCGTTGCCGTGATTGACCTCGGCCAACACGAACTCGTTCAGCGCGTGAAGATAGGCCACGCGGTCGATGCCGCGCACCTTGAGGCCAAATTCCTGGGCGATGGTCTTGATGAGTTGGTGACCCGTCAGACACGGATTGAGGATCAGCGCGGTCTTGTAGTTCGACCCGAGTTCCTCGAGCAGCTTGCGGCAAATGGTGGTCTTGCCCGCGCCGACTTCACCGGTCAGTTCGATGAAGCCCTTGCGTTCGCGGATGCCGAACAGGAGATGATTGAACGCCTCCTGATGCTTCGCGCTGAAAAACAAAAAGCGCGGATCAGGCGTGATATTGAACGGCGCCTCCCGCAGATTATAGTGCTGCAAGTACACTTACGTAGTCCCCCAGACTGTTGCCATCGAGCATTAAAAATGAGCACGTCGCGTGCCGCAGAAAGGAGCGCAACCACCTGCCTGACAGCTTCATTTGAATTTGTGACCGCTGACGGCAGGAACCGAACCGTGCTATACAAACGTCAGCTTGTCGAATTGCTGGCCGAGGATGGGGACGGATTTCGCGCCGAGCCAGTTTTCGAGCACGGTAGCGTACACACTGCGGAAATCGGTCGCGAACTTCAGGTCGCCGTGATCGAGTTTGTCGGGCTCCAAATCCGGATGCGTGCCATAAATGCCAGGCTTGATGCACCGGCCGAACATAAACATCGGTGCCGCAGTACCGTGATCGGTGCCATCGCTGGCGTTTTGGGCGACACGCCGCCCGAACTCGCTGAATGTCATCGTGAGCACCCGGTCGCCGTTGCCCTGCCGATCAAGATCGTTGTAGAAGGCATCGATTCCCTCGGACAGTTCCGTCATCAGACGGTTGTGCGTGCCCAACTCATTCGCGTGCGTGTCGAAACCGCCCATCGACACGTAGTACACCCGCGTATCCAGGCCACCATTGATCAACTCCGCAACCGTCTGGAGCTGCCGAGCCAATCCGCTAGTTGGGTACGTCTTCCCTAGCCCGGTTTATATGTTTTTACAATTTCACGAATGCGGTTGGAACTCAATTCCGCGTTCATCGCAACGCGCGAAAGAAAATCGAGCCGCGCAATTTCCCGGGTTGTCGAGGCTGGCGGTGACAACGTGGTTCAGTTTCTCGAAGGTGGCGGCAGCGTGTTTGGCGTCGTGCGCTTCTTCGGCCAGCGGTGTCCATCGAAAGGCATCGGCGTTGTCCATGGCGATGCTGAGTCCACGCTGGGATTTCAGAGCGAGGGGCATCTCGCTATTCAGGCCGATGGCGCCCATTGGATTGATTTGATTGGCCTGCGGATCGCAACCGGGACAAGCGTTATCGACGTACCGGCCGAGCCAGCCGTACGCGACCATCTTGCTCTGCGGGTCGGCCGTGTGCCAGATTTCCATCGAGCGGAAATGCGATCGGTCGGGATTCGGATATCCCACGGCTTGGATGACCGCCATCCGTCCGTCATCGTACATTCCTTTCAACCTCGTCAGGTTCGGGTGAAGTCCAATCGCGTCGTTCAGCTTGATCACCTTGTCCGGCTCGATGTTGATCGTGCCGCGGACGCGGTAATACTCATCCATCGCGTAGGGCACCACAGTGTTGAGACCGTCGTTGCCTCCGCCCATCTGCACGACCACGAGGATCCGGTCCTCGGGCATACCGGGAATGTTGGCGGTGGCCGCGTTGGCGCGGGCGGTGTCCAGCGCGAGCACCGTGCGTGTAAGGAAAAATGGCGCACTATAGCTCGTTGCCAGAAAGAACAGGCTCCGTCGGAGAAACTCGCGGCGCGTCTGGATGGTTGGCTCGACCTTCATGGCGACCTCAACACAACTGGTAATCCGGCATGCTCATGATCAGGTGCGCGACGATGGACGGACGATCCAACGTCGGCGTGGCCTGCGCCTGCTCAACGAGCCATTGGTGCGCCTGCGCATCGAGACTGGCGTACAACATGCGCCCCATCAATGCGTTGACGAGCCCGGCGGGATCCAGGTCGAATTCGGGAATGCAAAGTTGAGCAAGTTGCGTCTGCGGCACGCCATAACGATCCCACGGAAACTGATGCGGCGGTGGCTTCTTTGCCGCCCCGCTTGGCCCTGGCGCGGGCGGCTGACCATCGATGAGATAGCCCGCGAAGTTGTAACGCAGCAGCAGCGTCTGGGTATTGATCCATGTCTCGCCGCCATCCCAGCCTTTGACGGTGGGCGGATAGAGCAGGTCCTGCCCCAGCCCGCGCGCAACCATGACCAGAGCATGTTCGTCCACAGTGACGCCGAGTGTGCGCGCCGCGCCGACCACCAGTTGGACGGGGCTTTTGATCTGCGTCCGAAATGCCTTCGCGGAAAAGAAAATCTCGGAACCGAGCAGCGCCCGCACTACCGGTTTAAACTCGTAATTGTGCGCGCGAATGACTGATGCGAGGCCGTCAATCTCCTGCGAGGTGGGATCATCGCAGACGAAGAACCGCAACAACTTCTTCGCCATGAAACGCGACGTGCAGGGTTGTTGCAGAATGATGTCAATCACGTCGCCGCCATCGAGATTACCCGTGTGGCCGAGATAGGTTTTGGTCCCGTAGTCGTGCTCGCGGTCGTTGAACGTGAATGTCTCCTCGTGGTAGGTCCAGCCGGTAAACGCGCGCGCGGCGGCTTTAACGTCGTCTTCCGTATAGTTGCCGATGCCCATGCTGAAGAGTTCCATCAACTCACGCGCGTAATTCTCGTTCGGGTGCTGTTTGCGGTTGGAGTTGTTGTTGAGGTACTGGAGCATCGCGGGATCGCGGCTGATGCCGAGCAGCAGGTCACAGAAATTGCCGAGACAGTTCTCGCGCAGGAATTGATTTTGTTTGAGCAACAGCCGCGCCTGTTTCACGTCCTCGGCGCTCGTGGTCAGGTGACCGTGCCAGAACAGCGTCATTTTCTCCTGCAACGGGCGCTTCGCGTGGATAATGCGCCGCACCCACCAACTGCGGAGCTTGTCGATGGCCTCGCCGTTGTCGTGGTTGACCTTGTCGACCGCGTTCTTCTGTTCCTCTTGACTGAGGGTGGCGGTCATTTTCCTGACCTGCTCGGGCAGTGGTGGCATTTCGGGCGCGGGGAGATCGTCGTCGGGAATCTTGTCGAAGTTGAACCAGATGATCGACCGTGCGGTCGAACCCCCAAGCCACGGCCTGATCGACTTCTTCAGGAAGTGCGCCGAAACCAGCGCGGTTCAGCAAATGGGCCGCGAGAGATTTGTCCCACGGATTACTGTCGCTCGGTCGAAATGGCGTCAACGTGCTCATCGTCACCCGCGGACCGCTCCGCTCGCCGTAGCCCGGTCCGCATTTCCGGGTAATCTAACACAATTCACCCGAAAGAGTTTCACTTTTTGACGAGGGCGACGCTGCCGATTTTAGTCTCGATATAATTCCGTGTCCGCGTAGATTACGAGACACATTTATGAAAGACCCACGTCTCGAAAAACTGGCCCGTTTACTGACCGAATACTCCGTCGCGTTGAAACCGCGCGACATTGTCGCCATCCAGGGCGACGCTTGTGCGGCCCCGTTGATTCGGGAATGTTACCGGGCGGCGCTCCGCCGTGGCGCGTTTGTGATCACCGACCTGCGGATCGACGGCCTGGCCGAAGTCTTCATGGCCGAAGCCAACCAGAACCAAATCAAATGGGTTTCGCCGTTTGCCAAGTTCAAGCTGCGCCATGTGGACGCGCTGATCAGTTTCTGGGGGGAAGAGGAACACCAAGGCCCTGTCCAATGTAGACCCGAAACGGATGGCTGCGGCGTCCTCCGCGCGCAAACCGCTCAACAAGATATTCATGGACCGCAGCGCGAACGGCGCGTTGAAGTGGGTCGGGACCCAATGGCCGTGCAACGCCAGTGCGCAGGACGCCGAGATGTCGTTGACCGAGTACGAGGAGTTCGTGTTCGGTGCAGGCCATCTGGACGCGCGCGACCCGATCGCCGCGTGGAAGCGCATCTCAAAGGAACAGCAGGCGTTGACCGATTTCCTCAACAAATCGCGCGAGGTCCGCATCGTCGCGGAGGACACCGACATCCGCTACTCATGCAAGGGCCGCAAATGGATCAACTGCGACGGACATTACAATTTCCCCGATGGCGAAGTGTTCACGGGCCCGGTCGAGACGAGCGTCGAGGGACACGTGAAATTCAGTTTCCCAGCGGTCCACGGCGGGCGCGAAGTGCATGGGGCGCGGCTGACGTTCGAGCGCGGGAAAGTGGCGAAGGCCGAGGCGGACAAGGGCCAGGATTTCCTGCGCGCCATGATCGCGATCGGACGCCGGCTCGTGTTACCTCGGCGAGGGAGCGATTGGCACAAACTACAACGTCACCCGCTACACGAAGAACACGCTCTTCGACGAAAAGATCGGCGGCACCATCCATCTGGCGCTGGGCGCAGGGTACAGCGAGACCGGCAACAGAAACCGCAGCGGCCTGCACTGGGACATGGTCTGCGACTTGCGCAAAGCTGGCGAATTGTACGTGGACGGCGACCTGATCCAGAAAAACGGCCGGTTCCTTAACAAGAAGTTCCCCCAGCCGTAGTAGAAGCCGTTTAACCCAAACGCTACTGACGTAGCAGAACACTCGTTGTGAATCTTGAGGTACTCTACTCCGCGGCGCATGCGGAGTTTTCCGACACGGAACCACTCGGGGGCGGGAAAGCGGTCGCGGATTATTTCATTCGCGAATGGCGCGAGCAGAATTTGTTTCCACTCACGGTACTGAGTCCGAACTCATTGGGGATGTTCGACAGAACCCACCCCTGCCCCTCCCAAGAGGGGAAACCAACAGGATCCTCCCCTCCACCGGAGGGGTCGGGGGTGGGTTTGCTCCGCCCACACAAGTCCCTTGCGGATTTGAGCGAGTTGCAATACGCCCGGTTTTGCCGGGAGTTCGAGCGCGCGGCAACGGCGGAAATCCTGAAGCGTGATCCCCAGGAGTGTATCGTCTTGAGCAACGACATCAGCGAAGGACCAGACTTTGGCGCGCTGGGCGAGCGCGGTTACCGGATCGTGACGATCTTTCACGTCAACGTGGTCGAGTACTTCACCCGGTTTTACCTACACGCGCTGGTCCGCCCGGAAACGGCGGCACGGTTCCGCTGGTTCGGGGTGATGCCCAACGTCCTGCGGTTGGTGTTCGAGAAACAATATCAATGTGTACGGCATAGTGCGCGGATCGTCGTGCCGTCACCGCCGATGAAGGAGATGATTCTGCGGTGTTATCCGTGGTGCTCGACGGAAAAGATTGTCGTGTTGCCCTGGGGTGATGTCTCAGCGCGTCACGCGGCGCAGCCAGCGGTCGCGCCCCACCCCATCACCGATGATGAGGTTGTCATTATTACATTGAGCCGGCTCTCGCCCGAAAAAGGGATCGAGCGACTGTTGGCCGCCCTGCCCTGCGTCAACCCGCGAGGAAAGAAACTCCGTGTATTCATCTGTGGCGGGGCGGCGTATATGAAAGGGCGGGCATACGAACGAAAGCTGAGGCGTCTCGCCGAGAAGGTCACCACAGCGCGCGTGGAATTTACGGGGCATGTGGTTGGCGCAGAAAAGGCCGCGCTGTTGCAACGGGCCGACATCTTCGTCTCCCCATCGCGTCATGAGAGCTACGGACTGACAATTGCCGAAGCCTTGGCGGCGGGTTGTCGGGTGATCTCACACAGCCATTACGGGGCGGAGGGTACGGTCGTAGACTGCGCCGATCCCAAGGCGCTGGGAGCGGCGCTTGGTGCCATGGTCGCACAAGGGCGCACCAAAAAGGCTGGAATTCCGAAACCAGAGCCATCCCGGGTGGCCGAACAGATGGCGAAAGTGCTGATCGGTTCGCTCCCGGGCAAGCCGTGATCGCGTTCAAAAAGTGCGTCAGACAAGCCGATTATGCTTGCAATGGTCGCCGCCCGTTACTATTCTGGTGCTAACGCACGGGCAAAGAAGCAGAAGCGACGAAAACCGATGCGGATTTTTTTGGTTAATTGAGTAAAGCGGTTTACGACTGCGGATGAACCCCGAGACGGGACTCAGAACTATGCGCAACCCAATGTGCCGCACCTTGGTCTGGTTGTCGGCGGTACTCCAGATCACTTCGCTGTTTGCTTCGGCCAACACGAGCGTCCATACCAGTTGGCTCTGGCACCTGCACCAGCCGATTTATTGGCCGGACAAAGCGCCAGAAAACCATCCGACTTTGGGGCTCGCTTCTACGGTTAACCACTATCAGAACGCGTGGGACACACTCCAGTTGGACAACAGCGGTTTCGGTCATCCGAGTGATACGAGTTTGTCGAGCGTGTTCGGCGAAGCGGATCGACTCAACGCCTATCAAGGCGAGCCCAACACGGTCCTCCAAGACCTGAATTCTTACGCGAACTCCGGCGCACAGGTAAACTACTCGGGTGCCTTGATGGAGAACGTCCAGAGTCTGGCCGAGGGCGATCCGTCCATGGGTTACAGCACCACCTGGTATTCGGGAGACCAGCAGGCGCATACATGGACGACCACCACCGGCAAGACGCGCCTGGACCTGACCAATTTCACCTACCACCATTGCATTGCCCCGTTCGTCAGTGATGAAACCTTGGAGATGGATATTCTCATCGATCAGCGTCAACAACAGATCTTCTGGGGGTCTGGCGCAAGCAATTTGATCTCTCGCGGTTACTTCCCAGCGGAGACGTGCTTCAGCGAGCGCATCATCCCCACCCTTCAAAAACTTGGCATCGCCTGGAGCGTCGTCGGCAACAACCACCTGACCCGCTCGTGTGCCGATTTCCCGCAGGTGATGGTGTTGGGATCGGGCGGCGAGAATTGCGACATTCCGAACCTCGCGGACCAGATCAACCCGGCACAAGGAACCAGCAGCTACACCACCCGAAGCATTTCCGTCGGTTGTTCGCCCACGGCCACAGCGCCGTTCGCTTATCAGATGCATTATGCACGATATGTCGATCCCACCACGGGAGATGCCTCGACGATCATTGTGGTCCCGGCCGACGAGGCGCTTAGCTGGGATGACAGCTATAGCACGTGGGACCTGAGCTTGATCAGCCCCATCGCCGCGGCCAATAATCCCAGCAAACCGTCGTTTCTCCTGCTTGCCCACGACGGGGACAATGCATGGGGCGGTGGATATACGTATTACAACACGTGGGTTCCCCAATTTGCTCAAGAGGCGGCCAGTGACGGCTATGAACCGTCCACGGTCGAGGAATTCCTCTCGGAGTTTCCCCCGAGCACCAATGATACTGTCCACGTCGAGGACGGCGGTTGGGTAAACGCAGCGGGCGATTTTGGCTCGCCGATCTATGTCAACTGGCACTGGCCGCCCAGTATCTTGAATTCCAGCCCCAACGTCGTCGATCCCAGCGTCGGCGTAAGTTCCAAGGCCGACGTGTGGCGCGTCATCATTGCCACGGAGAACCGCGTCAAGACCGCCCAGCAAATTGAGAACACCCTCAACGGTTATACCAACCGCATCGACCAGATTCGCGATCCGGGCAGCTACGGCGGGACACCCTCGGCGGTCGAGCTGGGCTGGCATTATTATCTCGCCGGTCTGGATAGCGGCTTCGTGTATTATGGTTGCACGGCGGATGAATGCTGGCGTCCCGTGCTTGCGCAATCGAACGCGGTGCGCAACGTCGATTCCATTCTGGCCGCCAATCCGTCACTGGACACGACCCCGCCAACCGTATTCATTCCGCAACGTTATCCTTACAATCCGGGCACGACCAATTTCGGCGTGGAGTACTCGTACAAACAGTACATCCCCACAAACACGGATTTCTGGGTGTGGACCTACGCCTATGATGTCTCGGGCATCACCAACGTGACGCTGCTCTATCGCTCCAACGGCAGCAGCAATCCACCGACCCAGGACGAGTTCAAGACCTATGCGGGCGGCCCGAATACCGGCCCGTGGGTTGGTCTTTCCATGACAGACCGATCCGTGGCGCCACAGAGCACCGTCCTGCCGCCGAAGTATATTGCCGATTACTACTACGCGAAGGTTACCGGACTCACCAATACGTACGTCAACTATTATGTGAGCGCGACCGACAGCTATGGCAATACGTACAACTCACCGATCCAACATGTGTATGTCGCTCCGATGCCGACTGGCGGCAGTGGTGGCGGCACTGGCGGAGGAGCCACGGGTTGTGATGGGCGGTTCTGTGTTTCGCCGACGACTCCCGTGGCGGGCAATCCGGTGACAATCACCTACAGCGCGACGGGTGGCCCGCTGACCAACGCGAGTCAGATTTGCCTCCATCTTGGCTGGAACGACTGGGGCACAGTGGTTTCACCGGATGCTTCGATGACATTCAACTCCGCCTCCAACGATTGGACGTACATAACGACCGTTCCCACCAACGCCACCCAATTGGATTGTGACGCTAACAATTGCAGCGGCACCTGGGACAATAACAGTGGTCAGGATTACAAGTTCGCGGTCACGACCGGCCCGGTGCCGACACCACCGAACACCCCGACAAACGTCGTTGCCACCGCGGCGAGCGCAACGGAAATTGACCTGAGCTGGTCGGCGTCATCGAACGCGACCAGTTACACGGTATACCGCAGCGGATCGGAATTGGCCACAACCGCGACTACGTCCTATGACGATCTGACCGTCGCTCCCAACACCGAGTACTGTTATACGATCGTCGGAGTGAACTCGGGCGGCAACTCAGCGCCGAGCACGCCGGCCTGCGCGACCACACCAACCGCTCCGGCACCACCTACCCCAACCAACGTCGTGGCAACTGCCGAGGCCACCAATGAGATCAATGTCACCTGGTCAGCCTCCACCGGTGCGGCCGCCTACATTGTGGAACGCGGCGGCACCCCTGTCGCCACCGTGTCGACAACCTCTTACCTTGACAGCAGTTTGGTGTCGAACACGCTGTATTGCTATTCCGTTTCCGCCAGCAACAGTGCGGGCACATCGGCGTTCTCATCGTCGGCCTGCGCCACGACGCCGGCAAGCACCGGCGGCGGAAACGAGTGCATCGGACGGTTTTGCGTCTCGCCTGCGCCTCCGGTTGTAGGCGACGTCGCCACAATTACGTATTACCCCGCTGGCGGCCCATTAACCAACGCCAGTCCGGTCTACCTCCATCTTGGCTGGAACAATTGGGCCACCGTCGTCTCCCCGGATGCGGCCATGACCACCGTCTCCAACACGTGGGTCTATACGGTGACCGTTTCCGGCACCGCGACCCAGATGGATTGCGACGCCAACAACGGCAATGGCACCTGGGACAACAATAGCGGCGCGGACTACAAGTTTGCGGTCGCCAGCGCTCCGCCACAGGCTCCGACGGCTCCCACGAACATCGTGGCGACGACTGCGGGGCTCAGCCAGATCAATGTGAACTGGTCGGCATCATCCGGTGCCACCGGCTATGTCGTGTACCGTAACGGCTCGCCGGTCGGGTCAACGGCGGCCACCTCATCCAGCAACGTCGAGTTGCAAATGAACACCCAGTATTGCTACACCATCGCGGCAACAAACTCGGTGGGTTCTTCGGCGCAAAGTGCTCAGGCCTGCGCGACAACGCTCGCCTTCCAGATGACGGGAATCGCGATACAGGGCAGCAACGTGCTGCTGACCTGGGTAGCCCCCAAAGGCTCGACCAACGTGGTGCAGGCGACCGATGGCGGAGCCGGCGGCAGCTACGCGGCCAACTTCCTGCCCATTGGCCAACCGGTCATTATTCCTGGCAGCGAGCCAGAGTCGGTGTCAACCAATTATCTTGATATTGGCGGCGTGACAAACTCACCTTCACGCTATTATCGTATCGCGTTGACGAATGTGACCGGGTTGGTGACCACCCAGGCTTTCGACAACGCCGCACAGCCTGCTTACAGCGGTAGTTGGACCAATGGCAGCAACGGTGGGTTTGGTTTGGGTGCGTGGACACTGGCGACGAGCATCGCGGGCATTAACAGCAACGGGTTCTTCGTCGGTTCTTCGACGAACAACGCCGCCGGTGCGTCGCCGGGGATCGACACGAGCGGCGAGTCGTGGGCCATGTACGCCAACAGCGGAAACACGTCGGTGGCATATCGGGCGTTCGCCAGTTCGGTCCCGGTCGGCGGCACGCTCAAGATTGATATGCGGAACGGCTATATCAACGACGGCGGCATCGACGGGGTTAACCTGCGCCACGGCAACGTCACCGGGCAGTACGACCAACTACGCCGCAGGCGCGCGTCTGCAGTATTATTTTGTCGGCGGCGGGAGCGACTACACGGTGGTTGAACTCGGGCGGCGCACGCAGCACAGGCGTCGGTTTCACCGGGCGGGTCAACATCTGGTCTTTGTTTTGGGGACAAACGACGCTTACACGCTGACGATTATCGACAACGCCAGCGGCACCACGAATGCGACCATGAGCGGCACGCTCACAGGAACTTCCGGCAGCAGCGTCGACAGCATCAGCCTATTTGACATTAATGCGGGTGCGAACACCCCGTACAACCTGTACTTTAATTCGCTGAGTATTTATCCGTGATTTTGTCGGCTGTGGGAACCTGGCTAACGGTCACCTCGTCCAGGTTTTCCCACGCGGAGGTCGGTCCGTAAGGAAATGTGGCAATGTAACAAGGTAGCAGGCGCGGTGATTTTCGCCGTACTGAGCCCTCAGAGAGGGGGAAAGGACGAACGATGCATCGAAAAAGTGTGGTCGTAGCCATCTTGTTGGGGTTTGCGTGCGCGAGTCAGGCGCACGCGGAAGCCATTCTCCAGTATTTCAACACCAGTTGGAACGAGATCGCCACGCGCATGCCCGAGGTGGCGGAAGCGGGGTATACCGCGTTGTGGCTGCCGCCCCCGTTCATCGCCGGTGAAACGAACTCCGTCGGATATGACACGGTCAATCGTTTCGATTACGGCACCTCGGCCGCCACGCTCTACGGCACGGCGAGCGATCTGCTGAACGTGGTGACCGTGGCGCACCGCTTCGGCCTGCGCGTGTACTTCTCCAACGTAATGAACCAGAATGGCGGGGCGCTCCCGGACACGCCTCCCAGCACGCTGAGCAACACCCAACCCGGCTTCGTCCCCGAAGACTTCCATCTGATCGTGAACTCCACCAACCCGCCCAGCTACAGCACATTGCCCTCGGCGAATGAGAACTACAACGACGAGTGGCAGGATTTGTATCTCAACGCGTTCGGCATCGATATCGCCCAGGAGAATCCGAATGGCAGCTTCGGTCCTGCCGAGGGCGATACGTATCCCAAGTGGTACGGCATCCGGTAGCCGAACAATCCCGAGTTTTATCCGGATACGAACGTGGTCGCTGCGACCGATGACAATGGCTACAAATTCAGTCCATTTGACGGCAACGGCCAACCGGTTCCCGAAGATGTTAACGGGATGCTCATCCGCGCTGTCCGGTGGTTCGTGGATCAGAGCAAGTGCGACGGAATTCAACTGGATGACGTGAAGGGTGTCCCCAGTTATTTCTTCGGCGACCAAGGCTACACGGGCGACAACAAGGACATCAGCACCTCGGGTTACTGTGGCAACATTCAGGCACAGTTCAACATCACCCATGGCTTCAACAGTTGGAGTAACCTCCGGGCCAGCTTGTTCGATGACCAACTACCGCGCGTCAACGCCATGATGTGGGGCGAATGCCTTGGCCAGCCAACGAACTGCACGATCACCTGCGAACAAAACTACGTCGATGCCGGGATGCGCGTTGACGACAACGAGTTCTACAGTCACATGTTTCAAGCCGTGTGTGGTGGGTGCGGCGGCGGGCTCTGGGGCCTGGATCAGACCGGCGCCTATTCGTTCGACGGGTGGGAAACCGGCCTGATCCACGACGGGGTCCAAGATTACAACGCCAGTTCGATCTACGACCGCACCTCAGCGAACGCATTGTTATTTACTCGTGCGGGCCTGCCCAGTATCTACACGGACGGCTATAATGAGTTGACCGCCAACCCCCCATTTCCCTTGATTGGCGACAACGCGTTCCTGGGCGAGTTCGTCGCCAGCAATCCGCCACCGTATCTCCCAAACCTGGGCTACATCAATCAACTTTTCTCCCGCGGCAATCAAAATCCGAAATGGAGCGACCAAACCTACTGCGCTTACGAACGCCTGGATTTCCGCGAGAATTCCGGGATGTCCACGTCGTCGGCTGCGGTCCTGCTGTTCATGATGGCCCAAAACGGCTCGGGCGGCCAATCGCGCAGTTACGCCACGTCATTCCCCGTCGGCGCCAGGCTCATTAATTACTCGACCTACAACAACGCCTTCGGATTCGGTGCGACGGTTGCCACCAACGGCTACCTGCTCAACGATCAGGGCGGTTTGATCATCGCTCCCGCGGGCGGCTATTGGGCTTTTTCGTGGAGCGTTCCCGGAATGCTGTGGTGTGGAACGACGGAATTTACGACCCGGTACAACCGATAACCATTTTGCAAAATGGACAACGGTGCGGCACGATGACCTACTATCGCCACGATGGCGTTAACGGCGACCCGAATTTCAACCCGTACGGCGTGACCAATGCCGTGCCGGGCTCCAACCAGTACCCGTGGACCATCCCCTGCGTCACCAGCCCCTCCAATTTGACGTTCATCGCCCGCGCCGACGGCTCCTGCGCCAATATCCTGATGAAGCTCGACGGCGGGATGGATCTCAACTCGCAGATGGGCCTCGGTCC
>CAVYAC010000010.1:0-38397 GCA_963766065.1 uncultured Verrucomicrobiae bacterium
TAGCGAAGTCAGGGCCGTGATCCAACAGTTTGTTGCTACTGGCGGGGGCGGAAAAAAGTCAAGACTGCCTGAACTGACGCCAAAAACGTGAGAGAGCCGAGGCTTGAACTGCACTGCCCTACACGTGGCAGCCTGCAACTTTCCCCTCGACTCTCCACCGCAACGTAAGCCCAATCGCAGGAATAGCAACCGATAGTTTCGTGGCGGTCTTGGCGGCAGGAATCGGCTGGCACGGCGGGCCGGTACGAGAAGGAAAACCAGCTTGGTCTCTAACGCTTGGCTCTCTTGGATCGCTTCTTTCCCCAGCGGATCGCCTCATAATTCGCCGCGTATTGCTTCGCCTGGAATGGACGACGTTTTGATCCCTTGCCTGCCTGTCGGCTCTCCGCCTTGCCCGCCGGTTTGCCCTCCGCCTTGTCAACGGGTTTGGTCTCCGTCTGGCCGCCGGTTTGGTCGCTTCCTTGCCAACGGGTTTGGGCTCTGGCTTGGCTGCTGGTTTGCTCTCGGCGTCACTCATGTCTGCCTCCAGGCTAACGGGCGTCGAAAAAAGTTGGAGAGTCAAGACCCAGGCCCGAACGTTCAAGCCTTCCTCTTCCCATCGGAAATTAGCGTGCCTCGCCGAAAAACATCCCTAGAGAACCCCTCGCTCGACTCTCCACCTTTCATATACGTCGGAACGTGGGAAACACAAGGGATATCTGTGCCCAAGGAGCAGCGGGTTTTCTCGTCATCCATGACCGCCGCTTGAAGCGCCGGTGCTATTCCACCACGTCCACCGCCGTGCCGATCGGCACCATCTGCGCGAGACGATTGGCGTTCCAATTCGCCAACCGAAAACATCCATGCGAAAACGTCTTGCCAATCTGGTCGGGATGCGGCGTGCCGTGTATCCCATAACCGACCCGGCTCAAGCCGATCCACGCCGTGCCGACGGGGTTCTTCGGGCCGGGCGGAACGATCAGTTTGCCGTACCCCTTCTGCGTGTCGTCCAACTCGGGAAAGTTCACGGGATCAAATGTGTAGTTCGGGTTCACCGCCACCGTCTGCACCGTGAGCTGCCCCGGCGTCCGCTTCTCCTTGTCCGCCGCAATCGAACACGGAAACAGCGCGATCATTTTCCCGCCATCGTCGTATGCCGTGATCGCTTTGGCCGACAAACTCACCCGCACCTTCGCCGCCGGCACGGGCTTCGCCGGTGACAGGTTCAGGATCGTGACCGACTGACCTGCCGCCACCGCCGCCCAATTCGTGATCCCGGGATTCAGCGCCTTGATCAATCCCTCCGACGCATGAGACTTCTCAGCGACCATCTGCAACACGGTCTCAAACCACATGTTGCTCAGTTGCGATCGCGCCTTCCAGTCCTCGGGGATTTGAGTCAGCTTCGTCAGGTCGGCCGCCGTGACGACATAATTTGTATAATTCGCCTCGCCCGCCGGGAAATTTGCCGCCGTGATCGCATCAAACTCACCCGACGCCTTCAACCCATTCGCCCGTTGCCACGCCGCCAGCGCCTGCCGCGTCATCCCGCCCCATTTCCCATCAATCTGCCCGCACGAAAACCCCGCGTCATCGAGCCCGATTTGGATGGAAATCGCATCCTCACGCAACATTTTGGGAGCGGGCTCCTGCCCGAACGCGGAAACGGCTGCGAGCAGAATCACAACTGCCGCAATGCATCTTTTTCGACGGGTCTCACACATCGGCGAAACGATTAGCACAATCGTCTTGGGTTGTAGAGGCGCTTCTCAGGGTGCGCCCGGAGGGTTTATTAAGTCCCCCTTTTCATAGGACTGGCCCGGTGGAAGCTGTCGATAATACAACCCCCATTCGGTTTGACCCGGGGGAGGGGCGGGAGGTTCAGGGCCCGTGGAGCACCCACTCACAGCACAGACCACAATTATGGCGGCTACCACCACGACAAACCCCGGCACGCTGCCTTCTGCTAACGGCTCTCTCACATGGCCAGATTATCGACTCCAAAGCCGAGCCGCCACTTGATAATGAACGCCGGTTTCGATCGTCCTTCATTTCGTCGTCTCGGCCAGCCGCTTGTTCAGATCATCCGTCATCAGCGCGCCGATCAATTCCTCCAGGTCCCCTTCCAGGATCGCCGGCAGATTCTGGATCGTCAGGTTGATCCGATGGTCCGTCACGCGGTTCTGTGGGAAATTGTACGTCCGAATCTTCTCGCTCCGGTCGCCACTGCCGATCTGGTTCTTGCGCGCCGCCGACATCCGCGCTTCCTCTTCCTCCTGCTTGTGCGCCAGCAACCGCGACCGCAGCACCCGCAACGCCTTCGCCTTGTTCTTGATCTGCGACCGCTCATCCGCGCACCGCACAATCAATCCGCTCGGCTTGTGATGAATCTGCACCGCGCTGTCGGTCGTGTTCACGCCCTGACCGCCCGGCCCGCTCGCCCGGCATACCGTGATTTCCATGTCCTCGGGCTTGAGTTGCACGTCCACTTCCTCCGCCTCGGGCAACACGGCCACACTCGCCGTGCTCGTGTGAATCCGCCCTTGCGCCTCGGTCTCGGGCACGCGTTGCACCCGATGCACCCCGCTCTCGTAGCGGATCTTCTTGTACACGTCCTGACCGAGCATCGAGAATACGATTTCCTTGAACCCGCCCCGCTCGCTCGGGCTCGTGTCCATCAACTCAATCTTCCACCCCTGACCGTCCGCATAATGGCTGTACATCCGGAACAGATCGCCCGCAAACAGCGCCGCTTCTTCCCCGCCAGTGCCCGCGCGAATTTCGACAATCGTGTTGCGCGAATCGTTCGGGTCCGGCGGAACCAGTCCCATCTGGATGTCCAACTGCAGCTTCTCGAGCTTCCGCTGCAAATCGTCGAGTTCCCCCTTCGCGAGTTCCGCCATCTCCGCGTCACCGGACGCGGCCAACTCGACGTTCTCGCCAATCTGCTTGATCACCGCCTCCGCCGCCGCGTAGTCGCCCAACAGCTTCTTCAGCCGCTGGAGTTCTCGCGCCAGGACGCCCGCCCGCCGCTGATCGGAGTACACCACTGGATTGGCGAGTTCGGTCTCCAATTCCACCGCTCGCTTGCGGAATTTATCAATGTTCGGAAGTGTGGTCATCGCTCAACCCTGTAGTGGCAGTCTATGACCGCCGTAATCCCTCTGGTACCCCCAATTTCACAAAAAAGAGAACTTCGCGCCGACAAATATCAGCGCGAAGTTCTCGGGAAAATCCGCTACTTCGTCTTCTTGGCGTACCGCTTCTGGAACCGCTCGACGCGGCCCGCCGTATCGACAAACTTCTGCGTGCCCGTGAAAAACGGATGGCACTTCGAGCAGATGCCAATGCGCATGTCCTTGCGCGTCGATTTCGTATGGATGATGTTGCCGCACGCGCAGTGAATCACCGCGTCAACGTACTCGGGATGTATCTTGGCTTTCATGAAAATCTCTCAGGGCGGCGGAACATACTAGAGCTTCCCCCGGTTGCAAGCCGAATCTGAGACAGAAAAGAGGCCGCTGGCGCCAACCGCATTCGAGAACGGCGGGATAGGCCCGCAATTCACCTCGCGACCGTTGCCCTCATGCAACGGTTGATTTGAGCAATCCGCCCCGGCACGCTACCCTGCTTGTCGCCCGTGTGGGTGTCTAACCACGCCTGGCTTGACGTCGGCGTTTCAGGACCAACAGCAGCGACGTGCCGCCCAACGCCGTGAGCGCGAGCGAGTCGGGCTCGGGGATCATAGCCGCGTTGTTCGCCCAATACGTAGCCCAATCATACGATCCCGTCAGCGGATTGCCGGTTTGAACCAGCGGGACGCCATCTGCCGTCATGCCTGGTGCCTCACTGAAGTCGTTCGTGTAGCTTTGGCCCAGGACATGCACTGCGGATTCGCCATCGGTGAAGTTCAGCGGAATGTTGATCGCCCTACCTGCGGTAGCGGGTTTGTCGGGTTCATCGAGCCTACATTGTTCGTGAAGCTGGGTGTGACGCTTACCGACGTGGCTTGGTAGGTCGCACCAGTCGTGCCAGTCAGGTACGGTCCTCCCGAATCCCCGCCGAATGACGCCCCGCCGCCCGCCGCAGAGGGGGCCGCGTAATTCCACTGAACCAGCGGCTCGTAATAGCGGCCAACGATCGAATTGCCGAAAACTGTGTTAATGCTGTTGTTCTGGAACCGGCGCGCATCGTCGGGCTGAGGAGCGATCGGTTGGTACGTCTTGGTGTCTGAGTTCCAGATCCCGGCAGTCCCGTAGCCCATCTCTGTGAACGGCACAGGAGAGACAGAGTTGGTCGAATAGGCGGCCGGTACCAGCGTGGAAAAGGCCGCTGTGAGAGTAATATCGTTCCGGATTAGCTGGTTGTACTCCGCAAGCTGGTTCGGTGTCAGCGTGTTGATATCGACTTCCCCCTGCATGATGGAGAGGTCTTCGGTTGCGCCCCCGGGCGCGCCCGGCAGCGCGAACGTCACGTAGCTGGTCAAGCTGATGCCCAACAGATAGGGACCGGCACCGGGCGCGGTCGGTTCGCCGGGGCCAACCCCAAAGTAGGCCTCGTTGACACCAGAGATGGCAACATGGTTGGCCGTAAGAATTGCGAAATCGACATCGCCATCTGCGTCCGGCGTCGTTTGTCCAATCACGGCACCAGTGCCATTCTCACCGAAATCGGGTTTGTAGAGCGATGCCACATCGTTAAGCTGTCCGGCTCCGGCGGGGACCGGATCGCCAACGACCTGGTATTGAGGCCCAATCGCCCAGGCAATGCTTGGCGCGAGGCAAGCCGCCGCGAGAGCCACCAGGGAGACAGACACTTGGGGACAGAAACGACGGGCGGTCAACTCCCGGCCCTTAAAATTTCCGCAGTCTAATTCATCGACGTCAGGCCGAAACGTTGTGCATTTGCCATTCATTTATCTGCCCGTCCTTCCATAATTGTTGACTGTTAGCCGGTGGACAATTTGCATCGCAACTTTTTACATTTGCGCATTATTTGTGCTTCTCGCCTCGTCCTTCTGATAATGCGACCGCCGCGTTTGTAGAGCAGTTCGGGTAAATTTGGCAACCGTCGAAACTTTGTTTTTCTCGTCGAAAGTTTGACTGAGGAATGCGGCCGCAACGGCCAAGAATCAGGCGAGTGCCATTTCAGACAACCCACTTGAGACCGGATTCGTGCTTGCTCCCGTCGCCTAATGGCCCGCTGTTTTCGGGCGTTGTGACCCTCGCCAGGCGGAGGGCGGAAGACCGGCCCATTCCTTGAAAGCGAGCCGGAAGCGGTTGGGATCGCTGTAGCCGACAGCGTAGGCCACCTCGGCAATCGTCTGTCGCGGATCGCTCAATAATTCCTGGGCTTTTTCCAGCCTCAACCTGGTCAGGTATCTCTTGAAGGGCAGGCCGACGGTCTGGGAGAAGAGATCGGAGAGACAGGCCGGGTTCATGCCGATTTTCTCCGCGCACTCCTTCAACTGCACGGGGTGGCCATAGTTCCGGTCGATATGGTCGAGCAGTCGACGAACGACCTGCTGCGCGTGCGTTTCGATGACCGGCGTGCCGACAGACTCACGGAACGCCGGCAGCACTTGATGCAGTTCCTGGCGCAGTCGCGCTTCGCACTTGTCGCGCGCACTCAGAGCGCGTCGCGCGCGTTGCAGTTCGTCCTGTTGCAGTTCGGTCAGGGCCGTTTCCACCACGTCGTGGATAATCAGGCGAAGCAATCGGGCAGCGCGATCGAATTGGGCGGCGCGTAAGACCGGTAGGTCGGATTCATACCGGACGCTGGATACCGGACCCTGGATCGCAGATGCGACACGGACGGAGTCGCGTCCCGCTGCGTTCTTCACGCTCGACGCTCGACGCTGGAGGTTCTCACCATTCTGCATCGACTGGAATCCAACAATTCCTAGGCAGAGGGTTTGCACGGTGATCGGCACCCAGCAATTGGCGGTCCCCGACGGACAGGTGAAGGTGTGCCCGTTGGGACCTGATTGCAGGGCAACCGCCACATGTTTGGCCACACAGTCGTGGCATTCGGCTTGGGCGTTCGGGGTCGAGCCGAGCTGTTTCAAACACGCAGCACAGCCCGACGGGAGCACCCCGTCCCAAGCCAGGGGTGGAGGCGGGAACCAGGACACATGGAACCGCTGGCCGGTGCAATCGGTAAACAGCTTCGCCAGACGCGCGTCCAGGTTCTTCCGGGCCAGGTCCTGGATCTTCCTGTAAAGAATGACTTGCGTGGCGATCAAATCACGGGCGGCGCGGCGTTGCCTGCCGCCGTGAGTTGAAAGCGAGGACTCTGCGGACGCGCGGACCGACGGCGCGCACGGGTCGGAGGAGTTGATGGCTTGCGCCACGACCGGTGGATTGGAGAAGTGGGGAAGATCGCCTGTGGGCGGACGAAGGACAGGGTGATGCCCAGACCCGTTGCGTGCCGGCTTTCCGCCCGCACCGGAGTGGTTGCGCACTCGGTTACTGGTCGCCATCGCCATGCGTCACCCGCTTCCCCTCGCACTGGGTTGAGTTTTACGGACATGACCGCGAAAGGCAATAAAATTCTTCCCAATCTCACGGCATTCTTCAGGGGATTGCACACGCCCCATTGCAATCCCCTCACCCATCTGGTACTTTGATCCAGATGAAGAAGCCGGCCAAACCCGCGAAAACGAAGAAAAAAGCCATGTTGTTCGGCCTCGGTCTGGACAACAAGGACGGCCATACCCGCATCACCACCGGCGACAACTTCAAACTGGTCGGCGGCAGCGAGGAAACCCACGGCACGATGCAGGAAAAAGCCATCAAGCTCAACGAACACCTCAAACGCCGCGGCAAAACCCTCGACACCGTCTCCCGCGACGAATTCCACGAAATCGCCGATAAAGTCGGCATGCCGCTCATCGACAAGCAGCCGTCCCACGAGCGGAACTAACCCGCGTCGGGCTTTGTTTCAGGCGCCTCCAACTACTTGCCTGGCCGCTTCGATTTCGACCGCCTCTTCTTCTCCCGCCCAAATTCCGTCAGCGACAGCGTATTGCCATCGGGATCTTCGAACCACGCAATCTTCGCTTTGGTTGGCGATACCCAGATACCCAGCTCGTCCTGCTCCATCCAGTCGTACCGCTTAAACTTCACGCCGCGCTTTTTCAGCGCACGGATCTCTTTCGCGATATCCGTCACAATCCATCCCAGCACCGTGTATCCGGCCGGCTGAAGTTCCTGGACCGGCGTCACGCGCAACATCGTCCCGCCGACATCAAACACGAGCGCGAATTCACCTTCACTGACAAAACGCAGACCCAGCGTTTCCTTGTAGAATTTCTTCGCGCGGGCAGGATTGGTCGTCGCCACAAACGCGATGATCGGATTCGCCTTGAGCATGGTATCGACAACACTAGCCTTCAGAAATCATGGCTTCTTGTTTAGGCTATCCAGATACTTCTGGTACTGCTGCTGTTGTTGCTCCCATGTCGCGAGGATCTTCTCAAATCGCCGTTGGTCTTCCTCCGCTCGGTTGAGGAATTCAACATACCGCTGGTGCGTTTGTTCTTGAGCCGCCATGATCGCTTCGGCTCGTCTGGCTCGTTCGTCGTACGCCTCCCAGGCACGCGTGCTATACGCCGTGTTGGTGGTTCTGGGGTAACGAAATACGGACACCGCCAGGAGGACAACCAATAACGTGATCACCACGGCGAGGACGATATTCTTGTTGTCGCTCATTGCTTTTGCCCCCAATTTCAGATCCTCTCCTGATGGTTCATCCGGCGGCACAAAATCATCAGGAAGCGGTGTCACGTTCTCCTGATCCTTGAGTACCTGACGAGCCCGATCGGCATCGGCCTCTGCCACCTGCAACCGGACGCCGCCAAGCACGCTGCCGTAACCGGCCGACACGCTGTTCTCATCCGCCAGAAAGACGCGAATCCCCGCCGCTTCCAGGACCGATTTGTCCAACTCTGCCCGCGCCGAATCCGGATATTGTCCAATCGTTACCATGTGCGCCAATCAACTCGCTTCAATGCCACGGCGACACAAAAAGAGACGCCGATGTGGCGTCCCCTCTCAGACTTGCCTCATGAAAGCAATACTAGCGCGGTCTTTTGGGCGTCGCAAGATAGAACTAGAGGCAATGTAGCCGCAGGCTTTAGCCTGCGCGTGCTCACGATTCTCGCACCCTGAAGGGTGCGGCTACAAACTGACTGCCCTAATACGTCTTTCTTAGATTGCTCGGCAGGATATTCAACTCGTTGCGGTACTTCGCCACGGTCCGGCGGGCGATGGGGATGCCCTGCTCTTTCAGGATCGCCACGATTTCCTGGTCGGACAACGGCTTGGTCTGGTCTTCGCGTTCGATGAGCTTCGAAATCTGTTCTTTCACGCTGGTGTTGCTCATCGCGCCGCCCGAGGTCGTCTCGAAGCCGGGCGTAAAGAAATACTTCATCTCGAACAACCCCTGCGGCGTCTGCATGTACTTGTTGGCCACCGCGCGGCTGACCGTCGTTTCATGCACGCCCACCACCTCCGCCACCTGCGCCATCGTCAGCGGCCGCAGGAATGAGATGCCTTTTTCGAGGAACTCGCGCTGCCGTTCGACAATCACCTTGGCGATGTTGTAAATCGTTTGCTGCCGCTGGTGGATGCTCTTGATGAGGAATTTGCCCGCGCGGATCTTGTCGCGGATGTAATCGCGCGCGTCGTTGGACTTCTCGCCGCTCGCCATCAGTTCCTTGTACGTGTTGCTGATGCGCAAATGCGGTATCTGCTCGTCATTGAGCATCACCACGTACTCTTCCCCGACCTTCTGCACCACCACGTCCGCCGCGACGTACTGTTGCTGTTCCGTGGTAAACATCCGCCCCGGCTTCGGCTCCAGCGTCGATATGAAATTCGCCAGTTGCTGCACCTGCTCGACGCTCAGGCTCATCGCCCGCGCAATCTCCGGAAATCGTTTCCGTCCCAGATCGTCCAGGTGCTGGTTGACCAACACCGCCTCGATCGACTCCGATTTGCCCAGCCGGTCCAACTGGATCAGCAGGCATTCCTTCAGGTTCCGCGCGCCGACGCCGACGGGATGAAACGTCTGCACCAGATCGAGCATCTCCTGCAAATCTTCCAGCCGAAGACCCGAACTGACCGCCAGCTCCTCGATCGGCGTCAGCAAATACCCGTCATCGTTGATGCTGCCGATGATCAATTCCGCCACCTTGCGCTTCTCGTCGGCGACATTGATAAAGCTGAGCTGCTGGATCAGGTGTTGCTGCAACGATTCCTGTTGGACGATCGAGTCAAAAAAATGTTGCCGCTGCTCTTCCTGTTCGGGCGACCGCGAGCGAAAACTGCTCGTCTGGGAAAAATATTCGCGCCACTCTTCGTCGAGCTTGGCAAGAACCTCGAATTCCTCCTTGAACTCCTGCCGCTCCTCAGCGGTCGGGGTCTTGTCAACTTCCGGCTCGCTCTCGGGAGATTCCACCTCGACCCGCGGCTCATCCTTGGCAATCTCTTCGAGCAGCGGGTTCTGCTGCAACTCTTCCTGCACCAGCGACCGCAACTCCAGCGTCGGCACTTGGAGCAAGTGAAGGCTCTGCTGCAACTGCGGCGCCAAAATCTGCAGTTGCGATAATCTCTGTACTTGATGTAATCCCGGACCTGCCATGATTCCTTGTTCTATCCTTGCGGGCTTGCGTCTCGCCAGACCCGCTTCACTATATTCGTGACATTCAACAAGTAAAGGCCAAATATTGTCCAACGCATGTGCCAAACATTACCCGTCGCACATTCCTGAAACGCCTGCTCTGGTCATCGGCAATCGCCGGTGCCGGCGGATTCGCATACTCAACGCTCATCGAACCCCGCTTCGCCCATGTCCGTCGCATTCCAGTTGTCATCCAGGGACTTCCGGCCGCGTTTAATGGCCTCACCATCGCTCATCTTACCGATCTTCACCGCAGCCGCGTGATCGGTTCGGAGTACCTCTCCGAATGCATCGCCACGGCCAACGCTCTCGCGCCCGATCTCATGGTTTTCACGGGCGATTATCTGACCTTCGGCAACCACCTTTCCCGTCACTATCCTCATATCGGCCGGTTGATCCACTTTCTGTACAAGGAAACGTCCCCGCCAGCCGAAATGGTACACGCGTGCGCCCAGTGCATGAGCCAATCCCGTGCCAAATATGGCGTGTTCGCTTCGTTGGGCAATCATGATAACTGGTACGATGGTGATGCCGTCGCCGCTGCCATCGAATCCGTCGGCATCCCCGTCCTCCGCAACGCCAGCCAGACAATCCGCATCAACGGCGAGCCGCTCTCCATCGTCGGCCTCGGCGATTATTGGACGGATGGCGTGGACGTGGTCCGCGCCTTTCGCAACGTCGATACGCCCTTCTCGCTCGTGTTGATGCACAACCCCGATTCCTTTGAAGACTGGTGGCAGAAAGGTTCGCACCTGATTCTGGCCGGTCACACCCACGGCGGCCAGATCGTCATTCCCTTTTACGGCCCGCCGCATGTCCCGTCGCATTACGGACAAAAGTACGCCCACGGGTTGTTCGTCCGCGGCGAGACGCAGATGTACGTCAACCGCGGCGTCGGCATGATCGCCCCGCCCGTGCGGTTCAACTGCCCGCCCGAAATCGCTCTCCTCCAATTGCAGAAAGCTTGAGTCAATCCGCCCTCCGTGTACTATCGGCGCGTGGGGATGCACATCACGATTTTGGGTAGTGGCAGCGCCGGTAATTGCACCTTGATCGAAACCGACACGACGCGACTTCTTGTCGATGCCGGCCTCAGCGGTCGTCAGATCGCCCGGCGCCTGGCGCTCATCAATCGAAACATCGACCAGGTCAGCGGCGTGATCCTCACGCACGAGCATTCCGATCACGTGCGTGGCCTCGGCGTCCTGTGCAAGGCGCGCCCCCTGCCCGTCTACGCCAATCGTCTCACCGCCGAGGCCGTGACGACCGATCCCGAATGGCAGGAAAAAGTCCGGATTTCCTGGCGCTTGTTTTCCACGGGCGGGTCGTTCGAGGTCGGTGATCTGCTTATCGAATCGTTCACCGTCCCGCATGACGCCTACGATCCTGTCGGCTACGTGATTCGTCATCCGGGTTCCGGCATCGCCATCGGCGTGCTGACCGACCTCGGCCACGCCACCAAGCTCGTCACCGAACGCGTCCGTCAGATGGATGTGCTGGTCGTGGAAGCCAACCACGACCTGAAGCTCCTGCAAGAAGACGCCGCGCGTCCCTGGGCCCTGAAGCAACGCATCATGAGCCGCCACGGCCACCTCAGCAATGATGCCGCCGCCACCCTCGCCAGCGACGTTGCCTGTGATAAACTTCGTCACGTGTTCCTCGCGCATCTCAGCCGCGATTGCAACCGGCCCGAGTTGGCGCAACAAACCGTCGCGGACAAACTCCGCAAGATCGGCGCGAACCATACCGCCGTCACCGTTTCCAGCCAGGATAAACCCACCGCAACGCTTACGTTGTGATCCCATGATCATCGGTGTTCCCGCCACCCTCGCCGAAGTGCTGTAGCGCCGCACCAAACTTCGTTTGGGGCCACGCTTCCGCGTGGCCGCTTCGATGCCGTTTTCATTCCGTATTGTAGGGCGCGATGCCGAGAGCTTGCCCTGAGCGAAGCCGAAGGGTTTAGGTATCGCGCCGCACCGTCTTTTTGCCTCAAATACGCCATTCCGACGCCTGTTCTACACTCTAAGCCGAGTCCGACGGAGCCGTAGCGGAGCGAAGACGCGACCATGTCGTGCCTGGGTCGCAAACGCCGCTGTCGCGTGCGGCAATTGGCTTCGTTATTGGCTTCGTTTCCCCCACTTTTCCACGCCGGCTTGATCGAAATTGGGTTCGTTTGTGCACCCCCCTCCCTCTTGGGCCCTTCCCCCTTCCTGCATTGCCATGTAGCCACGACGCTCTGCCGCCGTGCCTCTCCGAATTGTAGGGCGAGCGTCCCGCTTGCCGTCGTGCTGTAGCGACGGCGCTCTGACGCCGTGCATCGGGTCGCTTGGAGGGCGAGTTTTACCCCGAATCCTTTTCGGGGCTCCCGCCGAGCCGCATCCCCGGCCCGGTCGCAATCCCCCAACCATCCCCACCATCAATCAGAATCCTATTCATGGCGCGGCTATGGTATCACAAGACGATATCCAGATCAAACTCGAAATCCATGGCAGATACGCCCTCACACAACAGGGCCAAGCTTGCCCGCAACAGCAGCGCGCTTGTTGGCATACCCTTCGTCATTCCGAGCTTGTCGAGGAATCCCACCGCTCTTAGACTCCGCGGTCATGACTCGACAGGGCTGTCATGCCAAAGCTCCCCCATCGTCAAGGAGAAGCCGACAAAAACACACGCTTCTGATTCGATGTGACGAATGAACGTTCTTGATTTTCCTGTGTGCTTGATCGGGCTGGTGGGTACAATCCTGCTCAGCATCGTGATCTGGCGGGCTTACCGCTGTGGCAGATGGTTTAGGCTTGCCTCAGTAGTGTTGGGTCTCTGCGCTCTCCATTTCATCGGATTCAAGCTCGCCGGCCCACGCGAGCACGTCTACTTGTATTTCACGGCCGGCGACTCCTTGCCGTATATGGAGTCGGCGTTCAAGATGATTTCGTACGACAACATGTTAAGTGCCTATCGCCAGCACGGAGGCGGGGCAGAATTGTTCAGGAGCTTTTGTAAAGACTGGTGGAACTACTACAGATGGTGGGACTACGCCACCCATCCCCGCTGGAAACTTAAGTATCGACCATACCAGCGCAATACCTCCGCTGCTGCCTGTTCAGAATTCGACCCCGCGTAATTATCGCTCCCGTTTACCGGTAGTACCAGCGTCCGCCCCGGTAATAGTAATACCCACGCGGCGCATAATAATACCGATACGGCCCCCGCCCATAGTAGTAGGCCGGCGGCGCATAGTACGCAGAGGCCGGATAATACGCTGGACCGTAGAAGAACGGGAACCCAAACCCCACGTTCACAAACACCCGGGCCTGTGCCGGCGCGCTCAGCAAACATACCGCTGCGACCACGACCGCGAAACCACTGATGGCTTTCAGAATCCGTTTCATAATCAAGTCCTCCAATCAACAGACTTTGATTTCTTCGCTTTCAATATATTCCAACACCACGCACTCGCAAAGGTGTCGCTGAGCAAAACCCGTAGCAAAACCCGTAGCCGCAGGCTTTAGCCTGCGCAGATAATCTGATTCTCACGCACCCTGAGCCGAGTCCGCGAGACGCCATCAGCAGATGGCAACGGTGCGGCTACGATCAAAGGCAAGTCTTGTTAGGCGCTCTACGCCTTGCTCAGAAACCGCCATTTTCGATGGAACGCAATGCCCGGCGCGGGATCTCCTTGAGCTGGCTCATCTTGGCAATGGCCTGGCCAACAATCCGGTCAACCGGGCCGGCGTCAGCGAATCCGGCCGGCGTCGCGCATGCCGCACCGCCCATTCCACTCGCCGGGAATAACTCTCCAATTCCCGTGACACGCGCTGGGTCGTCCGATGCAGCAGCTCCAACTCCTCAAACGTCGCCATCGTCGTCGCCACCCCGCGCAGCAACAATTCCACGTCATCGGCCACTTCCTCCACCACGTCGCGGCTGACGGAGAAAAATCCGGCGCTTCGGCGCGTTCCCGAAGTTTTCGGCCGGCCGTCTCTCCGGCAAATGAATAACAGGGGGCGTATGCCTTCCTTGATCGCAAAGCTGTATCGCGCCAGCGGATTGGCCGCGATATCGCAGAACTCCATCGACGTATCGCCCACCGCCGCCACGTTGGCGGTTCCGACCCGCAACACGCGGACCCGGTCCACCTTGCCGGCCACGCGCTGCAAACGGTGCTGCGCTGCGCCCGACCCAACACGGGAAACGGATCGCACACCGTCAGTCGTCCCCCGCCATCGCGCGCTCCGACTTCCATCACGGCATCGCGGAACGCTTGCGCGGTGATCTCATCGAAGAGATAGAATGTCTCCGGCGTTAGTTCGGAAAGTTTTTCGAGCACCGGCCGTCGGTGGTCGGTGATAAATGCCTCCGGAACGAGCCGCGTTCCCGAGGGCACACGCTGACGGACTTCCCGAAGAAGTTCCCGGGTTGGATTTATTCGACCGCGATACATGCCTGACGCCCTTTTTGGTCAACCTTTCAATGCGCCCAACTGGATCCCGCTTATAAACCATTTCTGACCCACAAGAAAGACAATTATCACCGGCAGAATCATCATCATCGATCCCGCCATCAGCAGGCTCCATTGGGTGCTGTACAAGCCCATGAACGATAATAGCCCCAGCGGCAACGTTTTCATCGAGTCCTGCGTCAGCACGATCAACGGCCAATAAAAACTCTGCCAGTTGCCCATGAACGTGAAAATCGTCAACGTCGCCAATGCCGGTTTGCTCAACGGCAGAATGATCGTCGTGAAAATCCGCAATAGCCCGCACCCGTCGATCGTCGCCGCTTCCTCCAAATCGCGCGGGATGCTCAGGAAATATTGCCGCAGCATGAACGTGCCGTATGCCGAAAACATCGCCGGCACCGCCAGCGCAAAATACGAATCCAGTCCCACCAATCGCCCCGCTTCATACGTCCGCCCAAAGAGGTACACCACTCTCGACGCGTCCCAATTGACCGACGGCGCTACCGCTGTCAGCCATTCGGTGATCTTGCGCATCAAGATGAAATTCGGAATCATCGTGACCGCGCCGGGAATCATCATCGTGGCGAGATAACCGAGAAATAGTTTGTCGCGGCCGGGAAATTTCAGCCGCGCAAACGCATACGCCGCGCACGCGCTGGTCGTCACCTGCCCGAGCGTCACGACGACCGCTACGAGAATGCTGTTCAAATACCACCGCGCAAACCCGCCGCCCATGGCCTGCGTCGTGTCGTACACCTGCCCGTAGTTTTTCCACTGCGTCTCCCGCGGCACGAACGCCTTGATGGGATTCTCAATCGACGCGAACACGTCCCCCGCCGGTTTCACCGATGTCAACAGCATCCACAAAAATGGCAGCAACATGAACAGCCCGACGCCGCCGAGTACCAGATATGTGACAATTTTCTTCACTGCCATTTCATCTCGCTTGCGAAACACCCTCACCCTGACCCTCTCCCCTGAAGGGCGAGGGAATTTTCCTCTCCACTTTGGGGGAGCCGAGTTCGCGAGGTGATCCGAACCTCCAGGCTAGAGGTCTCCTCTCCCCTTCAAGGAGGGGTAACAGGCGCGTCTCCTCGCCCCTCCGGGGGAGAGGATTAAGGTGAGGGGGAGTAGTTTCAGTTGTCATCAATAATGGACAATCCGCCCTCCAAACCGCCAGTTCACCAGCGTCACGCCGAACACCACGGCAAACAGCACCCACGCAATCGCCGCCGCATAGCCCATGTGGTTCCACGCGAAGGCGTGATTGTAGATGTAATAACTGATTGTCGTCGTCGCGCCCGCCGGTCCGCCGCGCGTCATGACAAACGCCTGCTCGAATCCGCCCTGCAATCCGCCGATCAGGCTCATCGTCAACACGAAAAATGTCGTCGGACTCACCATCGGCCACGTGATCGCCCAAAACCGTTGCCACGCGTTCGCGCCGTCGATGTCCGCCGCCTCATACAGCTCGGGCGACACGCCCTGCAGCGCCGCAAGATACAGAATCATGTTGTACCCGCCCACGACCGTCCAGAAACTCATGAACATCAGCGCGGGCTTGGCCCACGTCACCAACGTCAGCCACTGTGGCGGCCATTCCACGCCGAGCTCGCGAATCCCGTCGTTCAGCCACCGCGGAAACCAGTTCGCGATGATGGTATCGATCAGCCCGTAGTCGGGATTGTAAATCCACCGCCACAACAGGTACGTGCCGACCCCCGCGACGATGCTCGGCAGGAAATACATCGTGCGAAACACGACGATTCCCCGCAGTTTCTGGTTCATCACCACCGCCAACAACAGCGACCCCAGGATGTTCACGGGAATTGCCAGCATCAGGAACACCGTGTTGTACGCGTAATACCAGAAATCGCGGTCGTGCATCAGCGCGATGAAATTATGAAGTCCGACAAACTTCGGCGCCGTGAACAGGTCCCACGCGTAGAAACTCAGCGCCAGCGACGCGACCACCGGCAACAGCGTGAACGCGAGAAAGCCGAGCAGGTTCGGCATTAAAAACAGATACCCCGCGACCGCCCCGCGCCCCCGTGTCGTTTGTGCCATCCGAGATCTCCTTGGAATCTCGCCGCCTTCTTACACCGCCCCCCGCCGCCACCGCAAGTCATTTGCCAGTAGAACTTGCACTCAAACCGCAGACATGTAAGCTGTTGGCAGGTTCACAGGAGGTCATCCGATATGAAGAGATTACAGGGATTCGTCGTTCTATCGCTGCTGGTCGCCACGCCGCTGTTGTCGCAAGCGCAATCGAACAACACGACCACCGCCGAGGACGTGAAGCAGGCGGGCAAAAACGCCGCCGTGACGGCCGGACACTACACCGAACAGCAAATCAAGGAACTCAACAAAGCTGCCGAGAAACAGTTCCACGAGCTGGGCAGGAAATTGAATGACCTGAAATCCAATGCCCAGACGCAAACCGGGCAGGCCAAAGCCGACCTGGACAAGAAAATCGCCGAAGCCGAGAAGAAAATGGATGATCTCAAGCCCAAGCTGAACGAACTCAAGACCGCCGCGACCAATGCCTGGAGCGACGTGAAATCCTCGTTCGACAGGGGAATCGACGACGTAAGGAAAATCCTCCCGTGAACGTCGCCGCGTCGCCCGGCCAACACTAAATCTGCTTCCCAATCGCTGCGGCGACCGCGCGCATCTGGCCCACCAGCGCTTCAAATTTGTCGGGCAACATCGCTTGTTCGCCATCCGATAGCGCCGCCTCGGGATTGTTGTGCACTTCCAGCATGATGCCGTCTGCCCCGGCGGCGACGGCCGCCAACGCCATCGTCGGAATCAAATCGCGGTGCCCCGCGCCATGCGTCGGGTCCACGATCACCGGCAAATGTGACTCTTTCTTCAGCGCCGGTACCGCCGAGAGGTCCAGCGTGTTGCGCGTGTAGGTCTCAAACGTCCGAATCCCCCGCTCGCACAGCATCACGTTCATGTTCCCTTCGCTGAGGATGTATTCGGCGCTCAGTAACACGTCCTTGATCGTCGCCGCCATCCCGCGCTTGAGCATCACGGGCTTCTGGCACCGACCGACCTCCTTCAACAACGAGAAATTCTGCATGTTGCGCGCGCCGATCTGGATGATGTCCGCGTATTCCGCCACCGCCTCGACATCCTTCGTGTCCATCAACTCCGTAATCACGGGCAGCCCCGTCTCCCGTCGCGCTTCCGCCAGCAGCTTCAACCCTTCCCGGCCCAGCCCCTGGAACGTGTACGGCGATGTCCGCGGCTTGAACGCTCCCCCGCGCAACACGCTCGCCCCCGCTTTCTTGACAATCTTCGCAATCTCCAGAATCTGTTCCCGGCTCTCCACCGAGCACGGGCCGCTGATCAACACGAGTTTCTTCTGGTCGCCAATCTTGACGCCACCCACATCGATCACCGTGCGCTTGTGCGTGAAATCATAGCTCGTCAGCTTGTACGGCTTCATCACGGGCGTCACGTCCGCCACGCCCGGAAACGCCGCCAACGGCTTCTCGCGAATCTGCTCTTCCGGCCCGATGACCCCGATCACCGTGCGCTCGACTCCCCGGCTCGTGTGCGGCTTCAATCCCCACTTGCGAATCGCATCCTCAATGTGGGCGATTTGCTCGTCCGTCGCTTCCGGTTTGCAAATGATGATCATAATCTCTCAGTCTAACCTGAACCACCGAGACTCGGAACAAACGAAATCTCTCTGACCTCTGTGTCTCTGCAATTTAAAGGCCCTCGTACTCCTGCTTCAGTGCTCTGATAAACTTTCGATTCTCCTCCATCGTGCCCACCGTTACCCGCACCCACGACGGCATCTTGTATCCGCGCATCGGACGCACGATCACGCCGCGCCGTTGCAACCCGCGAAATACCTCGTCCCCATCGCCAACATTCACCAGCACGAAGTTGGCGCAACTCGGAACGTATTCCAGCTTCAGCCGCTTGAATTCCCGGTAAAGATACGCCAACCCCTGCCGCGTCACCGCCTTGGTCTTGCGAAAGTGCGCCGCATCGTCCAGCGCCGCCAGCGCGCCGGCCTGCGCGACGGCATTCGTGTTGAACGGTTGCCGTACCCGTTGCAGCAGCGCAATGCACTCCTTCTGCGCCACGCCGTACCCGATGCGCAACCCCGCCAATCCGACAATCTTCGAGAAGGTGCGCAGCACCACCACATTGCGCTTCAGCGCCCATTCAATGCTCGGCGGTGGATCATCCACAAACTCAATGTACGCCTCGTCCAGCACCGCAATCACATGCGCCGGCAACCGGTGAATGAAGTTGTCGAGTTCGGCATCGGTCACCCGCGTCCCCGTCGGATTGTTCGGGTTGGCGACGAACACCAGTTTCGTCTTCGGCGTGATCGCCGCCAGCATCGCCTTCAAGTCGTGTGTGTGACCGCGAAACGGCACCTCGACGCACCGCGCCTGGAACATCTTCGCCATGATGCTGTAGATCACAAACGCCCGGTCGCCCGCAATGATCTCGTCCCCCGGTCCGACAAACGCGTGATACAGAAATTCAATGATCTCGTTCGACCCCGCGCCGAGAATGATATTGTCAATGCTGATGGAGGGTCGTCCGCTTTCGGAGGGCCGCGCTTCGGCGCGGCCGAGCTTTTCGGCAATGGCCTGCCGCAAATAAAATCCGCCCCCATCAGGATACAGGTGCGACGTCGCCAGCGCCTTGCGCATCGCCACCACCGCTTTCGGCGACGGCCCGAGCGGGTTCTCGTTCGATGCCAGCTTGATGATCGATTTCGGGTTCAGCCCCATCTCCCGCGCCACTTCCTCAATCGGCCGCCCCGGCTCATACACCGGCACATCACACACATATCGATTCGCTAATGATTGAAAGCTCATGATTGGTAAGCCCAGAGTCTACCAAACCGAAATCTCGCATGGAAGCGGAGTCTGTTGTAGCGGCGCTTCTGTGAAGCGCCGTCAGGCAGAGCACGGTGGCCCACCGTCGAGTTTGTCTTTGGAGGGTCGCGCTTCCGCGCGACCGCGTCGTGGTACGACCTCCTACTCAGCCACGGAGTCTCCCCGCGCGAACCAATCGCCGCCTCACCGCCGCCAATGACCCCCGCGGCTCATCGGCGCGTTCACGCGTCAGCAGGACATCATAAAAGTCCTGCCACACGTCCGCACGGGTCTTCAGATCAATGACCACCGCGGTCTTCTGTCCGCGGCCATTAACAAGGAATTGCACTCCGCGCATGAGTTAAGAACAAAAACCGTCACGCCCAATGTCAAACGTCGCCCGGTGCATCCACGGGTAGCCGTGATAACCGGGGAGACCGTGTTCCTCCTGTGGCTGGTGGCAAAAGCGCTGATTGAGAAGACGAGGGTGTTCAAGATTATGGCCAAAGCATTCCTGCTGGATCAGATAGAGGGGAAGCCCACCCAAGCCTCGGGTGCGCCTTCGAAACCCGCGCCGGCCGCGGATTCATCAGCGCATCATGGCTGACGTACCATGACCATCACCAGCAAAAAGGTCGCTGATAAAATCGGGGCGTATCTTCACCATCGCATCTCACTGGCCAAGCTTGTGGATTGGGCGGAACGGGCGATGATGAGTGCTGAATTCACGGCGCAAAATAGTGAGCGTATCCGCGATGTTGTCGCCCGTCTTGGTGTGGCCGATGTACGTGCTTTTGGTCTGACGTGGGAGGATTGCGAGCAATTCCTCCAGTCACTCGGCTATTCCGCTCGCATTGAGATCGTCGCCGGCCAGTCCGCGCGTTCCACTGCCGTCGTCCGCGAGAAGCCCGCGAAGCGATACGGCAAGTAGCCTCTGTTTTTCGTGCAATCCGTCGGCGAGTAGTCCTCGTGCGTCGGCACATCGCAGATCGATTGAATCGACACAAAACAGGTGGTCCACGCAGCGACTCTGGCACTAGTTCCTAATGAACCATCGGGTCACGTCAACAGGGTTATCAGGTGCGTAAGATCTGAGCTTCATGAATAACTGGCCATTCTTGTGAAGCCGTAGGATGACATGGCGCCAATGGCCGTTCGCGGTTGAACGTCTCGCCCAACTGGTCCAAATATTTCTCAAATTCGCTCCAAGGCGCGAAGAGTGTGCCCGCTCCAGTGCAGACGAACGCGGCAAAACCGCTCCGATACCTGTTCAGAAAGTCAATCTGACGGTCGTGAAGAGCGAACCAATATTGCGTGTATTTCCCAGAGGGAAACGGCTTCGAGACAGAATACCGAATACCAACCGAGGAATCTTGGCTCTCCAAGAGGCTCGAACTGATTTCGCTTACATCTTGGCCAAGCTGTTCCTTAAAAAATTCCCTAGCCTTAGCCCGGAGCTCATTCAAGTTGAGGCTGGAAACATATGCACGTGACTTACCCGCGCTTCCAGCTGCGCTCACGCGCGTCGTTTCAAATTCCTCGTCCTCGCAAGCGGCCAACAACTCACCCACTTTCGCCAAATAGGAATCAATGGAAGCGGGATCAACTGCAGTAGAGTTGTGAACGAGCTCGTTCCGAAACTGCGACGCAGACGAATAGAGCTCGCCTAAATGCGGCCTGATGGTCGAGAAAAATTTGATCTTTCGATACAGTGTGAGTTCTCCCGCTTTTTTCGGAGGAAGCTTGGCTCTCAGCAACTCTTGAAGAGCATTCCAATCGGCTATGAATTTGCCAATTTTCGTGGGAGGTGGGCCCGCAGACCGCAGCACCAAGCGAAACTCAAAAAGATTCTCGAAAAGCGCTCTCGCGATACCCGCATAAGCTTCAACATCAGAGCGAGGCACCGTCGCAATTCCCGAGTGGTAAAGCTGATTTCGAATTCGGTGAAACCATTCGATCTCCGCCGTGTCGATGCCCACAATACGGTCCGCAGCGTAAGTCTTGAGGAGCTTGATTACCCTCGGAAACGATTCCCCGCTCTCCTCGATTTCTTTTCGCGACGGTTTACTCGTTCCGCCAGCCCCCTCTGGCAAACCAAGATAAGTCTTGGCCATGATCTCGACCGCATTATCAATACTAATCATGGCAATGCGGTGGTCAAAGTCGCCACCTTGCTCCAAGTGCTCGAAAGCGTCCTCGAGCAATTCGCGCGGTCCGTTGGTCCAAGGTTTAGCTCTTGGCGTCAATAATGTATCGGACGCTCGTCGCAACGTGGGCATAGCCTGAATCACCCATTCACATTCGGGTAGCTGCCGAGAATTTTCACGAACATGGTGTGTTTGGCCAATTCCGCCAGCGCTTTCTTGACACGCGCGTCTTCGCAGTGGCCGAGCACGTCTACGAAAAAATAATACTCCCACGCCTTCTTTTTGCTGGGACGCGACTCGATCTTGGTCATGTTGATCTTGTATTTCTTGAACGACGCAATCGAATCATGCAGC
Source organism: uncultured Verrucomicrobiae bacterium (assembly GCA_963766065.1). Taxonomy (GTDB): domain Bacteria; phylum Verrucomicrobiota; class Verrucomicrobiia; order Palsa-1439; family Palsa-1439; genus Palsa-1439. The sequence goes on from CAVYAC010000010.1 coordinate 21,483, forward strand.
GCGCCGACCCGGTCCTGCACGCAGAACATCATCGACGTCTTGTCATTTCCCGTCCGACTCGGGTACTTGCGCCCGATCACGAGAAACCGCGTCACGTTCTCGCTCGAATCCTGGATGTTCGGCTCCAGAATCGTCAGCCCGTAAATCTCGGCGGCCAACGCGCTCGCCAACGCCCCCGCATTGGGCTCGGTCTGCGCAATCTGCGCCGCGCGCGTGCTGCTTGACGTCTCGATCAACTCCACGTGCGGCATGTTCGTCTGCAACCACAGCCGACATTGCGCAGACACCTGGGGAATCGAGTACAGCTTCCGGATATCGTCGCGCGGACACGCCGCCATCAGGTTGTGCCGAATCGGCAACACAATCTGCGCGCAAATCTTCAGTTCGCTGTCCACGAACATGTCATACGTGTGCGTGACCGCGCCCTCGGTCGAATTCTCAATCGGCACCACGCCGTAATCCGCCCGCCCCTTGGACACTTCCACGAACACATCCGTAATGCTCGCCAGTGGCTCGTATTTCAGGGCCGACCCGAATTTCTTGATCACCGCCATGTGCGAGTACGTGGCTTCGGGGCCGAGGAATGCGATCACCAGCGGTTTTTCGAGCGCCAGCGACGCCGACATGACCTCCCGATAAATCGCCCGCAACGAATCCGCGGGCAGCGGCCCGTTCCCCTTCTCGACGATCCGCCGCAATACCGCGTCTTCGCGGTCGGGCGCATAAATCTCCTCGCCCGACTCGTGCTTGATCTTGCCGATCTCGAGCACGAGTTTCGTCCGCTCGTTCAACGCGTGCACGAGCTTCGAATCGATCTCGTCGATCTTATTGCGGAGTTGCTGGAGTTTGTCCTTCATTCGATGCTGTTGTAGTAGCCGCCGTCCCGGCGGCAGGCTCCGGCGCCGCGTCCGTGCCGGACCCCGCCGCGTCCGTTGCCATCGCCTGCGCCTCTTCCGTCTTTTGTTCCGCTGTCTTCAGCGCCGCGGCCTGGAGCCGCAACTCCGCCGCCTTCGGCATGTCGTCGATGTCGCGCAGCCCGAAATGTTCGAGGAACTTCTGCGTCGTGCCGTACAACATCGGCCGACCCGGCGCCTCGCTCTTGCCCACAATCGTAATCATGTCCCGCTCCAGCAGCGTTTTGATCACGCCGTCGACTTCCACGCCGCGGATTGCCGCGATGTCGGCGCGGGAGATCGGTTGCCGCAACGCAATAATCGCCAGTGTTTCCAACGACGGTGGCGAAAGCCGGTGCGGACGCGCCTCATCCAGCAGCTTCTTCAACCACGGCGCGTACTCGGCTCGGGTCACCAACCGCCATCCGCCCGCGATCTCCACGAGCTGGTAACTGTGCCGCTGCAGTTCACATTCCGCCTTCAATTCCTCGAGCGTGGCGACAATTTGCGCCTCCCGCACGTTGCGGAACGGCTCCGACACACCAGGTGAGTTCTCTTCGTCCGTCGCCTCGGCGAAAATCGCGCGGATGTCCTTCGGTGACAGCGGCCGCTCCGCCGAGAACAACAGCGCCTCAATGATTTGTTTCAGTTCCAGTGTCATGCCACTTTCAATGTTGTCATTCTGAGCGCAGCGAAGAATCTCTGTCGTATCGCCCTAGGTGACCCGAACCCTACAGCCCGCGCGCAACATTTGACCAGAGGTTTTTTAGCGCGGCCTGGTATCGATTCACCACGAGAGGCCAGACCCTTTGCACACCTCTTCGATCTCTTGTTTCACCTTCTTCGTTACCTCAACAACCATTTGTATGTGCTGTAAATAGCCTAAAATAACAATGGCTCTGAAACTGTTAGACTCTGTTGCATAATCCAAATCTAAGCCGTGGAGTACGCCGTGACGATTGAGCGCCCCGTGTTGCGCGTCGCTCTTACGCTTCGCGTCCCTAGCGGATGTGCCCTCGCCCAACGCGGTTTCCCGATATAGGAATTCAAAGAGGACGTTTGTCGAATTGCCATATTTTAGCAAGTTTGCCAGTTTGTCCTTTAGCCGTTTCTTGCCGCCCGTCTTAAAGAGCGACGCTTCGACTATTTCCATGCAAATCCCGTCTGCCTGCGCGAGCATCGTCGGGATACTCAGTGAGTATAGACCCCCATCGTGCGCATCAAACGCATCGTTCAGGATTTTGGCACGATGCGGCCAATCTCTCTGAATCCGTACCCGGACGTCACTCGCGTATTCCTTGGCCAGAGCGATCATATGTTGCTCGATCTTCTCGTGCGCCTGTTCGTCTAGTAATTGCTTCAACTTCACAGGCTCGTCCGCTGGCAGGTACATGTAAAAGTACCAACCGCAGTCGGCCAAGTATGGCACGATGCTCTTTAGTAGTTCTCTCCGGTCAGCATCCCACTTCCTTTCCTGTTCCCGAAGCACGTCACGAAGGCTTCCTGATTCGCGGAGATGGCGAAGCAGGTCACTCCCTTCGCTGTCAAAAAGAATATCAGTGCTCATCGTGATCTCATCAAAGCCCCCGCACGAGTGTCAGGTCACTTTCAATACCCGTATCTCCCCAAACGCTTCGACCTGCACCACCTTCAGCCGCTTCAACCGAATCAACTCCAGCAGCGCCAGAAACGTCACCACCACTTCCGCCCGCGAACTCGCGTTCGCAAACAACTCACTAAAAACCATCTCCGATCGGTCCCGCAGAGTATAGAGGATTTCTTCGATTTTGTCGCTGACAGTAAACCGCTCCTCAATGATCTCGCGGAAGTCCTCGCGGGCGCTCGCCTTCTTCAACACCTCGTTGAATGCGTTGATGAGGTCGAAAATGCTCACTTCCGCCAGCGGGATGTCCTTGTCAACTTCGATGCCCGCCTCCGGGCTTCCCCGCGAAAAGATGTTCGCCTGCTGCTCTTCGCGCTGGCCGAGTTGCAATCCCGCGTCTTTGAACTTCTTGTATTCGACGAGCTGCCGGATCAATTCCCAGCGCGGGTCCTCGCCTTCCTCGGCCTCGGTGTCGGTCACCTGCTGGTCGGCCGGCAGCAGCATCCGGCTCTTGATGTACATCAGCGTCGCCGCCATCACGAGAAACTCGCCCGCCACCTCCAGGTTGAGCATCTGCATCAGCGTCAGGTACTCCATGTACTGGTTCGTGATGCGCTCAATCGGAATATCGTAGATGTCCACCTCCTCCTTCTTGATGAGGTAGAGCAACAAATCGAGAGGGCCCTCGAACACCTCCAGCTTTACTTTGTAATCCGCTTCCATTGGCGCCGTTGTTCCAACCTTCCCTATCACAAGCCGCCACCCCGCCGCAATACGTGTTTCTGCATTCCACCTTGACGTGCCCCGCGGCGGCTCGTATGCAATCAGGCCATGCACGTCACTGGCGTCGTGGCGATGATTGGAAAGGGCGTATTGCTCGGACTCGGAGCGGCGGCGCCGATTGGGCCGGTGAATGTGGAGATCGCACGACGGTCATTGCGCGGCGGATTCCGCGCCGGCTTCCTGCTCGGCTGCGGCGCGGTGACGGTCGATGTCACCTACGCCATCCTGACCAGCCTGGGCGTGCGGCCATTGTTGGCTCGGCCCCGCGTGATGGCGGCGCTGGGAATTGCCGGCGCGGCTGTGTTGGCGTACCTGGGCGTGATGTGCTTCGTTGGCGCCGCTCGGCAATGGCGCGCCGTCGCCAGCGGCAGCAACTCCGAGAAGCTGTCCGAGCGGCATTACGTCACCGGCCTGGCGATGACGAGCCTGAACCCGATGACGTTGGCGTTCTGGTGCATAGTTGTACCGGGGTTGGTCGGGCAGTGGTCAGCCAATCCAGTCCGCGACCTGCCGTGGGTATGCGCCGGCGTGTTTTTCGGCGCGATTTCCTGGGTGGTGTGCTTTGCCGGCATGATGACCTGGGTGGGCCGACGCGGCAAGCGCGCCACGTGGCTCATCGCCGACCTCGCCGGCGGCACCATGCTCCTCGCCTTCGCCGCCTACGCCCTCTGCCGTGTCCTCTAAGCGACGCAAGTAACCAAATCTCCTCTCCCCTCCGGGGGAGAGGATCAAGGTGAGGGGGCACTCGTCAAATGAATCGTGTCGCCGCCCCTACTTCAACCCGACCGCTTTCCTCACCTTCCCCATCGTTTCGTCCGCCACGGCGTTGGCGCGCTCGGCGCCCTTGCGCAACACTTCGTGGACATAATCCAGGTTCTTCACCAATTCCTCGCGCTTCTTGCGGAACGGCGCAAAGTAGTCCGTGAGCACCGCGAACAACTCCTTCTTCACCTCGCCGTATCCATACCCGCCCGCGGCGAGTTTCGCCTCCAACTTCGCCGCCTGGTCCGGCGTCGCCATCAACTTGTACAGTTGCAGCGGAATGTTCTTATCGAGATCCGCCTTCGGCGCTTCCACGGGTTGCGAGTCGGTCACGATGCTCATCACCTTCTTGCGAATCGCTTTTTCGTCGCCAAAAATCTCCAGCGTGTTGTTGTAGCTCTTCGACATCTTCCGCCCATCCACACCCGGCAAGGTCGCGACCTCGGGACGGATCACCGCATCGGGAATCGTAAAGACCTCGCCGAACTGCCGGTTGAATGCGCCCGCGATGTCGCGCGTCATCTCGACGTGCTGCTTCTGGTCTTTGCCCACGGGCACGCGCGCGCCTTGCACGATCAGAATGTCCGCCGCCATCAGCACGGGATACGTAAACAAACCCGCGTTGGGCTTCAACCCTTGCGCGATCTTGTCCTTGTAGCTATGCGCGTTCTCCAGCATCGGCAGCGGCGTGACGTTCGCCAAAATCCATGTCAACTCCGTCACCTGCGGCACGTCGCTTTGCCGGTAAAACACCGTGCGGCTCGGGTCCAGCCCGCACGCGAGGAAATCCAGCGCCACATCCAGCGCGTTCGCGCGCAGCTCGTCCGGGTTGGAAATCGAAGTCAGGGCATGATAGTCCGCGATAAAATAAAACGCCTCGCCCTTCTGCGCCAGTTCGAGCGCGGGGCGCATCATCCCGAAGTAGTTGCCAATGTGCAACTTGCCACTTGGCTGGATACCAGAAAGAATTCGCATGGCCTGGGCAAGATACAAATGCCGCGTAACGCTTGCGAGGAAAAAATCAGCCCCGAAAGTCCGCCAGCTGGCGGAGGCTCAGTACTTGTACACGAGCTGGCTCGTCAGCTGAACGTCGTTTTCCTTGGCGCCAGGGGCAGGGTCGCGGTTGAAAGTGTCGTCCGCCACGATGCGCAAATTGAACCGCGCACTCAGCGCCGCTTCCGCACCGGCCTCCGCAGTGATCAGGAAATTATGCCAGTAGGTCAACTGCGGATAGTACTGAATCGTCTCCCAAACCCTCGATGTCTTGCTGAATTTGTGCTCGCCGTGCTCGCCCACGTGCAGCGTCGCATAACCAACGTTCCCTTGGGCGTCAAGCCGCTGCCGAACATACGACGCACCAACGTCCATGTTCAATTGGGACGCGTCGGTCTTGATGAAGTAATACCCGATCGCCGGTCCGAAGATCGCCCGATAACGCACCAACGCGATGTCGTCATGAAACAGGTCCGTGCGGAAATCAGCGTACCACCGCTCCGTCAACAGCCGCTTGTAATCCTCAAATCCATGAACGTTCTCGGCCGCCCGCGTTTCGTTCGTCTGCCCGTAATTGTTCAGCGCATAGACGCCGTCCGCGCCGAGTTTCAGGTCGTTCTTGCCCCAAACATTCTCCGCCGACGCTTCGGCGCTCCCCAGGAACGTGTTGGCGTTGCCCCGGGCCAGCGACAAGCCGAGCGCCACGTCCCCATGCCACACCGGCGCACCGACGGGAGCGTTGGTCGCGACGACCTGCCCCCACGCGCTGCCACAGGCGACCAGTAGAAATGTCGAAAGACCAATTGTCATTATTCGAGTGTTCATGCGTGTTTTCTCCATCTGAATTCTCCCATCCCTCACCAAGCGGGCGAAACAATGCCCCAAATGGCCGAGTTCGGTCAAGCGTTTTTAGTGCGCCTGCAGCAGGCTGGTTCCGAGCGATTCCAGGGCCTGGGCCGCATCGCCAGGAGTAAGCCGACCGAGCGCTACCGCGTCGGTAGTCTCAAAAAACGCCTTCTGGTTGAATTCGTCCCAAAACGCATAACCCCACGGATTGTCGAGGTGGGAATACGTCAACGCCTCCATCATGACCGATGGAAACCGGGCGGTGTCTGCCGCCGCCTTCAACGCCGGGATCGCGTTGCGGCTCTTCGCCGCCATCATCGCGCCCTCCGTCGAATAGAATCGCGCAAACTCCGCGGCTTCCTGCGGGTGTTTCGTCCCACTCCACACGCAGTTCCCGCCGATGGACAGCCGTGACCAGCGCACCTTTCCCTTCGGAACCTGCGCCACGTCCCACCGGGAACCCGTGATGTGATCAAACTCCGTCAGCATGTACGTGCGCCCCACGAGCAGCGGCATCTTGCCATCACGAAACAGGTTCACCCCGTCGAACGCCTCCACCTCACCCATCGCCGCCGTGGTCGGCGCCACACCTCGCGCGACCAGGTCCCGATAGAATTGAAGCGCTGCGATTGTTTCCGTTGACTTCACCGTACATTTCCCGTCGGCAAACAGGACGCCACCGAACGACTGCACCAAGAGCAGTGGCCGGGGCAGAACTGTCGGAATGCGGACCTGCCGTTGCGCCGCGAGCCGTGCGGCGACAGCGGCGAACTTCTGCCAGTCCCACGACTCGTCTGGTACGGGCTCTCTGGCCTTCTCAAACCAATCGCGATTGTAGAACAATATATCGGTACTGAAATGAAACGGCGCCATACACAACTTGCCGTTGACGCGGCACGCGTCGATCACCTGGGGGTAAAACTGGTCGTCCAAGGGCGCCAACGTCGTGGTCATGTCGCTGATCTGACCGCGCTGCGCGAGCGCCGGGAGACGATCCGCCACATAGTAAAACACGTCGGGAGCGGCGTTGCCCGCAAGCTGCACGTTCAGCTTTTGAAACTTCGATGTGTCATAAATCACCCGCACGCGCACCCGCGGATGCGTCTGCTGAAATCGGTCGATGATCTTCTGATGAAGCGCCCGCTGCTCCGGCAGCGTTTCAATGGTCTGATACGTGATCTCCACCCGATCGTCCGACGGTCGGACGCAACCCGCAAACAGCACCAACACCATCAGCCACCGTCTCATCACAGGGCCTTCTTCACGTTCCAGCCGCATCGGACCAACCGCTGGCGGGCCTCATCTTCGCTGCCGCCCCGAAACGTGGCCACAATGCGGCACGCTCGGGCCCGCAATTTGGCGTTTGTCGGTTTCACATCCACCATCAAATTGCTGACCACCTTGCCGAGCCGAATCATCGGGATCGTCGTCAGCATGTTGAGCACGAGCTTCGTGGCCGTACCCGCTTTGAGCCGCGTTGAGCCGGTGATTACCTCCGGCCCCGTGCGAAACAACAACGGTGTGTGGGCGGCAGACTGTGGCGGCGAAAAACACAGGAGAAAGGTCGCGGCGCCCAATCGCTTCGCCTCGTCCAGTGCCCCCAACACAAACGGGGTCGAACCGCTGGCCGCAATGCCGATGACCACGTCGCTTTTCCCCACACCACGGATTTCGATCGCTTCCACCCCTGCCTCCCGATTGTCTTCGGCGCCCTCCACGGCTGCATGCAGTGCCGTTGGGCCGCCGGCGATGATTGCCTGGACCATCTCGGGATCGGTGGAGAACGTGGGAGGACACTCACTGGCGTCCAACACGCCCAACCGACCGCTCGTGCCCGCGCCAACATAAAATAATCGTCCGCCCCGCTTGAACGCGCGCACGATCCCGTTGACGGCGCGTTCGATGGCGAGCTTGTTCCTCCGCAGCGCCGGAACGACCCGCGCTTCCTCATCCAACATCGTGTCGATGAGTTGTGACACGGATCGCTTGTCCAGATCCATCGTCCGCGGGTTGCGTTGCTCGGTTTCTTGGAGTGCGCCGACTTGTCGGCGCTTTGTCGTTTCACGGTACTCCATGGAAAGCGGTGGCAAGCCACCGCACTCCAAAGCAAGCTTCACCGCGCCCATCGCAGATTCACTCGGCGCACGGACGATCGTCGCCCCCGGTAGCATCGTGCGAACACGGTTTCCAACGAGAATCGCCAACTTCCGATTATGCCGCAACACCCCGCCGATCAACACTACCCGCGGCCTCTGCAAGCCCAACTTCTGCGCGACCGCGTGGCAATCCTGTGCGAGGAACGAAGCCGCCTGCAGCAGTAGCCCGGGATCCCCCTCGAGGATGTCCGTCGCCAGCGCCGCCACGGCATCCTTGCCGGCACTCCGAATCCAATCGATAAGTTCATCCGTGAATTCAAACACAAACGCCGGAGCGCCCGTCTGAGTCGCTGGCTGATACGACCGTGGCGATCATACTCACGGATCGCGGCTCTCAACCCTGTCACGGCGATCCAGTAGCCGCTACCGTGGTCACCCAACAAATGACCCCAGCCGCCTGCCCGCGCCACCTGCGACCCGTTGCGCCCGTGCACGCACGAGCCCGTGCCGCTGATAATGGCAAGGCCGGAACCATTTACACCGAATGCTGCGGCGTGGGCCGAATCCAAGTCGCTGCCCACATACGCCGGGACTCCGGGCCAGACCCGTTCCGCCAGCGCTCGTGCTCGGGAATGGTCGGCCGTCGTGCGACAGCCTGTGAGGCACAGCGCCAAAGACGTGGGAGGAGATGCGAGGCTCCGTTTTATCTCACGGAGCCGCTGGAGAACAGCGGCGTCCGATGAGAGTTTCAGATCGAGGGAACCCGATTCGACCCGAGATAGAATCCGTGCCCGTTGATCCGCCAGAAGCGCGACGGTGCGCGTACCGCCACCCTCGATACCGAGAAAACAAGCGTCCGCTCGGGGTTCCCCGCCCATAACACTGCGGCGAGGCTACCAGATTCAGGACGCCAGCGGCAAGTAGACGCTGAACGTGCTGCCGTGCCCGACCGTGCTCTGCACATCAATCGCGCCGCCGTAACGAGCGACGAGTTCACAGGCAATGGCCAGGCCCAGTCCTGTGCCTTCTTTCTTGCTTGAAATACGGCTGGAAGATCTTGCCGATGTTCTCGCGCGCGATGCCCGCCCCATTGTCCGCCACGACGATCTTCGCCAGCGGCCTCTGCGGATCGAATGACTCCGGCCGGAAGCGAACTCCGACGGCACGGTCGTGGCCAGCATGGCCGATAGCTCCAGGGTCCCCGACCCGTTCATGGCCTGCAGGGCGTTCACCCCCAGATTGATCAGCACCTGGAGGATTTCCGCGGGATTGACCGTAAACGTCGGGTCCGGGTCGCCCGTCGCGAACCTGATTTCTGCGCTGCGGTTGGCGGGATGCGCTTTGATCAGCGCAGCCGCGTCTTCCAGCAGCTTGCCGCCGCTGACGGTCTCCCGGGCTTCCTGAGGGCCTCGCGAGAAATTCAAAAAGCGGCGAGCGATGTCCTTGCAACGATCAATCTCCCGCTGAATGGACGTAAGCCGTTGACGGACCTGCCGCGAGGTTTCCTGGTCGGAAACGTTGACGAGGCCAGATCGCGCCCGAGCAGGTCCGCGTACCCGGCGATGATCGCCAGCGGGTTGTTCATCTCGTGCACGACACCGGCCGAAGCACGCCCGCTTCGACGGCCCGGTCGAGCTGCGCGAATCGCCCGCGAGTTGCTCGTTCGTTCGTTCGAGCGTGCGGAAGTTCTCTTCGGTCGCGAGCTTCTCCTGGCGGCGTTTCATGCATTTGTCCAGCACCTCGCGCACCGAGAACACATCGAAGGGCTTGTTGAGGTAGTCCGCCGCGCCGTAGCGTACGGCCGCCCGCGCGGTTTCAATGGTCTCGTAGCCCGTCAGCATCACGCATTCGATATCGGGATCGATCTCCTTCAATTCGCGCAACACATCCACGCCGCTGAGGTCCGGGATTTTGATATCCAACACCGCCGCATCCACCGCGTGCGTTCGTGCGTATTCAATCCCCTCGCGGCCACACGTGGCGATCACACAGTTGTACCGGTCCTTAAAAACAATGCGCAACGACTCGCGTGGACCGGGCTCATCATCCACGATCAGCAACGTCGGTCTCTCCGCCGCCTTGACCGCCGGCGGCTCCATCGTCAGCATATCCTGTGTTCCCATATCGAGCCTCTCTTGTTGCTAGAATTTCGCCCCCAGCGTAATCATCACCGCGTTGGCGCTGATTTGCCACGTGCCGTCCGCAGCGGTGCCATTGCTCACCGTACGGTCATCGGCGATGGTGTGCTGGTAAACGACGTTCAATCGAGTACTCCGTCGCGGTATAACCAAAGCCGGCATTGAACACGTACCGGTTCGAGTCCGGTATCGACGGCGAAAAGGTGCCGTTGGGCACGCTGTTCTGCGAATAAATGAAGCCACCCCGCACCTTCCAATGCTGGTTCAGTTCGTACTGCGCGCCGAACTCATACAGACAGCTGGCCATCCAGTCGAACGGGATGACCTTGCCATTGGCATACGATCCCGGCGCATGCAAGGTCAGTTGATGGAGTGTTTGCCAATCGGTCCACTCGACATCGGCTTCCAGCTTCAGCTTCGGGACTGGCCGAAACGCATACCCCGCGGCAACGGTTTGCGGGAACGGTAACGTTGCCTGGCCGTCATGCGATCCTGTGATGCCCTCCGAGGGGATACTCAATTGCGTGGGACCACGGAAATTGGCGGTAAATGGACTCCGATAAACAAGACCCACGGTGTGCTGCGGCGTGATCTTCCACATCAACCCGGCCGTGGCTCCCAAGGCCACCCCGTCGCCGTCAAAATGGAAGCTGCCACCGGGAACCTGACTGTTGAGCTCCGTATACGCGTCGTACACGTTCAGACCCGCTCCAAGCGACAGATGCTCGTTAAACTGGTAGGCAACCGTCGGCTGGATATTGATTACTTGCAGGGCGGCTTTGGTGACCAGATCCTGGAAGGGGCCGTTTTGCGAGTATTCCGACTCGTTGCCAAAGGGAACGTTGACGGCGAGACCGAAACGCCACGGCGACTTGGGGATGCCGAAATCGGTCGTGGCATACAGGTGCGGAGTCAACGATATCATAGTCATGTCCGCGCCGGAACCGCCGCCCTTCAACTTGTTGTCCGGGAAAAACAGGTCGCCGCCGTTGGCGATCTCGGTCCCCTGGATCTGGGTGAGACCGTGCCGGATTGTAATAAACCGCCGTGGCATCGTCCGCCTGTGCGATGAATGCATTCCCCTGCGCCGTAGCGGCCGCCCCCTGGTCGGGATTCCGAAAACCGAGCGCGAATACCGCGGGCATCGCGGTATTGATAACGATTGCAACCGCGACCGCGCCAACCATTCTCCGTGTCTGTTTATTCATGACTGCGTCCTCCTGCTGCCGTGTCGTTCCGCATCTCCGAAACAACGCTGTGGCATACTTATTTAGCAATGTGTATGCCATGGGATGACAGGGAGGTAGAGAACTGCCCCGGGCTCCGCCTGAACCAGTAGTTCCCAAGGGTGGGCACGGATGGAAGCCATTACCCCGCACACCGGAGCGCAAAATTGGCCAACCCGAACCTAGATTGCGGACAACTTTGGATGCGTCACATCGTCGCCGGGGTACTCTCGTCCAACTCCTCCGGCTCTTCTTCCGGCTCACCCGCCCGACTCGACGCAATCTGAAGTTTGTCCATTTTGTAACGCAACATCCGCCGCGTGATATGCAGAGCGCGCGCGGCCTCCGTAATCACACCACCTGTACGCCGCAACGCCTCTTCGATGGCCCGCCGCTCCAGGCCTTCGGTGACCTTCGGCAGATCCAACCCGGTGTCGTTGAATTCCAGCTTCTCTCCCAGATCAACATGCGGGGTGGTCGCCGTCAACCGCGACGTGATTTGCGCGGTCGCCTGCTCGGACTGCGAAATCACAAACGGCAGGTCTTCCTCGGTGATCCTGGTGGAATCGCACGTGACCAATAACCGCTCGATGGCGTGCTCCAATTCGCGGACGTTGCCCGGCCACGGGTACGACAACAACAAGTCCATCGCCGAGGGCGAGAATTGCGGCGCCTCGCGGTTCAATTCCTTGCCGAAGCGCTGCGCGAAATGCAGCACCAGCTGGGGGATGTCGTCTTTGCGGTCGCGCAACGCCGGAATCGTGACCGGCACCACGTTGATGCGATAGTACAGATCTTCACGAAATGCGCCGCGGGCAATTTCCTTTTCCAGATCGCGGTTGGTGGCGCACACCAAGCGGACATTGATGCTGATCGTTTCCTGGCCGCCGACGCGCCGGATTTCACGTTCCTGAATGGCCCGCAACAGTTTGCTTTGCGTACCGAGGGGCATCTCCCCGATCTCGTCGAGGAACAACGTCCCTCCTCCCGCGGCCTCAAACATCCCGATGCGCCGTTGCAGCGCCCCCGTAAACGAACCCTTCTCGTGCCCAAACAACTCGCTTTCCAGCAACTCGCTGGGAATGGCGGCGCAGTGCACCGGAATAAACGGCCCGTCCCGGCGCACGCTGTTGTAATGCAACGCGCGCGCAACAAGTTCCTTGCCCGTACCCGTCTCTCCGAGCACCAACACGGTCGTTTCCGTGTCCACGACGCGCTGCACGAGGGCATAGACCTTTTGCATCGCCGCGCTCGAACCGACAATATTCTCGAACTTGCTGACCGTCTGGAGTTCCGTGCGCAACCGGCCCACCTCGCGTTCCAGCGCCTTCTCCTTGAGGATGCGATCGACAACCAGCCGGATCTCGTCCACGTCGAACGGCTTGTTCAGGTAATCCGCCGCCCCCATTTTCATCGCCTGAACGGCGGGCTTGGCTTCGGTGATCGCGGTCACCATGACCACCGGCATCGTGGGATGCAACTGCAGGATCTTGGAAAGGACTTCCAGCCCGTCCATGCCCGGCATTTTCATGTCAAGCAGGACGATATCAAAGGGTTCGGCCCGGCCCGCGGCCTCCAACCCACTCGGACCGTTTTCCACGAGCGTGACGTCGTAGCGATCCTTCAAGATAAACCGCAACGACTCGCGCGGACTTTCCTCATCGTCTATGACCAGAATCCTTGCCTTCGACATCTCTCCGTTTCCTCCTTCGATCTATTCTCCATTCAATTTCGTGAACAACTGCCGATCGCGCCTCCCCAAGACGCCTCGTTACGGCTGTTCGCCCCGCCGGCCAGCATCCGCGTCCCAACGTTCCGCAACCCGGTTGCGTACCGGATTGGCCTCGGCGGATGCGCGCGGACTGCCCGAGGCTTCGGCCTTCAAGCTCTCACTCAAAAGTTCGTCATCCGGATGCCGCTGGGCCTTGACCGGCACCACCATCGAGATGGTCGTTCCCCGTCCCAGCATGCTGTCAACGTCCAACCGGCCGCCGTGCCGCTCCACGATCTTCTTCACAATCGTCAACCCCAACCCGACCCCGACGTTGCGCGTGGTCACAAACGGCTCGGTTACGCGCTTCAGATTCTCCAGGGCGATCCCCTCGCCCGTGTCCTGCCAATCAATCCGCACGGCACCGCCTGTCGGAAGCGTTTCGCCCGGAAGATCCACCGGCAGCGCATCAACCGTACTGATCATGAGACGGCCGCCGTGGGGCATGGATTGCACCGCATTGCGCAGCACATGCTCGAACGCCTGCATCAGCCGAATCCGGTCCCCCTCCAACCGCGCAAACTTGTGCGCGAAATTCTTTTTCACCGTGACCACGCACGCCGGAGCCGCTCGGGCGCTTTTTCGCCCACGGCCATCACGTACGCGATCTGCTTCCGACTGAATTCCTGGGTGATGTTCTTGACGCACGCGTCGATGAGGTCGCCCAGCACGATCTCCTCGTTCACCAACAGCAACGGATGCGCGAAGAAGGTCAGATTGTTCACCAGCACATCGACGCGGTTCACCTCGTTGGCAACGGTTGTGCTGAATTGCTCGCGAAATTCCTTCTCATCGTGCCGCTCCGGCAGCAATTGCGCGAAGATCTTGATGGATACCAGCGAGTTCTTCAATTCGTGAGACAACCGCGCCGCCAGCCGCGTGAAGAATTCCTTGTCAGCCAGTTCGCGGGCGCGGGTCTGTTGCAGGCGGACCTGCGAGAGGTCCTCGATCAGCGCCACGGCGATCAACCCTTCTCCACCCGCAAGACTGTTGTCCGCCCCCATGGCGAACCGCGTGGCGCTGATGCCGAGCGGGAGATGTCTCCGGGGCAACACCACTTCTCGCTGGTGGATTTCCTGGCCCGTTTGGAGGACTTCGAACACGACGTCCGCCACCCGGCTCGGTAACCGCCGGATGTCCTGGCCGATCACGGCCTTCTCCTCGATGTCGAGTAATTCGCACGCGCAGCGATTCACGGTGAAAATGCGATTGTTCTGCCCCACCACCACCACGCCAGTCTGGACGTGCGCGAGCACTTCGTTCACAAACCGTTGCTGGCTCGCAATGCGGTCGCGCAAATGAAGGTTGCGAATCGCCTGCGCCAGTTGTCCCATCAGGTAGTACACCAACTCCAACTCCTGATTCGTCAACGGCTCGCTGGTGATCTTGCCGCTAAACGTCAGCACACCCCACAACAGATCCTCATCAAAAATCGGCACCGCCACATCGGCCCCCAGCGTATCGAACTCCCGGGCCATTCCCGGGTCGTAATCCAGCGCCAGCGAGTCCGTCACCTGGGAGCGCAGCAGGATCCGCGCTTCGCGCGACAGGTGGCTGGCAATACCGGAGTCCGCGCTCAGACGAAAGTGCTCCACCAGGTGGGGCGCAAGACCGGTGCTCGGGCAATCACGAATTGTTCGCCACCGGCGGCAGGCGGTCCGTCAAACAAGTCGCCCTGCAGTCGTCGGGTGAAAATCGCCGCCTTGCCGGTGCCGAGTAACTCGCGTACCAGACGCAGAAACTCCGACACCAACTCGCCTTCGCCGACATGCTGGCTCAGGATTCGCGACAAATCCTTCAGTGCGCTGCGGTACCGGTACGCGTCAAACGCTGGTGCGAGCGCCGGCATGTGAGTCAGGGGCGGGACGGATCGTGCCTCCATCGCGACCGCCGGTGCCGGAGCCACAGCCTGTCGTTGACGGGCAATTACGGCATCGGCCCGCTTCAGTTTGGACTGGGCATCGCGCAATTCGAAAAAGTTGCCCAGCGCCCGTTTCAAATGATCGGCGGAATCGGAAGCGGAAACAACCAGCCAACTCTCCTGGAGGGGATACAGAGTCTGCTGGGCCGCCGTGGCCCGCACCACAACCGCTTGGTGTTCCTGCAGGCGCGAGGAAGCCAGTGATTCCGCCGCCCATCGCGTGGTTTCCCCCAGCGAGACAGCGTCCAGAATCACGGCGTCCACCAAGCGCAACCATGTCGAAAACAGCGCATCGAACCGCTCGCGGGATGGTTCGGTTGGCAACGGAAGCAAGACGATGTTTGTCTTCTCGCCGAGAACGTCCGTCAGCAATCGCTGGGTCTCAGCCGAATTTGTCAGTAGCAGGGCCGTTTTCATGTGCCGCTGGCTTCGCTCTCGCCGTTTCGCCCGCTGACGTGCCCGTTTCGATACCGCTCGACCACCAGGGTCGTATTGCGACCACCAAACCCCAGTGAATTGCTCACCGCGATGTTGACACGGCGGTGACGCGCTTCGTTCGGGACGTAATCCAAATCGCATTCGGGATCGGGAAATTCGTAGTTGATAGTCGGCGGAATAACATTGTCGCGGATGGCCAGGCAACAAGCACCTAACTCGACCGAGCCGCAAGCGCCCTGCATGTGCCCCAAGGCCGCCTTGATCGAGCTGATCGGCAAATCGTACGCCCGGTCTCCGAAAGATTTCTTGATGACGGTGTTTTCCGCACGATCTCCCAACACGGTTGACGTGCCGTGGGCATTCAGATAGTCCACTTGCTCCGGCGCCGTATGCCGGATGCGCCAGCGCCGTTTGCACACACCGCACAGCTTGCGTCCCATCCGGGTCGGGTTGACACATGTGGTAGGCGTCGCATGTGGACGCCCAGCCCGTCAATTCCCCATAGATGCGCGCCTTGCGTTGCAACGCGTGCTCCAATTCCTCGATCACCAGGACACCCGCGCCTTCCGAAATGACGAATCCATCGCGCTTTTGGTCGAATGGACGTGACGCGCGCGACGGTTCATCGTTCCGCGAGGACATGGCGTGGCTGGTACCCACCGCTGCCACGACGATCGGGTGAACCGGCGCTTCCGCTCCTCCGGCCAGCATGATGTCCACATCGCCAGCAACGATCATATCGGCAGCCTGAGCAATAGCCGCGATGGCGCAATCGCAACCCGTGGCGATGGTGAGGCTGGGTGCGTTCAGTCCAAGGTGAGTGAAACCTCGCCGCCGCATGACCCCGTGAAGACGGCGATGCTCGTGTAGGCACTCATCGCTTCGAACCCCTGCATCTTGAAGGCGTCGTACTCCTGCGATGCGAATCCCGATCCCGAGCAGGCCGTGCCGAGCGCCAACCCAATCCAATTCGTTCGCGATTCTCCTTCTGCAGGTTCAACCCGGAATCCGAAATCGCCATGTGCGATGCCACCAGCCCGAATTGGGTAAACCGATCCATCTCGTCTCGACGTTTTTTCGCGTCAGCCAGTCCTCGGGGACGAAAGTCGTGTACTTCGCCCGCCACCTTCCAAGGGCAATCGGATTTCACCAGAATAGGGGCGCGATCCGTCCCCGATTTACCCGCGAGAAGATTTGACGAAAACGCTTCGGTACAGCCCCCAGCGGTGCAACAAGCCCATTCCCTAATAACTAACTACCACGTTTCTTTATCGACTACATCCGCGCCCTCATGCCAACGGCAGGACAAAAACGTCCATCACGCGTCAGCGTACACAACGCGCGCCTCCTTCAAAAAGGTTCCCCACATTGCTAATTATACAGGTATTGCAAATTGTGTAAAGAACTTATTTGCGAACAATACGTAACTGAAAGTTGAGTAGATC
>CAVYAC010000011.1:0-25454 GCA_963766065.1 uncultured Verrucomicrobiae bacterium
TAGCGGGGGCGTGTGGAAGGGTCGCCGTCGGCTCGTTTTGGCAGGCGGCGACCGTGTCCCGACGCGGCCCTCTCCAGCCTCGCTCAATTACCCCGGTGAGCAACTGGGGAAGGGGGGCAGACCATCCGATCAGGAACCAAAACTGACAACGGGAAGGAAACTGGACACCACGCGCCGTTGTGATGGAGGAGGGAATCAGGGTGGATAGCCAAGTAGCCGGTAGCTGGTAGTTGGCAGCTTGGGGGCGGACAGGGGCCACGCCAGAGGCGGACAAGGGCGGCGAGTGCGGCGGCGGCTTCGGAGTGGGGAAGCCCCTCGCGACTCGGGATAAACGGGGAGGGCGGAGGGCGCGATGCGAAAGTGTCAAGAGTCAAGCGTTGACCCCTTAGACTCCTCGGTTTGGGTTGAGCCCTTGTTCTTTACCAACTCCTGCCCAACTGACAATTCTCTAACACTAGCGGGGGCGTGTGGAAGGGTCGCCGTCGGCTCGTTTTGGCAGGCGGCGACCGTGTCCCGACGCGGCCCTCTCCAGCCTCGCTCAATTACCCCGGTGAGCAACTGGGGAAGGGGGGCAGACCATCCGATCAGGAACCAAAACTGACAGCGGGAAGGAAACTGGACACCACGCGCCGTTGTGATGGAGGAGGGAATCAGGGTGGATAGCCAAGTAGCCGGTAGCTGGTAGTTGGCAGCTTGGGGGCGGACAGGGGCCACGCCAGAGGCGGACAAGGGCGGCGAGTGCGGCGGCGGCTTCGGAGTGGGGAAGCCCCTCGCGACTCGGGATAAACGGGGAGGGCGGAGGGCGCGATGCGAGAGTGTCAAGAGTCAAGCGTTGACCCCTTAGATTAGATTGAAAGAGTCAAGCGTTGACCCCTTAGACCGGTCGCGCGGGTGGCGAACTCGTTTTGCAGCGAAAGCGGTGGTCCAAGAATTGAAACGGGATAGATTCGACTGCCGGAAACCAGCGGCTGTGCAGCTCTACCTGCGTACTGATTGAAGTTCGCCGATCGAAGCGCGGCGACCAAGTAGTGCAGGTCGAAATCCCTCTTCAATTCGCAAACATAGAGCGCATTGTCTGTAACCCACGACTTCGGCTCGGAAAGGTGGACCGCTCCGCAGTAAACGCCGACTCGACCTATCACGATGACCGGCACGTCAAACATAAACTTGTTATGATGAACATTCAACACTCAACACGGAACGTTCACGGAGGCGTGAGGCGGGGGGACGGAGGGGCGGAAGTCGGGAGGGGGGAATGATGGGACGGAACGTACTACGACGGCGGCCGGGCCGTCCGCCCTACAATTTGGAGAGGATCGGCGGACGCAGGCTAAGATTGCGACCTGGGATACTACGTGGTCGCGTGTCGTCGGACTCCGCTTGCGGCTACCCTTCGAGGGGCTCAGGGCAGGCAGGGGACGGCGGGGGCGGGTCCGGTAGGTGGTGCGGGATTCGCGGACGGGCTACACGGAAAAGGCTTCAGCGCGACACGCGGGGAGGATGGCCCGCGAAAGATCGGCCTCCGCCCGGCTACGGCGGGTCGTGGGGCGAAGTCAAGCTTTTTCGGGCGCAAATTTTGCGTGACCAAGTGGGAGAAAATACGAGGTAACTGGGGGTAGCATTGGGCACGGGGTGAGGGCCGGGAACTCCCTTGCGGGACGAACCGGTGTAACGGGCTTGTTTTGCGGCGGGACGGGTTTACAATGCGCCGCGAATGAACCTGCCCAACCGCCTCACCGTCGCGCGGATTGGCCTGACGGTGTTTTTCGTCATGGCGCTGCTCTTGCCGCCTCACGGTCTGGTGCTCTCTCACTTCCCGTACGGAAAGACGACGGCCCTGGTGATCTTCATCGTGGCAAGTCTGACGGATTGGTGGGACGGCTGGTACGCCCGCCGGCACCAACTGGAGACGACATTCGGCGCATTGATGGATCCGTTGGCGGACAAGATTCTGACAACCGCCGCGTTCATCTGTTTTATCGAGCAACCGAGCTATCGTGGCGCCAGCGTGCCGCTGGTGCAAGCGTGGATGACGCTGGTGATCGTCGCGCGCGATTTTTTGGTGACGGGGCTGCGGCTGGTGGCCAGCCAACAGGGTGTGGTCTTGCGGGCCGAAGGATTTGGAAAGCACAAGACCGTGTCCCAGATGGTCACGATTATTATTATCCTGCTCGGTCTGGCCGCGCGTGAGGACTGGAATTGCTTCGGCGTTGATTACAGCCAGTTCGATGTCACGTTTTCGCGTGTGGCATTTACCCTGATGCTGATCACCGTCAGCCTGACACTGATCTCGGGCATCATCTACTTTTTCAAGAACGGCCAGTTCTTCACCCGCGATGCGTGACCGACTGATCAAATTTCTGGCCACCGGGTTTGGCGTCGGCTATCTGCCGGTCGCGCCGGGCACGGCAGGCGCGCTCGTCGGTGTCGGGTTCTGGTGGGCTCTGAACCAGGAACATCACCTGTGGCTGCGCGGCGCGCTTCTGGTGCTGGCCATCGGGTTCGCGGTCTGGTGTGCGGGCGAAGCGTCCGACATCGTGCATCACCCCGATCCACCCCAAGTGGTCATCGACGAGATCGTGGCCATGCCGATTGCGCTGATCGGATTGGGGACGAGTTGGTGGCAGGTCGCTGTGGGGTTCGCGATGTTCCGGCTCTTCGATGTCTGGAAGCCATCTCCCATTCGCGAGGCACAGGATTTTTCCGGCGGGATCGGGATCGTGCTGGACGATCTATTGGCGGCGGCCGCCGCATGCCTGACCACTCACGGCATCGTGTGGCTGGTCAGTTGGATGAAGCATTAACCCCGAGGGCTTTCGGGGCTGAGCTTCGTGAGGAACTCTTCGAGCTGGCCGCTGTCAAAATTGGCCAGCACATGGCCGTCCACCACGATGGTCGGCACGTACCGCTGGCCCGATAACCGTTGCATTTCCTCGTCGGCAGCGGGATCGCGGCCCACGTCGATTTCCTGGAACGGGATGCCATGCTCCTTCAAATAATCCTTGGCATCGACGCACCATCCGCACCATTTCCGCGTGTACAGTTTCACATCTCGCATGATTTTTCCTTGTGCATCGCGCGCTAACATCGCAAATTGGATGCCAAAAGCAACCGCCGAGTTTCGTAGCGTGATGACCATGAAAATACTTGTTGCCGACTCCATATCCGAGCGCGGTGTCGATATGCTGCGCAAGAATCCGACTTTCCAAGTGGACGTGAAGACGGGCCTCAAGGAAGACCAACTCTGCGAAATTATCGGCGAGTATGATGCCTTGATCGTCCGTAGCGCCACGAAGGTCACGAAGCGGGTCATCGAAGCCGCCAAGAAACTGCGCGTTGTCGGTCGGGCGGGTGTTGGCGTGGACAACGTCGACGTGGACGCCGCCACGCGCCGCGGCATCATTGTGATGAACACGCCTGGCGGGAACACGATTTCCACCGCCGAACATACCTTCTCGATGATGATGGCGCTGGCGCGCAGCATCCCGCAAGCCCATGCCACGATGAAAGCGGGGAAGTGGGATCGTAAATCCTTTGAAGGCGTCGAGTTGTACAACAAGACGCTTGGGGTCATCGGCATGGGACGTATCGGCACCGAAGTGGCCCGTCGTGCGATTGCGTTCGGCATGCGCGTGCTGGCCTACGATCCGTTTTTGAGCCTCAGCCGCGCGAAGGCGTTGCAGGTCGAGGTCGTCGAACTCGACGAAATCTATGCCCGTTCCGACTTCATAACGGTGCACGTTCCGATGACCGACCAGACACGCGGCATGATTAACAAGGATACCATCGCGAAGATGAAAGATGGCGTGCGCCTGATCAATTGCGCTCGCGGCGGCATCATCAACGAGAAGGACCTGTACGACGCGATCAAGGGCGGCAAGGTCGCCGGCGCCGCGCTGGATGTGTACGAACAGGAGCCGCCGAAGGAATTGCCGTTGCGCGAACTGGATGCAGTGGTTATGACCCCGCATTTGGCCGCGTCGACAACGGAAGCGCAGGAATCAGTCGGTGTCGAAGTGGCCGAACAAATCGCCGACGTGCTGGCAGGCGGCACCATCCGCAACGCGGTGAACATGCCGACCATCGACGCCAAGGTGCTCGCGGTACTCCAGCCGTACCTGACGTTCGGCGAGAAAATGGGACGGTTGCTGGCGCAGATCGCTCCGCCACGCGTCGAGCGGCTGGTCATCGAGTTTTGCGGGAAAGCGGGGGAATTGGAGAGCGGGCCGGTTAGTCGCGCGGTGTTGAAGGGTTTCCTCGAAAACGCACAGGGCGGCGACGTGAATTACGTCAACGCGCCCGTCATCGCGCAAACGCTCGGCATTACCGTGAGCGAGGTCAAAAGCACAGAACCAATTGATTACGCTGAATTAATCAACGTGAGGGCGTTTGTGGATAGCCAGGTCGCGAGCCTGTCGGGCACGTTTTACGGTTCGCCGAACAATCCGCGCATCGTCCGCATCAACGACATGCCCGTCGAGGCCGTGCCGGCCGGCGTGGTGTTCATGATGCGCAACAAGGATCGCCCCGGCATCGTCGGCTGGATCGGCTCGATCATGGGCAAACACGGCCTCAACATCGCCAGCATGTCCCTCGGCCGCGACAAAGCCGGCGGCCAGGCCCTCACCGTCCTCAACCTCGACAGCGCCCCCGGGCGACGACGTCCTCGCCGAAATCAAGAAGGATCACGACATCTTCGACGTGAAGGTCGCAAAACTGTAGATGAAACTTTCTCCCGACAGAAAACTAGCCGGATACTGTGCCCGGTGTTTTCCATTCGAACCGAAAACGATCTCGGCATTGGCGACACCGAGGGGGTGCACCAGATGATCGATTGGTGTCACAAGCACGGGATCGGCATGTTGCAGGTCCTGCCGATCAACGAGACGAGCGACGACAATTCCCCGTACAACGCCATCAGCTCGATGGCGCTTGATCCGACGACCATCACCATCTCGCCCGAGCACATCCCCGATTTGTCCGCTACGAAGTTCAAGGAGATCGCCAAACCCGAGCTGCTGAAGGAACTGCGCGCCGGCCCGGTGAAATACACGAAAGTGAAGGAACTCAAGCGGTCGCTGCTTCGAGCGGCGTTCGACGCATTCTTGACGAAGCATTGGAACAAGACGTTCCGAGCGCAGTGATGCTTTCCGCGCGTTTCTTGCCGAGAATGGCGACTGGATTTCCGATTACGCCATGTTCCGTGTGTTGATGGAGGATTATCACGACTGGCCGACCTGGGATGAATGGCCGTTGGACCGCCAGAACCCGAAAAAGGCCTGGTCATGGTTCCTCTCGCTGCCGACGAAACAGCGCGACGAGTACACTGAGCGGATCCTGTTTTGCGCGTACGTGCAGTGGATCGCGTACGACCAGTGGACGAAAATCAAGGACCACGGCACGCGCAGCAAGGTCTACCTGATGGGGGACATCCCGTTCGGCGTCAACCGCTACAGTTCCGACGTTCTGGGGCAACCGCGCCATCTTCAACCTCGACTGGAGCGGGGGTTGCCCGCCCGAAAGAAACTTCAAGGTCGATCCCTTCACCGAGAAATGGGGGCAGAATTGGGGCATCCCGCTCTACAAGTGGGACGTGTCCCGCGAGCGCAACCACGACTGGTGGCGGATTCGTTGCGGCAATATCCACAAGACGTTCCATCTCTTCCGCATCGATCACGTGCTCGGCTTCTTCCGCATCTACTCGTTCCCGTGGCAGCCGAAATACAACGACAAGTTCCTGCCCTTGACCGAGGAGGAAGCGGCGAAACTCACGGGCGGGCGGTTGCCGCATTTCCAACCGTATGCCGATGACACACCCGAAGGCGCGAAGTTCAACCAAAAGCAGGGCGAGGAATTGCTGGCGATGGTGCTGGCGGCTGCGGGCGATACGGCCGTTGTCGCCGAAGACCTCGGGGTCGTTCCTCCGTATGTCCCGATCACACTCGAGTGCTTGAAAATCCCCGGTTACAAGATTCCGCATTTTCTGCGCGAGAAGAACCAGTCGTTTGTGGATGGCAAGACCTACCCGCGGCTCTCGCTCGCGACGCCGGCGACACACGACCACGATCCGATAGCCAAGATGTGGCGTGAGCTGTGGGAGAAGGTTGACGCGGGCAAGAATAGCCAGGATGGGAACGCGCGTTACCAATCGGAAGAGGCCTACAAGGAGTTGACGCGTTGGATGGTGTATTGCGGCGCGGACCATCAGACCCCGCCGCGCGTGTTCAACGATGAGATCCACAAGCTCATCCTGCACGGGGTGCTGAACTCCAATTCATGGCTCGCCGTCTTCATGATCACCGACCTGTTCGGCTCGGAAGGCCGGTTCAACGTTCCCGGCGCCGTCAGCGCGGGTAATTGGTCCTATCGCCTCGATGAGACCGTCGCCGAACTCGACAAAGAACCGCATCTCCTCCACAAGACCCAGATGTTCGCGAAACTCGTGAAAGAAACACACCGGTTGCCGTAAACCGCGATTGTTCCAAAGCAGAAACTACGATTACGGGAGCGTCGAGAGCGTGCGCTGCAACGACGGAATGGGAACGCGCGGGTCAACCATGCGCTGGTCAAAGACAAAATCGTCGTTCGCGACGATGTTCCAGCGCCGACCATGCTTTTCATTGAGCGCGGAAGCGATCTCGTGGAAATTCCAACGCGTGTTGGAGTCGATCAGGTAGAGCCCGGGTTTTGCGGTGGCGAGCCATGTCAGGGCTCCGGCGGTGTCGCGGACGAACGAACACGCCGGATACCATTTGTGACTGGCCGCAATGCCTTCGCCCGTCGCCGCCTTTTTCTCAAAGAAATCGATCATGTTATTGGAGCCAGCCGTTTCACCAATCTGCCAGCCGAGCCTTGCAACGACCGCATCCGGAATTCTGATAAAATACGCGTCGTTCGGCCATGCGCTTTTCATGGCCATATCCTTGTGACGCGTCGGGTTCTGAATCTACCGTGAATGGCCCCTTGGCATTGTCCGAAAATACCATGACCGAACTTGTGAATACGAAACGTACACCCAATTGCCTCGTAATCCAGGCCAGTTCACTGGTCCACTCGTAGTTGACCAGCCAGGATTCGTTCGTCACACCCGTAGAACGCGAGGCGATCGCCAGATGGAAAAGGACGTTCGGGTCGCTCCTGCCGGACGAAATCCTCCATCGGCTGATATCGATCAATCGGCACGACTGCACGATTCCACGCGACAACCTGGTGGCCCTGTGCGATCAAATGTTTTGACAGCGCGGACCCAACAGTCCCGTGTGCGCCTGTGATGATAGCCTTCATCGGACGCGGCCAGTGATAGCGGCTTAGATCGCGGCCAGAACCTCTTCCGCGTGGCCAGCGGGTTTGACCTTGCGGAAGACTTTCTTGATGATTCCGTCGGGACCAATAACGAAAGTGCTGCGTTCGACGCCCATGTACTTCCTGCCGTACATGGATTTCTCCTTCCACACGCCGTACGCCTCACAGATCTTGTGGTCCTCGTCGGGGACGAGCGTGAAGGGCAAATTGAACTTCGTGGAGAATTTCTCGTGTGATTTGGCCGAGTCGGGACTCACGCCAAGCACGACGGCATCTTTCTTGGCAATTCGCTTGTGCGCATCTCGCAGTTCACATGCCTCGGTGGTGCACCCGGGGGTATCGTCCTTGGGGTAAAAGTAGAGCACAACTATCTTGCCCTTGTTTTCGCCGAGTTCCTTGAATGCTGGCGCTCGGTCGCCTTCACTGAGCTCTTTCATAATGTGACTCCTATCTTGGGACAGATGTCCGCGATTTCACATTGGACGCAGTCAGGTCTGCGGGCGGTGCAGCGTTTTCGCCCGTGCCAGATGAGCAGATGTGAGAAACCTATCCAATCGTTGCGTGGCACAAGTTTTATCAGGGCCTGCTCGATCTTCTCGGGCGTCGTCTGGCGGGTCAATCCCATACGGTGAGAGAGACGCGAAACATGTGTATCCACGACAACACCCTCCGCCTTGCCATAAGCGACACCCAGCACCACGTTCGCCGTCTTGCGTCCGATGCCGTCCAACTGAATCAGTTCGTCGAGCGTCTCGGGCACACGGCCGTCATACTTCGCGACGAGGCTCCGGCAGCAATTCCGAATCGAACGCGCCTTGTTCCGGAAAAAGCCGGTGCTGCGAATCATGGCTTCCAGTTCCGTCGGCCGTGCCGCGGCGAAATCGGCGGCGGTGCGGTAGCGCCGAAACAGGGCCGGGGTGACTAGATTGACACGTTGGTCGGTACATTGCGCGCTGAGGATCGTGGCGACGAGGAGCTGGAGCGGGTTCTGATGATGCAGGGCGCATCGCGCCTCCGGGTAGGCCGCCCGCAAGCGCCGTAAAATGGTGCTACACCGGGCCATCAATTTGCTCTTGGCAACGTTCACCGGTCGCAGTATAGCATATGAGCAAGGACGTGTTCAGTTTCACCGCCGCGATTTCAATGAAGAAGAGGAGATAGATTATGGCACACATTGTGTGTGAACCCTGTGTCGGCTGCAAGTACACCGATTGCGTGGAAGTTTGTCCCGTGAATTGTTTCTACGAAGTCGATGATCGGTTGTACATTCACCCCGACGAATGCATCGACTGCACGGCGTGTGTGCCGGTCTGCCCGGTGGAGGCGATCTTTACGGAGAGCGATGTACCCGAGAAATGGAAGCCGTTCATCGCGGAAAACCGCGACAAACTCGCGGGCGCGGCCAATATCACTGCCAAGAAGGAGCCGCTCGGGAAGGACAAGCCCGAGTGTCAGCCGGGTGCCCGTAAACCCTAGCACCGCCACAGGCTCTCCGCAAACTCCCGATATGACTAGCGCCCTTGGTTGGGCGTGGTGGTGGCCGTTGCGCCGGTACTCTGTTCGCTCAGTTGATCCATCGGCAGCAACCGGTAATACACCTCGAGGATCAGTGCGCCGAGCGCGGTGGAGTAGGCGGGCGTTGCCGCGAGTTCCCGAGTTTCCATCGTGCTATTGGGGGGCGGCATCCAGCGACCGTCGCCGCATTGCTTTTTGATCAGCGTGTCGCGAATTTCCCGGTTCCAGTACTGCCAGTACGGCCCACCGCCCTGAAATATCGCCTGCGTGATGTAATACCAACCGTAGAGCACGTAATCACCTTGGGTCTTGTCCCACTCGACCTTTTGTTCTCGGAGGTAGTCTAGTGAGGCTTTGATGCGCGGGTCCTTGCCATTGCCAAGGAGTTGCTCGCAGAACACGCCGATGGCGGTCATGGATGGCGAACGCTCCGGCGTTTGATAACCGAAACCAGGGTCCTTCACGTCATACATGTTCCAGAGGAATTGCGCGGCCTTGTCGCAAACGGCCTGCGGAACATTCAGCCCGGCTGCCCTGACCAACGTCAGTGCCATGATCATCCATCCCGTGACCGACACATCCGAATCATCTGACGATGGGCGATAGCGCCATCCACCAGTGTGTTGGGCATTAGCCTTTGCGGCCGATTGTCCGCGAATGATCGCGTTCAACGCCCGTTCCAGCGGATCGCGCAACACGGGGGATTGTGTCATTGCATACCCTTCCGCCAGCGCAAGAGCGACTAAGCCCTGGGAGTCCCCTCCGATGTAATCTTGCGATGCATCGGAAACGAGGCCATCGCGACCCACGTGGAGCGACAAGTAGTCCAGTGCCTTGCTGACGGTATCGCCGAATTCGACAGAGTCGGGTGTCTCCCCGTGCCCGAGAAAAGCCAGCGTAGCCAATGCGGTGCCGGCAGCGGTGCTCTCGCCACATTTCCACGGACCATTCACCTCCTGGTGGGCCTTAAGCCACCGCAATCCGGCTACGACCGCGCGTTCCGTTTCGCTGTTGCCGCCGTACTTCTTGAGATTGCTCGCGCGCTGCGGACCCGTGCGCGCCCCCAAAATTCCGCCACCAGGTCCCTTGATTCCGCCAGTGCCAATCGCCGTGTCACCGAGGCCACCCGGGGCCGTTAATCCCACGCCGGTTGGACCACCCTCGGGACGATCAATCGCCGTCGCGCCGTCGCTCACAACCCCGATCACGTCGGCTATGGACTCCTGACCCCCTTGTGCGGATGGAGTCGTGAGGTGCGCTTGGTAGGATTCAGGCGCACCTCCGCCAGCGGTTGGAATGCCACCCGGACCCGTTTCACTCATGCCACCACCCGCGCCGAGCGTCGGGCCATTGTAGTCGAAGTCGTGAGAGGCGGCGGTCTGGCCTTGCACGCCCTTGTCAGCGGCAGGCGGCGGGAGCACGCCCGCGTCGAACGCTGCCACGATTCTCGGGCGATTGGCTCCGATCTTGATCCAGCCGAATGCCGCAATCAACGTGACGTGTATCAGCAGGGCAACGAGGAACGCGTACAGGAGGCGCGTGTTTGCCGACAGCCATGTCAGGAATTTGATGATGGCCTTCATCCGTCAAGACTGCTGTGGTTGGGCGGGCAGGGATTCCAACTCCCTCTTCGCATCGGCGGCAAACAGGCCATTGGGAAATCGACGGAGATAAGCTTCAAACGCACGGCGCGCTGTCTGCGGATTGCCGAGCGCTTTGTGACATTGCCCACTGCGAAATGCCGCCTCCTCGCCATGCGGGCCGCTCATCACGAGCGACGCACGCAGATAGTACGCCAACGCGGTTTTCTTGTTTCCCCGTTCATCGCCGCCAAACGCAAAATAGCAATTTCCCAGCAGGTAGGCGGCTTCGCCCGAATTTTCTCCCGTCCCGCCAACCATGACCGCAGTGAGAAGTTCTATTGCCTTCGCGTTGTGGGGATCCCGCGAATCTCCACTGTTTCCACGGGCAAGATGGACTTTGGCAAGGCCCAACGCGGCGCGATCGTGAAGGGCTCCCGGTGGGGTCGCTCGAGACCATCTGACCAAAGATGGCCTCAGCGTCGTCGAGTTGATTCATCGCCAACTCGGATTCCCCCAAACCAAGTCGGGCCCGCGGCCCGGTGAGCATGTCGTCCGGATAGAGCGTGAGTGAGTTCTTGTACGCTTGCGTGGCTTGCATGAGCTGTCCACGACGAAAGAGGGCGTCGCCAATGGCGATGTAGGCGGGTGGCGGTAGGTGGTCTTTTTCGGGGTCGCCAAGCAGTTCTAGCGCGGCAGCGTACGCGCGCGATGAATCACCCTCGGCCAGCGCCAGCTCAATGGTGCTCGTAATCGTGGCAATGCGGACACTATTGTTTTGGGGATACTCAGCGGCCAGGTGGTCGAGACGGGCGTACGCATCGTTGAACTTTCTCGCGGCGCGATAGGCTTCAGTGATCTGGCCAATCATGGGGCTTACCGCTGCAGGATCGTCGCGGAATTTGCCGAGGATCTTCTCGCAGGTCGCTATGGCGTTGGCCACGTCTCCCCGGGCTTCAAGAATCCCGGCGACGCGCATTCCGGAAGCGATAGCCGCCTTGCGAAAGTCCGTCGTCACGTCCACTGCCGACAAGGCCCGCGCCGTAACATCGCGATACGCCGCGAGAGCCTCGTCGGTCTTCCCATCACGCTCCAACTGCGAGGCGATAGAGTAGAGGGCGCTGCCAACGCGCGGGTGGGTTGGATAGCGCGCCACGAAGGTGCGGAACTGTGCCACCATTTCCACGCGCTTGTTTTCCGCCCCATAACAGTTGGCGATTTCATATACGGCAAGCGGCGCAAACGTACTGTCCGGAAATCCCTCGACGAGTTTCCGGTAGGAGCTAGTGGCCTCGTCGAAACGCCCCAGAGCATATTGATTGCGAGCGAGTTGATAGAGAGCTTCCGCCACGAGAGAGTTCTCAGGCCAGCGCCTGACGAATTCTTGAAAAGACGCAACCGCCTTCTCGAAGTGTGCTGCGGCCGTCCCCTTGGCTGTTACATCACCTTCTTGGGCTGCAAGGCAGGCGTTGAGGTAGCCGAGTTGGAAGGTGACTTCGGGGATCAGGGCGTTGGAAGGGTAGGTCGCGCACAGTTGTTCGTAGTCCCTGACGGCGCCGGCGAGGTTCGCGCGGGCAAGCGTTGGATCGTTGGCCTTCTGTGAGATCTCGACGTAGCACCGGCCCAGTCGGAACAGGGCATCCGGCATCATCGTACTGTTGGGGTGCTGCTGCACGAAGGCCAGGAAACTGTCGCGTGCATGGTCGAAGTCGCGGAGAGTATAATAGCCGTCACTAATCCGAAAGTCTGCGGTCTCGAGAATTGGCAATCGCGGGTTCGACGCGGCCAGCTTCTGAAAGCGGTCGAGCGCTTCCGGAATCTTGCCCGAGGCGAACAGGGCTTCGGCTTCGAGTAACAGGATGTCATTGGCAAACGCACTGTTTGGATAACGGGTCTGAAATTCCCTGGCCGCGCCATCGGCCTCGTTGAATCGACGTCGGTCGATCAGTTCCCGAATGAACCCGACGTGGGCTTGCTCGGCGAGTTTGTCGTTTGGATGGAGTACGAGAAACTCGTGGTATGCGGCGGACGCCTCCTCGGGACGGCCCAGTGATTGGTAGCAGTTGGCCATGCGAAACAGGGCTGACGCGCCCAGGTCAGGGCCAGCTTCACACCTGGCCTGAAGCTGGCGCAGGTCGCTCAATTGCCTCTCATAGGTTGGCAGCGCTCCCCGCTGCACGTAGTTCGCCTGCTGGGAATGGAGGTCGTTGATCTGACGGTGAAGGTATTCGATCAGATTGGTTCGGGGTTGCACTCGTTTGTAGCAGGCAATGGCATCAGTCCATCGCCCCGCTTCGAACATCGCCTCGCCCGCGAGGAAAAAGCCCTCCGAGGTGCGCGCATTACTCACGTCCTGAGGGATTTGCTCGTAAACGCGAAGGGCGACATCATACTTCTTCTCGTTCGTCAGGATCTGGGCGATGAGAAACTGCGCGTCCAAGACCGTGGCCGGATCGTCGGCAAATTGGGTGCGAGCTCTCTGTACGATCTCCTGGGCCGAGGCAAGGTCTCCTTGCTGGAAAAGCGTCCACGCCTCCCCGAGTAGGGCTCGCGGCAACATCTCATTGTTCGGGCACTTCGCTTCAAATTCGCGATACGACTCCAGTGCTGTCGGATAATTCTTCAACTCCCGATAACACTCCGCCTGTTTCAAAATCGCGTCGGGGATCATGGACACGGCCGGGTACCCTTTTCGCAGACGGTCGAAGGTGTTGATGGCCTCGTGATATTTCTGCATCTCAGCCCAGCACCAACCCTGAAGATAGATCACCTGCGGGACTGCCGCGCTGAACCGGTACTGGCCTTCGAACGTCTGCAACGCCGCCAGTGCTTGGGCTACCTTGCCGTTGTCGTAAAGCGCCTTGGCATTCTGATAGGCCTTCCCGGTCGCGGATTCCGGGTCTTGTGCGGGCGCTTGCAGGGTTAGATACATCGGCACAAGCAGGGCCGCCAACATTGTCAGGGGGCGACGTGTGTGGAACGACGGAGTCATTGAGCGGAGACCACTTGGTTCGGAAGCGGGCGCAAGGCGACCTTGGTCAAGTGTGCCCGGGCGCACGCGTCCAACGCACTCACGACATCCTGATAACTGGAGCCGGGGTCAGCCTCGATGATGATCGTGGTATCCTGCCCGACCGCAGTCAGTTGCATCATTGCGTCACGAAGTCCCTGTATGTCATACGTGGTGGCGCCGTTGACGACGATGTTGCCCTGGTCCTTTACATGGAGCACGATATCGAGTGGCACTTGCGCAGGGGAGCGGGTGGAGGTTACCAAGGGCAACTTGGCAAGGAAGCTCTTCTCCCGCTTGGTGAACGTCGAGAAGCTCATGTAGAACACCAGCAGCATGAGAATCGTGTCGATCATCGGGATGATCTCAATACGTGCCCGCTTGATGATTCGACGCTTCAGTTTCATTTGGGGACCGTCGCGAAGGCCACATCGGCAATGCCGGCTTTGGAGCAAACCGTCATGAACGCGCTGAGGTCCTTGTACGTCATCGCGCGGTTGCCCCGAAGGATCAGCGAGTCCAGACCCGTGTGCGCGGACTGCAGGCGGCGCAGGAGATCGGGAAGGTCGTTGAGCCTGTAGGGTTGGCCGTCGATGATCACGCTGTTGGACGAAGACATATTGACGATGATTTGGTTGGGCAGTTTCTCAAACGAATCACCGACAAGCGCAACGGGGAGTTTGATTCCGGCCTGGCGTTCCACTTCGGCAAAGCGCGAGAAGCTCATGTAGAAAATCAGCAGGATGACAATTGTGTCAATCATCGGGATGATCTCGATGCGTGCCCGCCGGATGTTGCGACGCTTGACCTTCATTGGCCGAGCCTACTGGGGAATGGGGGACTTGAGGAGCACGATCAATTCGGTGAGGCTCTTTTCCATGTTCATCAAAATCGCCTCCTTCTTGCCGGAAAAGTAATTGTAGGCGAACAGGGCCGGAATCGCCACCGCGAGGCCCGCGGCCGTGTTGATCAGCGCTTCGGAGATGCCGCCAGCCAGTTTGGTGGGGTCACTCATGCCGATGGCGGCGACGACGCTGAAGGAATGGATCATCCCGATGGTGGTGCCGAGCAATCCGATGAGCGGACACATGGTCACCATCGAATCGAGCAACGGCAGGTGCTTCTCCAGGGAGATGAGTTCCTTGGTCACAGCGCTTTGCGCAAGGTCTTCGATCTCGTCGGGTTTATACCCATCGCGAGCCGCTTGAATCGTCACACGCATCACTCGCCCGGCAACACTCGATACGTCGTTGGTCACCTGAAGCATGTCCGACAATGTCGCGCCCTGTTTGATCTTGTGGAGTAATTCGCCGGCGCTTGCGCCGACGCTGCGGTAATAGAGAAAGCGTTCGATGATGAGCGTGGCCGTGATGACCGATAGCAGGGCGAGAACCAGCAGAAGGGGTCCGCCCGCCTGAAGCATTTCCCAGAGCGTCTTTGTCTTGACCGAGTCAACTGCCCCGGCTTCTTGGGCGAACACCGGGCCCGTGCTGCTGCTGGCCGCCGCCGCCAAAACCGTCCAGAAGACAGCGGACACAAGTCGAGACGTTCGATTAGACGAGACACACATGCGGCCCACCTCCTGTTAGAGACGCTGACGGCATCTTCCCGCCGATATATAGGAAGTCACGACAGGTATGGCAATCATTTTCCCCTCCGGATCGGAAGAGAACGTCTGTCGCCGGCACTCGGCAGCGGACCAGGAAGCCGCTACTTCTTCGCGTCCGCGTCCTTCTCCGCCATCGCCGCTTTACGGCTAAGCTTGACGCGACCTCTGTCGTCGATTCCCAGCACTTTGACCCAGGTTTCATCACCCAGCTTCAACACATCTTCGACGTGATTGACACGGTGATCCGCGATTTCGCTGATGTGCAACAAGCCGTCCTTGTCGGGGAGAATCTCCACAAACGCCCCGAATTCCTTGATCCCGACCACCTTGCCGCGATAGATCTTGCCGACCTCGACTTCCGCCGTGATGGCCTTGATCTGTTCGATGGCCCGCTCCGCCGCTTCGCCGTCCGTGGAAAAGATGTGAATCGTGCCGTCGTCCTCGATGTCGATTTGACAGCCAGTTGCCTCCACGATTCCCTTGATGACCTTGCCCTGTGGCCCGATGACCGCGCCAATCTTCTCCGGGTTGATGTGGATCGCCGTGATCCGTGGCGCGTACTTCGAGAGTTCGGCCCGCGGCGCCTGGATGGCTTCGGCCATCTTGCCGAGGATGATGAGCCGCGCTTCCCGTGCCTGTTCGAACGCCTGTTTGGTCAGCTCAAAGCTCAACCCGTGCAATTTGAGGTCGGTCTGAAATCCGGTGATGCCCTTGCTGGTGCCGGCGACCTTGAAGTCCATGTCACCAAAATGATCTTCCGATCCGAGAATGTCCGTGAGCGTGACTGTCTTCCCCGTCTTCTCGTCCGTAATCAATCCAATCGAGATGCCCGCCACGGGCGATTTCATCGGCACACCCGCGTCCATGAGGGAAAGCGTCGCACCGCACACGCTCGCCATCGAGGTCGAACCGTTCGATTCCATGATCTCCGACGTGACACGAATGGTGTACGGGAAATCGACTTCGTCGGGAATCATCGGTTCGACGGAGCGTTCCGCCAATGCGCCGTGACCGATCTCTCGTCGGCCGGGCGAACCCGTTCGTCCCGTCTCGCCAACGCTGAACGGCGGAAAATTATAATGCAGGATGAATTTCTTCTCCGTCGGTCCGCCCGTCCACGCGTCCATATCTTGCGTGTCCGACTTCGACCCGAGCGTGGTCATCACAAACGCTTGCGTCTCGCCGCGTTGGAAAATGGCGGATCCGTGCGTGCGGGGCAGGACGCCGACTTCGCCGTAGATCGGGCGAATGTCGCGCGCGCCACGGCCATCCGGCCGCTTGTTGCTGTTGAGAATGGAACTGCGTACCGCTTCGGATTCGACCTTGTGGAATGACTCTTTGATCTCGAAATCCGTGATGTCCGCAAACTTCTTCTTCAATCCCTCGGTGGCCTTGTCTTTGCAGGCCCGAATCGCCGCCTCGCGAGCCAGCTTGCCGGGCGTAAGGAGGGCCTTGAGAACCTCGCCGCCAACCATGTCACGGGACGCCGCGACTACCTCGGGCCGGGCCGTGTAAAGTTTGACTTCGCGCTTCGGTTTGCCGGCCTTCTCGGCCAGCTCGCGAATGGCCGCCACGATCTTCTTCGATTCCCCATGGGCAAATTCGATGGCCTTCATCATGTCGACTTCAGAAATCTCCTGGCCGGACCCTTCGATCATGACGAGTTCCGTACCGTTGCCCACGAACACGAGGTCCAGATCCGGGTTTTCCTTTCGCTGGGTGTGCGTCGGATTGGCAACAAATTCGTCCCCGACCCGAATCACGCGCACCGCGGCGATCGGGCCGTGCCACGGTATATCCGAAACGGACAGGGCCGCCGACGCGCCGTTGATCGCCAGCATGTCCGGATCGTTTTCCGTATCCGCACTGAGCAAAATCGCCATGATTTGTGTGTCGTTGTAGAAACCT
This sequence comes from uncultured Verrucomicrobiae bacterium, assembly GCA_963766065.1. GTDB lineage: Bacteria > Verrucomicrobiota > Verrucomicrobiia > Palsa-1439 > Palsa-1439 > Palsa-1439. The sequence continues at coordinate 16,925 of CAVYAC010000011.1, forward strand.
TCGGGAAACAGCGGACGACAGGGCCGATGGATCATGCGCGCCGTGAGGATTTCCTTTTCGGTCGGGCGTCCTTCACGCTTGAAATAGCCGCCGGGGAATTTGCCCGCCGCCGCCGCCTTCTCGCGGTAATCGACCGTGAGGGGGAAGAAGTCCAGTTCGTCGCGGGTCGAGCCGCTGGCCACGACCGTCACGATGACGACGGTTTCGCCGAAGGTGACGACCGCCGCGCCGTCCGCCTGTTTGGCCAGTTTGCCGGTTTCGATGATGAGTTCTTTGTCGCCAATGGGGGCACGCACTACACTGGGCTGCATATATGAGTTCCGACCGCCCGGCAGGTATCGGACTAATGGAATGATGTCCACCCGCGCCGCGCGCGGAGTAGGCGGGCATCAATCCATCAATCCTCCAATGCTTGCCGGGGCAATCGCCTTTCTTTTCTACTTTCTGAGGTTCAGTTTCTTGATCAATTCATGGTAGCGCTTCGTGTCGGTCTGGCTCAAATAATCGAGCAACCGCCGCCGCTGGCCCACCATCTTCAGCAGCCCGCGCCGCGAGCTGTGGTCCTTGACGTGCGCCTGCAGGTGCTGCGTCAACTCGTTGATGCGAGCCGTCAGCAACGCAATCTGCACGTCCGCTGATCCCGTGTCCTTCGCATGAAGCTGAAATTCTTTGGTGACTTCCGTCTTTTTTACCGTCGCAATCATTGCTTAGTGTCTCACGCCTTTCCAGTGTTAAACAGCGGTGAGTTTAGCGGCCCGCACAAGGGGTGTAAAGGAGTTTTTAACCCGCCCATTCTCCGTAAATGTTTGGTGGAGACGAAGGGAGTTGAACCCTCGACCTCCTGAATGCCATTCAGGCGCTCTCCCAGCTGAGCTACGTCCCCGACCAAAATCGTTACGGAATGCGGGCTCATGCTATCCGCCCGATCAGCGATTGTCAAATTCGGTCTGTACGTCGAATTTGGAGGGACGCGCTCTGTCGCGTCCGCAGGAACCGTGACGCGAACCGCGTCGAGGAGTTCGAGCGCCGCCTCAAGAGCAGCTCCGGTCTCGCCTTCGCCGACCGACATCTCAGGTAAAGACGTGGGCCTAACGTCATCCCTGAACTCCACTCAGTCTGCCACATTTCTCTTCCGCCTAACGCTCATTTTGGGTCTCTAATCCCCCTCCGGACCCCCAAACGAAGCCAAGTGACAAAATGGCACACTTGGACTTTTAACATCTTATCCCTCAAGCTAATCCACAACGCACAACACCCGGGAAAATTGGCTTCGTTTTGCAGATTTAACATCTGCGGGGCCGTATCCGCCCCGTCTACCCTGAGCTTGCAGAAGGGAGCAGCCCCGAAGGGGGCTCCCCTTGTAACATCGGCGTCCGTCCGCCCGCCCCGCGGGCGCTGACCGCGGCCCACACCCGTCTCCGTGCCCCTTGGGGGAATCGAGTCGGACGAGAAGCCGCCGGCAGTGCTGAGGCGGCAAAGGATCAAGGTGAGGGGTCTTCTCATCTCCCCATTCCCCTATTTCAAATATCAATATCAACTACCACATACATGTGCACTACCGTATACCATTAGTCGATACCATTGTCAACTGCAACATCGCCCAGGGAGTCCCTCCCACGCCGCAGGCGCGGTTTGTGCCGTGGTCGAGCCGCCCGGCCAGTCCGTCCCACCTCGGCGTGCTCCCCTCTCCCTTCCGAAGGGGAGCCGAGTCAGACGGAGCCGAAAGCGGCACTAGCCGCTGAGACGCGCTGAGGATTTGCTAGCAGCGCAAACGCCGTGCCCGTGCTTTCGCGGCAATCTGTGGCTCGCCCTTCGCCTGCCCTGCTTGCGGTGAGCGACGTCGAACCAAGCAACGTCGAAGGGTGGTATGCTAAAAACTCAGCACATCACAACAACCACGGTGTCCAAGGTCGCCGGGCCTCACAATTTCCGCAGCCGTCCTCACGCCGACTCCTCAACACCTACACTAGCCATGATACCTTTCACTCAAAGGTATCAACTTATCCCGCCTCCGTGTTCTCTGTGTCTCTGTGGTGATAATATGGAATGAGATCATCTGGGGCGCTCACTTCTTGCTCTCGCGCCGCGCAAACACGGCCAGATGGAGCGTGCGCAGGACGGGCATCAGGGCGAAATCTTCCACGAGACGGAATCCCGCCTGGCGGAAATAGCCTTCCACCTCGACCAGAGACGTCGCGAACCGGTCCCGATCCTTGCCCCTGAGCTTGCGATGGACCGATTGCACGGAATAGGGACTGAAATACGAAAGCACCACAAACTTGCCGGCCACGCGGCACAGTTCGCTGATCACTCGCTGCCGGATCTCGACATTGGGGAAATGATGAAAGAGACGGAAACACACGATCGTGTCGAAATGTCCGTCGTTGTAGCTCAGCTTCTCCAGGTCCTGGTGCTCCACGTGGCAGGACAAATTCGCCTCGAAAGCGCTCTCCCGGGCAATCTCGATCATCGACTCGGATAAATCCGCGCCGCTGGCGAAATACCCCTTCTGGGCGAGATGCAGCATCACCCGCCCGCCGCCGCACGGGACATCGAGCACGCGGTGGTTCTTCGGGATGCGCTTGAACGCGCGATCGATCAACCGCATCTCGGCCTTGCGTTTGTGTGGCTTGTGATGCTGGTGCCCGCCCGACTGTTTGTCGTCGTGCTTGACGCGTCCAAGATAAACGGCTGTGGGCTTTGTCGTGGTCATGTCGCGGTACAGCAAGAATAGTTGTCTCCGTGTCCCCGCGTCAAGTGGGTAGGCGAGGCGGACTCCATGGCCGCGCAGGCGCTCGAAAATGTGGGTCAGGCGGGCGTTGCGCCGTTTCTCCTCCGCAGGCTTACCCTGACCGCCGGCGGTGTCCCGGTTCGTCAGCCGGCGGCGATTGCACTCGACTATGAGGTCGCTTCCATTACACTGCGGACTATGGTGCCCGAGAATCCCGCTTCCGTTGCCGACACGGCGGGCCATTGTCCGCTGGGTTCGTGGTGGACACGGATCGCCGTCTTCGTGGCATTGGCGTTGTTCATCATCGCGGGAGTCAGCACGGTGTATCGCGCGGGCCCATACTCGTTTCATGGCAAAACGTGGGGCTCGAAAGTGCACCGTTGCGACTTCACTGTGTTCGTGGCGGCGGGGCAGGCGGTGCTGGATGGCGCGGACATTTACGAGGCGCACAACCGCCGCGGCTGGTACTACATTTATCCGCCGGCGTTTGCCATTGTGATGACGCCGTTCGCCATGATGCCATTGTACTGGGCGTCGCTGCTCTGGTATGTCATTTCCGTAACCCTGATCGTGTGGACCGTGACAATGTGTGTGAGTCTGGTGCGGTCGCGTTGCGCCTACACCGGGAACGTGTTTTGGTTGTATACGTTGCCGCCGCTCCTGGTGGTCTGGCTGTTGATCTCGGCATTGGAGCACGGGCAGACGACGCCGTTGCTCCTCTGGTTGGTGATGGCGGCGCTGGTGTGGCAGTGGCGCGGTCACGAAATCCGCGGGGCCGTTTGTTTGGCCGGCGCGATATTGCTGAAAGTCTTTCCCCTGCTTCTGCTGGGGTATTTTGCGTGGCGAAAACGATGGCGGTTTCTGGGGGCAACCGTGGTCGCTGTGGCCCTCGGCGCGTTCGTGCTGCCGGCGGCTGTGTACGGCTGGCAGGGGAATCTCTCGTACTTGAACAAATGGATGGCGCGGGTGGCCCTGCCGTTCACCGGAGCGAGTCCGCCCGCACAAACGCCGCTCTATTTGACACGTTGTTGAATCCAGCGATGGTCAACAATCAGTCCTTGCAGGCTGTGTTGTGGCGGTTGACGGAAAGCGCCAGGGCGCGTGCCATGGCCACGCTTATCCTGGCAGTGATGGCCGGCGTGATTGCGCGATTGGGGTGGCGGTCAGAAGCCGGGCAACGAAATCCACGTCTTGTCAGCCGTGGTCATTTGGATGGTTGTGGTCCCGCCCGTCTCCTGGTCGCACTACTTTATGTTGCTGTTGCTGCCCATCACGGCCCTTGTTGCGGAGGCTGTTGCCGCCACGGATAGGACCAGGCGTCGCGCGGCGCGTGCCGCCCTCGTGCTGTTCGCAATTCTTGCCCTGGGACTGGCCGGGAGCCGCACGGCGCAGCGTTACGGCCCGCTCTGCTGGGGAACGTTGGGGCTTTGGGTGGCCATGGCGGTGTGTATGCGCGCCAGTCGCACTTCCTCAATACAACGCGAGTAATACGCCCCCCCGGTTCCCGCCGTTGGCCGCCCGTGCTGACGCACCTCCCAAGACTCGCCTCCCGATGGGGTCTGACCGTGAAAAGATTTGTGAAACCGTGCCGCTCTGGTTAGTGTCAACGCAATCATGGTGGGCAAACGCAAACGAATCGGCATCCTGGGTGGGACATTCAACCCGATCCATCTCGGCCATCTCCTGGTTGCGCAGGACGCGATGGAACAGATGGCGCTGGACCGCGTGAAATTCATCCCGTCGGCAACCCCCCCGCACAAGACAGCGGAGGTGCTGGCCAGCGAGCGCGACCGCCTGCAGATGATCAGGTTGGCGATCCGCGGCAATGACCGTTTCCAGGTGGATGACATCGAAGTCCGACGCGGCGGCAAATCGTACTCGGTGGATACATTGGTGGAGCTTCGACGGCGCGACCCGAAAGCCGACTTCTACTTCATCATCGGCGCGGATTCACTGCGTGAATTGCATCTGTGGTGGAAGGCCCAGCGGGTGGTCAGTTTGTGCACGTTCGTGACCGTGCCCGGCCGGGCTTCGAGGCCAGGCCCGTGGTGGATCGACGTCTCGATGCGGCGTCTCGAAAACGGCTCCGTCAGCACGTGTTGCGGGGACACTCCTGTGACATCGCCTCACGGGAGATTCGTTCGCGAGTTGCCAGCGGGCGCTCGATACGCTATCTTGTACCTGATGCGGTTACCGAATATATCCGGAGGCGACGGCTTTATCAGTGAAGGCCACTAGCGGGCTCGCCTCCGAAAAACTTGCCAAACTCTGCCGCGAAATCGCCCTCGACAAGAAGGCCGAGGACGCCATGATTCTTGACGTGCGCGGCATTTCGAATGTGGCCGACTTTTTCGTCATTTGCACCGGCACCTCCGAGCCGCATCTCAAGGCCATTGCCGACGAAATCGCCCGCCGCCTGCGCGACGCAGGTATCCGCCCGCTGCACCGCGACGGTTTTCCGCCCAGCCGCTGGATCGTCATGGATTACAATGACGTTCTCATCCACATCTTCCATCCGGAACTCCGCCAGCGCTACGGCCTCGAAGACCTGTGGGGTGATGCGAAGCGGGTGAAGTGAAGCCTGTTGCGAGGACAAGGCCTGTTGACCGTGACAATTGCCGCTCGGCCCGATCTTACTTGCGGGTCGAGGGGATTACCAAAGTCCGAGCCGTTTCTTGCCGTCGTCGGTGATCATGCTCTGGTTCCAGGGCGGATCCCACACGATATCGACGTTGGCTTCTTCGACACCCGGCACTTCCAGCAAACGATCGCGCACTTGCGCGGCGATGGCCGGGCCCATGCCGCAACCCATCGCGGTAAGGGTCATCTTCACATCCACATGGCTCCGCGACGAGGGAAGGGGCGAGGACTTCACGTCGTAGATCAAGCCCAGGTGGACAACGTTGCAGGGGATCTCGGGGTCGTAACACTGTTTCATGGCTTCCCACAGCGCCTTTTCGTCGGCTGGGCCGGCGGGCTTCTCATCGGTCGCGGACGAACCGGCCGTCGGCGCGACGACGGGTACCCCATCCTTGAGCAGCGCATCCAGATTGCGTCCGGCCACCTGCACAAGGCCGAGCGTGGACACTTGTAACGTGACGTTGCCGCCAAGTGTTTGGCCAACATACGCGGGTGTGCCTTTGGGCACCACGATCCGCGCACCACTGGGAATCTGCGTCGCTTCGCAGTCCCTGCCAAACTGGACCTCGTCCGTTACATGAAGGGTTTCAATGCCGCTCGCCATAAGCTGTCACTCCTCTGGGAAATGCGTTTGCTGTGCCGTTGCCATTGCCAACCTTAATCGCGCTCGTCGAACCTGTCGAGTGCGTTTCGTGTACATGGGTGTGATCAAAAATGGTGGTTGTTGTATGGACGTCCCCGTCACCCGTCCCCGCAAACAACCGCGGGGCCGGCCTCTCCCTCGGCGGGGCGAGGCGCGTTTCTGCCATTTCCTCTCCCCTTGAGGGGAGCCGAGTCCGCGAGACGCCGCCGTCGTTTGCGGCAAAGGATCAAGGTGAGGGGTGCCGTTGGCTTTTGACCATCACTATTAACCACACTCTCGTCACATCTGTTCGATGACGTCGATGCCCAAAAGATTCAGGCCGCGTTTGATGACATCCGCGGTCAACCGACAGAGCAGGAGCCGCGAGGAACGGGTCGGTTCTTCGGACTGCAACACGGGACAGTTTTCGTAGAATGTGCTGAACTTGTTCGACAGGTCGAAGAGATAGCTCGTGAGCCAATTCGGTTTGTCGTCCTCGGCGACCGCGTGCAGGGAGTCGGAGAATCGCAGGATGTGCTTGGCCAGGTCCAGTTCGGCCGGTGTTCGCAATGTGATGCCCGCCGAATCGGTCTTCATGTCGCCCGCTTTGCGGAAGATGCTCTGCACGCGAACGTAGGCGTACTGCATGTAGGGAGCGGTATTACCCGTCATCGCCAGCATCTTCTGCCAACTAAACACGTAGTCCGTGGTGCGATTTTGCGACAGGTCGGCATATTTAATGGCCCCGATGCCGACAGCCCGGGCCATTTCCTTGTGAGTTTCGGCGGGCAGTTCGGGATTCTTTTCCGTCACCACCGCCAATGCCCGTCCTTCCGCTTCGTCCAGCAGGTTGGAAAGCTTCACGGGCGTGCCGTCGCGGGTCTTGAGCGGTTTGCCGTCTTCGCCCAGAATGGAACCGAAATGCACGTGCCGTAGCTCCGGGACATTCTTCAGCCACTTTCGCGCCGTGGCAAAGACCTGCTTGAAATGCAACTGCTGGCGCGCATCGGTCACATAAATGATTTCATCGGGCATGCCACTGGTCGATGCGGTACTTCAGCGTCGCCATGTCGGTCGTGCCGTAGAGAAATGCCCCGTCAGCTTTTTGAATGAGGAGCGGAGCGGCGGTCTTCAGCTCGGGGTTGTCCTCGAAGAAGATGCAAATCGCCCCTTCGCTTGGCCGTGCGATGTCGAGGCGCTTCAATTCTTCCACGACATCTTTCAGCATCGGATTGTAGAAACTCTCACCGAATGTATGGTCAAATGACACCCCGAGACGCCGGTAGGTTTTCCCAAACTCCTCCGTCGAAAGGTCGATAAAGCTCTTCCAGATCGCGGTGTTCTCGGCATCGCCTTGCTGGAGTTTGACCAATTCGGCTTTGGCTTCGTCGCGCAAATTCTCCTGGGCGTTGACGTGTTTGTAGAGCCGTTCCAGCTCGGCAATCGGGTCCTTCTTCAACGCCTCGTCATCCCGAAACCGTTTCCAGCCGAGAATAAGCATGCCGAATTGCGTGCCCCAGTCGCCAATGTGGTTATCGGTAATGACATGATGGCCGAGGAACCGCATCACGCGCGCGAGGCAATCGCCGAGGATCGTCGAACGGATGTGACCGACGTGCATCTGTTTCGCGACATTGGGCGAACTGAAATCGATGACGACCGTTTTCGGCTTCGCCACGACCGGGACGCCGAGACGTTCGTCCTTTGCCGCGGCAGCAATTTGCCCGGTGACGAACGATGGTTTTAACCGGAAGTTGATGAAGCCGTGGCCGGCAACTGTTGGCGGTTCGCTGACCTCGGACACCTGAAGTTGTGCGATGACCTTGTCCGCCAACTCGCGCGGGTTCTGGCCGAGACGCTTCGCGACGGCCATGATGCCGTTCGCCTGGTAATCCCCGAACTTTGGGTCGGCGCACGGCCGGATCATCGCCGGTCCGGCGTTCTCGGGGCCGACGACCGAGCGCAAAGCCCGTTCAACGGCATCAGCAAGTATGTCAGGCGCAGATGGCATGGGCAGCCAGCTTAAGATGCGGAACGAGAGATGGCGAGAATTTCTTAATCTTGCAGGGAGGGGCGAGGTGGTAGAATCGGAAAGTCGCGGCGAGACGGGGATGGCGCTGAAAATGCTTTGCTACTACCAAGACACTGTCAGTTCGATAATGAATGCACAGCCCAATTTCAGAACTCTTCGATGGCTGTTCCTCGTAAGCGGAGTTGTGTTCCTGGCTCAGGCTCTGATTACGGGCCGCTTACATATAAAAGGCGGCAAGTGGATCACGACAAAAAGCATGCCGCACAATCCTATCGTCCGTTCTGAGACACCGCGTGATTTCTGGTTTGCGTGGGGGCTGGGGGCGTTCATCTTTGGTGTGATCGTGTTCGCGTTCTTCGCTGTGATGTGAGGCCATTAGGATAGTTGCGAGTGCACGAGAGCGTTAGCGTCTCGTAACGCCGATGAGGGGCGCTTTGACCGTCAGGAGCATCATCAGCGCAGGCTAAAGCCTGCGGCTACGGATATTGTTGGGAGCTCTCAGGCT
>CAVYAC010000012.1:0-11926 GCA_963766065.1 uncultured Verrucomicrobiae bacterium
AGCCCGCCCAGCGTTGACTTGAGCCAGCCGCTTGGCTACTCTCCCGCGCCATGACACCGAACCAATTCGCGGCATCGCAGTTGCTCTAAGAACCCGTCATGAAAGGCATCATTCTCGCCGGTGGTCTGGGCACGCGGCTTGCCCCGTTGACCAAAATCACCAACAAACATCTTCTGCCGATTTACGACAAGCCAATGATTTTCTTTCCCATCAAGACGCTTGTCGATGCGGGTGTGCGCGACCTGCTCATCGTCACGGGCGGCAATAACGCCGGCGACTTCCTGCGCCTCCTCGGCAACGGCAGCGCCTTCAATCTTCCCCACATCAACTACACCTATCAGGAAGGCGAAGGCGGAATTGCCGACGCCCTGCGGTTGGCGGAACATTTCGCCGAGGGCCAGAAGATTGTCGTCATGCTGGGCGATAACGTCATCGAAAAGGATATCCGCCAGGGGGTTGCGGCGTTTCGAAAACAAAAGCGGGGAGCCCGCGTCTACCTGAAGGAAGTGGCCAATCCCCGTGCCTACGGCGTGGCTGAATTGCGCGGCCAGCACATCGTCAGCATCGTCGAAAAACCCGCTCATCCCAAGTCCAACCTCGCGGTGATCGGCGTTTACATGTACGACCCCGCCGTCTTTGATATTATCCGCACCCTGAAGCCGTCCGGCCGCGGCGAACTTGAAATCACGGATGTCAACAATGCCTACATCAAACGGGGTCAACTGTCTTACAACGTCCTCGACGGCTGGTGGGCCGATGCCGGTGCCTCGCACGACAAACTCTTGGAAACCAGCCTGCTCGTTGCCCAACGTGACGGCATGAAACTCAGCGTCTCGCGAGGGAAAAACTGATGCGCGTCCTCGTCACCGGCGGCGCTGGCTTCATCGGCTCGCATTTCGTCAAGTTCGCGCTGCGAACCCACCCGAATTGGCACATCACCAATCTCGATAAGCTCAGTTACGCGGGCAATCTCGATAACCTGACCGATCTTACCGATCCCACCCGCCATCAGTTCGTCAAGGGCGATATTGCCGACCACGAGTTGGTGACCAAACTCTGGAGTCACGGGGTCGATATCGTCGTTAATTTTGCCGCCGAAACGCACGTCGACCGTTCGATCCTGTGGGCCGATGATTTCATCAAGACCGACGTGCTCGGCGCGTTCACGTTGCTGGAGGCCGCGCGCGAATTCGGCGTGAAGAAGTTCATTCAGGTTTCGACGGACGAAGTGTACGGCAGCATTGCCAGTGGCAGTTTCACGGAAGAATCGCCGCTCAACCCGCGCAATCCCTACTCCGCCAGCAAAGCCGGCGCCGACCGGCTCGCCTACGCGTATTTCACCACGCATAACGTGCCCGTCACGATCACCCGCTGCTCAAACAACTTTGGCCCCAACCAATACCCCGAGAAATTCATCCCGTTGTTCATTACCAATGCGATCGAAGGCAAGCCGCTGCCGCTGTACGGCGATGGCCGCAACGTCCGCGACTGGATTTATGCCGAGGACCACTGCGCCGCCATCGATTTCCTCATCACCCACGGCCAGACGGGCGAGACCTACAACATCGCCGGCGGCAACGAAGTCGAGAATATCGACATTGCCCAAGCCATCCTCCGCAAGTTGGGCAAGCCCGAGTCGTTGATCCAACTGGTCAAGGACCGCCCGGCCACGACCGCCGTTATTCTCTCGATGCCGGCAAACTGGCCACTCTCGGCTGGCGCCCGAACCGCGATTTCCCCCGCGCCCTCGATGCGACGATTGACTGGTACGTCCAGAACGAGTCGTGGTGGCGCAAGATCAAGAGCGGCGAGTTCAAGAAATACTACACCGCCCAGTACGGCTCCCGTTTGTGAAAGTGCTGCTCACAGGAGGGGTCGGGTTCATCGGGTCGCATATCGCCCGCGAACTGGTCCGCCAAGGCCATGAAGTACACGTCATCGTGCTGCCGGGAATCGACCGCTCCCGCGTTGACGACATCGCTCCCTCGCTACGCTTCATCGAAACCGATTTGCTGAATCCTGACGCCGAACTTGCGGATTGGCGCTTCGACGCGTGCCTGCACCTCGCCTGGTTCGTCGAGCCGGGCAAGTATCTTCACTCCCCGCAGAATCAGGAGTGGGTTGGTGGCAGTTTGCGCCTGGCGCGTCGGCTCAAGGAGGCAGGCTGCCAACGGTTCATCGCGGCGGGAACCTGTTTCGAGTACGCCACCAGCGATCCGCCGCAAACAGAATCGACGCCGACCGCTCCCGCCACCATCTACGCGCAGTCGAAGCTGGCGCTTTTCCAGGCGCTCCCATCGGTCGGGATCGATTTCGCCTGGGTGCGGTTTTTCTATCAGTACGGTCCGTTCGAGGATCCGCGGCGGCTCGTGCCCGTCGTGATCAACCAGCTCCGGCAGGGACAGGAAGCCAAACTCGTCACCGGCGATCGCATCCGCGATTATCTCCACATCGAGGACGTTGCCAGCGCCGTTTGCGCGGTCGCCCAAAGCAAGCTGACCGGCGCGGTCAATATCGGCAGCAGCCTGCCGGTGACGACGCGCGATATCGCGTTGAAAATCGGTGAACTGCTCGGTCGCGTCGATTTGATCAAGCTCGGTGCATTCCCCGATTCTCCAACCGAGCCGATGCACTTGCTCGCTGACAACACGAAGCTCCGCGGAGGCACCGGCTGGAAACCCCACTACGACCTTGACGCCGGTCTCCGCCAGACGATTGACTGGTGGAAGAGCCGGTAGACGGCGCTGTGAACTACCGATTGCGGACTGCCAACCCCAGCCCCACAAGGAACGCCACGATACTGACCACTGCCGCCACCGCGTACACTCGCGGCGGTTGATAGCGCAGGAGAATCGTGTGGTTTCCCGCAGGCAGTTGCACTCCCATGAGACCGCAGCTGACCCGCAATACTTCTACTGCCTGACCGTCGATTTCTGCGTGCCAGAATGGATAGTAGCTCTCGGCGATAACCGCCAGACAGGCCGACGGCGCCGTCAACTGGATGCGCACCACCTGTGCGTTCTCGCGGATGAGCTTCACGTTTTCCAACGACACAGGTGTTCCCGCGTTGATCGGCGGAAACGGCGAACTATCCTCGCCATACACCCGCTCATACTTCTGCGCTTCGTCGGAGGGAACTTCACCAGGACTCCCTTCGTTCGCTTGGACCAGCGGCCAGTTCTTCGCCGAGAGCGCCAGCGCGAGCGATGCGGATTTGCGAATGTCACCGGCGTAGAGACAGGCGCGCGTGTACGCCGTCACGTAGGGCCGCGCGCTATCGTTGCGGAAGACGATGAAATCTTCATTTGTCGATACGGCGGCATAGTTGCGCGACAGATCATCGAGCACCATTTGCGGCTGGGGAACACCGGGACTGGCCATATCAAAGACGATATACCGCGCCCCCATCAAGTCCAGGAAGGCCCGATTCATGACGATCCGGTGATCTGGCAATTGGATGATCGCTTGTTTGTTCAAAAGTCCTGTCCCGAGCGGGCACATCCAGTTGTAAAAAGCCTCGTAGACCTGCGGCTTGCCCCCCCACATTGGCCCGAGCAGGTGGAAGTATCGCCCGGAAACAGAGTAGGTCTTGACCCAATCCGGATCTTTCTCAGCGAATGGTACGCCGCCTGCAAATTCGTCAATGTGTGACTGGAAACGCCATTGTCCCACGTCGGTTTCTGATACGGCCAGTAATCGAGTAACAACAACACCCCAAGGCCTGCCACAATCTTCGGCGCGTGCGCCCGCCATTTCTCCGCCACGAGGACATCCGTGACAAAGAATCCCGCCAGCATCGCTCCCAGAAACACCGCGGGTGTATCGTAAAAGACATACGGCGCCCGGATATCCTTGAAATACGGCAGCGCGGCCAACCACTGAAAACCCGGCACAAACAGGAAAATCGCCAGCGCCACGCCGGCGATTACTCGCTTGCGGCCCGTGGTCAATTTTCGTCGATAGAACAGCACCAAAAATGCAATACTCACCAACAGCCACGCGAACGCGACCCCGGATACCTGTTGCGATGAAAGCGCCTCCCATGTCGCCCAGTTGGCCGACCACACGCTGCTCGGTCCCGTCGCCAGCATCACACTTGCCAGCAACGCTGCCACGAAGAACCAAAACGCCCGTCGCTCAACCCGACGCGCATTCCACACCGCGGTGGCCACAAGAACCGCCAGCAATACAACGCCCATGTATTTCTCGGGAGAGTCCGAGCCCCCCGAGCCCAGCGACATCAACCGTTGCACCTGGTCGTATTCCGCCTGACTGCTGACGCGGCCTCCGTTGGCCTGGATCCGCGACATTACACCGTTGACAAGGTTGCTCGTGGCCGAGCCGTTGCGATCCACCAAACCCAGCAGACTCTTGAATGCGAAGCCTTTCTGCCAGGCTGCCAACGGATCGCCGTAAAACAGCTTCACGTAACCCGATTCTACAACCCCCGGCACCAGCATCCACGACCCCATTGCCAACCCCATGGCCGCCAACAACCCGCATGTTCGTGCGATTGACCGCCACAGCTGGCGTCGCGGCCACAGCCAGTACAAAGCATAGCCAAACAAGAACAGGAACATGGTGAACGCCTGCTTGTTATCCGTCCACCACGCCAGCACGGCGACGAGAGCACACAGGAACGTGTCCCGAAAGGTGTTGGATTCGAGCGCCCGGGCCAGCGTCAGCCAGAGCAGCGGCATGAACGGAAAGAACAGGATGATGGTCATGTGTTCGGCGCCGGCCGCGCGGATGATCTGTTCGGGGTGCAACAGGAACGCCACCGCCGCCAACGTCGCCGCCCAGTCATGCTTCAGGAAATGCCACGCGCAAAAGTACATGCTCATGGCACCGGCGAAGATCGCCAGTAGGGCCATGAGTTTTCCGGCGGTGATGAGGTCGGTGAACATCGACAAGAAAATCCACGGCACCAGATAGAAGCCACGACCATGATTGAGGCCGTAGCTCGATCCGCTCATGAAATACGGCGTCCACCAGGGCAGGAAATGATGTTGGGAAATTTCGCGCTTGATGTCCCACACCCGCGAAGCCGAACCGCTCAGTTCGTGTTCGCTCAAGCCCAGCGGCAGCCAGTGCATGCCGAGCCAGATGCAGTACGCCAGCGCCACTGCCACCGTGACCCACAGCCCGAAACTGGGCCGTTTAGCGCTGAGCGTTGATGGCGCTTTCATGAGATTGATGTAAGAGTTGCCAGGCGGCGGTTTCCACAGAGTCTAATGACAGATCGCGGACACAGGCGTAGTCGAGCCCGGCTGGACAGCTTAACGGTCGGCTCGAATAGTAAAAGCAGGGGCTGCAGGGCAACCCGCGGCTGACGATGACGTGTGGCGTCCGCCAAGGACGCACCCACGTCGGATTGGTCGGTCCAAAGACCGCCACGCAAGGCACCTTGCACGCCGATGCGACGTGAAGCAGCCCGGAATCATTGCCGACGAACAACTGGCACCGACGGAACACCGCGGCCACCGCGCCGATCGGCAGCCGACGCGCCACCGCCACAAAGCCGGGTTTTTTGTGCACCGCGCTACTCACCTTCTCGTCTAGTGGGCCCTCGAACAGCACAAACCGCATGGAAGGCTGGCGTTCGCTCATGCGTTCCATGAACCGGGCGAACTGGGTCGGTGGCCAACAGCGGTTCTGCTGGTTCTTCATGGGATTGCAGCTCGGGTGAATACCGACCAATGGCGATGCATCCGTCAGCCCATGCTCGCGGAGAAATGCGTCTGCCTGTCGGGTTGACTCCGGTGTCGTCCGAAACCACAATTCGTCGGCCAGACTATGGACGTCGCACCGGTCAAATGCGCCGCCCACCGGAGGTTCTCCTCCACGACGTGCAATTTCGGGTCTTCGTCGAATACGGTCTGATTCAAACCCGGCAGGTTCAAGTGGGCCTGACGCTGGTATCGGAAGCCAATCCGTTCCCGCGCGCCAACCAGACGCGACGAGGCATTGTAAACGAATCGATTGTGTGAGTACGTCAGAATGCTCACGTCAAACCGTTCCTGACGCAACCGCCAGAGATCCCGCAGAATCCTGACCTTCGGGCTGTGCGGAAAATCCGCAAACCGCACATCCTCGGTGAACGCCTGTTCACGCAAATACTCCGTCACGCTTCCAAACATCGTCAGGAGCGTGAGATGGAAACGCTCTGGCTCAGCCGCCAATGCGGCAATCGACGGCGACGCCATAATTACGTCGCCGAGACCCGAAAGACAAAAAATCAATACTCTTCGTTGCCGTTGATCGGACTGCATGGATTTGTATAGATGCGATTCGCTACGCGGCGGGTATAGTACCATGCTTCGTGTCACAACGGCAAGAGGGCCATTCTCAGGCGTATGACGAGTTACAGCCTTACAGCGTCCTAGCCAGCGGCGATGGCTGTTCCCTCGCGTAACGTGCTGACGACGATGCGTTCGATCTCACTAATATCGAATGGCTTATTGAGCCAACGGGCGCCAGACCGCTCCAAGAAACTTCGCGACGACGGGCTGACCGTGTCACCGGTTACGAAGATGATCCGCTCCTGCATATGTGGATACCGTTCACTGATTACGGTATGAAGTTTTTCGCCACTCATTTCCGGCATACAAATGTCGGAAATGATCAGGTCGTACTCGTTCGACGCGAGACGCGCCAGGGCCTCGACACCGTTGCAGGCAGATTCCGTCTGGAAGCCTTTCTCGTTCAGCGCTCGCTTCAGCACATCGACGATTCCCGGTTCGTCATCCACGATCAACAACCGTCCCGCGGGCACGACGGTCTCATGTTCGGTGACGGGCGCTTCCGCTGGCGGCGGATGCACCGCGGCGGAACATTTTACCACAGGCAAATCGACGATGAACCGCGTGCCCTTGCCGGCCTTGGTCTCCGCCCGGATCTTCCCTTTGTGCTCCTCCACAATGCTGTAGCAGATTGACAACCCGAGTCCCGTGCCTTTTCCCGGTCCCTTCGTCGTAAAGAACGGATCGAAGATCCGTCCCATAATCGGCTCCGGGATGCCGGGCCCGTTATCCGCGACCACGACGCGGATCCGGTTGTTGCAATACTCGGTGCTAATTTCGACGATCCGTTTGTCCGGACGGTTCTCCAGCGCCTGAATGGCGTTCGTGAGCAGGTTCACCAACACCTGCTCAATCTGACCCTCGTCGGCCATCGTGGGCGGCAGGTCCTTGGCCAGCCGTCGCACGATGTCAACCTTGGCGCGTTGCACCTGCATCTCGCGAGTCTCCAACGCATCAACCACGATCCGATTCACATCCACCATGGTCATATGCGGCTCGCGTGGACGCGCGAACGTGAGCAGGTTCCGCACAATCTTTGCCGCCCGTTCGCTTTCATGGAGGACCTTCTGCAAGTCCTTGCGGACCTTTTCATCGAGGCTTTTGTTCTTCACGAACAGTTGCGTGTATCCCATCACCACGGCGAGCGGGTTGTTCAATTCATGCGCGACGCCGGCTACGAGTTGGCCGAGCGCGGACAACTTTTCCGCCTGCCGCAATTGTTGCTCCATCTTCTTGCGGGTGGTAATTTCCCGAACGTTGATCTGGAGCACCGGCCGCTTGTGACAGTCCATCAGTGTCACCGCTCCTTCGCAAAGCACGTGCTCCCCTTCCCCTTGGGTGATCTGGATCTCGCCTGTCGCATCGAATAGCGCTTCCGCCCGTTTCTTGTTCTCTAACAGGCTCTCCGTGCAATCCTGGAGGTTCGGGCAGAGCGTCCGTAAGGGTTGGCCAACCAACTCGTCCGTCCTGCGCAGGATCAACTCTTCAGCAGCCGGATTCACCTGCACAATCTCAAAAGTGGCGATATCCACAAGGATGATCGCATCACACGCCGAATCGAAAAGTTGCTGGTATTTCTGCTCGGAGATCTGCAACTCCTGCTCCAGCGTACGGCGTTGCGCGGCGCCGTTTTGACATTCCTGCACCAACGCGTTGTGGCGCGCGCGCGCCTGGTCCAGCACCGACGCAATCAGTCCTACGGTCACCCCGAAGGTAAGGACAGCGGACACGATGTACTCCAAGGCGCTCAACGCCGGTTCCCGCGCGATCAGCCAGTGGAAGGTACATTGGTGCACTGACCACAGCAGCAAACTGACGCAGAGCACACGTGCCCCCGGTTGTTCTTTTCCACCGCTTCGCGTGAGGGAGTGCGACAGCCAGACCCGATAATCCCAGCAGCAGAAATGTCGGAGAGTTGATCCAGACATGGTTCCCCGCTACGGAACGAATCGCAAAACTCCAGACCAGTATGACCACCGATCCGATCCCCAGTTCCCGATCGGACCGCGCGCGGTTGGCCAAATGCAACGTCCCCCACACCATGCAGAGCGCGCTGACGCCCACGCAGGCCCGGCCCAACGTCGGGAGGATCGCGAGGTCTGGTCGTTCGTCCAACCCCAGCACTGTCGCCAGGTACATCGAGTAGTAAAGCCAGGCGACCGCCCAGAATCGATAGCATGCCTCCCGTGTGTGGAGGTTCAGATAGGCAAGGACGACCGCCACCAACCACGTGCTGAACAATGCCAGCGCCAGCGCGACCCTTAATCCGTCGGGCGGAAAGGTCGCGCTAACGAACGCGATGACGTTCGCCAATAAACTCTGGATAATGAAGGCTCTCGCACGGTCCGACATTCGATTGCCACGGGCAACCCAGATGTCGTAACCTACAGAAAGCACGAAACTTGCCACGCAAACTGCCACCATCCGAACCGTCAGGCCACAGGCCATGCATACACGCGCAACCGTCGCGCCTTTCCTCAAAACCACGCAAATCCTTGACTATCAAAATCTCGCGACGATGCCCCCCGCGACGAAGCGTTGACGGACGCACGCCCATTGCTATAATCCGCGTCGGAAACCATACATGAACTTTTCTGTCACCACCTCCTCGGCTCTCTCTCAAAAGCAACCGGCCGCCGTTCTGTTCGCGTTCGAGAAGGAACGTCTCGATGGGCCCGCGGCCTTCAAAAACCTGCTCCGTCATGTCGGTCCCAAGGAATTTCGCGGAGCCGGGCACCAGCTCTTTCTCCTTCACTCGGCGGGCAAACTCGCCCCCCAACGCGTGCTGCTGGTCGGCCTCGGCCAGCGCAACAAATTCACGACCGAAACTCTGCGCCGCGCCCTGGGCATCGCCGCCAAGAAACTCCGTGACCTGGGTATCGAGCGCGCCGCCGTGCAGGTGTCGGGCGACGTTAACGATTCGCTGGCTGCCATCGTCGAGGCCGCAATCCTCGCCACGTACCAGTTCCGCCAGTTCAAACCCGATGACGACGGTGAGGCGACGGAATTAAAGACGCTTACGCTTTGCATTCCCGCACACGCCGACCTGAAGGCAGCCAGGAAAATTGTTGCGGACGCACAAATCGCCGCCGAGGCCACCAATTACGCCCGCGAAATTGGCAATCTGCCCGGCAACGTCGTCACCCCCCGCGTCATGGCGGACTATGCCCGCAAACTGGCGGACGATTCGGGTCTGGTGTGCACCGTCCTCGCCAAAAAGGAACTCGAGACGGGCGGTTTCGGCGGATTGCTGGCCGTCGGTGGCGGCAGCGCGAATGAACCGCACTTGATCGTCCTCGAATATTACGGCTCCAAAGACGCCGCGCCCATTGCGCTCGTCGGGAAAGCCATCACGTTCGATTCCGGCGGCATCTCGATCAAGCCGTCCGACAAGATGGACGAAATGAAATTCGACAAATGCGGCGGCGTCGCCGTTCTCGCCATCCTCAAGGCCGTTGCTCAATTGAAACTGCCGCTCAATATTCTCGGCGTTATTTCCTCCGCCGAAAATATGCCCAGTTCCACAAGCTACCGTCCCCGGCGACATCGTGACCAGCTACCGCGGGGCGGACAAACGGGGCGTGACCATCGAAGTCCTCAATACCGACGCCGAAGGCCGCGTCGTGCTCGGCGATGCTCTCGTCTATGCCCGCGAACGCGGGGCCAAGACCATCATCGACTTCGCCACTCTCACCGGCGCCTGCGTCGTCGCTCTCGGCAGTATCGCTGCCGGTCTCCTCGGCAATGACGATGTGCTGCAGGAGAAAATCCGCGCGTCGGCTAACCGTACCGGCGACCGCGTCTGGCCGTTGCCGTTGTGGCAGGAGTACAAGGACAAGATCAAAAGCGACGTGGCTGACATCAAGAACACCGGCGGCCGCTACGGCGGCGCCATCACGGCGGCGGCGTTCCTCGCGAAATACGTCGGCGACACGCCCTGGGCGCATCTGGACATCGCGGGCACGGCGTGGACCACGGAGGAGCTTCCTTATCTGACCAAGGGTGCGACAGGGTTCGGCGTGCGTCTAGTGGTTGACCTGCTCCGCCGCTGGAATTGACGGGCGGGCGGACGTGCGCCCTTTCCACGCCCCGACGACGAGAATCACCACGACGGCGACGCTCAGTAAAAAAAAGCCGACGACCAGCACATTTTCCTTAAACTTTCGGCTGGGATTCATACAATATGACCCAAGTTTAGGCGAGCACCATGGCGAACACAATCACGCAAATCGATCTCCCGGGCATCAAGAAGCTCAAGAGCGGCAAAGTCCGCGAAGTCTTCGACCTCGGAGACTCGCTGCTCTTCGTGGCCACCGATCGCATCAGCGCGTTCGATGTCATCCTGCCCAACCCGATCCCCGAAAAGGGCCGCGTCCTCACCGCCCTCAGCGAATTCTGGTTCGCCAAGACCCGGCACATCGTCGAGAACCATTTCATCACGTCCAACATCGTAGGGCGAGCCGCCGGCTTGCCGTCGTTGGTGGCAGCGGGGCCCGCTGCCCTACAAAACTTGATGGGCCGCTCAATGCTCGTGCGCAAATGCCAGCCGCTCCCCGTCGAATGCGTCGTCCGCGGTTATCTCGCCGGTTCCGGGCTGAAGGAATACAAACAATCGCGCACCGTCTGCGGGATCAAGCTGCCCAACGGCCTTGTCGAATCCAGCCCGCTCCCCCAACCCATCTTCACCCCCGCCACCAAGGCCGAGACCGGCCACGACGAGAACATCGATTTCGACCGCTGCGCCGGGATCCTCGGCCGACCGCTCGCCGAGAAAGTCCGCGACACCTCCCTCGGCCTCTACAGTTACGCCCGCGACTACGCCGCCACCCGCGGCATCATCATCGCCGACACCAAGTTCGAGTTTGGACTCATCTCGGCTGTCACCCCGAGCTTGTCGAGGGGTCTCTCCCCCGACTCCGAGGTCGGGGCGTCGCCGCATCCCAAACTCATCCTCATCGACGAAGCCCTGACCCCCGACAGTTCCCGCTTCTGGCCCGCCGACGGCTACGCCCCCGGCAAACCCCAACCGAGTTTCGATAAACAATTCGTCCGCGACTACCTTGAAACCCTCGACTGGGACAAAACCCCGCCGGGCCCCGTCCTGCCCGACTCCGTCATCCGCAAGACCACCGAGAAATACCTCGAAGCCCTCACCCGTCTGACAGCTTGAAGTCATCGGAAAAGCAGCGCAGCTCATGCCGCTGTAGGCGCGAATACGCTCAAAACAGCCTGCACGTCGATGCGTACCCCCCAAACGAAGCCGTTTTTTGACAAACGAAGCCAAGTGACAAAATGGCACACTCAGACTCCTAACTACCTATCCATCAAGCCAGTCCAAATCACACAACACTCCAACAAATTGGCTTTGTTTTGCCGTTTTGATGTTTGTGGGGCTCCCTCCCCAATTGTAGGGCAGCCTGCCCGGCTGCCGCCGTTTCCGCTTGGAGGGTCGGGCTTCCGCACGACCATTGGCTGCAGCGGTGTCCGTCCCCATTTCCCTCTATTTCAAAGATCAACCAACCGCCCGACCGTAACACGCCTCCCCAGTCCTGCCCCAAAGCATATTCCTAGTCTCTCCATATTCTCTAGCATACGTAACGTAAAAATCGAGTAAGATGCAAAAA
>CAVYAC010000013.1:0-151963 GCA_963766065.1 uncultured Verrucomicrobiae bacterium
TAGCGGCCTTCCCGTACTCTGGACAAAGTCGCTGCCCATCGGGTAAGGTGGTAACCATGGAAAATACGGCAATTGAGGTGTGGGTGTATGGCGTGATCATGATTCTGGGCGGCATCGCAGGGTTCGTCCGTGTCGGCAGCAAGGCGTCGCTGATCTCGGGTGTTGGTTTCGGGTTGGTGCTGCTGGTCTGCGGATTCGGTGTCTGGAATGGCTTGCAGAGCAATCTCGTGGCGGCGGAGGTCATCGCGCTTCTATTGGTGGTCCTGTTCGCCATGCGCTACGCCAAGAAACAGCGGTTTATGCCGGCGGGGATGCTCGCGGTTCTCAGCCTGGTGGCGGCCGTGCTGTTCGCATTGGGATTGAAGCGGTAACGGGCGAATACTGTCTCGATGGCTCCAGAGTACATTCTGAAGCCCGCGCACGGGCCGCGGGATCTTCATATCAACTACCGCGCGGAACTCAACGATCAGCAGTTCGCCGCCGTGACGGCCACGGGCGCCGATGATACGGCCAATTCCGGACCGATGCTGGTCATCGCGGGCGCGGGCAGCGGTAAGACGCGCACGCTCACATACCGCGTGGCGTGGTTGGTCGAGCATGGCGTGCCGCCGGGGCGGATCCTGCTCCTGACGTTTACCAACAAAGCCGCCAAAGAAATGCTGCGACGCGTGGAGAACCTGCTTCCGACGGATATCTCCGCGATTTGGGGCGGGACATTCCACCATGTCGGCAACCGAGTCCTGCGCCGCCATGCCAAGCTGCTCGGGTACGGCAACGATTTCACCATTCTCGACCGCGAAGACGCCAAGGACATGCTCGACGCGTGTGTGGCAGAGGCCGGGATCGATACAAAGCAGGAGCGGTTTCCGAAAGGCGACGTGTTGGCGGAGATTTACTCGCTGGCGGTGAACACCGAGCGCACCATCGAGCAGGTGTTGGCCGAACAATACGAGTATTTCTCGCATCTCGCCGGCCCGATCAAGACGTTGCGTGAGGTCTACCGCGAACGCAAGCTCAAGGCCAACGCGATGGACTACGATGACCTGCTCGTCAACACGCTGCGGTTGTTTCAGGAGCAGGGCGAGGTCGCCGCGCACTACCGCGAACAGTTCTTGCACGTGTTGGTCGACGAGTATCAGGACACCAACAAGATCCAGGCGGACTTGATCGACACCATCGCAAGGGTGCATCGCAACCTGATGGTCGTCGGCGACGATGCGCAATCGATTTATTCGTGGCGCGGGGCCAACTATCGCAACATCCTGGGATTCCCGCAGCGGTACCCGAGCGCACGCACGTTCAAAATCGAGGTCAACTACCGTAGCGTGCCGAGCATCCTCGCGCTCGCCAACGACGCCATCAAGGCCAACATCCGCCAGTTTGCCAAGAACCTCACCGCAGTGCGCTCCGGCGGCGCCAAGCCGTGGCTCATCCCGTGCCCCGACAGCAACCAGCAGTCGCTATTCGTGGCGCAGCGCATCCTGGAATTGCGCGACGAAGGCGTGCCGCTCAACGACGTGGCCGTGCTGTATCGCGCGCATTACCACGCCATGGAATTGCAGATGGAATTGACCCGTCGCAACATCCCGTACGTCATCACCAGCGGACTGCGGTTCTTCGAGCAGGCGCATGTGAAGGACGTGAGTTGTTTCCTGAAAGTCGCCGTCAACCCACACGACGAGATGGCGTTTAAGCGCATTCTCAAGTTGCTTGCTGGTATCGGCGCCAAGACCGCCGACAAACTCTGGGAAAAGTTTCATCCCGTACTGGCCGATGGCAAACCGTTGCTGCTCACGAGCGAGGCGATCCCGAAAAAAGCGGTCGATGACTGGAAGAAGGCGGCGCAGGTGTTGAATCAATTGCGCCGGATGGAACCGAAACGCGCTGCGGAGATGATCGAGCAGGTCGTCGAGGGCTTCTACGCCAGCTACCTCAAGGTGAAATTCCCGAACGCGCGCTCCCGCGAGGAAGACTTGCATCAACTGGCCTCGTTCGCGATGCAGTTTGAAACCATCGACGATTTCCTCAGCCAGCTCGCACTCCTGACCAACCTCGAAGCCGAGGATGCGTCGTTGTTGGCGTCGAATGAGCAGGAGTTCGTCCGGCTCAGCACCGTCCACCAGGCGAAAGGCCAGGAATGGCGCGCCGTGTTCGTGATCGGGTTGTGCGACGGCATGTTCCCGCTCGCGCGTTCGCTCGACAACCTCGAAGGCGAGGAGGAAGAACGCCGTCTCTTCTACGTCGCCGTCACACGGGCGAAGGACGAACTGTACCTGACGTACCCGGTCTTCCGCATGACCGGCGGCGATGCGGGCGGTTTCCAGCGTCCATCCCGCTTCCTCGCCGAACTGCCCAAGACCCACTACCAGGAATTCTCCATCCGCCATCAGGCCGGGCATTGGTAGACAAGTGGACCCGGCTAACGGGACACGGGTGTTACGCCACGACACCGAAATCACCGAAATTCGATTTGGGCAACAAGCCCTCGAGATTTGGCCCGGAGCGGAGTCGAAGGGTGGTGACCCCTACCCTTCCAACTGATTCAAATCAATCCGCCCGTCGTAAAGCGCTTTGCCGATGACGACGCCAACGAGATTGGGGAGGTGTTCCGCGAGGTGTCGCAGGCGGACAACATCCTCGATACCACCGATCCCGCCGCTGGCGATCACGTTGCAGGTGACCGCACCGCATACCGAGGAAATGGCGCCGTAATTCGGCCCCGTCAACATGCCGTCCGTTAAGACATCCGTGAAAATGATGTTCTGGACGCCGAGCCGCGTCACCTGCTGGGCAAATTCATTCGCCGTCAGCTTCGTCTTCTCCGTCCAGCCTTTCACCGCGACAAACCCGTCACGCGCATCAATCCCCACGATGATCCGCATGTGAAAATCCTGGACCAGGGCGCTGACAAAATCCGTTGAGTCGCACGCCTTGGTGCCCAGCACCACCCGGGTGACCCCCATTTGCAGCGCCTCCTCGACTTGCGAGCGGCGACGAAGTCCCCCACCCAGTTGTATCGGAATCTGCACCGCCCGCAGGATGGCCCGCACCCCGTCCCAGTTGCGCGGCTCGCCCTCAAACGCGCCGTCGAGATCGACAACGTGCAGGTACCGCGCCCCGTCGTCCTCCCAGCGCTTCGCCACCGCACCCGGATCGTCACCGTACACCGTCGACGCCTCGGCGCGCCCCTGCTGCAAACGCACCACCTTCCCGCCCTTCAGGTCGATGGCGGGGAAAATCAGAAACGGTCGCGTCATCATTCGTCTCGATTCGTGTTCACGCGTGGTTGGGTTTCTTCTTCGCCGCGCTCAAGCTGACAAAGTTTTCCAATATTTTCAATCCAACCCCTTGCGATTTTTCGGGGTGAAACTGCGTTGCGTACACATTCTCCGTCCAGAGCATCGAACAAAATTCGATGCCATACTCCGTCGTGCCGCAAACGACCGATGCTTCTTTCGGCTTGCAGTAATAGCTGTGCACAAAATACACGCGGCTGCCGTCGGCAACGCCTTCGAGCAGCGGGCAGGCCTGTTTCTTGATCCGCAGTTGGTTCCAGCCCATGTGCGGCACCTTCAGGCCATTGGCCGCAAACCGCGGCACGCTGCCGGGGAACACCGCCAACCCTCGCACCCCCGCCGCTTCCTCGCTCGTCTCGAACAGCGCTTGAAACCCGAGGCAAATTCCGAGGAACGGACGTTTCGTGCCGATAGAATCACGGATCGCACCCGTCAATCCCGCCTTCTCCAAATTCGCCATGCAATCCCCGAACGCGCCGACGCCCGGTAGCACCACCGCGTCCGCCGCCAGCACCGATTTGGCGTCGCTGACGATGTGCACGTCGGCCCCAACCCGCGCCAGCGCTTTCTCCACGCTCCGCAGGTTGCCCATCCCATAATCGACAAGTGCAATCATCCCGTTTGACACAATAACGAAAACTCTCGCCGGGGCAAGCCTCGCGTCACGACACTGGCCGCCGCGGGAGCAACCGGCTGATCGCGCGGCTCGGCGTTTTGACAAGCAGTTCGCGCAAGAAGGCATCCGTCGTCATCGCGCGGGCCTCCGACAGACGGTTTCGCAGCACCACCGCGACGATCATGATGACCACCATCGCCGCGTACAACAGGCTGTACTGGTTCCATTGCCATCGTGACCACGAACCGCCCCAACCCGCCAGCGCATCGAGCAGGATTCCCCAGAAAACCGGGAAGATCCCCGATACCAGGCTTGTGACGACGGTGTACAACGCAAAGAAATGACTTCGCCCCATCGCCGGCACCGACGCCATGACCAGCCGGGTGTTGGCAAGGTTGAACGCCGACACGCCGATGGCCGATGTGGTTTGAATCAGAACGATCGCCAGCAGGTTAAACGGCAACACGCGCGCCGCCACCGAACACCACAAACTCAGATGCACCACGAGGATCAACGTCGCCATCCCCAGCAGCGGCCGGCTCCCGACCCGGTCCACCAGATGGCCAAATCCCCAGAGCGACGCCGCGCTCACCGCGTTCCACAGCACCATCATCCCCAGGATCACCGAGTCAGTCGCCGCAAAATTATCACGGAGCAGCGGAATCCAAATGACGCCCGCACCCGCCAGCGAAAACAACAACGCTGCATTGTAGACCATCAACTTGAAGAACGGGGGGTGGAACAGCATTTCCTTGTACGGCACGCGTTCCGGGCTCGGCGGCCATCGGTGGCACCGGGACATCGGGGATCCGCCGCAGAAACCACAGGCTCAGGAGAATCGTCACGAAACTCCCGAAGAACAGCAGTCCGTAGGCGAACTTCATCTCGGGCGCTCGCAGGTAGATCGTCGAGATGATCATTGTGCCCAATGCCGCCAGTGCGGCGGAGAGTTGATCGCGCGATACGTATCGGCCCCGCACTCCCTCGGGAATCCACTGCGTGATCCACGGCAAATACCCGCACAGCGAGATGCCGCGGGAGGCGTTGAACGCGAACAACAGGAACAGCAGCAGCGCAATCCGCGTCACCGAGTCGATTTTCCCTGGCAGCATCGCCACGCCCGCGATGCCGAGTACAAATGCGCTCCGCACGGTCCACCCCCACAACACGAACGCCCGATAGCCCATTTTCTCGACGAACTGCGCCGCCGGGATTTGCAGGATGTTCATCAGCGCCGGCAACGCCACGACAATCCCCAGAACCGTCGCCGATGCGCCCAACTTCTTGAAATACAAAAGCATCGGCGTGCTCACCACGATCGTGAATGACACCGTGTTGAACACCTGGAACAAATACGCATTCCACACCCCCTCGGGCATCCGCGGCGCTTGCCGGTTGTCACCCTGAGCTTCTCGAAGGGTCTCTGTCGTTTGCTGGCTCAATGCGGGCCGACGATACAATGTCGGCGCGTCCATCGCAAACTTGCTTTTCCAAAACCAGATTGTTACAATATAAGCGTGTCAGACCTCTCGGCACCGAAGGTGTTGGAGAACCTGATCCAGCAGGCCGAGCGTGCGAAGGCCAGCGACATCCACCTGCAGAAGCGCGGGGACACGGCGCAGGTTGCGTTTCGGCTGGACGGCATCGTGACCCCTGCGTCCGAATTGCCCGCCACCATCGCCGATCACGTCTTCGGTCGCATCAAATTTCTCGCCCGACTAAAAACGTACCAAGACTCGCTGCCGCAGGACGGGCGAATCGACAAGGATGAGGTCGGCAGCCAACACGATATTCGCGTGGCTACCTACCCCACCGTCACCGGTGAAAAGATCGTCCTCCGATTGTTCAGCAATGCCGAGGCGCCCACGCTCCGCGAATTGAATTTCCCCGAGACCGTTTGCGTGGAATTGGAAGCGTTCCTGCGACAGACCGCCGGCTTGCTTCTGCTGACCGGCCCAGCGGGAAGCGGCAAGACGACCACGATTTACGCCTGTCTCCGCTATCTCGTCGAACTCGGCGGCCGCCATATCATCACGGTCGAAGACCCCGTCGAACAGATCATCCCCGATGTGATGCAGACGGAAGTCAGCGACGCGCGCGGGTTGACCTTCTCGAAGGCCGCCCGTCACCTGCTGCGCCAGGACCCACAGGTGCTCGTGATCGGCGAAATCCGTGACGAGGAAACCGCCAATATCGCCGTGCGCGCCGCTCTTACGGGCCATCTCGTGATTTCCACGCTCCACGCCGGCTCGTGCCGCGGCGTGTTCGACCGGCTCTTGGTGATGTGCCCCGACCGATTTGCCATCGCGTCCATGGTCGGACTGGTGATCAACCAGCGACTGATTCGTCGATTTTGCCCGACCTGTCACGGCGACGGCTGCGAATCGTGCCTGCGAACCGGCTACAAAGGCCGCGCGCCGCTGCTCGAATGGGTCAAACCGGACGAACCGATGTGCGAGCGACTGCGCAATCAGGACACGACCGCCATCGCGCCGTCTATTTCGCTCGAAGCCGCAGGCCGCGCCCTCGTCGAGCGCGGGTTAACCAACGATGCAGAACTCCGGAAGGGTTCTCGGCGTATGAAACTCGATGAATTCGCCTTCTTCAACCAGCAACTCGCCGCCATGCTCCGCGACGGTATCCCGCTGGAAAGCGCCCTCGGCCAGCTCTGCGCCTCCATGCGCCATGGCGATCTCCGCGACGAACTGGAAAAACTCCGCGCCGACCTCGCCAACGGCGTCCCGATCCAGCAAGCCCTCGCCTCCCGCAAACTGCCGCCGTTCTACGTCCAAATGATCCAGGTCGGCGTCAAAAGCAACGACCTCCCCGGCGTGCTGACGCTGGTGGCCGATTACTATCAGCGTGCTTGTCTGGTCAGCACACGGTTGAAGGGATTGATGGTCTACCCGCTGATCCTGCTCGTGAGCACCTTCGTGCTATCCGTGTGGCTGTCGATCTTCGAACACGAATTGGCCACCGGTGCATTGGGAGACCTGTTCGAAGGCCGACCCTGGCCGTTCCCACTCGCGGTATTGTGGATCGCTCCGGTGCTCTTGGCAACGGTGCTGGTTCTCATTGTTGTGCTCCTGTCGACGCCTCAGTTCCGGGAGTGGCTGCGCTGGAAAGTACCAGCATTTCGCGAGGCAAACCTCGCCACGGTTGCGTCAACCCTTTCGACGCTGCTTCGCAGCGGATGCACGCTTGACAATGCGTTGGCACTGACCCAGCAAATGGAGAGGGCCAGCCCGGCCGGACGCGAAATTGCCCTGTGGAAACAACGGCTCGCCTCGGGCCAAACGTCATTCACGGCGTTGGCTGACGGCGGCACGGTTTTCCCCGGATTGTTTGTGTGGCTCGTGGCAAACGGTCGGGAGGATTTGGCTCGCGGTTTCCAACGGGCTGCGGAGATCTATCAGTCACGATCAGCTTACAAGACCGAGATGATGCTGTATGCAGCTCTCCCGGTGGCGGTCCTGATCATCGGAGGCTTGATTATGACCCAGCTCTACTGGCTGTTTGGCGCCCTGACTCATATCATCGCCCAACTCTCGGGATAATTCCATGAACTCTGGCGAGGTTGAACTCACTAAGATCGTTTTGGCCGTAATTTGGACCATAATAGTTCCCTTCGGACTTTTCATCAGTATGATCGGCATAACCTGCGCCGCGTTGAGCAGACCGCTACGCCGCCAGGAACGTGCGCGTCTGTTCCTCGAATTGCTGGAAAGCGGAATTCGCGATGGACAGAGTCCGGAGCGCACGATTGTGGAC
Organism: uncultured Verrucomicrobiae bacterium; assembly: GCA_963766065.1. Taxonomy (GTDB): domain Bacteria; phylum Verrucomicrobiota; class Verrucomicrobiia; order Palsa-1439; family Palsa-1439; genus Palsa-1439. The sequence continues at coordinate 7,684 of CAVYAC010000013.1, forward strand.
ATCTCTCACACGCACGACCCCACCCTTGGCCCCCAGTTCCATTTATTGGCTGCGCACATCGAGAGCGGCATGCGCTTGAGCCAGGCACTCGCCAAGGTGCCCAAACTACTGCCGCGCCGCGTCGCCGTGATGCTGCGGCAGTGCGAACACACCGACAATCTTCCGGCGATCTTGTCCGTCTGTCGCAGGCTCCTCACGGGCGCCTCCTCGCGATCCATGACGGCCGTCAATTACGTGATTGCAGTATTCCTACTTTGCGCGATTCCGGGCCTGACGATTTACTATGCCGCGGTGATTTTTCCGAACTTTTCGGAGATCGTGATGGATTACGGTGCCAAGCCACCGGGGCTGATGAACTTCTGGTCGCATCACGCCGTGGCCATTTTCGCAGTTCAATTGATCATGGCAGTCATGGTTGGCTTGACGGCATTCTCGTCTGGTGGAATGCCGCGGGCCTTTCGATGGTTCGATCCCATTGTAAGCCGGTCGCCGACGATTTCACATGGAGATTGCCGTGGCGTCGCAAACGCCTGCTCTGGGGGTTTTCCGCGTTACTGGCGGTGTTTCTGGATGAGCATGTCCCCGAAGCCAAAGCAGTGCAACTGGCGGCGGCAGGCACGGATAACCGTGTATTCATCCGGTTCTTGGCGAGCGAATCGTGGAACGACTCCAACAGGGCGTCCCGTTGACCGAAGCCATGAAGGTGTTGGACGACAGCGGGGAGTTCCAATGGAGATTGGCGAATGCGGCTCACGGACACGGTGGTTTTCGCATGGCTCTGGCAGGTTGGCATGAGGCCTTGGAGGCAAAAGCCTTCCAAGAGGAACAGGCCGCATCTCAATTCGTCACGACGGGCTTGGTAATTCTCAATGGCGTATTTGTCGGACTCATAGCCGTTAGCGTATTCCAAGTACTGACGTCCTTGGTGTGGGAGATGTCGCTATGGTAAATGCCAAAACCACCGAGCGCGGTTCGATGATGATCGAGTTGATGATGGCGCTGTTCATCGCCGTGGGCATTCTCCTGCCATTGGGCTTTTCGTTTGTCGATGACCAACATATGTGTCGCGTTTATTACTGGCGCGCGGTGGCCATGGAAGCCGTCGATGGCGAAATGGAGGTGCTCGCCGCCGGTGAGTGGCGCGCCTATCCCGAAGGTTCACAATCGTACACCGTCCACGCCGAGTCGGCGAAGTATCTGCCGAACGGGCACTTCACCCTGACAGTCCACGGTCCAAACCTCCGATTGGAATGGCGACCCGACAAAATGCGCTTTGGCGCGCCCGTCGTGCGCGAGGCGGTGGGACGATGAAAACGGAGCGCGGCTATATGTTGCTCGAAATGTTGGTCTATATCGCTGTGCTCGCCGTCGTGCTCGACCTGTCCTTTGCCGCCTACTACCGATACGACCTGTACACACGCAACCTTCGCCGTAATGCCGACGATATCGTGCGGGTGATGCGGGCGGGCGAACGCTGGCGCGACGATGTCCGCCACGCCACCGCTCCACCCCATGCGATCGAGAACGGTGTGGCGATTCCGCAGCCGTCGGGTGAAATCGATTACGTGTTTGCGGACGGCGCTGTCTGGCGACAGGTTGCGGGACTCGCACCATTGCGCTCAAGCAGGTGAAAGCGTCCCCAATGTCTGTCGATGCCCGCCAGCATGTGACCGCTTGGCGCTGGGAATTGGAACTCACGAGTCCAAAGAAGACCGTCCTCTTGCACCCGCTGTTCACGTTCACCGCCGTTGCCGGGAGGCCCCTATGAAAAACGAGCGCGGCAGTGCGATGCTGGTCGTTTTAACGTTCACGATCCTCGTCGCCGCTCTGGTCGTCGCCAATAGCTTCGTCTTGAGTGGGCTGAGCAAGGAACTGAAACGCATCGACCGCGACCAGCAAAGGAAGTTTCAGCGCGCCACGCCATGAACAAGGTCTCCGTAATACCCGATCGCTTCGCTGCTACCATCGTGGCTGGCTAAGCTTAATCCCGATTGTTGGAATTCCGTTTCTCGTGGGCGCCTTCTGGTGCTGGCATCTCGTTCGCGTCGAGGTCGGTAACAATTGGAACCCGGCCAGACGTTACTTGATTGCCGGATACCTACTGGCTTGGTTCGGTGTTGGGGTGGTGCTGGCAACGCTTGCCGCGGTGCGCTTTGCATTACATGAACAGCTAGGCTGCTTACGCGGCGTCCTTCGACTGCTTCTTGCGGATCAGCGGTTCGCGTTTGCCTTCGACAACGCCGCGGTTGATGTGACTTCGGCGATGTCGTCGCGGCTCGGGAATCTCGTACATCAAATCCAACATCAGCTTTTCCAGCAACGACCGTAACGCGCGCGCGCCCGTGCCTTTTTTCGAGGCCGCCTCGGCCAGCGCCTGCAGCGCGTCCTTGGTGAAATTCAGGTGACGCCTTCCATCGCGAACAGCTTGCTGTACTGCTTGATCATCGCGTTCTTCGTCTCGGTCAGAATCGCGATCAATTCCGGCTCGGTCAGTTCGCTGAGCACCGAAACGACCGGCAAGCGGCCGACAAACTCGGGGATCATGCCGAATTGCAGCAGGTCTTCCGGCTCGACATGTTCGTTGACACTGCCAGGGTCCGACCCGCCAAATGTTGTCGTCGTCTTCCCAAATCCCAGCGTGTGACCGCCAATGCGGCGCGGGACGATTTTGTCCAACCCGATAAACGCGCCGCCGCAAATGAAGAAAATATGCTCGGTATTGACCTGAATGTATTCCTGGTGCGGATGCTTGCGGCCGCCCTGCGGCGGGACGTTGCACACCGTGCCTTCGAGAATTTTCAGCAGCGCCTGTTGCACGCCTTCGCCGGAAACATCGCGGGTGATGCTCGGCGAATCGCTCTTGCGGCCGATCTTGTCGATTTCATCGATGTAGACGATGCCCAGCTCGGCGCGTTTCACGTCGTAATCGGCGTTCTGCAACAACCGGAGGATGATGTTCTCGACGTCTTCGCCGACATAGCCGGCTTCGGTCAGCGTGGTCGCGTCGGCAATGCAAAACGGCACGTCGAGTACGCGCGCGAGCGTCCGCGCCAGCAGCGTCTTGCCGGAACCGGTCGGGCCGATCAACAAGATGTTGCTCTTCTCGATTTCCACGTCGCGGTGTTCGTCCAGCAATTGACCGATTGTCGGACTCGCACCGTCCTGCTGAATGCGCTTGTAATGGTTGTGAACGGCCACCGCGATGCTCTTCTTGGCGCCTTCCTGGCCGACGACTACTGGTCCAGTTCGCGATTGATCTCCGCCGGCTTGGGGACATTCAACGAAGCCGGACCGGACCTTGGCTTTCGATGACCGAGTTCCTTGTCGAGGATGCTCTTGCAGACGGTGATACAGTTGTCGCAGATGTACACGCCCGGACCAGCGATGAGCTTGCGCACTTCCCCGTGGGTTTTCCCACAGAAACTGCATATCGTCAGATTGGTCGGTCGGGCCATGAGATTATTCTAGTCCGTTTTCTCCGGTTTCTTTTCGGTATCGCGTCGCGACTTGACCACGTCATCGACAAGCCCATAATCGCGCGATTCGCCGCGGACATGAAGAAGTCGCGGTCCGTGTCCTTCGCAATGGTGTCAATCGGCTTGCCGGTATGCAACGAAAGGATTTCATTCAGGCGGTCGCGCATCCGCAAAATTTCTTTGGCCTGGATGCTGATGTCGGAGGCCTGACCCTGCACGCCGCCCCACGGTTGATGGATCATGATACGCGCGTTGGGCAGCGCGAACCGTTTGCCTTTCGTGCCGGCGGCCAGCAGCACCGCGCCCATGCTCGCCGCCTGGCCGACGCAGTAGGTCGTCACATCACACTTCACAAATTGAATCGTGTCGTAAATCGCCAGTCCCGCCGTGACCGAACCGCCCGGCGAGTTGACATAAAGATTGATGTCCTTGGCCGGCGTCCTCGGATTGCAGGTACAGCATTGCGCGATGATGAGGTTGGCGACATTGTCATCAATGGGCGTGCCAATGAAAATGATGCGGTCTTTCAGCAACCGCGAATAGATGTCATACCCGCGCTCCCCACGGCCGGTTTGCTCCACCACCATCGGCACTAGAATCTGGGCTTTGTCCATGTGCGTTCCTTTAGGGTTGAATAGTAGCACTTCTCTTGCCGTCTGCAACCGGCTTCCGCTCGGGCCCTGTCACGAATCCTTGACGACCTCGACCTTGGCGCTGTCCACCAGGAAATCCAAGGTCTTGCCGACCAGGATTTGTTCCTCAACCTCGCCCAGACCGCCTTTCTCGGCCAGTTGGGCTTTCGGCGCGCCGGCGTCGTGCGCGAACGTTGCGCCATCTGTTGGATGCGCTCCTCGACTTCGGCTTCGTCCACCTTGATCTTCTCGGCGGCGGCAATCGCGTCGAGGATAAACGACGTGCGCAACCGCTCCTTGGCGCTCTTGGCTGCAAAGCCGTAAATCTCGTTCTTCTTCTCTTCGAGCTGTTCCTTGGTCGCCCCGCGCAGGCTGTTCTCGCGGACGACATCGTAAATAATGCTGCGGGTCTCCTGCTGGACGAGCGACTCGGGAAGTTCAAACTCGGCCCTGGAAAGGAGGTGCTCGACCATCTGGCGGCGCACGTCGGACTCCTGCTGTTCTTCCACCTCAGCTTCAAGGCTTTTGCGGACGTTCTCTTTGAGCTTGGCGAGGCTTTCTATGCCGAGCTTCTTGGCGAACTCCTCGCCGAGTTCCGGCAGCTTCTTCTCCTTCAAGGCGACAATATCGACAAAGTAGGTCGCTTTTTTGCCGGCCAGTGCTTGTTGCGGAAAGTCCTTGGGAAAATCAATCAGAACCTGACGCTTCTCACCAGCGTTGGCGCCAAGGAGCTGATCGCAAAAGCCCGGCAGGAACGAATCCGAGGACATCAGCAACCAGAAGTCTTTGTTCTCCCCCAACCCTTTGGCGTCCGGTGCCAGCTCGCTAATGGGTTTGCCGTCCGCCACGCCGGTGTAATTGACCACGGCGAAGTCGCCCGTCTTGAGGCTGCGGCCAGCTACGTCGAACGAAATCCGCCTGCTGATCACGCAAGACTTCGACCGATTTCTCAACGTCCTCCTCCTTCACCGCAATCGTCTTCTTCTTCACCGGAATGCCCTTGTAATCGGGCAACGAGAATTCCGGGGCCGTGTCGACCGTGGCGGTGTAGACCAGTGGATGGCCGGGCTGGTATTCGACACCCTCAATTTGGGGGTAGCCGACGACCTTCAGATTCTGATCGCTTAGGGCCTCGCGATAGCTCTCGGGGATCAGCCGCTTGCGCAGTTCCTCGTCGATTTGGCCCGCATACCGTTTCTCCACCATCGGTTCGGGCGCTTTGCCAGGACGAAACCCTGGAATGGTAGCTACCTTGCGGAATTCCTGCAAAATCTCGGCCCGCGTCCCGGCCACACGCTCGGCGGCGATCTCGACACGGAGCTTTTTGCGGCACGGCGCGGCATTTTCAATCGTAACAGACATTGGTCCTTGATCCCCCCATCGTTAAGTCATCCACCGTATAGAAAACCGCCGAAGCCCGTCAAGCGCGCAAGTCGCAAAGTTGCGCCCTCTCGATCGCTCGTTTACGTGCAATTCTGAGACCCCGAAAGGGAATGCCACCACCTCTTTTGTCCATTTTGGCACAAATCGGCCTCAGAAACCCCGGATTTGGCGCATTTGGCACCGTCGGCACCGTTGGCACCGACCCTGCTAAGTTAACATTCACCCTATACCACACCATACCTCGTCGAAGGCGCTTCTCCACGCCAGTCAACAAAGAGAGGCCGAGGCCCCAAACCTCGGCCTCACCTCTTTCCGGGGGATGGGGTCCCGTAGACGCTGTGTTTCTTTAGACCCAGCGCTTGCGAACCAGCCACATCTTGATGACTTGCGTCAATGCGACGTAGCACAGCAAGGTCAGGAACAACAGCGGCCAAAACAGCGGCGGCAGCGGTACCATTCCCAGGCTCGCCCCGACCGTTGTAAACGGCAGCCATGCCCCGACCGCCATGATCAGCAGCAACGTCATCGTCAATTGCCAACTGGCCCGGGATTGTATGAAGGGAATCTGATTGGTTCGGATCACGTGGATAATCAGCGTTTGTGTCATGAGCGATTCGACAAACCAGCCTGTGTGAAACAACGAAGCCGCATAGGTCTCATCGGCAGTATTCACATGCGCGAAGCGTGCGGCCAATTCCGGCGGCGGCGCCAGGTTCAGTTGATTGCATTTGAACCAGAACCACATGATCGAGTACGTGGTGTAATCGAAGATCGAACTGATCGGGCCAATGAAGATAATGAATTTGGCAATCTCGCCAATGCGCCACGGGCGCGGCTTGGCAATCTGTTGCGGTCCGACATTGTCGGTGGGAATCGGCACCTGCGAAAAGTCGTACAGGAGATTGTTGGTCAGGACCTGGATTCCCGTCATCGGCAAGTACGGCAGCCACGCGCTGGCGCCAATCACACTGAACATGTTCCCGAAGTTCGAGCTCGCGCCCATGCGAATGTACTTGAGGATGTTCACGAAGACCTTGCGGCCTTCCAGCACTCCTTCCTCCAACACCATCAAACTCTTTTCGAGCAGAATCACATCGGCGGATTCCTTGGCGATGTCCACGGCGTTGTCCACGGACACGCCAACATCGGCGGCCCGTAGCGCGGGGGCGTCGTTGATGCCGTCGCCCATGAACCCGACGACGTGGCCTTTGCCTTGCAGTGCTTTGACGATGCGCTGCTTGTGCGCCGGCGACAGGCGGGCGAAGACATCCGTTGTTTCCACCGCCTCGATCAGTTGCGGGTCGGTCATGGTCTCAACGTCGCGGCCCAGAATAATCTTGTCCGCGTCGATCCCGACTTCCCGGCAGACCTTGCGAGTAACCAGATCGTTGTCACCAGTCAGGACCTTGACCGTGACGCCGTGCTGTCGCAATACAGTGATGGCTTTGCCGGCGGTGTCCTTCGGCGGATCCAAAAACGCCAGATAACCGGTCAGGACCAATTCCGATTCGTCCGCTTTGGAATACGAATCCGCTTGTCGAGCTTCTTGGTCGCAACGGCCAGGACGCGGAAACCATCAGAATTCAGGTCGTTGACTTCCGCCATCAGATCATCGGCCAGAATCGGCTCCATCGGGAAAATCTCGCCGTCGTACTCGAAGTGCGTGCACTTGACAAAGACCGCCTCCGGCGCGCCCTTGGTCAGCAACTCCCGCGCGCCATCCGGCCCCTCGACCGCCACGGACATCATGCGCCGGGAGAAATCAAACGGAAGCTCGTCAACCTTGGTGTACGTATCGAGCGAGAGCTCACCGCGAAGTTCCTTGTGTTGCAGCACGGCGCGGTCGAGGACGTTCTTCAGACCCGTTTGAAAGTGGCTGATGAGATAGGCATGGTGCAGCACGTCCTCGTTTTCCTTCTTGAACACGTCGCAATACACCTCGAGGATGACGTGATCCATCGTCAGCGTGCCCGTCTTGTCCGTGCACAACACGTCCATCGCGCCGAAATTCTGGATGGAATTGAGCCGCTTCACGATAACCTTCTTCTTCGACATTGCGAGACCACCCTTGGACAGGCAGACCGATACGATCATCGGCAGCATCTCGGGCGTCAGGCCGACCGCGACCGCCAGCGCGAAGAAGAACGCTTCCTTCCAGTCGTGTTTCGTCAGCCCGTTGATGAAGAATACCAGCGGCACCATCACGGCCATGAACCGGATCATCAGCCAGGTGAATTTCTTCACGCCCTTGTCGAACGCCGTTTCCACCGGCTGCCCGATGAGGCTGCGCGCCATCTTTCCGAAATAGGTTTGCGCGCCGGTGGCGACAATGACCGCTGTGGCCGAGCCGCTCTCGACGCTCGTGCCGAGGAAACAAAGGTTCATACGCTCGATGGGAGATACCTTGTCACGCGTGTCGCGCGCGTCGGTCTTTTCCACCGGCAACGACTCGCCGGTCAATGTCGCCTGGATGAGGAACAGGTCCTTGGCGGAAATGAGACGGACATCACCGGGAATCATGTCGCCCGCCGACAACTTGACCACGTCACCCGGCACGATTTCGCGCAGCGGGATTTCCTTCGGCTGTCCGTCGCGCATGGCGGTGGCCGTGACCTTGATCATCGCCTTGAGTTTGGCGGCGGCGTTGTCGGCCCTTGTTTCCTGGATAAACCGCAGAGACAGGCCGAGCAACACCATCACCACCATCACGACTCCGCCGATAATATCGCTGGAGTCTCCCGCCGTTGCAAAGGTCAGGATGGCGAGGACGGTCAGCAGAATCACCAGTGGGTTGATCGCTGCGGTCCACAGACGGTCCAGCCAGCCGTGCCGCTTCTCTTGCGCGACTTCGTTGGGCCCGTATTGCTCCAGCCGCGCCGCCGCCGTTTCCTCCGACAATCCGGTGGGCGAGGTGCCCAGTTCCTGCAAAACTGTCGCAGCATCCTTCGTCGCCGCGTCTCGGACGGCATCCGAGACCTTATCGGAGACGCCATTTTTCGCCCCGCGCGAAAACAGTTTCGCGCCGGCGCGCTTGACGAGGTCCTCCGTCTCGACCACGCCCGGCACTTTGAAATTGGGTCGGAACAAGCTCATGATTCAAACGCCCCGCCTACATACACGCGTCGCCAGAATTTTGCACGGAGAATTTTCGCTGTGCGGCAGTGCGGGCGACGTTGTGCTAGCCTTGTCGCTGGTACCACGCGACGGCTTTCTCGATGCCTTCGCGAAATCCAACGCGAGGTTTCCACCCGAGGAGTTTTTCGGCTTTCGAGATGTCGGCCTGACTGTGGAGGATGTCGCCGGGACGCGGCGGGTCAAACTTCGGCTGAACAGTTTTGCCGAGGATTTTGTTCACCGTGTCCACCAGATCCAACAGCGAAACCCGGCCGCCGCAGGCGATGTTGAAGGCCTGCCCGAGCGCTTCCTTTGGGGCCTGACAGGCGAGCACGTTGGCTTCAATGATGTTTTCGACGTGGGAGAAGTCGCGCGTCTGTTTTCCGTCGCCGTAGATTGTCGGTGATTGGTCCCTCAGGATGGCGGTGATGAACCGTGGGATAACCGCCGCGTACTGCGATTGCGGGTCCTGCCGCGGGCCAAACACGTTGAAGTAGCGGAGCGAGACCGTCTCCAACCCGTACAATTGCCTAAAGATGGTGCAGTAGTATTCGCCGGTGATCTTGTGGATGGCATACGGTGACAATGGCGATGGCGGCATATCTTCGCGTTTCGGCAGCGTCGGCGTATCGCCGTATACGCTCGACGAGGAACTGAACACCACGCGCCGGACACCCGCGTCCCGCGCGGCAATTAACAGGTTCACCGTGCCGAGAATGTTGGCTTCGGTCGTTGTCCGTGGGTCCTCCACGGAGCGGATCACACTCGGCATCGCGCCCAGGTGAAGCACGAACCGCACACCGTTAACCGCATGGGCCACCGCTTTGGGATCGCGTAAGTCACCCTCCACAATCTCCACCTTGTCGGCGAACGTGTGGACGTTGGCGCGCTTGCCGCTGGAAAAATTGTCGAAGATGCGCACACGGTGTCGCAACCCCACCAGGTGCTCAGCGATGTTCGAACCGATGAACCCGGCTCCCCCTGTGACCAAGTAGTCCATTCTTATTCTCCCTTGCCTGCGACCTTGTCAGGAATTATATGCCTAGTTTCCATCTCGTTGGACAGCGAAAACAGATGCGGCAGCAGGATGGCTGCACCGCAGCCCACATCACCTCCCGATGCTCTTGTAGACAAAACCCAACTCGGCCATCTTTTGCGGGTCGTACAGGTTGCGACCGTCCAACACGATCGGCTGGCTCATGACGGCGCGCAGCTTTTCCAGGTCAAGCTGTCGGAATTCGTCCCATTCGGTGCAAATGATGAGTCCGTCGGCTCCCGTCGCCGCGGTATACGGACTGTCACAAAACTCCACACACGGCAATACCTCACGCGCCTTGTCCATCGCCTTGGGGTCGTACGCGCGGATTTTTGCGCCTTCCTTCTGCAAGGTCCGGATGACCTCCAGCGACGGCGCGAGCCGCATATCATCCGTGTTGGGCTTGAACGCCAGTCCGAGGATGCCAAGGGTCTTGTCCTTCACAATCCATAATGTGTCGTGGACTTTCTTCAGGAAGTGCTGAATCTGGTCCGCATTGATCTGCTGGACTTCCTTGAGCAGGCGGAAATCGTAGCCCAGCGTTTCGGCGATGCGAATAAAGGCGCTCAGGTCCTTCGGGAAACACGATCCGCCATAACCGAGACCGGCGTTGAGAAACGCCCGCCCGATGCGTTTGTCCAGACCCATGCCGTTGACGACGTCGGAAATATTGGCGCCGCTGGTCTCGCAGATTACCGCCAGCGCATTGGCGTACGAGATTTTCAGCGCGAGGAATGAATTGCAGGCGTGCTTGATCAGTTCCGCGCTGTTGATGTCCGTGATGATGATCGGCGCGTGGAACGGCGAATAAATCTCCTTCATCTTGACGACGGGCCCCGGGCCGCTGACGCCGATCACGATACGGTCCGGTTGCATGAGGTCCGGCACGGCGCAACCCTCCCGCAGGAACTCGGGGTTGCTGACGACATCGAAATCGACCTTGTGCTTGTTGTAGCGTTTGATGGTTTCGGCGACTTTCTCGCCCGTTTTGACCGGCACGGTGGATTTGTCCACAACAATCTTGTAGTCCGTCATGGTGCCGGCGATTTCCCGCGCCACCCGCTCGACAAAACTCATGTCCACCGATCCGTCGGGCTTTGGCGGCGTCGGCACGGCGATGAAGACCACCTCGGAATTCTTCACCCCGTCGGCAATTTCGCCCGTGAAGCGCAATCGCCCGGCGGCGACATTGCGCTTGACGATTTCCTCCAGGCCCGGCTCGTAAATGGGGATCCCCCCCGCCCGCAACACTTCGACCTTTTTCGGGTCGTTATCCACGCAGATCACTTCATGGCCGACTTCGGCGAAACAGGCGCCGGTCACCAAACCCACGTATCCCGTTCCCACTATGCTTATCTTCGGCATGCTGTCCTTGGTTTCTCTCCACTCAGTTCACCGCCACGACGGCTTCCGGATAAGCCTTCAACGTCAGGCTGAAGAACGCCGTCATCTCGCTGGGCGGGCTCCCCGATATGTTTCGCTGTTCCAGATACCGGAATCCATAGGTAATGTACCAGTCGTGTGTTTCCTGACGCAAGGTGTACTCCTGTTCCTCCCACGTGCCATCCTGAAGGTCCACCCGCTCGTACAGATGCGCTGTCCAATGACGCGTCAGCTTGTATGCCCAGTCCACACTCACGAGGTTGCTATCACCCCGCAGGTATCTCGTGCCCACTCCCAACGTCCAGCGGTCGGCATCGATCAGGCGCAGCGCGGTGTTGAACTCGCGCAGGATACCGCCATTGATTTGGTACCGGCCAAACGTGTCCAACGAAAGCCATCGGTAGGGCCGAAACTCCATGGTGCCAAAAAAGTCGGAAAAATCAGTCTCGCCAGACGTTTTTTCGATTTCATAATCTGTCCAGCCCGTCAGATCGATCAGATTCCATGCCTGGTTGTCCCGGCGCGTCTGCAATGTCTGGCGCAGGCCGAAGCGAACGGTGTCCTCGCCCGTAATCGAGTCGATCGAATTGTTCGCTGGAAATTCCAGCGGCGAATAGCGTGTGACGGAAAGGCTGTCGCCCCCCAGCAGCGTAACATCGCGCACGGAGTCGAATTGAAACAGGTCGTTGGTTGCACGGTCGGGACGCGGGATCCACTGGTAATCCGCGAACGGCTGCAGGATATGCCGCAGCCCATCGATGTGCAACCAGTCGCTGTGCACGTCGTCCCATTCCCGCGAGATCTTGAACGAAGTCTCTCCGCCCAGGTCGTACACGACCCGGGTGACATTCTGCGTCTCCGGGGCGTCACTGGGAGCGCGCGAATAGTAGTCCCCGCGAATTCCGGCACGCGGAACCACCGACAGCCAATCGCCCAACATCGACGGCATCACAATCTGGTGAAACGTGTCCGCCCGTACGGCGTTGCCCACAAAATCCGGACTCTCGCCCGTGCCGACAATGTTTGTTGGGCCAGCCACATCGTCGTATTGCCCGACGCTGCTTTCGCCTTCATAGAAGAGCGGTGTGTTGCCCAGTCGTGTCCGGTCCACCGCCAGTTTGGCTTCCGGCAATCGCTCCACCTCCGTAAAAAACTTGTCGAACTGCGGCCGGACAAGAAACGACAGGGTGTAGTCCGGCGCGCTTTTCGTGATGTCGGCCACCGAATCAGGTGCGCGGTCGTGGTCGAAATCCTGGCGAAAATAGTCGTGCATCACCTCGGCGTCACTCATCTTGTTGAGATCGACTGTGAGCGTCACGTCATTCGTTAAATACTGCTTGTGCTGCCACTCGGCGCGGTAACGGGCAGCGGAGTTGGTGACGAAGCCGGTTGCGGGAGCGTTGGTCACGCCGTGCGTCACGCTACGTCCGCCGGGTTCGGACTTGTCCGGCTGCGCGTCGTCAAGAAAATAGCCGGTCAACAATCCCTGAGCCGCTGTGCCGAACCGATACTTCAAGTCCGCGCCGGTACCGAAGCCGCGCTCCGTCCGCTCATCGGCGTGAACCGTCAGATCCATGGCCTTGTTCACTTTCCAGGTGAAACTGGACAGCAGGAACGCACCCCACAGCGAGTTGTCGCCCACGCTCACCACCATCGGCGGCATGTCTCCCTTCAACGACCAAATCACCAGGGGGGACCAAAGCACCGTCGCGGTCCCCACATGCACCGTGGCGTCGTGCAACACAAGCCGGTCACCCGTCCACGTTTCGCCATGCTTCGCTTGCAAACAATAACCGGGATGCTCCAGATCGCTGGTCGTGACTGTGCTGCGGGCGAACACATAGTGGTTGGTGCCCACCTGCTCGAGGTTCTGGACATGCAGGTACAGCGGATCGACAAACCCGCTGGCCTCGTCCGCCTTCAACCGGCGGGTGCCGAAGTTGTAGTACGCCGATGGCGCAATCCACTCCTGGGCGCTCTGATTGATCCGGACATGGCCCTCCGCCCATGCTTCATTGGTCTGTTTGTTGAACCGGATCCGGTCGGCCACCAACGTGACATCTTTGTCCCGCATAATGGCATTCCCTTCTGCTAGAAACGTCTTCGCGGCATTGTCGAACGTCATTTTCTCCGCGTTGATCGTCGGGGCCGAAGTTTCGCCAAGCTCATTGGTCGCCGGCTCAGCCGCCACATTCGGCGGCGGCGACACGGTCACGTTCCTGGCCGGCTCTGTTACCACATTCGTCGCCGGCGGCTCGATGGCCGGGCTTGCGACTGGCTCTGTGACCATGTTGGTGGCCGGCCCAACGATCGTGTTCGTGGTTTCTTCTGTTGTCGCGTTCGTCGCGGGCGCAATGGCCGGGCTGGCGGTGGGCTTTGCGGCCATGTTCGTGGCCGGCTCGATGGTCACGTTGGTGGCCGCCGGCTCGTCGGCGCGCACACTCATCGCCCACGCCACCAGCACCGCTGCCAACCACAGGAATCGCCCCACTCTCCTCATAAAAGCGGGCGAAAGCTAACACACACCGCGTCGCACCAGCAAGGCGAAAGCCCCGTCACTCCAACGAACAAAAATCGCCCGCATCTCATTCCTGCGAGACAGATTCGCAAAACTGCGGTCGCAACCGCCCGGTGACACGGCGCTCGCCGCAAAAAACGCCCGCAGTCCCGTGGTTTTCGAAATCCCTTATGATCGCGCACGAAGATTGCTTTCCAACCTAACCACGTCAGCCAACAAATGGGAAACAACCACATGAAGAGATCAAAAATTCCTCCGGCGAAACTGACCGAATGGATTGAGTTCTGTTGGCTGTACCTCGCCAACCCCGTCTTCCGGGCCGCGCCCAACAAGCGCAAAGCCTACTTCGAGCACCGCCTCGGCAAGATCTACAACCTCCCCTGCTTCTGAGTCCCGCCCCGCGGCGTGCGATTCATCGAGACGCTCAGCGACTGTGGGCTGGAAGTCTTCGCCATGACCGGCCGCGGGTTGGGAACACGCCGCATCGCCGCAATGTTGCATCTCAGCCCGAAGACGATCCAGGCCTACCACGGACGCATCAAGGACAAGCTCCAGTTGTCCGACGCCAGCGAATTGATGCGCGAAGCCATCTGCTGGGTCGAAAGCGCGGCGAAAAGGAACCACCGGACCACCCGCCCGCCCCACGACGATGGAACTGCCGATGTGGGCGAGATAGCGGTACTTCCTCCTGACTATTAGGACGACCATTCAACCCGTCGTGAGCAGTCGGCGGCGTCTAGAACCATCGAAGAGATGTTCTCTTGTCGTGTTCTCGATTGCCTGCGGATGCACCTTGTGGTTGGATTCGCTTGCATGACTGTCGGCCGGACAAAGTTGGTGGGAATGACTCTGGCGATTTTTGCGGTCTCGGTCTGGCTGCACTGGCCATGCGTGAACGGCGAGTTCCTGGATGTGGACGATAAGGAGTATTTGCGCCAGTCAGAGCGATGCAACGGCCTGACGTGGAAGGCGGTGAAGTGGGCGTTTACGTCCACCGACCCGTACTATCACCCCTTGCCCCGCCTGTCCCACGTTTTGGACTACCAACTGTGGGGAAAGAATGCAGCGGGCCACCACGCAACCAGCGTGTTCGTGCACGCCCTGAATGCCGCGCTCGTGTTCGGGTTTCTGTGGACGCTGCTGGGTACGGTGTCGTTGACGACCGGCGAACGACTCGCGATCGCCCTCGGGACCGCTGCGGTGTTCGCGATTCACCCGTTCCAGGTCGAGTCGGTGGCCTGGATAGCAGGGCGGACGCAACTCCTGTGTGCGACGTTTGGGATCGGATGCCTGTGGGCCTACGCCGCGGGCGCACGGCGGTGGGTGGTGTGGGGATTGTTCGTGCTGGCGCTATTGTGCAAACCCACAGCGGTGTCGCTGCCGTTTGTGATGCTGGCGATGGATTGGTTTCCGCTGCGGCGCTTCGAGCGATTGGGTTGGGGCCGGTTGCTGTGGGAGAAACTACCGATGATCGCTCTCGCCGTGGTGGCGGGGGTGGTAACGACAATCACGGAGTCTGGCTTGGCTCCCTGGGGAATGGCCCCGCTGTCGGACCGCGTGTTGATGACGTTTCAATCCCTGGTGTTTTATCCGTGGCGACTGGTGTGTCCATGGCCTCTATCACCGTTCTATCCGCTGCGCGTGCGCCCTTCGCTGGGCGAGTGGAAGGTCGTTGTGTCGGTGCTCAGCGTCGGGGCGATTACGGCCCTGGCCGTGTGGAGCCGGCGGCGCCTGCCCACGCTGGCGGCGGCCTGGGGAGCCTACATGGCGTTTGTTTTACCCGTCTCCGGGCTGACGCAGGGATTGGGGGCTGTGGCGCCACGACATGCCTATGTCGCGATGCTACCGCTGCTGCTGGTAGCCGGCGGAGCGGCCGTGTGGGTGTGGCGGCGAGTGACGACGGCCGCGCGCCTGGCGCTGACCGGTTTACTAGCCTGCGAACTGTGCGTCTTTGGAGTGCGCGCTCGGAGCCTGATACCGGAATGGCACAGCGAAGAAATGCTCCGACGAGCCGTATTAGTGTGGTTCCCGGACTCGGAATTCGACAATCGGATGCTCGCCCTGACGTTGTTGGACCAAGGGAGGGCCAGCGAGGCACTCACATACGCGCAACGGGCTGTCGAAATCGCGCCGGAGCAGAGTTACGCGCATATGACGTTGGGGTCTGTACTGCGACGGTTGGGCCGCAGACAAGAGGCCATGGCACAGGACGAACAAGCATTCCGAATGAATAAGGATCCCGCGCTGGCGCACTTCAATTTCGGAGTGGCGATGATGGAGTTGGGCAAGGAGCCTGAGGCGGCGGAACACTTCGAGCAAGCCCTACGGATCAAACCCGATTACGCGGCAGCACACTGCAATCTGGGAGATGTCCTCTTGCGAGAGGGAAAGGTCAGCAATGCTATCGCCCACTTCGAGGAGGCCCTGAGGATCAATCCCGATTTTGCCGATGCGCATAACAACTTGGGGACGCTCTTGGCGGGCTGGGTAAGCCCGAAGATGGCATCCGACACTACGAAGAGGCGCTACGCCTCAATCCCGATTACGTCAATCTGCATTACAAATTGGGGAACGCTTTAGTGCAAGCGGGTAAGATCAAGGAGGCCATCGCCCACTTCGAGGAGGCCCTGAGGATCAATCCCGATTTCGCCGAGGCGCACAAAAATCTGGGGACCGCTTTGTCACAAACCGGCAAGATCAAGGAGGCCATCGCTCACTTCAAGGAGGCCCTGAGGATCAATCCCGATCTCGCCGATGCGCATAACAACTTGGGGACGCTCTTGGTCGGGTTGGGTAAGCCCGAAGACGGCATCCGACACTACGAAGAGGCGCTACGCCTCAATCCCGATTACGCCAATGCGCACTGCAATCTGGGCGCCGCTTTGGACGGCGAGGGTCGTGTGCCGGAGGCCATCGCACAATACGAGCAGGCGATACGGATCAAGCCGGATTATGTCGAGGTGTATTTCAACCTCGGGCTGGCCTTCGAGAAGCTGGGCCGCACGCCGGAGGCCATCGCACAGTTCCAGCAGGCGTTGAAACTCCGACCGGGTTTTGGTCCGGCCAAAGACGCCCTGGCACGACTCGGAGCCGGTCCGCAAGTCCCGGGAACTTAGCCCACAAAGGCCGGCTGTTCCTCCCGCGTATTACGTTGGACGTAAGATTGGTTCGATGCCCTCTCCAATCCCGTTACCCTCACCGCGCGGCGATCACTTCGATCTCCACCAACGCGTCCTTGGGCAGGCGGGCGACCTGCACCGTGGAACGCGCCGGCGGCTCCTTGGTGAAACACTTCGCGTACACCTCGTTCATCGCCCCGAAATGGTTCATGTCGCTCAGGAAGACCGTGGACTTCACCACGTGGCCAGAATCCAGCCCCTGCGACTTCAACAGGCCCCGAATGTTATCGAGGACGCGTGCCGTTTGTTCCGTGATCCCGCCCGCGACGATGTTTCCCGTGCCCGGATCGAGCGGGATTTGCCCCGCGCAGAACAAATAGTCTCCGGCCCAGACCGCTTGTGAATAGGGTCCGACCGCCTTCGGCGCGGCATCGGTCGCCACAATTTGTCGTTTCATTCGTTTGTCTCCGTTGTTCGTTCCGTTGAATCTTCCCGACTCCACGCCAGCCACGCGGCGATTGCCAAAAGCGCGAAATCCTCCGCCAGTGCCGTGACCCCCACCTTTCGCGCATCGACTGTGCCGAAGCAGCCGCACCGGATGTCATACCCGTGGACCAGTGCCCACCCGATGGCCGCCAGGAACACAACCATCAACGCGGTGATCACCACCGCGCTCGCGCGTTTCCAGATGCCGAGCACCAGCAGTCCGCCCGCCAGCAGTTCAATCCACGGCAGCGTGATGGCCACGAGGTTGTTCAACGCCCGCGGCGGCACATGGTAGTTGGCGACATCCTGGGCGAATTGCGTCAGGTCGGGAACGGGCGAGAACTGGATGCCTTGGGCGTGACTGAACTGCACATTCCCAATCTTGATGACAGCCGAAGCGATAAACACGCCGCCGATGATGAGCCGCAGTATCAGGTTCACAATCCTCACGGCTGGTCTCCGGTGTGCGTCAGCAGCCCCGCCGAGTGCCACGTCGTCCAGCCATTGACCAGGAGACGCACGTTGTGATAGCCCAGTTGGCGGAGCCGATCCATGAGCCGATGGCTCAGGTCGCAATCCATGCCGTCGCAGTAAACGACATTCGTCGAATCGAGCGACAACATCGGTTGGATTTGCGGATAGTGGTCGTCGAATTCCTCAATCGGCAGGCTCAACGCGCCGGCGATGTGCCCGGCCCGGTAGTCCGCCGTCGCGCGCGCATCGAGAAAAAACGCCGTCCCACCGCCCCACAATGCCTTCGCCTCGTCCAGGGCCACCGTGTCACTGGACTGTGGCGGAGCTTTCGGTGGCGTGAGGAACGGGATCCGCCGTGGCGATAGCGCGTTGGCCGCCAAACCCAGCACGGCACCGGCCATCACGATCACCAGCGCCCGCCGCAGTGTGCCCGCCATCCGTCCACCGGCCACGGTCGCAGGACGATGATCGCCGGTATCGTAATCCTCATTCAAGTGCTACGGGTGGGGGGTCGGCTTCGGCGGCTCCGTGTTTTTCAGCACGATGATCGTCACCGGTACCACAATCTTCGGCTGCACGGACGTGTTCGTATTAAAGCTGATCGTGCCCCGCTCCGATTGCGTCGGCGAGTCCGTGAGCTTGGCAATCACGGAATACACCTTCCCCGTGTTGACGGTCACCAACTCGACCGTCACGTTCGTCAAGCTGGTGCTTAAATTTGTGATTTGGAGGGGTTGATCGGAACGCGTGGAAGACACGGTGATCCGGCGGATCGGCTGCGCCTGCGCATTCTGTGCCGGCGCGTGCGCTGTGTCCGAGACCGGCCAGTACAACTGTTCGTGATCCAGTACCACGTCGCCAAGCAGGCGACCGTTGACAGAGACAGTCGCTGCGGGCTGGCTGATGCCGTCAAGAAAGACCTTCACATTTTCATTGAGCGTCCGAGGGGCGCCCTGGGCGTGGGCATCGATCACGAGTTTGACCGACTGGTTGGTCGAGCCTTCAATGGGTTCCACGTGCGCGGTCAGGAATTTGCTACTGGGCTGGTTGCTCGCAATCATAAGCATCTGGCCGTCGATCCGACGCAACACCACGCTCAGGTTGGTGGTCACTCCTTGACGGAGGGCTCCCACGGAAACTTGTTGTGGGGTAACCTCAAGGATCTGTTTCATTTCGACTTTGACCGACAGGCTCACGCTCGGGCTGGCCGGGTCGTTGGAGGGGACCGTGATGTGCTTCTCCAACTGGCCGTGCTGGCCGCTGACACGGACGGTGAAAACCAATTCCCCTTTCTCACCCCGGCTTCAGGACATCAGGCTTCACGCTGGCGACCGTGCAACCGCAGGATGGTTGGGGCTTCTTGATGTTCAGGTCGGCTGGCCGACATTCTGATACGTGAACGTCCGGTCAGCGCGTCCTCCAGCAACGTCGCGCCGAAATTGTACACGGTCTTGTCGAACTGAATTTTGGGGGCCGCCGCTGGAGGTGTCGCCGCTACCGCCGGGGTGTTGGTTCCGTCCGCGCGGGCGACACCAACCGTCCCATCGCCAGTACTATCGTTGCCAGCAATTGTCGCTTCATGGTGGTTCTTGCAATCTCCGTTTTCGTTGAACTTGGTGTTGTCCGTGTTACTAGGCCCCCGACCGTCTGACAAGTGCAACGATTCGGGCGTTTCACCCGCAAAAGAAGTTGCATTTGGCCGGGGTACGGTCGAAGATTTCCTGGTGGTTTTTGACAGCGATCATGCACTTTCCACTCAATCTTTTTACTGCAATTCCCTCGCTGTGGCAGCGACAACCGCGGGCACGGACAATCTTCGGAACCCGAACTCATCGCCCGCTATCCCGGCCATCGCCACCACGACTGTCCTTCTGCTTGCGGGCGGGCTGATTTGCGATCTCTACTTGCTCTTCCGATTCGCGCCGCCAGCGCTGTCCAACAACCCGTCCACCGGCAACGGCCCGACGCTCAAGATTGACCCGAAACCATGGAAATGCGCGATTTGCTGGTCGCCGCCGGCTCGCTGATCTCGTGCTCTGTGGCCGCGAACTGGTGGTCACCCTCACCTTCTACCTTATCCATCGGGATCAAGATGGCGTCATGCCCTGGCTGCTGGCCACAGACATGACGTTACGGATCGCCATTCTCCTGGCCTTCGTGGCCTGCTTCCGGCGACGCGGCATCGACTGGCGTCGGGCGCTCGGCCTGCGCGGCATATCGCCGGGGAAATCCATCGGCTTTGGCGCGATGTGCTTTCTCGCCGTCCTTCCTCCGCTCGCGATCGCATTCGCCGCCTATTCGCAGTTTTGTCACCTCGTCGGGATCAAGGAAGAGACGCAGCCCATCGCCGACCTCCTGGCCAGTTCTGACTCCGTGTCCGTCGTGGTCCTGATCGCGGCCTTCGCCATCGCGGTCGCGCCTGTTTTCGAAGAGTTCCTCTTTCGAGGTTTCGCCTATCCCGTGCTCAAGCAACGGTGGGGCACGCTGCGGGCGTTGATGGTCGTGTCCGTGGTGTTTGCTGTAATCCATTTTCACCTGCCGTCCCTAGGGCCGCTGTTCGCCCTCGCGGTCGGGCTCGGGCTCGCGTACGAATGGAGCGGCTCGTTGCTGGCCCCCATCACCATGCACGTGTTGTTCAACGCCGCCAATGTCGCGATGGTTCTGTACGTCCGCGCCCACTCATGAAACGTTTGCGCAAAAAACACCCCACAGTCCGTGACCTCGGCGAGTTCGGCTTGATCCGCCAACTTCGCGGCATTGTCGGTTCCTCCGGGAATTCGGTCGTGCTTGGGATCGGCGATGACTGCGCTGTCTTGCGCGGGGACAATCCTCACAACTACCTGCTCTACACCTGCGACCCGGTGGTCGAAGGCATCCATTATCGACCGACCGACCCGCCACGCAAGGTCGGCTGGAAAGCCATGGCCCGTAACCTCAGCGACATCGCCGCCATGGGCGGCGTGCCCCGTTGGGCGGTCGTCAGCATCGGCCTGCGACCCGGTACCGACGTCCATTGGGTGAAACAACTCTATGCCGGCCTCCAGGCGGCCGCGAAAGCGTTCGGCTGCCAGATCGTCGGCGGCGACACGACCCACGTCCGACACGAACAGTTCGTCGTGGTCGCGCTGGTCGGTAAGGTCGAGCGATCGCAAATCACGTTGCGCGGCGGCGCGAAGGTTGGGGATTCGATTCTGGTGACGGGCGCGCTCGGCGGCTCGTTGCGTGGCAAACATCTCTCCTTCACCCCGCGGATTCACGAAGCCCGGTGGCTGGTCGCCCATTTTCCCGTCCATGCGATGATCGACCTCAGCGACGGTTTGTCCAGCGATCTGCACCGTTTGGCGGAGGCCAGCCCGCGCGGGATCGCCTTCGAGATTCACGCCGCCGAAATCCCGATCTCGCGGGCGGCCCGCGGCCATCTGGCTGCCGCGCTCACCGACGGCGAGGATTTCGAATTGCTGTTCACCCTCGATCCACGGCACGTCACCGCGCTCCGCCGGAAATGGGCGCGCCGATTCCGCACGGAACTGACCGAGATCGGGCGCGTCGTGAAATCCAAATACAAAGTCGCCCTCATCCAGCGGGACGGCTCCCGACAACCTCTCCCCGCCGCGGGTTATGATCACTTCGCAGCAACTTGACACCAATAGCCTCGAGGAAACGCTGCGGTTTGGGGAGCAACTGGGCCGCAAACTCCAACGCGGCGACGTTGTCGCGTTGTTTGGTGATCTCGGCGCGGGAAAAACCGCTCTCGTCAAAGGCATCGCCCGCGGGCTGGGCATCACGCAGGAGGTAACGAGTCCCACGTTTACTCTCGTGCACGAATACACCGGCGGGCGCCTTCCGCTGTTCCACATCGATCTGTATCGCCTGAACAGCCCGGAGCAGGCATTGGCCATCGGCCTCGAAGAGTATTGGAATGGAACCGGCGACGGCGATCGAATGGTCCGAAAAGATTGAATCGCTCTTGCCGGCGACGGCCATACGCATCCGCATCACCGCGTCGGACAACAACGTGCGCCGCATCGAGGTCGCATGATCACCCTGGCCATCGACACCTCGACATCGCGTGGCGCGGTGGCGCTGTTGCGTGACGACAAACCGCTGGCCGAGGAAGCCTTCGACCGCTCCCAGACCGGAGGCAACCTTTTCGACACGGCGGCGAAGCTGCTCTCGAAGAACCACCTCGGCGTGGCCGACATCGGTTTGCTGGCCGTGGGACTGGGACCGGGTTCGTTTACCGGGATTCGCGCCGGCATCGCGGCTGCAAAAGGCCTCGCCCTGACCCGAAAACTGCCGATCAAGGGCGCCAGCAGCTATGACGCGCTGGCCTTGACCGCCCGGCCCAAGATGCCGCGCGATTGCCCGCAGATGTGCGTGTTGGGCGACGCCCGCCGGGATGAGATTTATTTCGCGCTGTACGATCACGCGGGTCGCCGCGTGAAAGACTGCCGGATTGCCACACTCGAAGCCGTCGCCGACGAGATTCATCAGCCGATTTGGTTTGTCAGTTCCGAGATCGAACGCTACAAGAGTGACCTGGCGTCGCTCTTTGGCGGATTCGCATCGATTGCGGAAACGCCGGTGTTTCCCAGCGCCGCAGCGGTGGGCTGGCTGGCTTTTCACTGCTTTCGAGACGATGGCGATCATGGTGACGAAGATGCCGAGCCGATTTATTTGCGCGCCCCGCAGTACAGGAAAATTGGAACATGACAGAACGCAGCGAAAAACCGGTTCCACAGTGGTCGGCGAAGGCTGACCACACGGATCACATTACCGATACGGGCCAGAAGGCGTTTCAGATCAACATCGACGCCACGAAGTACGGCACGTTCGCGGAAATCGGCGCGGGCCAGGAGGTCGCCCGCTGGTTCTTCCGGGTCGGCGGCGCGGCGGGCACGGTCGCCAAAACCATCTCCGCCTACGACAAAACGGTCAGCGACGCCATTTACGGCGCCAGCGACCGCTACGTGAGCCGGAAGCGGCTCCAGCAAATGCTCGATTACGAGTACAACCTGCTGATCGAGCGGCTCGACGCGGCGCGCGGCGCGGAAACATGTTTCTTCGCCTTCGCCAACACCGTCGCCGCCCGCAGCTTCACCCGACGGGATGATTCCAACGGCTGGCTCGGCATCAAGTTCCAGTCCGCGCCCCGCGCCGAACCGTCCCAGGTCATGATTCACGTGCGCTTGTTGGACGAGGAAAACCTGCGCGAGCAGGAAGCCCTCGGCATCATCGGCGTCAACCTCATCTACGGCGCGCTGGTCCATTTCGAAAATCCGCGGTACATGATCACGTCCCTGCTCGACCAATTGACCAAGAGCCGCATCGACGTGGACATGATCAAGTTCTCGGGACCGGCCTTTGCCAAGGTGGACAACCGCCTGATGAGCCTCCAGTTGGTTGAGCACGGGCTGACCGAGGCCGTGATGTTCACCACCGACGGCGAAGTCGTCCAGCCCTCCGAAGTCCTTTACAAGAAGCCCGTGCTCGTCGAACGCGGCACGTTCCGCCCGGTCAACAACCTCCACGTCAACATGCTGGAGTGTGCGCGACGCCAGTTCACGGCGGCAGCGCCGGAAAACAAGGACGCGGTCGTGCTCATGGAAATCACCATGCACAACCTGCTCCAGAACGTAAACATTCAGCCTGCGGACTTTCTGGCCCGCGTCGATACGTTGAGCACCATCGGCAAGACCGTCCTTATCACCAGTCACGGCGAATTTTTCCGGGTCGTGGAATACTTGCGCCGCTCCACGCAGAATTCCATCGGCATGGCCGTCGGCATGCCCACGGTTCAGGAACTGCTCGACCCCCGCTATTACGCGGCCTTGCCGGGCGGCACCCTCGAAGCCCTAGGACGGCTCTTCGCCGGACCGGTCCGGCTCTACGTCTACCCGCGCAAGGAAGCGAACGACAAGCTCATCACCACCGAGAGCATTCCCGTGGCCGAGAACATGCGGCATATCCTCGCCCACCTATGGGCCAACCGGCTCATCGAGGATTTGCAGGGCGTCAATTTCAGTAATCTCGACATCAAGTACACCGATTTGCTGAAGAAAATCCGCACCGGCGATCCTGCCTGGGAAACCATGGTCCCGGCCGCCGTCCGCGACATCATCAAATCCCGCCACTACTTCGGCTTCGGCGGCGGCAACGACGAGTGAGGCGAGGGTGGCGCAAGAGGATTGACCGTTTGCCCGTAACCGCCCTGCGGTGAAATCAGTTGCCGGGGCGGGATGCTCCTGTAGAATCCGGGCCGTGAGGAGGCCCACCATGGAGATGAGGGAATTCAGACTTCCGGATGGCGACCATAATGTTGGCCGTATTTACATACCCGACGCTCTCACATCCCCAGCGGGTGCGATGATTATCTGCCACGGCGGCCCGGGTGGTCGGCAATTCGAGCCGGTCGAGGCGGATCGCTGGCTGCTCGATCCGCCGTGGGTGATCGTGTCATTTGACAACTACGCCTGCGGGCTGACTGGCGGGCACGACCCGGAGATGACATTTGATCGCTGGGGGAAGGATACGAGTGACGTTTACCGCTTCGTGAGAAACCTGCCCGAGGTCGATCCCGCCCGCGTTGGGTTGATCGGCATCAGTTCGGGATCGGAAGCTGCGCTGCGATGTGCGATTGACTACGCGACGCCCGCGTTCATCGTGTCGATTGCCACGTGTGCATCGCCGAACTACGGAAACTGGCCGGCGCAGATGCTCTGCCGCGAACTGGAAGCCCTGCAGAAAGGCGAGACGAGGGACTGTTGCGGTCTACCGTTCAAACTGGGCTTCTTCCTCGACGCCGTGGGGCGCGCGCCGATCTACGACATTCACAAGGTTGAATGCCCGGTTTATTTCTTGCAGGGCGGTGCTGACAATGCGAAGCGTCGCGGCGACGCGCTGATGGCGCACGAATACATGACCGCGGCCAACAGGAATTGCAAACACAAGGAGATTGCCGGGGGCGATCACGGCCTCGACAACGTGGTGGACACCCGCCGCGAAGAAATCCAAAACTGGCTGCACGAAATCGGGATGATAAAAGTGAGGCGGTGACCGGGGCTGACGACTGGCACGAAGACACACTTGTCATGAATACAGGTCTGACCCTGAAAACGAACTCGCGCCTCTTTGGTGTTGCCCACCCCCAACTATCGTTCTATCTTCCGAACCCATGAATGAGTCAGCGAAAGAAAAGTGGGAGTTTTTCTTCGGTGCCGCTCAGACGCTCATTTTTTTAGTAATGGTGTGGTCGATGTGGCAAACGAAAGATTCCATCGACATCTCCCGCAAGCAACTTCAGGCAACAATCGAACCGATCATTGGGTTCGGATACGACAATATCGACACCAACGGGATGACCAGGCTGGTGATAAAGAACTGGGGAGTAGTAGCGGTGTCAGACATCAGAATTAAGGGAGTTCTTCACGCCGTGTATTCCAATAATTGGAGCGCCATGAGGTCCTCCTATCTTGACATGGATGAGAAACCATCATTATACCAAGGCGAATTCAAGAGCGGCATGACTACGAACTGTTCACTCCAACCGTATATTCATGCCTACGATCCTGTCAACCATACCGACCCAGTTGATGTAAACCGCACGAACGAACTTGAAGTCATCGGCTTAATAATCCGTTACAACCGGACAGTTGATATGAAGCCGTATGGACAACTGCTTGTCGTTGGTAATACAGGTTCGTTCTTAGCACCTATTGAACCGCATATGACCTCCGGACCGCGGGGGTCGTTGGAGACACATAACGATCCATTCATCCGAACAAGACGGGAGATTGAACAGAAACTCGTGGATATTGGAGTTGGGGACTTGATAACGCCCCCGCCACAAGTAGAACCGTCTCATTGACGTCATGTCGCCCGTGACTCAGAATTACTTTTTTACAACAATCAGCATATGGCCGCTGGCGTCGACGACGAACGGGTCGGAACAGAGCTTGCGGTGCAGGGCCATCCAGTTGCGCCATGCTTGGGGGGACTCTTTCGCAAACCGATTGGTTACATCCTTGTCGATATTCAAGCCCTCGAGGCCGACCAGTTCCAGCAGCTTCACGTCTTTGGTCAGCACCAGGGCTTTCAATTCGGTTGACGTGAAGAAATGGCCATAGGCGTTGCCCCGGAATTTGTAGTCGTCGCCGTTGAACGCGAGGTTGTCGTAGTGCCGTTTGTAGAGCAGTTCGCGGGGCCAGCCGCCGGGAGTGGCCAGCATGACGCCGAATTTGCTCATCACGGAGATGAACACCGGGGCGTTTCGTTTGGCGACCCGGACCAATTCGGCGACAGCCCGTTGCCGCGCCGTTCTTGGGTGGACGTGGGAGAGCGGACCGCCCAAACACAGCACGGCATCGAAACTGTTATCGGCGAACCTCGACAAATCGGTCACCGCCCCCTCGATCAGCCCCTTGACTTTTCGACCCTGTCCGCGCCGGTACGTCGAGCGCGCGAGTCTCACATCCTCGAATGCGAAGAATCCTCACCGCCATACCGTTCCCCACCCCCCTATTTTAGTCGGCGCAATTTGGCAATGCCGAGCTGAAACTGGGTGGGGTCGGTGAGCGGGATGGACAGGGCGCAGTCCGTGAGATTGTCCTTGCCGAGGATGAAACAGCGCTCGCGGCTGACCATGATCCCAACAAGCTTGCCGTCGGAGGTCACCACATAGTCACCGACATCAGCGCGGTAAGCGGGGTTCTCGAACCAGGCGGCGACGCCGCGCATCGCGCGTTTGATGACCAAATAGCGGGGATCCGCCAGGTCGGGCGCGGTATCGATTTCAAAACTGAGTCCCGCCGCCGTGCTTTTGAAGACGTACAGCCGGTGCTGGTCGTTTTGCACGACGGCATCCGGCCCGGCCAGTTCCATGGTGCTCACGCCGGGCGTGGGCTGACTTAATTCGACCGCTACCACGTGTGGGTCGGCCCGCAAGGCGCACGCGGGGCCGGTCAGTGCGCCGGTCCAGGGCGTGTCCCCCACCCTGCTGATGGTGTATTTCAGTTGGGTGATCTCGCTCTCGTTGTCCAACGCCCACCAGTTAAATCCGAGGGTCTGGCCGTTGGCGATCACGAACGAGCGACCGCCCACGTTCACCACCGGGGGATAAGCGGTCGACCGGAAATGAAAGATGGGAGATCCCTTGGAGGAATCGGTCTCGGCGATTGCGACCTGCAAGCCGAGGCGGGCTCCTTTGACGGCCTTATACGGGCCCGGCCCGCGGGCTTTGATCGATTCGATCTGCGCGCCGAGCTTCAACGTCTGCTGGCGCAAGGCATCCTGGCCAGCCTCGATGGCGTTCAGGCTTTGGGCGATTTGATCGCCTTGCCCCGATTTCATCAGCGCATCCAACTTGGATTGGAGGTCCTGCTGGCCCCTGGCGATGTCCTCCATCGCCTGTCCCAGACCGCCCTTCTCGTCACCGTTGAGCTCCGATTGCAAGCCCTTCACGTTTTCCGCCATGGCCGCCAGGTCCTGCTGCATCACCTGCTGTTCGTCGTGGACGCCCGAGACGTTCTTCTGGATGGTTGACGGGAGCGTGCGCGCAAACTCATCGAGCTGGGCGAGGGTCGATCCCATTTCCTGCTGGCCCTTGGCGACATCCGTCAGTTGTGATTCGACCCGTTCTTGTGAAGAGAGCACCTGCTGGCTGAGTGTACTGATCGTCGCCTGTTGGCTGGCGACCGTTTGCCCCAACTGCTGGGCCTGCTGGGTCAGTTGGGATCTTTCCTGCTGAAGCTTGGCTTCCTCGCTTTGAAGTTTCGCCAGGTTCTCCTTCGCTGTTTCGCCCTCCTGTTGCGCTTTCTGCCGCTCCTCGCTTACGCGGGTGAGTTGTTGCTGGACGTTGGACAATGCCTTTTCAGTTTGCGCCTTTTCTTCCGTGACGGCTTTGAGGTTCGCCTCCTGTTGGGCGAGGGTTGCGGTCGTTTCATTCAAACGGGTGCGAAGCTGCTGGTTTTCCGTGGAGGCCGAGCTGAGCCGGGTCAGGAGCGACTGCTGCTCATAGTCGCGGTTCCATTCTTCTTGTTGCGCCTGCATTGCTGCGGGCGTGAATTCTTCGTGGACGCGGGGCGCTTTGGGAACCGAGGTCTCAAACTGAGTGTGCTCGCCGCCCGTGCCGATGACAAACAGCAACAGCGAGCATACCAGGAAATCCAGCATTACGATCAGAATGGACGTCTTCATGCTGTCCCGCGATTCACTTTGGCAGGATGAGGCGCTCCTTCAGTGGATACAAATACCCGGATGCGCAGCGACACCGCCGACAGGATACCCACGACTGTCAACGTGTAGGCAAAATGGCGGCTCATCCCGGCATTCAATGTGATGAGAATGAACGCGATGACCGTCAGCGCCAATCCGGTGAACAATGGCAGATCGAGAAACACATCCATGTTCTCCAGTCGCTTGAGACGCAACTCAGCGGTGGCGCTTTCATCATCTTCGACCTGGCGAATCTTGCCTCTCACAAAGAACCAGACAACCGCATGGACTGCCAACGAAATCAGCACCACGGTCCCGGACAAAAGCGCGCTGTCCGTTCCCACTGCGGCGGTTGCTGTGTTGGCAATTTCTCCAGCCCCCGCGGCAACGGAAGGCGACTCCATTGCGGGACGCATCGCCAACGACAAGAAGTACAGCAACAGGCTCAAGACTACTCCCACGGCCAGCGCCGTGAGCAGGAAATGGGCGGGAGTGGGAGGCGCCAGGGTGTTTCCAGGTCTGGCAATCAGCTTTTCCAGATAGCGGCCGGGGACCACGACCAGGATCAGCAGGCTGCACAAAACTGTGATCAGCACGTACTTGATTGCCGAGACGCTTCCTCCATACTGGAACCGAAGCGACTGATAGGCCTGCTGGATTGAATCCAGTGTTGACGGCCGGTCTTTGGCGATAGCGGCCAACCGCTGCGGTGCCAATCCCGGATGATCGATCCCAAATTTCAGTCCTGCCATTCCCTTGCCGATGGCCGCGTGCAGCGCGTCCAGGCCCTGAGGACCGTGGCGCATGATGAAATCAATGCATGCGGATGCCGCCGCTCGCCCATCCGCTCCGGCAACGGCGAGGACCTGTGCGAGTTCCTTCGGCGTGTCGGGAGTCATGGATGCCATTTTCGTCAACACCGCCATCTGGTCGGGGCTGTCGGCCTGCCGCAAGATCGTCTCAAACTCGCCCCACGTGCGACAGCGTCTGGCCAGTTCGAACATCGGCATGAAGTTGTCCTTGAACTTTTCCACCGCAATCCCCGACTTCGGATCGGACTGCATGAGATTGAGCATTTGGGTCAATTGCATGGTCAAGGAACCGTTGATCGCACCGGCCAGTCGCGCGGCTTTGGTGAGCGTGATGGCGCCTTGCGCTGGCGGAAAGACGGTGTCGATGCTGGTGATGCCATTGAGCGCGGTAATGAAACCGTCCTGATTGCCTTCCAACCCACCCTGCCTGGCCAGATCGGCGATGTCGCCATACAATGCCGCGTCGGCGACCGTCGTGCCGGCAAGGTTCTCAAATGAATTCCCGCTGAGGGCGGCGGCCCAGCCGGTGGCCTTCAAGCGGCTGACCGGCGTGTTCTCACTGGCGAGTTGGGCAAATACCTTCTGACGGTCGTCAAGTGCTCGTTGCTTCTCAGACAAATCATGTTGGATCACGTAATCCAGTAGCAGTAACGCCGAACTGCTGCGCCCGGCCGCCAATTCAGCGTCCGCCATGTGCGGGAGGCTCACCTCCGGCAATCGCTCGTATTTTGCTGACGGCGTATCCAGCGGCGAATCGGCCAGTTGGACGACCACGATGAGCGCCCCAAACAGTATCACTCCCAAAACGAACCGTAGCACTTTCATGCGTTACCTCAATTCAATCTGTCGATCTTCCAACCGCCCGCCCAGCGGGCCCTTGCAGACGACACCAACCATAGCTCAGTATTCATTCTCGGCATAGAGAATCAATCGTTTTTTCCAGTATTTTTGGAGGGGAACAGTCGCCAGGATGGCAGGCGGAAGCGTTGAATGGCAAATTCAATGAAGGCCAACAAGGTTACCGTCGGGGCATCAAGCCGGGTTGTCACAAGTACATCGCTTCGGATGCCACGGCGCGGTATTCGTGCAGGATGGTTTCGAAAGCGATGGCCTGAGCCTCGACGCGTTTGCTAAGGGCGAAAAGGTTCGGGGTTTCGATGGTGATGTCGAACGGTTCGCTGGCGCCTTTCGTGAGCGGACCGAGCGCGCCGGGGAATTTCTGGTTGATGATGCCATTCTGTGCGGGATGACCATCAATTACGGCGTCGATGTTGATCGGGATGACGCCACTGGCCTGGAAGAGCGCGGGTTTCGCGAGGCGTTCGCTCAGCACGGCACCCGTCGCGTAGGCGTACAGGCCGAACGATTCATAGTCGCTGTGGCCGCCGATGAACCCCGTGAACTCGTGCGTGCGCAATTCGGCTTCAAGCAGGACGACCTCCTCTTCCCGGCTGTCGCGGAAGAACTCGCGGTTGAGATCTTTCCCGGCGCCATTCTCGCGCGTCATCCGTTCGTAGCCGATGGGATTGACGCACGGATAGATCGTGAGCGCGTAGTTGGAAACAAGCTGCGGCGTGCGGGAGAAACGGCGGGCGAACTCCAGTGCCGCGAGAATGCCGTCGGGTTCGTCGCCATGCACGCCCGCCACCAGACAGATCGGGACTTGCACGGCGTAGGGGGAAGGCGACGCGCGGCTGACAAGCTTGAGGAGTTCGTAGTTCTCGCGTTCGAAGTTTATTCCTCCGATTCCGTGGACTTGGAAGACATCGCCGGCGAGGTTGTGGATGTCCGGCAACGAGCGAGGCGTAGTCTTTCTGCCGATTGGGACCGAGACTGGCAAATTCGGTTTGGATGGCTGGCGGGAAATCTCTTACCGACAAATTGAAGCAGCTGTCGGCGAACATTTTCACGACGCGCCAGAATTCGTCGCGTTGCCCGTCCCGGAGCATCAGCCCGAGTTCGCGGATGACGATGGCGAACTGTTCTGGCGTGAGCGTTGTCATTGTCCACGCGCATGGTTGCCAGATGGTTTGTCCCGGGCGCAAGCTCATTTGCTAGGCTTGCCGCCGCTATGACGACCGTACGACTGGGGATGATTGGTTGCGGCAGCATGAGCCGGTACCACGGGAAAGTGTATACGACGCAGGTGAAGAACGCGAAGATCGTCGCGCTCTGTGACACACACAAGCACAATCTCGACCTGTATCAGCGCGAGATCTTTGACCCCGTTAAACAGAAGCCGCCGACGTTTGCGGATTATCGTGACATGATAGCGAAGGTGACCATGGACGCGGTGATGATCGTCACCCCGCATGCCGACCATTTCCCACAGATCACCGACTCGCTGGACGCGGGGTTACATGTGTTGGCGGAAAAACCGATGGTGATGACGTCGGAGCACGCACGCAGCGTCATTGAACTCGCGGAAAGGAAGAACAGGATTCTGAGCGTGGCGTTTCCCGGAACGTTTACACCCGAGTTTCAATACATTCGTGGATTGATGGACAAAGGGGAGTTGGGCGAGGTGATTGCGGCAGACGCGTTTGTGGCCCAGGCGTGGAAACGGGGAACGAAAGGTACATGGCGTCAGGACCCGAAGCTGGCGGGCGGCGGGATGGCCTTTGACACTGGGGCGCATGTCTTCAATGCCCTGCTGTTTCTGGCGAACTCACGTCCCGTGGAGGTGTTCGCGTTGATGGAGAATCGCAGCGCACCGGTGGACGTCACGTGCAGTGCGTCGATTCGATACGAGAACGGCGCGCTCGGCACAGCGATGATCAATGGCGATTCGCTCGTGGGTTGGAACGAAGGCGTGCGCGTGTCGTACACCAAAGGCGAAGTGCAAACAGGTATCCACGGCGGCCGCCTGCAGAAGTGGGACGCGGATGGTAAACTGGTTCGTTATCCAGTGGTTCCGATGGTGCCATGGCTGCAGCAATGGTTCATCGATTGCGTGCTCGGGAAAGCGGAAGACCCCGCGCCAGCAATCTGGGGATTGCGTCAGGCCCTGCTGTACGAGGCGCTGTATGAGTCAGCGAAGACCGGGAAACCGGTCAAGGTCGAGGCGGAGTAGAAGAACACCGCCCACCCTACAAATTGACGCATTCGCTGGGCTTTGCTAGACTTGGGATGTGGCCGATACCCTTGTCATCAACGAGATTTTTCACAGCATTCAGGGCGAGTCCTCGTATGCGGGGTTGCCGTGTGTGTTCGTGCGGTTGACAGCGTGCAACCTGCGCTGCACATGGTGCGACACGACGTATTCATTCCACGAAGGCGCGCCAATGAAACTCAGCGACGTGATCGTGAAGGTGCTCGAATACAACTGCCCGCTTGTCGAAATCACGGGAGGCGAACCGCTCTTGCAGCCGAACGTCTTCCCGCTAATGACGCGCTTGTGCGACTTGGGCAAACACGTGTTGCTGGAGACGAGCGGGTCGGTGGACGTGTCGCCGGTCGATCCGCGTGTGGTCAAGATCATGGATTTAAAATGTCCCGGCAGCGGCGAGTGCGAGAGGAACCTGTACGACAACGTTCGCCATCTCGACAAGAAGGACGAGGTGAAGTTTGTCATTGCCGACCGCGCGGATTACGATTGGGCACGGGGCGTGATGGCGGAGCGCCAGTTGTCGAACACGTGCACGGTCTTGTTCTCGCCCGTGTGGGGCAAGTTACCGCTCAAAACGCTTGCCGAATGGATCTTAACCGATAAACTGCCCGTCCGCATGCAGACCCAGTGGCACAAACATATTTGGGGACCCGAGACCCGAGGAGTCTAGCGCCATGTCGCTTCGCATCATCGTCAAGGCCGATCAAATCCGGAACTGGATCGAGGAACGCCGCGGCACACCCGCGCGCCGGCGGAACACCGACGCCGACGTGGCCGTGCTGTTTGCGGGCGACAAAGCTGATTACGAACCTGTCAGCTTCGATGACCTGCTGGAGGCGATGAGGCTCAACCATCTCGTGATGCTCGTCACCAGGAGACGGGCAAGACGTTTCACAAATTCATCCAACACGGCTAGAGTGATGCCGTCGTTGTGAACGATTTGCTGCCATCGCGGAAGACCCAAATCCCCGGCCCGAAGTCCCGCGCCCTGTCCCGCCAGCTCCGCCGTTACGAATCCCGTAATATCACCTTCGTGTCCGACCGCTGGCCGATCTGCTGGCAACGCGCGTCGGGCGCGAACGTGTGGGACGTCGATGGCAATCGCTATATCGATCTCACGGCGGCGTTCGGCGTCGCCAGCGTCGGACACGGCAATCCGCGCGTTGTGGCCGCGCTCAAGGCGCAAGCGGGAAAGCTGATGCACGCGATGGGTGACGTCCATCCAAACGAACTGAAATTGGAGCTGGCGCGGGAGTTGGTGGGGTTGACGTTCGGCCGGTGGTGTAGCCGCGCTTCTGCGAAGCGCGGGTCGGCGCTTCATAGAAGCGCCGCTACAACGTCCCCTGCCCGCGTCATCTTTGCCAATTCGGGCGCGGAAGCCGTCGAGGCAGCACTCAAGACGGCGGCGATCCACACGAAGCGTCCCGGAGTCATCGCGTTTGAAGGCGCGTACCACGGGCTGACGTATGGCGCGCTGGATACGACGTGGCGGGCGCACTTCCGTTCGCCGTTCTCGGAGCAACTGGGCCACTTCACGGCGCATGTGCCGTTTGGTCGTGTGCCCGATGTGGCGAACATTGGAGATTTTGGCGCGGTCATTGTCGAGCCGATCCAGGGCCGGGGTGGCATCGTCGTTCCGCCGGACGATTTTCTGCCAAAACTGCGCAAGTTCTGCGACGACCATGGCCTCGTGCTGATCTTCGACGAAATCTATTCGGGGTTCTGTCGCACGGGACGGTGGTTTGCGTGTGAACACTGGGGCGTGACACCTGATGTGGTGTGTGTCGGGAAAGCGATGGCGGGCGGGTTTCCGATTTCGGCCTGTATCGGCCGCGCGGAAGTGATGGACAGTTGGCCGGAATCGCAGGGCGAG
The DNA here is from genome assembly GCA_963766065.1 of uncultured Verrucomicrobiae bacterium. Taxonomy (GTDB): domain Bacteria; phylum Verrucomicrobiota; class Verrucomicrobiia; order Palsa-1439; family Palsa-1439; genus Palsa-1439. The sequence continues at coordinate 41,311 of CAVYAC010000013.1, forward strand.
GCGATTCACACGAGTACGTTTCTGGGCAACCCGCTCGGCTGCGCCGCGGCCCTCGCATCGATCCGCGAAATGAAACGGATGAAGTTGGACAAACGTAGCCGGGAACTCGGCCAGTGGTTCGCAACGCAACTGGCGAAGATCGGCAAGGTGCGCGGCAAAGGTCTGATGCTTGGCTTGGAGGTGGGCAATGCGGTGCCCCTTGTTGAGAAACTGTTGCAACGCGGCATCCTCGCCCTGCCCGAAGGCGACCACAACGAAATCCTCGGACTCACCCCGCCCCTCGTGATCACGAAGCGGCAATTGGAGTATTGTGTTGGAGAATTGAACAAGCTGCGTTCGGCGGGTTGACAGGTCACCATGGATCAGGCCGCACTCGATCTTGAGCATCGCATCCTCGCGTTGATGGCGCGTGGGATGGCGCCCGCGACGACGGATGAGGAATTCGATCAGCTCGCGCGCGAGGTGTTCGCCCTTCAATACGAGCGGTGTGCGCCGTATCGGGCGTATTGCGACCGGGTGAAGTGGACTCCGCAAAACGTTGCGCATTGGAAACAGATTCCCGCCGTGCCGACGAGCGCGTTCAAGGACTTTGCGCTGACGTGTTTTCCCGTGAACGAAGCGGTCGCGGAATTTCACACGAGCGGAACGACGCGGGAGAAGGACGGAAAGCATTATCTGCGGACGCTGGAATTGTATGAGGCGGCGATTCGTCCGAATTTCGCGGCGCATCTGGTTCCCGACAATGCGCGGTTGCCGATGATGATACTGATGCCATCGCCGCAAGAGGCGCCGCAGTCCTCGCTCTCGCACATGATGGGGGTGGTCGCGCGGGAGTTCGGCGCGAAGAACAGCGAGTTTTATGTGGAAGACGGGGTGCTGCACGTCGAGCGCGTGGTGCGCGACTTGAGCGAGGCGCAAGTGGCGCATCGACCGGTGTTTCTGCTCGGGACCGCGTTCGCTTTTGTCCACCTGCTCGACCATCTGGCGCGGCAAGGTTTGAAATTTGAGATTTCACCTGGCAGTCGCGTGATGGAGACGGGCGGGTTCAAGGGGCGGTCGCGCGAGATGCCGAAGGCGGAATTGTACGGCCTGATCGAGCGGCTCATCGGCATCCCGAAGACGCGCATCATCAATGAATACGGCATGACCGAGTTGAGCACGCAATTCTACGACGGCAGCCTGCAAGTCGATCGTCAGACCGATTGCAAGGCGGCGCCGCCGTGGGCGCGGGTGGTCATTATCGACCCGAACACTGGCAGGGAGGCTGCTCAGAATGAGCATGGTCTCATCCGTGTCTATGATTTGGCGAACTTGTGGAGTATCATGTGTATCCAGACCGAAGATTTGGGGATCGCACGCGTCGCCGGCTCGGCCTCGGGCATGGATTCATTTGAAGTCCTTGGGCGGGCGGCCGGGGCGGAAGTCCGCGGGTGCTCGTTGACGGCGGAAGATCTGAAGACAAGCTGATTTTGAGAACGACGGCAAGCGGAGCGCTTGCCCTACAATATTGGATGATGAGCGCAACCGTTGAACAGATCCGCGAGGCGATGAGCCGGACGCGGGAGGCCCGCGAACGGGTGTGGCAACATCGCACCACTGACGCCGTGATCACGGCGTTGGCGCAGGCCGCGAAGAACTGGCTCGACCCGAAGAGTCCGTGGCGGAAGCGCGCGGTCGGGCAGGCAACGACTCCCACGGGATTTTCCGAAGCGATGGTGAACGAGGCCATCGATCTCACGTTTGGCGCGATCACCTACGAGTCGCTGGGCGAATTGCTCGACCGCGAACTGGGCAACCGCCGCGTGCTCGATGAGTTCTGTCTGCGTGGCCGCTTGCAAACGCGGGCCATGGCGCCCCGCCTGATCGTGCATTTCCTGGCGGGCAACGTTCCCATCCCGGGGATCGTGAGCATCTGCGGCGGGTTGCTGTTGCGTTCGGCCAACCTGGTGAAGATGTCGGCGCGCGACCCCGTGTTCCCTGCCCTGTTCCTCGAATCGGTGCGCGAAGTGGACGCGGAACTGGCCGATTGCGCCGCGACGCTGGACTGGCAGCGGGGGGAACTGGCGTTGACGCAGGCGGCGGTGGGCGATGCCGACGCGGTGATCGCGTACGGCGACGATCACACGATCTCGGCCTTGCGGCAACTGGCGCCGCCAACGGCGAAGTTTACCGGGTACGGCCACAAAATCAGCTTTGCGGTGGTGGCGAAAGAGGCGATGACCGAGGAGAACCTTCCCCAACTGGCGCAGGCGGCGGCGTTCGATGCGTCCGTGTACGACCAGCAAGGGTGTCTCTCGCCGCACGTGTTTTATGCGGAGGAACGCGGACAGTTTGGCCCGCGCAAGTTTGCGGCGGCGTTGGCCGAGGCGATGGCGGCGTATCAGACGCGTGTGCCGCGCGGACAGCTTTCCGTCGAGGAAGCGGCGCAGGTCGTGAAATTCCGGACCGGTTATGAATTTGCCGCGGCATCGGACCGGCGGCTCGGCGTCTGGGCGAGTCCCACGGGAAATGATTATGCGGTGATTTACGACGACAGCCCTGCGTTCGTCCCGTCGTGCCTGAACCGGATCGTGTTTGTGAAGCCGACGGATGGGTACAAGCGCGTGCTGGATGCGATCCAGAGATTCGCTTCGAGTATTTCCACGGTCGGCGTCGCGCCGATGAACGAGCGGGCGCTGGCGTTTGCGAGCGATCTGGCGCGGATGGGCGTGCACCGCATCTGCCCGATTGGCCAGATGCAACGTCCCCCGCTCTCCTGGCATCACGACGGAAGGCCCAACCTCGCTGATCTGGTGAATTGGACGGATCTTGGTTAAGGAGAAGGTTGTCCGACGGGGCCGGTGATTCCGTCAACGACCTGTCCGCTGGTTATCCCCCTCCGGGCGAGGTATTGGCATTCGGAAAAGGCCACCAGTGATACGGGAGACCAGCCGTCCAGTCGCCATGGGTCCCCGAATCATTCCACTGGATTTTGCCGAACGGACCCGGGCATTGCTGCCCGGGGACGAGCAGATTTCTGCAGTAGTTGGTGAAGTTAATCCAATCCGCGTGACCGTCTCCGAAGACGAAGTTGCTGCCCCCAAAGTGTCTCGTCACCGTATCGTACCCGCCGCTTGTCTGCGCGTAGTTGTCTTCCGGTTCCTCGCAGAAGAGGATCGTGTTCGTGGGACTCGTCATCTGGTTGCGCCGGATTCCGACACGGGTGCTGCCTTCCACGTGCCAGCACACACTCATCGAATACATGAAATACGCATTCGAGAGCGTGGGTTGTACGGTGACATTGGTCGAACTGGGACAGGACCATACGCTCCTGGTCAGGGGCGTTGGCGGCGTGCCGGACGTATACAATTGGCACAAGGACTGTTGACCGATGTACCGAGGAACAACATTAAACCAGGCGTTTGTGTTGATTGAAATGCAGGGAGAATTGTTTGCATACCCGTCGTACGGAAAGTAATCGTTGTAATCGTCGGCATAGAGCATGAAGCCGAGTCCCCACTGACGCATGTTGTTGAGGCAGGCGGCGGCTTTCAGTTGCTGGGTCGCGTCGTTGGACACGGCCAGCAACATTGTGCCCAAGAGTACGGCGACAGGGACTAGCACCAGCAACTCGGTCAGCGTGAAGGCGTGTTTGGATTTGTGGTTCATTGTTCAGACACTCCACTGGTTTCGATGTGTTTCCAAACGTGACGGAAATGCGAATCAATTTCCGGAAACGACAGAGATTCTTCGCTCCGCTCAGAATGACAAACATTATGACGGTCTCGGAAAATCATGGCGACACCACGAGTTGAACCCGGTAGAAGCGTTGTGTTTGCTGTAGAGCGTTATAATCCGTCACGGTCACGTTCCCGCCCAAACCGGTAAAGCCGACCAGCGGGATCCAACTGCCCGTGAGCAGGTTGCCTGTGTACTCAAACACGTAGGTCAGGTTGGTGGCGGTCGTGAACTGGACCTGAATGCTCGACCCAACCGCCGCGATCGAAATAATCTGCGGGACGCTGTTGGTGGTCAGCACGATGCCATTGTTGACGAAACCGGCATGGAAATTCGTGTTGCCGGTGACGATATCAATCGTGCCGTTGTTGACGACGGCGCCGTAGGATTCGACCGTGCTGCCGTTGGCGGCCACCACAACGCCGTTATTGGTGACGACACCCGTAAACGTGAGCGTGCCGCCGCAATCGGCCTGCACCAGGCCGCCGGGGTCCACGAGCACGGCACCGTTGATGGTGCCGCAACCGCTCAGGACGGCGTCACTGGTAATTTCGATTCCGTTGGCAAAAGAGTGGATGCCGCCCAGCAAGTGGTATGTGGCCGCATCGGTGCCGTCTCCAACGAAGAAGGTTTGCGCGTTGTTGATGGTGGCCGACTGCGCGTTGAACACACCCGAGCCAAGATTGAAGGTGCTGCCGATGCCATTGGTGATAATGGCCCAGTTCGGTTCCACTATCCTGTTAGTGTATACATTGTAGGTGGCGTTGGTAGCCAACAACTGGTCGACGGTGACCACCCCACCGCTTTGGGTGAAGGTACCCGCTCCGGCCAAGCCCACCACGAGTTGGGCCGTATCGAATTTATTGGTGACATTTAGGGTTCCACCGGAGATTTGAATCACGGCAAGCGAATTCGAGCCCGCGCCGACAAGGATATTGGAAAAAACTGAAACTGTTCCACCTGCAATGCTGAAAGTGCCGCGGCAATTGGTGTTGCCGCCCAAGGTTACACTCTCAGCGAAGAAAGATCCGTTGGAAAGAGTTACCTGGCCAACACCACTGAAAAAGAGATTCGTTGTTGCCGGGTAAACGGCGGGCAGCGAGCTACCCGACATGGCGATGGTCAATTGATCCACCTGCACCAGACCCCCATTTTGAGCGAGGGATCCATTCCCCTGCTGGCCAATAGTCAAGAGACCGGTTCCGGACTGGTTAGTGACCGTGAGGCTGCCACCAGTGATATCGATCGTACCACTTGCGTTCGCATTGGAAGACGTTCCAATATAGGCATTGGCTCCAGCGGTCAGGCTGGATGCAATGGAGACTGTCCCGCCCGCTATCGTGAGGGTACCCTGTGAGTTTTCGCAGTCACCGACGATGACCGACTGCGCCAGGAGTGAACCGTTGGACAGGGTCATCTGGCCGGCCCCGAAACCGCCGATGGTCAGCGATTGTTGACCGATCCCGAAAGTGCTCACGGACACGCCCTGGTTTGTAACCGTCAACTGCCCACCCGTGATGAACACGGATCCGGTGGCGTTCTGGCCTTGAGCGACCACCATCGCGCCCGAAATATTTACCGTGCCCCCTGCGACGGTGAGCGTTCCGGAGGAACCCAAGGCATCGCCCACGATCAGGTAGAATGCCGCGAGTTGACCGTTGGAGACAGTGGCCTGCCCTGCCCCATTGCCGCCGATCGTGATGAGGTAGTTGGTGGTGACGCCCAAGGCTGGGTTGAACCATTGAGGCTGAACATCGTTGCTGCCGGTTGAAACGGGATTGTTATTGGCGATGAGTTGTCCGCCGTTGAGCCAGAGCTGCCCTGTCGAGCCCAGATCCTCACCCAAGCTAAGATGCTCGGGAACGAGGAGGGTGCCTGCGAGAACGGACAGTGTACCCTGCGAACCCGGCCCGAAGCCGACAAACATACCGTTCGGGACAGAAATGTAGTCCTCGGTCTGAAGCGTGCCGCCCAGGAGCGTAACCTGGGACGAACCATAGAAGCCGATGGTCGCATAGCCGTTGGTGAACGAGGTTTGGCCGTCGATCACGGAAACGGTAGCGGCGGAGTTAGTGGAGAAACCGACATAGAGGCCGCCGGAGAGGAAGTTGGTACCGGAAAGCGCCATGGCGCCCTCGACATCAACTGCTGCCCCAGCCGCATTGTCCACGAGCAGCGCGGAGTCAATCGCCAGCAGTGTGCCACCCGCGTTGACGATCAATGAATTGAGAATATGCAAGGGCGGATTGGACCCGATATTGTCAACGAGAAGCATATTCTCGGATCCGGCTTGGCCGGCGAGGATCAGGTCGCTCACCGTCATCGTATTCGAGTAGCCAGAAGCGGTGGAGGAATCGATGAGTACGGTGTTGTTGCCAGCATTGGTGATGAGCATGGACTGAGTAGAATCGGGAGGCAGTCCCAAGGACCAACTCGCGGCGTCCTGCCAGAAACCGATGGAGGAGCTGGTCCAGCTATTTGTCTGGGCGTTGGCAGCAGGGATTGTGAAGCCGAGAGCGACCAGCCCCAGTGGTAAACCAACCAGCAACAGAGCGGTCCGCAGGTTCATGATATCCTCCGGTGTGTCCTCCTGCTCACGCGACGAGTGTACGACCGTTCGGAGATTTGTTATGTAAAAAGTGTGTAAAATTTTGCGGGGCTATCGCGGGAGGATGAGTGGACCGTTGATTTCCCTTCCAGCCTCGACTTCCATCCAATCGACACGTCTTGCGAGCCTCACGCATAGACAACCTTCTCCGGCCACTACGGAAGGCCTCTTCGGGGTGACACTTGGTATTAGACCATTTTTTGAGGACTAAAGTCAAGAACCGAAAGGGTTGGTTTATTACTTCGCGAGGCCGGTCTTGTGCGCGGTGGCGGTGTAATGGATGGGAAATGCGATTCGGGGACCGTCGCTAGAGTTTGAGTTTGCCGGCCGCGAGTAAATCGACAATTTCCCTGTGCCCCTTGTCCGCTTCGGACTTCTCGGTGTATTCGCGTTCGTACAGAGGATTGCGCAGTGATTTGATGCTGGCCGTGTAGCCGGCCCAAACGCCACGACAGGAGAAGACCTGAGTGACACACTGCGGGGGCGGTGGTGTGCCCGTTCCACCCGCCAGCTTGAGCATTTTGTCGCGCCACTTGAGGTCCGTCTCGACGGTCGAGACCCGGAAATACCTGCCCGGCCACCAACTTGCCACGACGGTGGCGGCAAGGACGGGTGGTGCGAACGGACGTTCCATAACCCAGCGGGCTCGCATCGGTAAAGAACACTCTAGCAGGCGGCTGGCGCACAGGCAAGGCGGGAGCCGTGGGGAGATCCGATTCACGGCAAATTGGTGATCGTGAGCACAAGAACGAAACGGGGATGCGTCGTTAAAGATGATGTTGCCGCGGCTGAAATTCAAAGATCGAATTCCAAATTTAGCGAACAGGTCACCACCGCAATGCATCAAGCCGGTGTTAGCTTCCTCCTGACAAATTGTTCATCAAGTTTATCCGCCGTCGGCGGGCTTGCTCCGCGCCGAGCAGAATCTCCCCGCACTCGGTTCCCCATCTTTCCACCCGATAATTCTGCGAAACTATTCCCGTATCAGGGTGTTTACCCTCTCGTTCGCCGCGATGTGTCGTGGGGATGGCGGACAGCAGCACCAAACACAGAAACATAGCGTTCAGAGCAGATCAAGGAGAGATTCGTATGCGCAAGTTCATGGGAGTTCTTTTGGCGGCGGTGGTGTTCGGCATGTTCACAACGGGTGCCTTCGCGGCAAACGGCACATCGACGCACCGTCACCATGCCAAGCGGCATCACAAGCAGCACCATCATCAGGCCAAGTAAGTTGTTCCGCCTCAACCCGTTACCCGTCAAGCTTGCATGTCTTGACGGGTAACGGCTTTTTCCGTCTGACCGCCCTCCCGTCCCGGTCGGCGCGCTTTTGCGTCTTGCACTTGACACTTTCAGCCGTCACGATATAGTGCAATTAGGAATCGGATAAAATTTGTCGTATTTAACGAGCCGTCCGAATTCTCACTGAGGAAGTCAGATCATGGCCGACACATTTGAAATCCAAGACTTACAAGTCAGCATCGAAGAAAGACAGATTCTCAAGGGCGTAAACCTCGTCGTTCGCAAGGGCGAGGTCCATGCGTTGATGGGACCGAACGGCTCCGGCAAAAGCACCCTCGCCAACGCGATCCTCGGCCACCCCAAGTACACGGTCACGGGCGGCAAAATCCTGATGAAGGGCGAGGACATCCTCGAAATGGAGACCGACGAACGCGCCCGCAAAGGTCTGTTCCTCGCCTTCCAATATCCGTGTGAAGTCCCCGGCGTCCGCCAATCGAACTTCCTCCGGCTCGCGTGCAACGCCCGTCTCGGCCGCGAGATGGACGTGACGGACTTTTACAGCAAGCTCGAGGAGAAGATGAAGGTCCTCGACATCGACGAGAAGTTCATGAAGCGCTACCTCAACGAGGGTTTCTCGGGCGGCGAGAAAAAGCGCAACGAGATTTTGCAGATGATGATGCTCGAACCGGAGTTTGCTGTCATGGACGAGACGGATTCCGGCTTGGACATCGACGCGTTGAAGGTCGTCTCGCGCGGCGTGAACGAACTGCGCGGCCCGGGCCTCGGCATTCTCATCATCACGCACTACGAGCGGATCCTGCGCTACATCAACCCGGATTACGTCCACATTTTGGTCAACGGCAAGATTGTAAAATCCGGCGGATCCGATCTCGCCGGGCATCTCGAAGAGCACGGCTACGATTGGATCATCAAGGATGGAGAACCGGCTTCCGTTCCCGCAAAGGCCTAAGACGATGAGCACCGCTTCACCCGATCAAGTTCTGCCGGGCGCCTACAAAGAGGGGTTCCACGACGACCTCAAGTCTGTCCACAGCGTGCCCAAAGGGCCCACGCATTCCGTCATCGATTACATGTGCGATGTGAAGGCCGAGCCGGACTGGATGCGCCAGTTCCGCCATCGCAGTCTCGACATCTTCCTCAAGCAGGGCCTGCCTGACTGGATGCCGGGCCTGCGCGACATCGATTACGACGCGATCACCTACTACATGAGTCCGGTCGATAAATCGGCCAACAAGTGGGAGGACGTGCCGGAAGAAATCCGTCGGACCTACGACAAGCTCGGCATCGCCAAGGAAGAACAGAAGCTTCTCGGCGGTCTCGGCGCCCAGATCGACAGCGAGATGGCCTACCACAACATCCAGGAAACGCTATCCAAACGGGGCGTTGTCTTCCTCAGTTGCGACGAGGGTATGAAGCAGTACCCCGACATTTTCAAGGAACACTTCGCGAAATCGATTCCGCCCGAGGACAACAAGTTCGCCGCGCTCAACTCCGCATTCTGGAGCGGCGGCTCGTTTGTGTACATTCCCAAGGGCGTGAAATGCGATGTCCCTCTCTCGGTCTATTTCCGTATTAACGCCGAGCAATTCGGCCAGTTCGAGCGGACCCTTATCGTCTGCGACGACGACAGCTTCTGCCATTACGTCGAAGGCTGCAGCGCGCCGGTCTACACCACGCACTCGGTGCACGCCGCCGTCGTCGAGATTTTTGTCAAAGACCACGCCCGTTGCCGCTACACCACGATTCAAAACTGGTCCACAAACGTCTACAACCTCGTGACCAAGCGCGCGTTCCTCTACAAGAACGCCATCATGGAATGGGTCGACGGCAATCTCGGCTCCAAGCGCACAGTGAAATATCCGTCATGCTACATGGTCGGCGAAGGCGCGCACGGCGAAATCCTCAGCCTGGCCAGCGCCGACAAGGGTATGTGGCAGGATGCGGGGGCCAAGCTCGTGTTCTACGCTCCCAACTGCACCGGCCGCATCAATTCGAAGTCCATCAGCGGCCATGGCGGCCGCGCGTCGTACCGCGGACTTGTCCAAGTCAACGAGGACGCCAAAAACTGCCGCGTGCAGGTCAATTGCGACGCGCTCATCCTCGACCCGGTCAGCCGTTCGGACACTTATCCCGTGATGGAAATTGACGGCGACCTGGCGACCGTCGAACACGAAGCCAGCGTCTCGAACGTATCCGAGGAGCAGTTGTTTTATCTCATGAGTCGCGGCATTAAGAAGGAGGACGCCGTGTCGATGATCGTCAACGGTTTCATCGAGCCGATCGTCAAGGAGTTGCCCATGGAATTTGCGGTCGAAATCAACCGGCTCATCAATTTGCAGATGGAAGGATCCGTCGGTTAGGCGGGCAACGGCTGACGAGAACCCGTGGGGACGGAGTGGCCCCGTTCCCGCACCTTTTCACAATGACAACAGGATTCACACAACAGACAGTCGAAGCCGTCACCTCGGGTGAGCCGGACTGGCTCAAATCCCAGCGGCTCACGGCGTGGCGCATCTTTGAAAAACTGCCGCTCCCGACCAAGCGTGACATCGAGTGGCAGCGGTTCGATATTCGCGCATTGAAGCTGGATAAAGTGTCGTTGCCAACCGACAAACCAGCCATTGCCGAGCGGCTGACGATCTTGCCGCCCGAATTGAGCAAGAAGGGCGTGATCTTCTGCGACATGACGACGGCCGTCGCCAAACACGGCCATGCCCTGCGGGAATACCTCGGCAAGAGCATCGCCCCCGACGAACCGGCAAAATTCTCCGCGTTGCATTGCGCGTTGTGGAGGAATGGCGCGTTTCTCTATGTCCCGTCAAATGTTCGCATCGAGCAGCCGCTCGAAGTCGTGTACGAGTTCACGGGACAGAACACCGCCGGTTTTCCGCACACGCTGGTGGTCGTCGAACCCGGTGCCGAAGCCACGCTCGTCCAGAAATTCACGGGCGGCCCGCGCGTCGGTACCAACGGCGCGCCCAGCATCCACGCCAGCGGCACGGAAGTGTTCGTCAAGGAGGGTGGGCATCTTCATTACATCAGCGAACAGAATTTCTCGCCCAACGTGTACGACTTCACGCGCAAGCGCGCCCATGTCGCCCGCGATGCAGAAATCGACTGGGTCCTCGGCATGTTCGGCGCGTCCTTCCAACGCTACGACGTCGAGTGCGTCATGGAAGGCGAAGGCGGCAACAGTTTCATGTACGCCGTCGGCGTCCTCGACCACAACCAGCAGTTCGGACAGTTTACCAGGCAGCATCACAAGACCGGCAATACGACCAGCGATTTGATGTTCAAGAACGTGCTCCGCGATTCCGCGGTTAGCAATTACGCCGGTGTCATCAAGGTCGAGAAAAACGCCAACGGTACGAACGCCTACCAGGCCAATCGCAACCTCGTGCTTAGCAAGGACGTCCGTTGCGATACGCGGCCGATCTTGGAAATCGAATCGAACCAGCTCCGGTGCACGCACGGCGCGACGGTCGGTCAACTGGAAGAGCAGCAACTGTTTTATTTACGCAGCCGCGGCCTGACACCCGAACTGGCCCGCGATGTATTGATTGAAGCGTTTCTGGACCCGGTGCTGGCACGCATCCAGGTCGAAAGCGTGCAGAAAGAGTTTGCCAAACTCGTCCACGACAAGGTAGTACGCAAGGGATGATCGAGGTCCTCGATGGCGTTGAGTTGGAGGAAATCCGTGACGACTTTCCGCTGCTCCAACAGAAAGTCCACGGCAAACCGTTGGTGTATTTCGACAACGCCGCAACGTCGCAGAAGCCCCGCGTGGTCATCGACGCGCTGAACGATTACTACCAGCGCTACAACGCCAACGTTCATCGCGGCATCCACGCCCTCGCCGAACGCGCCACGAAAGAGTACGAGCGCGCCCGGGAGCGAATCGCGAAGTTTATCAACGCGCCGTCAACCGAGTCCGTGATCTATACCCACGGCACCACCGAGTCCATCAACCTCGTGGCGTATTCCTGGGCCCTGACCAGCCTGAAGAAAGGCGACGAGATTCTGACCACGTTCATGGAGCACCACAGCAACACGGTGCCGTGGTATCAGGTCTGCGAGCACACGGGTGCGGTCATCAAGCGCATCGAATTGAATCCTGACGGCACGCTTCGACTCGACGATCTCAACAAGCTCATCACCGATCGCACCAAGCTCGTCACGGTCACGCAGCAGTCCAACGTCCTCGGCACGATCAACCCCGTTCGACAAATCGCCGACGCCGCGCACAAACGAGGTGCGGTCGTGCTCGTCGACGGCGCCCAGAGCGTCCCGCACATGGCGGTCTACGTGCAGGCACTGGATTGCGATTTCTTCGTGTTCAGCGGGCACAAGATGTGCGGACCGACCGCCAGCGGCGTGCTCTATGGCAAACGCGCGATTCTGGAGGCTATGCCGCCGTTTATGAGTGGCGGCGAGATGATCAAGGAAGTCTGGTTCGATCATGCCACATACAACGACCTGCCGTACAAATTCGAGGCGGGCACGCCGAACATTGCCGAGTCTATCGGGCTTGGCGTCGCCGTGGACTACCTGTCGCACATCGGGATGGATAAGATTCGCCAACACGAAAAGCAGATCACGCAGTACGCGCTCGACCGCTTGAAGGAATTTCCCGAAGTGACCGTCTACGGCCCGAAAAACGTCGAAAAGCGCGGCGGGCTGGTTGCGTTCACGCTGGGCGACGTCCATGCACACGACATCGCGACGTTTGCCGACCAGGATGGCGTGGCCATTCGCGCGGGCCATCACTGCGCCATGCCGTTGCACAAGAAGCTCGGACTGGCGGCCACCGCCCGCGCCAGTTTTTATCTGTACAACACCCGCGACGAAGTCGATGTCTTTATCGAGATGCTCCACAAGGCCAAGAAGTTCTTCGGCGCCTGCCCCACCGGCCGCGCGATGGGCTATTGACCCGCCGCTTCGCGGGCACTATTCTTGGGGAAATCATGCAGCCGCTATCCGTCGCACAGCTTATTCCGGTTCTACAGACCGCAATTGGCCCGACGATCCTGATCTCGGGTGTCGGCCTGTTATTGTTGACCATGACCAATCGTCTGGCGCGAACCATTGACCGCACCCGGACGACGGCGCGCGAACTTGCCGACGCCAGCGAGGAAGACCGCAGCAAGGGCCGTGAAGAACTGCGTGTTCTCTGGCGGCGGGCGCGTCTGATTCGTCTGTCCATCGCCCTGGCGTCCACGAGCGCGCTGTTTGCCGCCATTCTGATCATCGCGCTGTTTCTGACAGCGCTACTCCATTTCGAAAGCGCCGAGTTGATCGCCGCGTTGTTCATCATTTGCCTGGCCAACCTGATCGGATCGCTGGCTGTGTTTATCCATGACATCAACCTCGCACTGCACGCGCTCAAGCTGGAGCTCACCGCGGAAGACCTGGAAGGACCGTGAAAACAGCCACCCCGATAATTCGCAGAATTTGTTGAAACGAAATGGGCCCCTCGCGCGTCTAATAAGACAGAGGTGGCCAACATGAAAAACCGTGTCAGGAAGCACATGCTGAAGTTGCAAGACGTTATCGAACGTTGTGTCCCGGTTTGCGCGTAACGATTATGAAACGAGTCTGGTCGTCGCCGACCTGATCAATCGCGGGTTTGTGCGCGTTCACACCCAGGGTTCCGGGCGCCGCATCATAGTGCGCTAATCCGCAGGAGATCGCACCGAGACGTGCGAATGACCGCGCGGTGTATCGATCGCGGTGCGGTCAGCTTTTTTCCTTTCCGCAGCAGTGTCTTGTGGTAGTTTGTGTGCGCAATGCTGGAAGAGCTCTATGAGGAAATCATCCTGGATCACTACCGTCGCCCTCGCAACAAGGGCAAGGTGGATCCATCGGACATCGTTGCCCACGATTCCAATCCATTGTGCGGCGATGAAGTCGATATTTCCGCCCGGTTCGACGGCGGCAAGATTGCCGAACTGAAGTTCGACGGCAAAGGCTGTGCGATCTGCACGGCCTCGGCTTCCATCATGACGCAAAAACTCATTGGCAAAACCCTGCCCGAAGCCCGGCAGTTGATTGGCGGGTTTCTCAACATGATGCGCGGCCAGACGCCCTTCGGCGGCAAGGAAATGGGCGACCTGAAAGCTCTCGAAGGTGTGCTGAAGTTTCCCGTTCGCGTCAAATGCGCGACCTTGGCGTGGAACACCACGCTTCAAGGCCTTCAGCAACACCTCGACAAGAAACCCTGATCCACTCCACCCTCTTCCACGCTGATGGAACATTTCTTTCAGAAACACTTCACGATTGAGGAAGCGCGGGCCTTGATTCCCGAACTCCGCCGCGCGTTCCGCGACGCACACCGCCGCCGCGACGTTGTTCACCAGACGGACAAAGAGTTGGGTGAAACCTTGGAGCAAACGGGCTCGGACGTGGGCGGTGAAAAGGTCTCGGGACTCCTGATGGACATGCTCCAGCTCAATACCCAACTTCGTCACATCCAAGAAATGGGAGTGCAAATCAAAGACTTCGACCGTGGTCTGGTCGATTTCCCCCACCTTCGCGATGGTCGTGAGGTGTTCCTGTGTTGGGAACTGGAAGAAGACGACGTCGAGTTCTGGCATGATATCGACAGCGGGTACGCCGGCCGCGAACGCCTGTAGTCGTCTTTTGGCGAGTCCCGGATCTCCGGCTTACATCCCTTTGTCGGCGCCCTTGGTCGAGAACGATTCCGGCTTCCAGTCACCATTCACATCGCGGTGAAACACATCCCGTTGCAGGACGGTCGTGCCATCGGGATTGTGAACTTCATGGTCAACAATCTTGGTTTGCGGAACCAGTGGCTCCAGCATGGCGTTGCCGGTCTTCGTCGAGTAAACCGACCGTCCGTCCACGATCGTCTCGCGGCTGACCGAGCCATCCGGGGCCTTCGTCTCAGTCGTGGTGGTACGCGAGGTCTCCTCCCAACCGAATCGTCCCGGCGTGCGAACCACGCTGTCGGTTTGTTTGACGCCGCCCTGGGTGGTAATCGACGTCGTCTCTTGCGCGGTCACGGCGAGCTGTCCGCTCAGATGGTCCACAGCTTTGGTCTCGGCCGTAATCACCTTCTCATTCGGTCCGTGATCAGCGGCTACCGAATCAACCTGCTTCAGCAAGCTGAGGTTCCCGTTGACATCCGCGGTCTTTTCGACGCTGGTCGTGTTGGCTGCGCCACCGGTCCCGTTGACTGTGTTGGCGACCACCACGTGGTCGAGAACCAGTTGCCCGCCGCTGTCGCGCTTGTACACTTTTGTTTGGTCCGTCTCACCCGAGGCGGACTTGCTGACGGTTGTGTCCGCGTGCTGGGACACCCGGCTCTGGCCCTGACGGTCCTTTTCCACAACATCCGTGGAACTGACCGACTGCCCCGGTGCGATCGTCCTTCTTGACCGTCGTGCTCCGCTGCCACTCGAAATAGCTTCCGTCGTCGAGGCGGGCGCGCGTAACGGATTCAGTCCGTTGGGTGGTCGCGTCAACTTTCGTGTCCTTGGTTTCCTTGATCAGCGGCACAACATTGCGATCACCCGTGTCGATGGTGACGGCGGAACTGCTCGCCGAGTTGCCGGAGGACTGGTCCGACGATTGGGTGCCGCGAATGATGACCTGGCCGAAGCTCGAAACAGTGGCCGCCAGTATCGTGATGCCGACCGCGAGAGTGATGGGACGCATGTTCATGATGACTTCCTCTCTGTTTGCAATTTATCTTGTGTCAATGGCATTTCGCAAGTGCCAAAGCTGAACGAATAAACCGACAACCCGCGGCTTTGGACGATGAGTCGAATGTCGTGTGTGCCGTAGGGCTGTTCGCCGATGAGATTGTACATGCGCGCGCTTTTCGTTTCCACGTAGCTGCGCCCCTGGTCGTCATACTTGATGTCGTCACCGGCAATTTCTCGGGGGAGCCAGTCCCCAGCTGCTGCACGGCCGCGTTGACGTTTTGCGGGTCCATCGAGAACCCGCACTGCGGCGTGTGGACCCCGACCACCACGAGTCCGTCGTTGGCATATCGTTTTCGCCACTCGTCAAGGTAGGGAAACGTGCGGATGCAGTTGACGCAGCTGTATTCAAAGAAATCCAGAAGCACGACTTTGCCCCGCAAATCCGCCAGCCTCGCCGGCGTCGAATTCAGCCACGTCAGTCCGCCATCCAACTCCGGGGCCGTCTTCCCCTCTGCGCCGGATGAACCGATCCGTCCGCAGCCAAGCAGACTCGCCGCAAACAGCACCACGCACCATCGTCTTTGGGAAACGCGCATGTATTCAGCACCCGACAGCCAGCGATGCAAGTTTCGCTATGGCTGATAGAAAAGCAAGTTAAACGCCAACAAAACCTACCGCTGGCAGCGCGGACAGAAGTATGTGCTGCGTTGCGCCTGCACCACCCGGCGGATCATCGTGCCGCACCGGTGACAGGGTCTGCCCTTGCGCCCGTAGACGGCAAACTCTTGTACCTCAAAAATGCGAGGTCCATACGCGATCGCGCGACGCAGAGATGCGACAATCGCCCGGCTCAAAGCCCGCCATTCCGCAGATTTCAAGCTGTCCGACCGGCGACGCGGATTGATTCGGGCCCGCCACAGCGATTCGCTCGCGTAGATGTTGCCGACGCCGGCGACCAATTGCTGGTCAAGCAACGCGACCTTGATCGGACGCGACGTGGTTTGCAGTCCGGAAAGATCGCATCCATCCGCCACCGGATCTGGCCCGAGTTTTTTCAGGATGCGCTCGAGTTGCTCCGGCGTCACGACCTGCATCGTTCCCAACCGCCGGGCATCCTCAAAATAGGCCGTCCCGCGCGTCGTGTGTATCGCGGCGCGGTAACGTGTGTGCCGCTCAAACTCGAACCATCCGGTCATTCGCAAATGGATGAGCAAATGTGATCCGCCGGACAAATCGAAGACAATGTTCTTGCCCCGTCGTCGTACGCGTTCGATTCTTCGCCCCACCAGCCGCCGTCCCAGTTTGATCTTCGGATCGCGACTCTCCACGGCGCGAATCCGCCCCCGCTCCAGGCGCGGCGCGAGTTGATTCACCAGAATCTGCACTTCGGGAAGCTCGGGCATAACTTTTCGTGGCCGATGCCTTCACAGAATACCCGGGGAGGGATTCGAACCCTCACGGTGGTATAACCCACCTTCGGATTTTAAGTCCGATGCGTCTGCCGTTCCGCCACCCGGGCGATTTGTCTCGGTCCGCGCCATGATCCATGGACGGAGATCGTTGACAGACGAAGCAAACGCCCGGTAACCTAGCCGAAACTCTTCGTGGAAGTCAACCAAGCGGGCAAGGGCTGGGAGGGGGCCTATCCGTGCGAAATGCCGAACCTGTCGCACGGGGTATCGGGGACGTGTTATTATTCACTCGATGACAGAACGGAAAACAAACGTTGACGCTTCGCATCAATCGCCGACGGCGCCAGTTCCCACTCCGTACGCTTGGTTCGAGCATCGACCCTGGTTGCTGGGTATGCTGTTAGTGGTCGTCACATTCTTGGCCTACCAGCCAGCTTGGCACGCGGGTTTCATTTGGGACGATCCCCAGCACTTCACCGAGAACCCCGCAATGACGATGCCGCACGGCCTACGGTTGATTTGGTCATCGTTGGCTATCTCACGATACTACCCGTTGACGCTTACGACATTTTGGGTTGAACGTCGCTTATGGGGACTCCACCCAATGCCGTATCACTTCGTCAACATCGCGCTGCATGCGCTTAACGGCGTCTTGGTTTATCTGGCGTTGCGTCGGCTGCGGATACCGTCCCCCTGGTTGGCGGCGATGCTCTGGGCGCTTCACCCGGTGAATGTGGAATCGGTGGCCTGGATCACCGAACTCAAGAACACGCAATCGGGGTTGTTCTTCTTTCTGAGCGTGTTGTGTTTTCTCCGGTTTGACGCCGGTGCGCGGCGTCGATGGTACGGGCTGGCGCTGCTGTGTGGGCTGGCGGCATTGCTCAGCAAACCGTCAACCGTCGTGCTGCCCCTGGCTCTTCTGCTGTGTGTCTGGTGGGAGCGAGGATCTTGGAGACGAGCGGACATTTTGCGAATCGCCCCGTTCTTTCTTTTGGCGCTGGGGATGTCGGCACTAACGGTGGTCGAGCAACGCGGGCACATCCAAGGGGCAGGGACCGCGGAATGGAATCTGGGAATGACCGAGCGGCTTGTTCTGGCGGGCAAGGCGGTCTGGTTTTACGCGTCGAAGGTGCTCTGGCCAGCGCGGTTAACGTTCGTGTACCCGCATTGGAAACTGGATGCGGGTTCATTCTGGAGATGGCTGCCATTGGCCGCCGGGCTGGCGGTCGGGGGCGCGCTCCTGCGGGCATCGCGGCGACAGTCCTGGGCGCGGGCTGGGTTGTTTGGGTGTGGGTTCTTTGTCCTGGCGCTGTTGCCGGTGCTCGGATTCTTTGATGTCTATTACTTTCGTTTCTCCTACGTTGCCGACCACTTTCAATACCTGGCCTGCCTGGGGCTGATCTCTCTGGCCGCGAGCACGGGCACGGCGATCTGCCAGCGAGACGGCCAACGAGGCCGCGATTTGGGAACGGTCGCCGCCGCCATCGCGCTGTTGGTACTGGGCGTGTCCACCTGGAGGCAGGCCCGCATTTATCAAGACATGGAAACGCTCTGGGGCGATACCCTGACGAAACATCCCCAGTGTTGGATGGCGCACAACAATCTGGGAACTGTCCTCTCGCAGGAGGGAAAGGTCACCGATGCCATCGGGCGCTATCAACAAGCATTGCGTCTCAAACCCGATTACGACGAGGCGCACTACAATCTGGGGAACGCTTTGGCGCGAACAGGCAAGATCGAGGAAGCCATCGCCCACTTCGAGCAGGCCCTGCGGATCAAGCCCGATTACGCCGAGGCACACAACAATCTGGGGATCGCTCTGGCGCAAGCGGGCAGGATCGAGGAAGCTATCGCCCACTACCAGCAGGCCCTGCGGATCAAGCCCGATTACGCCGAGGCACACAACAATCTGGGGATCGCTCTGGCGCAAGCGGGCAGGATCGAGGAAGCTATCGCCCACTACCAGCAGGCCCTGCGGATCAAGCCTGATTACGCCGAAGCGCACAACAACCTCGGGATCGCTCTGGCGCAAGCGGGCAGGATCGACGAAGCCATCGCCCACTACCAGCAGGCCCTGCGGATCAAGCCTGATTACGCCGAAGCGCACAACAACCTCGGGATCGCTCTGGCGCAATCGGGCAGGATCGACGAAGCCATCGCCCACTACCAACAGGCCCTGCGGATCAAACCCGATTATGCCGAGGAGCACAACAATCTGGGGATGGCCTTGGCGCAATCGGGTAGGATCGAGGAAGCCATTGCCCATTACCAGCAGGCACTGCGGATCAAATCCGATTATGCTGATGCACACAACAACCTGGGGGTCGCTCTCGCGCAAACGGGCAGGATCAAGGAAGCCATTGCCCATTACCAGCAGGCACTGCGGATCAAACCCAATTATGTTGATGCACACAACAACTTGGGGACCGCGTTGGCGCAAACGGGCAGGATCGACGAAGCCATCGCCTGCTTCCAGCAGGCCCTGCGGATCAACCCCAATCTCGCCACAGTCCACTACAATCTGGGAAACGCTCTCGCGCAGATGGGCCGCGTGTCGGAGGCGATTGTACAGTACCAGCAGGCATTACGGATCAAGCCTGATTTCACCCAGGCGCAGAACGCGCTCGCGCCACTGCAAGCCTGCCGGTAAGCCACAACCCTCGGAAGCCCAAACCGCTTGGTTCGCAAATCGTGCATGGTCTCGTTGTGAAGAGAACCTTTTCCGCTCATGCGTCCCCTGCTCTGCCACCGAACTGCCCGCGCACAAACTGCAGCGCAAGACGAGCAGCGCCGCGCGCGCAATTACCACAATTTCGTACTCGTAGCGTGACCAACCCTTGGTCACGGTGCAAGCATTGCCATCGCTTTTGATCACTCAACAAGCTGTCTCGCCGTGAATGGCTCGCTACGGTTTATGATCCAGGCCGCCCATCTTCCAGCCGGCCGAGAAGCCGCAGTAAACCATCCAGAATCGTCAACGGGTGCGGCGGGCAGCCGGGGATGTAGAGGTCAACCGGCACGACGCTGTCCGCGCCGTTGTGCTGTTCGGGATGGTTGATGTACGGGCCGCCGGGAATGGCGCACGCGCCAACGGCGATGACAATCTTCGGCGCCGGTACCGCCTCGTACGCCTTCTTCACCGCCAGCCGCATGTTCTCGGTCACGGGTCCGGTAATGAGCAGGCCGTCCGCATGACGCGGCGAAGCAACCACCTGGATGCCAAACCGACCGAGGTCGAAGACCACGGTGCTCAGCACGTTCACGTCCGCCTCGCATCCGTTGCACCCACCGGCGCTGACCTGTCGCAGTCTCAGCGACCGACCGAACAGCCGCTGCGTCTTTTTGTCGAGCGCTTCCGCCAGCTTGAGACTCTCGCCGCTCAATATGAGATCATCGCGCTTGCGCGCGGCCAGGCGAAAATCCTGGGTGTAACGGATCGCCTGTTCCGGACACGCCTCGACGCAGTCGGTGCAAAACAGACACCGGCCCAGATCCAGTCGCAGTCCCTTGCTATCAATCGTGATCGCGTCGGTCGGACATGCCTCAGCGCAATCGCGGCAACCGACTGGGCATTTCGACTGGTCCATCACCGGTTCACCGCGAAACCGATCCGGCAATTGTCGGCTCGGTCTTCGGAAACCCGATGGTACGATGACCTTGCTGCAGGCGAATGACGACGTTCCGAAACATTGGTTACCTCACAAATCGTGTCCGCAGTAAGACAAATTGAAACTCTTGTTGCACAGTGGGAAGTCGGAGATTTGCTGGTTGCGCAGCGCCAGCGCCAAACCGAACCAGTTATGGAACGACGGATCAACCACCTTGTAGCGGGCGAAGCGCCCGGTCCCGTCCGTCAATGCCGCGTGGCAAATCTCTCCGCGCCAGCCCTCCACCATGGTGACGACTGCCGCATCGTTCGTCAGCGGACCGACTTTTGCGCGCACTGGTCCGGCCGGCAGCGCGTTAAGTTGCTCGCGCACGAACGCCGCCGACCGCTGGATTTCCAGCCAGCGCACATACGCCCGCGCGAACACGTCGCCCGTGTGATAAGTCGAGACGGGAATCTGCACAAACTGGTAAATCCCCGACGGGAATTCTTGCCGCACGTCCCGCTCCAATCCGCACGCCCGGGCCGCCACGCCGACCAGGCCGATCTCGCGAGTGGTCTCCGCCGTGAGCGCGCCGGTTCTCTCGAAACGCCCGCGCACCGACGAGGTGTCCCACAGCAGGTTTGCCGCGCCCGTTACATCACGCAGCGTTTGCTCCAGGCGCTCACGCAACCGCCCGACGCACGCCTCGTCCACGTCGAAGCCCACGCCGCCCGGCCGCACCAGTCCACGACCGAACCGACTGCCGCATACCAGCGCGGTCATGTTCAGAAAATCGCCGCGCAAGCGCCCGCAAAATGACTGTGTCGGCAGGTACCCCACGTCACCCGCCAACGCGCCGAGGTCGCCGGTATGATTGGCCAGGCGTTCCAGCTCCAACGCCACGCCGCGCAACACTTGCGCCCGGGCCGTGGCTTGCAGCCCGCCAAGGCTTCGATGGCCTGACAGTAGGCGGTTGCGTGGCCAACCGTGGTGTCGCCGGCGAGTGTTTCCATGTAATGGATCGTGCGTTTGTTCGGACCGCCCAGCAGCGCCCGCTCGACGCCGCGATGTTGGTAGCCGAGTGAAATCTCCAGGTGCAACACATCCTCGCCATGACACTGGAAGCGGAAATGCCCGGGCTCGATCACGCCCGCATGCACCGGCCCGACCGCCACTTCGTGCACTTCCTCGCCTTCGACGCGATAGAAATCTGTCACGCCGATGAGCGGCCGTTCGTTGGCCGTCCGGCCCCAAGCGTCGTGGCCGGGGCGTTGCGATTTGACGAAGCGCAGCGGCTTCAGCCACGGATGACCTTGCGGGATCACGCCGCATTGCTCGGCGATCTCGCGCTCGAACCAGTGCACCTGCGGAACCTCGCGTGTCAGCGACGGATACTCACTGCTGATTTCCGTGCCGACCAACTCCAGCGTCCCTGACACGCCGTTGGCCAGTACGGCCAGTACCGGCACACTGCCGTTGCCCGGCAGGCCGAACAACGCTGCGACGCGCGCCCTCTCGCGCACACGCGCAATTACCTGTTGGCGAAACTCCGCGACGTTTTGTTGCGGAATCTTTGCGCGATCCAGTAGTTCGCCGTTGTGGAGCGGGAGAGTCATTGCGGGCCTCCCAACAACCGGGCTGTCTCCTGGAGCAGTTGCGTCAACCGGCCCGGGAAATAAACACCCAGCATCAGCACGACCGTCGCCAGTGCCGCGGGCGGCACAACTGCCGTCCAAGATTCACGTCGCGGCTCAACGCGCTCCGATACACCCTGGGCCATCCGCAGTGCGATCATCGACATGCCGATGAAAATCACCGCCAGCAGTACCAGGTACGTCACCGCCACGCCGGTGCGCCCTGCATCCAGCGCCGCCTTCAAAATCGTAAACTCGCTCAAGAACGGCCCGAACGGCGGCGAGCCCGTGATCGCCAGCAAGCCCGCCACCCAGAGCACACCTGACACCGGCAGCACCCGCAACACACCCCGCACATCCGCAGTGGATTTCGTGCCGTAAGCGCCGAGGATGTTGCCGGCCACGAGGAACAGCATCGCTTTCGTCAGCGAGTGATTCACGGCGTGGAGCATCGCGCCGAACACACCGGCGCCGCCGAGGCCCACGCCGAGAGCGAGGATGCCCATGTGCTCGACGCTGGAGTAGGCCAGCATCCGCTTGAAATCCGTCTGCCCGACGATGAACACCGCGGCCACCGCCATCGAAATCAGCCCGAAACCAACCAGCAGTCCCCGGGAAAAGTCGCCCAGCCCAGCCGCGGCGCAAACCTGCTGCGTACGAATGATTCCCAGAAACGCGCAGTTCAATAGCGCCCCGGACAACAGCGCCGAGATGACTGAGGGTGCTTCACTGTGCGCATCCGGTAGCCACGTGTGCAGCGGGGCGAGCCCCATCTTGGTCCCGTAACCGACCAGCACCAACAGAAATGCCGCCTTCAGCCAGGGCACGTTGAGTTGACCGGACCGAGCGGCCAGTTCGCTGAACACCAACGGTGTCGAGCCTGCCGCCACCGCCAGAAAGAAATTGCCCAGCAACGCCAGCGCGATCCCAACCGAGCAGATCAGGAGATATTTCCAGGCAGCTTCGAGCGATCGGTGATGCCGGTGGAAGTAAATCAACGGGGCGCTGGCCAGAGTGGTTGCCTCCACCGCCACCCAGAGCACACCGACGTGCTGGCTCACTGTCACCAGCGTCATCGCCGCCAAAAATAATAGCAGACAACCGGTGAACGTGGCTTCGGGCGCGTTGGAAAACAGGAATCCCTCCGCCGCATCGCGTGTCACACGATCGTGCTCGCGTCGCAGGTAAGGGACCGCATACACCGTCGCCACCAGGAACAGCGCGCTCGTGATGCTCAGAAACAACAACCCGGCCGCATCCAGCACCAACCACCCGCCTGCCGTCGCGGCCGGCCGCCACACCCAGCACGCTACCGTCAGCCCGGCGTGCGTCACGGCGGTCGCCATCAATAGGATGCGGCGCAACAGATCGTTCCGCACAAAAAACGCACTGCAACCGACCACCGCGGGAATCAAAACCAGAGCAAGCACCATGGTCATCAGTCCTTTAGGGTCGTCAGTTCATGGGTGTCGATGTGATCGAACTCGCGGCTGATGTGGAAGATGGCAATGCCCATTACGAACACCGCCACGAACACGTCCAGCATCACGCCGAGTTCCACCAGCAACGGCGACTCCCGCACCAAACCTACCCCGAACGTATAGATGCCGTTCTCCATCACCAGAAACCCGAGCACCTGGCTGATCGCCTTCTTGCGCGCCACGATTAGAAACAAACCGGACAGGATGGAGAACAAGGCCACCGCCACCAGTACCGACGAATGCGCCCCGTCCGGCAACGGCAGCCGCTGCGCCAGCCACAACGACACCCCCAGCGCCACCACACCGGCCAGCAGCGAGGCAATCGGTCCGACGAACGGTTCGACCTCGCGTTCCACGTCCGCCGACCGCAGCGCCCGCAACAGCAGCCACGGGAACACTACCCCCTTCAGCACCGCGCCGCCGACCGCCACCAGCCACACGCTCAACGATAATTCGCCGTGATGCGCCAGCAGCGCCAGCAGTCCCAGCAGAACTCCCTGCACCGCCACCGTGCGCACGCTCGCCCCGATCCGGCTCGCTCCCAGCAGTCGCAGGTTGGTCAGCACGACGAGAATCAAGATGATATCCAGAGTCATTGCGTTACCTCAGCGTCAGAATCAGCGCGAGCGCCGCCAATGCGCCGGCACCCACCAGCAATTGCGGGACGCGAAGCAACCGCAGCCGCGCCATCGAAGATTCCACCACGCCCACGGCCACGACCACGGCGAACATCGCGCCCAACCCCGCGCCGATGTCCAGCCACGCGTTGCCCGTGCGCACGGGCAACACCAGTCCCACCAACAACGCCGCCAACACCCACAATTTCAACGCCGCGCCATACAGAATGAACGCAAGGTCCGGCCCACTGTGGTCCAGCGCCATCACTTCGTGGATCATCGTCAGTTCGAGATGCGTGTTCGGGTCGTCCACGGGAAGGCGCGCGTTCTCGGCCAACAGCACCACCATCAATGCTGCGGTCACCAGCGCCAACACCGGGCCGGCTTGCCGCCAGTCTCCAGCGACGTCGCCGCGGACATGCCGGACAGTGACAGACTCCCGGTCAGCCGCGCCACCGCAGCCAACCCGAGCAACAACACCGGCTCCGCCAGCGCCGAGAACGTCACCTCGCGGCTTGCGCCCATTCCCTCGAAGCTCGATCCGGTATCCAGCGCTGCCGTCACTGTGAAGAACCTCATCAACCCCAGCACGTATGCCAGCAGGACCAAATCCCCCGCAAACGCCAGCGGCGCCGGCGTGCCGCCCAGCGGCACCAGCGCCGTCGCCTCCAGCACGGCCGCCAAGCCGACAATCGGCCCGGCGCGAAATACCCAGGTCGTCGTCCGGCTGGAGACCGCGCCCTTTTGCAGCAACTTCGAGAGATCGTAATACGTCTGCAGCACCGGCGGCCCGCGCCGCCCCGCAAACCATGCCTTGGTGCGGTTGATCACGCCCAGCATCAGTGGCGACAACACCAATGCGAGGAAGGGTTGGATGAAGGAGGTTGCTCGCATCGTTACCCCAGCTTCCATACCAGCAACACCAGCAACGTCAGCGCGATGTACAGCACGTAGAGCTGGATGCGGCCTTGTTGCAACCAGCGCATCCGCGCGAGCACCCAGCCACACCGGAAAATGCCGGTTCATACAACGCAACCCGTGCCGCGTCGGGGGTCGCGGTGGACAGCGACGCGGTACGCGGGAAATATCCTTCGGGCGCAGCCAGCTTGCGCCGCGTGCGCAGCAGCGGCGCGAACAACGTCGTCAATGGTTGCGCAAACGACGAGGCGGTATATTGCATTCGTGCCGACGGCTGCGCGTAGCCGCAGTCCCAGGTGACGGTTTCCGCCACCGTCCGCCCTCTCAGTAATCGGCGGCGTAACCACGTCGAACCCGGCCACGAACACCAGAAATGCGATGCTGCCGGCGATGACGAACCGCAACGGATCAACAGCGTCGGCCAACTTTTCACCGACTGTCTCCGGCGCCAGCCCGCTCACCAACAGGAGCACGCTCGCCAACGGTCGCATCATGAATGGCGCGCAAAAACCGATCAACGCACAGCCGACGGCCAGCAACGCCATTGGCCAGCGCATCGCCGCGCCGGCCTCGTGGGCGTGCGCCGCGTGCTCGCTGCGGGGTTCGCCGAGAAAAACAACTCCAAATGCTTTCGTGAAACAGGCGGCTGCCAGTCCGCCGATCAGCGCCAGGCCGGGATCGCTGCCAGCAGCGGCACGGCCACTCCAGCGCGTTGCGTGACGCCATTGAATGCGCCGAGGTAAATCAGGAACTCGCTGACAAAACCGTTCAGCGGCGGCAGGCCGGAAATCGCCACTGCGCCCACCAAAAATGTAGTCGCCGTCCACGGCATCCGTTTAGCCAGCCCGCCCAGATGATCGATCTCCCGCGTGCCGGTCCATGCTGCACTGACCCGGCGCCGAGGAATAGCAGCCCCTTGAACAACGCGTGGTTCAGCACGTGCAGCAACCCGCCACGCGAAGCCGAGTACCGCCAGCACGGGCGACCCGTTGCTCACGCCGACCAGTCCAACTCCCAATCCTAACGCGATGATTCCGATGTTCTCCACGCTGTGGTAGGCGAGCAGGCGCTTCAGGTCGTGCTGCGCCAGCGCAAACAGCACGCCGAGCACGCCCGATGTCAGCCCCACACCAATCAGCACGCAGCCCCACCATGCCGGCGGCGGACCGAGAAACGTCAACGCGCGCAGGAGTCCGTAGATGCCCATCTTGATCATCACGCCCGACATCAGCGCCGACACATGGCTCGGCGCGGCCGGGTGCGCTTCCGGCAGCCAGACATGCAATGGCATGAACCCGGCCTTCGTTCCGAACCCCACCAGCGCCAACAGGAACAGCGCGCTGGCATTGGCGGAAGAGTACCGGTCAAAATCGAGCGAACCGCTGCTGCGGCCCAGCAACACGAACATCGCCAGTAGAAACGCCGTACCCAGATGTGACGCCACCAGGTAGGTCCAACCCGCCTCGCGTACACTGTCCTGTTCGTGGTCGAGCGTTACCAGGAAGTACGAGGTTAGCGCCATCGTCTCCCACGCGACCAGAAACAGCACGCCGTTGCGGGCCAGCACCACCAGCACCATGCTCGCGACCAGCAAATTATAGAAGGACCACGGGGCACCAAGCGATTTGCGCCCTCGCCAGGCCTGTAGATACTCCGCGCCGTACACGGCCGCCAGTGCGGACAGGCCGAAGATCGGCAGGAGAAAGAATGCCGAGAGCGCGTCCACCTCAACGAAGAAAGTGCCGTAAGGCACGTTCCACGCGAGCCGCAACGACTCGGCCGGTCCGCCAAACAGAAAGGGCACGGCGGCGATCAACCCGATGACGCACGCCACCACCGCACCGCCGGCCCCAAGAGTTGTTGCCGCCCGCGGCGACCCACTGGCCAACAGTGCGGCCAAGCCACTGCAGACGAGAACTGCGACGGCGACCAGCAACACCGTCATCGTTGCCCCTCCTTGGTGGCAGCGATGACGGGCCGGGCTAGGCCAACTTCAACGCGATGCGCCTCCTTCAGGATCTCGTCCGCGGGTGCGCGACGCGTTACCGCTGCCTTGAATCCGGCATCGCGCAATGCAAACGCCAGCCGCGACAACAGATGCAGGTGCGTCCGTATCGTTGGACTGATCAGTGAAAACAATGCATGCACCGGTTTGCCGTCCATCGCACCGAACTCGATAGGAGTGGTGAGCAGACAAAGGCTAACCATTGCTTTCGAAACGTGCAGCACGACCGGGTTGCGCACATGAGGGATCGCGATGCCGTCGCCAACGCCCGTGGACTGTAGTGCTTCGCGCGCCAGCAGCACGTCGAAGAGAAGCTCCCGATCTACATCGTCGGGAAGAGGCATCCTTTTGACAATCTCCCGCAACGCCGATTCGCGGTCGGAAACTCCAACCCCATGGAAAATTCCCCCGGCCTGCAAGGCGGCGGCCAAACTGGGCGGCGGTCCAGAACCGTTTTCCTGTCCGCTGAAAATCTCGCTGGAGAGATGGACCTGATGCGTCGTGGCCCATTCCAGCAACTCGGCACGGTTGAACCGGTGCTGGCCGCTAATCTCGCGGGCGGGCAACCCTTTGTTCTTGATCCACTCGTAGATTCTCTTTTCTGGGACGGCGAACAGCTTCGCCACATCACGAACACGCAATTCCATGTTTGGTTTTTCCTGTCCTTTTAAACAAAAGGGTTCCCCTGCTCAACAATCACTCACTTGTGCGGAGTATTACGCGACCTGACCCGACGCCTGCCCTTTCGGTCGGGTATCGTACCGAATCTTTTCTCCTAATGGAAGGGGCGATCCGCTCTGACGGCTTTCGCCCGCTCCTTGACCAATCCTGATGTTTCCCGCGTGGCTCACGCTCACTTTGGTTAGCATGGCCAGCAACTCTTCTGGTCGGTTGCACGCTATCAGTGCGGTCAACCATCCGCCCATCCGTGATTGCCGGGCCAGCGCCGACCCCACAGCCAGATACAACTGCGCATCGACTGACGGGACGCCAATCAGAAACACCGCTTGCACCTGCGAGCCGTCTCGCCAATGAATCCCCTCTTTGGAAAGCCCCAGCGCAATAGAGAAACGATGGATTCCGTGCCCGCGCGCGTGGGGAAAGGCCACTCCGCCCTCGATCGCTGAAGACGAAAGGTAATCGCGTTGCAAAGCCGCTTGGAAAAATGTCAGCGAATCCTCTATTCGCCTCGCGCCTTGCAGTCGGTTGCTAAGCGCGTGAATTGCGCTCACTTGATCCGCACCGAACAGTTGTGGGACCAGCAAGCTCAATTCTGTAAAATCCCCTACGGTCATCGTCATAGCGCCACCTTAAACAATCCGTGTGCCAGTCCGCACGACCATCGCCTAACCGCTTGCAGTCGAACGTGTTGTGTTTTGAAGAAGAATGGTGCCTACACTGACCGACCCAATTGCGGCGTTGCGTCGCGCAAGTTTTGCACTCGGACGGGGCCGACGCGTGCACAAACAAATCGACCAATCCTTTCGCTGACAGCGTGAGGAATGGGTATTGCACATTGGGTGGGCTTCATTGTGCAACAATTGTCCAAAAGCTCTGGTCCGACTCCGCAATCCTCAAGAGAAGATGCCGCCTGACTTCTGTAACTGTTCACAGTCAAGCCAGTTAGGCAGATCATGTCTTGCATGGCATCGCTGATGCCATGCACAGCGTCGGGTGTGATTCACACTATCAACTAAAGGAGATATCATTATGACTCAACCAACTCAATCGATCACTCAACCGGGTCAACAGTCGATCGCTCCGACGCAAAAAGAACACGTCGTCGTGGCGGGAGAAACTGTCGAGCAAATTGCCAAGAACTACGGCGTGCCCGCAAAGTATTTGCGGCAGCTCAACAAATTGAGCGGCCCGGTCCAACCCCACCAGAAGCTCAGGATTCCCATGGCGCGAGCGGCTGCAGCGTCAGCGCCGCGCCCGCTCACCTCAGCAATGACAATGCCGCCAGCCACTGCACCGACGCCGACAGGAACGATTCCCGGTGCGACAAAGTAATCAAGTCTCGGCCGGGGCTTGCTACGAAGAGCAACCCACTCGTCCGACGAAACACCGCGTGTTACCAGGTGAAACGCTTGAAGGCATTGCGGACCGGTATGGTTTGTTCACGCTTGAACTACGGCAGGCCAATGATCTGTGGACGCGGCCGCTCCAGACAGGTGAGACATTGACGATTCCCGTTACGCGTCTGCAACAGAATCCCGCCGCGAAACCCTGACAACGATCAACAGCGGTTCGTTGCGAGTGCGTGTCAATGTTCGGGAAGGAGGCTCAAACGCCGCCTTCCTGCATACGCATGGTGCTTGCACGGGGAAACGCGGGTAGCCTTCTCAAGGTCTTTCCCAACTGCCTGCGGGTGGAAGAATCCCGTCAAACGAGAATCACGGAGTTGGTACCGCCGTGGGAATTGTGGTGCGACAACGTCGCTTTGGGGTCGGCAACCCACTTGCCATCCACGGTGAACAGATACTGGTGTGTTCCGGTGGGCAATTCTATCTGCAGCGTCCAAACTCCGCCTGTGTGGCGCACCATCGGGTTGGCATCTGGTGACCAGTTGTTGAACTCGCCTGCCAGGCACACCTTCTGGGCGTTTGCATCCGAGTACGTGAACCTTGCGTGATGAAGTTGCTGTGTATTCTGAGGAGGCGGCTGAGAAACGGGGTGATAACGTCGTGGATCTGTTTGTGGTTGGTCACTCATATCCTTCTTCTCGTTTGCACAAGCGCGCGCGGGGCATGGCGCCGAAGACTCGGCCACCGGACGCGTCGGATGCGAAAAGTGATGCGAGCTGCGCAGTCTTGGAAACCCGAATAACGCGGTTTCCGTCCGGCCCAGACGGTAATCACTGCCAGTAGTACCATCAGGGGAAACAACTGCGGGTCGCGGAAAGCTTTCGGGTCGGACCGTTTTACGGTTTCATAGGAGTTGAGAACGTCAGACGGGATGTTCTTGCGCAATCCAGTGATTCGGGCCTGCAGTAGAAGCAACTCTTGCGGACTCAGATGTCTTCGGCCGTCCTGTTGCGCGAATCGCTCCAGGCGTTGCAGTGCCGTCACGTGCTTTACGAGCGTCCGGAAATCTGTCCGGCCCGCAGCTTCCGCAGGACCGCCATCGGCCTGTTGGCAAGAAGGAGGCGAGTTTCGTCGCGATGCCACTTGTTTACCCTTCCTTTTCCGCAGATCGCTGGGACATGGCTTTGATGGCGGCCACCACGTCGGTTTGCTGATTGATCTTGCCATCGGAGTCGATCATGCGAAAGGCATCCCGCAGCGAACGCGAAACCCCTGTAACCGTCATTTCTCCGCCGCTGAACCGAAATGACTCGGCACAGATGATGAAGCCGGCCACTACCAGCGTACTCAGTGTCGTCACTTCCGAAAAATCCACGATGACCCGACGCCGTCCCTCTCGCACCAATCGCTTGAGCGCAGTTTCAAGCACGCCAAGCTCGATCTTCTCCATCGGGCCTTCGGCAAACAGGATGGTCAAATCGTCTCGTTGCTGTTCTTGAAGCTCAAATGACTTTTCGATGCTAAAACTCGCCATAGGATCCATACCTCGCGTCGGTTGCCATTGGCTTTAGCAACGGCAGTGCCACACTGGTGCCTCGATTGCGAATCCATTAGGCGGCAGCAGGTTAGCGTTCGCGTGCCGGTTGCCCGTCTGCGCAGGCGACGTGTGCGCCGCCGGCTCCGTGCAAGTTTTGCACGACACCACGCATGCGTCGTGCAATCCCATCCCCACCCTTGCCCAACCTGCAAATCGTGCTACCATCGAGTTCGTGGAACGAATCCTCGCCAAGACGATCGGACAGCCCCTTCCGTCCCAAGAATTGCAGCGGTTGACGCAGGACCAGAAACGTGAGTTGTTGACCCGACTGCTCGCGCATGTAGCTCACGAACTTCGCAATCCACTCAGTTCGCTCGATATCCATGTGCAGTTGCTCGAAGAGGACGTGGAGGTTGGCGGCGCGGATTTGGCGCAGCGAACCGTCGACCGGTTCCAAATCATCCATGGCGAGTTGCATCGACTGGAAAACGTGGTCACGCGGTTCTTACAGCTCGCTGGCCCGCCGTCTTTGAGCTTGGTGCCACTCTCCGTGAACAAATTGATCAGCCATACTTGTGAGTTGTTGCGACCGCAAGCGGAAGAACGGGGCATCGATCTGGCCGTCGTGTTTGGCGACCCGCTGCCAGAGGTTGAAGCCGACGCCGATCAATTGACCCAAGCGTTTATCAATCTGGTCATCAATGCCCTGCAGGCCGCTTCCCAAGGAGGGCATGTGATTGTGCGTACGGCGGCTCGCGAGGCCGACGTAACCGTCGAGTTTATCGACGATGGCAATGGAATCGCGCCTGAGAATCACGATCGGATTTTCGAGCCGTACTTTACCACCAAGGCTGATGGCAGCGGTCTGGGGTTATGGATCACGCAACAGATCGTGCACGCCCACGGCGGAACGCTGCGCGCCGAAAGCGTTCCCGGTAAAGGGGCGTCGTTCATTCTCACATTGCCGGTCCGGTTGCCGCATGGATAAATCCAGAATTCACATTCTTGTCGTGGAAGACGAACCGGGCTTGTGCGCCGGCATCCAGGAAGCGCTGCAGCGTGAAGGCTATCAGGTGGGCACCGCCGGCGACGGCCAGAAGGCCATCGAACGATTGGAGCAGCGGCTCTACAATCTCGTGATCTCCGATGTCCGCCTCCCCGGCCCCAACGGCGCCGACTTGCTGGCCCGCGTCAAAGCGAGAAGTCCCGACACCATCGTGATTCTGATGACGGCTTACGGCACCGTCAACACGGCCGTCGAGGCGATGAAACAGGGCGCGTACGATTACCTGCCCAAGCCACTGGACATGCGCCGCCTCCGCGCCCTCGTCGGCAAGGCGCTCGAATATCAAGCGGTGGTCGCCGAGAACAAAGAACTGCGGCTGCGCCTGCAAAAACGCTCCGAGCCCAGCCCGCTCCTCGGCTCCACGGAAACCATGCGCGCCATCGGCCGTCTCGTTAACGAAGTCGCGGCCAGCGATGTAACCGTGCTCATCCAGGGCGAAAGCGGCACCGGCAAGGAACTCGTCGCCCGCGCCATCCACCAGCAAAGCCTGCGCCGCGACAAACCGTTCGTCTCCGTCAACTGCGCCGCGTTGCCCGAGCAACTGCTGGAGTCCGAACTGTTTGGCCACGTCAAGGGCGCGTTCACCGGCGCGTACACCGACCGCCTGGGCCGATTCCAGATGGCTGAGGGCGGCACGCTGTTCCTGGATGAAGTGGGAGACATGCCACCGAAGGGCCAGGGCGACCTGCTGCGCGTCATCGAGGAAGGCATGTTCCGTCGCGTCGGCAGCAGCGACCTGACCCACTGCAACGTCCGCATCATCGCGGCCACCAACAAGAACCTGGAACAACACGTCAAAGACGGTCGTTTCCGCGAAGACCTGTTCTATCGCTTGCACGTCGTGCCGATCCAGTTGCCGCCGCTCTGCGAGCGTGTCGAGGATATCCCCTTGCTCATCGAAGCGTTCCTCGCTCACTTCACCGCCAAGCATAAGCGCGCCGCGAAAGTGATCTCGCCCGACGCCCTTCAGCTTTGCCAGCGCTACCGCTGGCCCGGCAATGTCCGCGAACTGCGCAACGTCATTGAGCGCATGATCATCACCGTCCACCACAAGGTGGTTCAACCGGCCAACCTACCGGAACCAATCCGCCAAGCCGCCGTCACGCAAGCCGAGTTCACCGTCCGCCCCGGCATGACGATCGACGCCGTGGAAAAGGAACTCATCCGCCAGACGCTTCTTCACGTCTCCGCCAACCGCGAACTCGCCGCCCGGGCCCTCGGCATCAGCCGTCGCACCCTGCAATACAAACTCAAGAAGTACGGCCTGCTCTCGCCCCCCGAAGATCCCCGCCGCGCCTCGTAACCCCGAGGTGGCCTTGTGTCGTTTCGAGGCCCGAAGGGCAGCCTGATCGGGACGGGAACGCTTCGCTACAATCGTTGTTGGTCACGCGGCGCAAAGCGCAGGAAAGCCCTGTTTTCATTGCTTGTGACGACAACCTCGTGCATGGGATGAACTGAGCACAGATTCTCCGTCCGCCCTGCGGGTCCCCTTCTCCAAACAACCGCGCTACCGCGTGTCGGGCGGGAGGGCGACTTCGTTCCAGCTAATCCTGCGGATATTCTTCGAGTGATCCTCAGTGAAGGGGTTGTTTTTGACGGCGATTCTGACGTTCCGGAACGTAATGTCTTTTGCGTAGGAACAGGTGACGCCATTAGTGCCGGACAGGTCGAGGTTCGAGAGGCTCACATTCTGGATGGGAAGTTCTTCCAGCCCCTCAATCACGCAGCATCGGCTCGAATTGGTGGCCGTAACATGCTGGATGTAGATGTTACGAAACACCGGCGTGCGCTCGGACAGCGGCTCCTCGGGTGTGTGCGTGTACCGCAGCGAAAGCACGATGGCGTTGCGGACGTTCTTTAACTTGAAGTTGGCGACAAGAATGTCCTCAACGACACCGCCCCGGCCTCGGGTGCTCTTGATTCGAATGCCGTTGTCCGTCCCGTCACCGTCGCAGTCAAGAAAGCTCACGTGGCGGACGGAGCCCGATTCTTCGCTACCGATGGCGCAAACACTGTGCGCGTGAGCCACGTGGCACCGGATGTATTTAATATCTTCAGCGGGTCGGTTCATCTTGCGGCCTTCTTCGTCGCGGCCGGACTTGATTCCAAACGCGTCATCACCGACATCCGCGTAACAATCATGGACCACCACGTGTCGGCAGGAGTCGGTGTTTAACGCGTCGGTGTTCGGCAACGTCGGTGGGTTGATCAGCTTGCAGTTGCCGACGTCGATGTCGTGGCTGTAGAGCAAATGAACCGTCCAGAACGGCGCGTTGATAAAACTCGGGCCGTCGATCCGAACGTAAGAGCAGTCCTTGATTTGCACCAGCATCGGGCGGCGGCGGATCGGACGATTCGGGCGCGCGTTGCCGTGCTCGGCCATGTCCATCGTCGCCCACCACGCCGCTCCCTGTCCGTCGAACGTCCCGGGGCCGGTGATGGCAATATTGTGCAGACCATTGGCGAACAGGAGCGGATGCGGACCCTTCTCCGTCAATCCCTCCCAACGCGAGATGATGTCAGGATACTTCGCCCGGTCAGTCTCGAACAGCACCACCGCATTACTCTCAACCCGCAGCGTCATGTTGTCAACCATGTCGATCGGTCCGGTGAGATAATGACCTGCTGGCACGCGAACCATACCGCCACCGGCTTTCTGACAATCGGCGATGGCTTTACGGAACGCGTCACTACTGGAAACCTTCGCATCGTCCACCGCTCCGTACGCGGTGATGTCGAACACCGGCGCGGACCGCGGTCCTGGTATACTCTGTGCAAATCCCACGAGCAGTGCGCCCGCGACGGCGACCAGCAATGAAGGAAATACGCGTCTCAAATCATCCTCTCAATTCATCATCAATCCATGGCCACCCGGCTGCCCGTTTCCGCAGCTTCATACGCCGCGTAAATCACATTGACGCATTCCACCGCGAGGTCGATGCCCGAACGTGGCTCCCGTCCCTCGCGTATCGCGCCCACAAAATCCACGATCTCCTGTGAGAAACCGCGAAACCAGTCCTCGTCGCAACTCGGCCGGTTCCAGCCCGCTTTCGTTTCGAGCTTTTCAGTGAAATACTCGTTGTGAAACGTCGTTGCCTCCGGCGCATAAGTTTCAATGGCGTCATTCAACGTCATGTTCGCCTTGATCACGCCGTCCGTCATGAACGCCGTGACCCGCGTGTTCAATCCGCCCAGCCCGACATCGCTCACCACCACCGTGCCGCGCGACCCATCCTCAAAACAAATCACCAGGTTGGCCCAGTTTTCCACATCCACCGGGTTCGCGCTGATCCATTGGTTCGCTCCCGCCTCCCGCGCTCGCTTCGAGGCCGCGCTGTGAATCAAGTCCGCCGTGTCCGCGATCACGGACACAGGACAATCCCCTTCCCCAGCCGCAATTGTCCCTCCCACTGCTTCAAATGCAGGCACGCCCCAACCGAATGCACTCCCATCCGCAGCAACGCGCCGCCCCCGGTCGATTTCCAGTCCCGCGAGAACACCGAGTTGGACCCCGAATGGTTTTCTTCCGCGCGCAGTTCGAGGATCGATCCCTTCGACGCCGCAATCAGCCGCCGCATCTTGTCGATCGGCGGCGCATACACCCAGTTCTCGGCGTAACAAAACCGCACGCCATTCCGTTGCACGGCGTCACGCACCGCTTCGGCGTTGGCGCGAGCGCCCTCTCGCATCCGCGCTCTCGGTACTCGCAACCCAATTGGCTCAGGGTCGCCAACCACCCCGAAATATCCGGTGAGCGGCTTTTCCATGATGATATGTTTGCCGGCGTTGGCGGCGCGAATCGCAAACTCATGGTGCAGGGCCGGCGGCACGCAGATATCAACCACGCCGATGTCATCTCTTCCGAGCAACGCATCATAGTCCTCGGTAACGAACGCGACTCGCGCTTCCGTTGCCAGCGCGCTGGCGCTTTCTTTTGTCCGGGAGCAGACCCCCCGGATCTCGACGAGGTCGCGCGGCAGTTTGGCATAATTCGCCAGATGCATCCGCGCCCCATAGCGGGCGCCCACCATGCCAACACCCAGGGTTTTCAATTGCGGATTGCGGGGCACACGGCATGTTTTCGATTCCGGGCCAGAGGTGCAAGCAAATTTCGGACGGTCGGCGGCAAATCGCGTGACCGCACTCTATTCGGCCCGAACGGCCAGCGTGTAGAGCGGCGCGCTACCTGGAATCTCCCACCTCTTCGCATTGTGAACGTCCAGCACGGGCGCGAACTCATCGACGCTGCCCCCCGGCGGAACCACGAGGATGAGTGTTGGGTGTTCACGAGGGTCGAATCGATCCATGAATTCGACCTGGTGGTTTCTGGCACGCCAGAGCTTCCGGTTGAACGGCGGTCGTAACGCCTTGTCCCTTGTCAGCAGCCAGTTCTCGTACTCCGGCAGGTAGTACTCAAACTGCCGGAACCCGTAGAAGTACGATTGGCCATGGTGGCAGATCACCGCTTCATCGGGACGAAACTTTTCCCGAATGGCCTGAAACCACCGCTCCGACTGGTGATCGTGCTCGCGGATGTCGGCGGCCGTCACCGGCAAATCGGCCCGCCACCAAGTTCTCTCCTGCGGCGACAATGCGAATACCGCAACATTGATGACCGTGATCCCGCCGACAACCATCAGCAGTCCGCGGTGACCCCGACAGTCGAACGCGCGGTCGATCCTCCCTACCAGCCGGCACAGCGCCAAGCCCGCAAGGATCGCCAGGCCCGGGAAATAGCACAGGACGTCACCGGGCATCACCGTGATCACGACGATGCCAAACGTCACCATCGGGACGATCCACATCGCAAGGAACCAAAGCTGCTCGCGACAATTCGTAATAGCCGCGCGCTTGTCCCCCTTCCCTGTCAACCACGAGAGGAATTCGGCCCCCGCCAGTACCCCCGCCCCGAGAAGCCCGATCCAGCAGCACCCCACGACAAATGCCAGGTTCCTCATCACAACCTCGAATCCGCCTCCGCCAAACGGAGTCAGCGGCGCGTCCATCCTGACCCGTTCCGGGTACAATCGCAGGTACACGCCAAGCCCGCCGGAGAGTTGCACCATGGGAACAAACCACGTGGCGCACAGGATCCCGGCCACCAATGCTCCGACCGCGAACTTGCGCCAGCGCGGTCGTGGGAATTTCCAAAACGTGTACGCCCACACCGGGAACAACATCGGCGTCGTTTGCTGCCGAACCCCGGCTTGCAGGGCCAACATTGTCCCTGCCACGAGCACCCATCCCCAGGTTCCGCCGCGCCGTATCCCCCGCCAGCAAACCAGTATCGTCGCGGTGACCAGAGCGCTATCGAGAAGGGTCGAGAACACCACTTCACTTTGAAACCAGCACAAGGGACTCGTTGCCAGAATGCCGCCGGTCACCCATCCGCAATGACGACCAAACAAAGCCGCGCCCAGCAAATATCCGAGAGCCACCAGCGCCGCACCCGCGACCATGTTCACCCACATCAAGCTCGTGTGCGGGTTTCCCACGAAAAGGTTCGCGATTCGCCCCAGCATGATGAACAAAAAATACCCGGGCCGATGCGGCAGGCTCAGCGACACATCAAAATGCTCGATCGCCAACGCGAATTGGGCGCTGTCCCAGTGGTAAGCGAAATGACTGCGGAACGGCACGCGGATCGCCAGGCTCACGGCAAACAGAATCGCGGCGGCCAGCCAGTCTCGCCGTCCGAACTTCTCCACGGCTTTGCTCCTTGTCACCGCCGCAGACTTTTCCTGCATACCGCCAGCTTACCCTGCGTGGATTCAGGCTGGAAAGAGTAAAAGCCATCGTCCGTCGGGCGGTTCATCCACTCGCGCCGACGAATCCTACTGGTTCGGGCTTGGGTACAACATGTCGTTCAGACGCTCCATCTTCTCCCGTTGCTCCTGGTCGTAGGCTTTCCCGCGACACCGGATGCGATTGGCGATCAGATCCTTGCCGACTTGTGAATAGGCGACCATCACCG
The DNA here is from genome assembly GCA_963766065.1 of uncultured Verrucomicrobiae bacterium. GTDB lineage: Bacteria > Verrucomicrobiota > Verrucomicrobiia > Palsa-1439 > Palsa-1439 > Palsa-1439. The sequence goes on from CAVYAC010000013.1 coordinate 78,824, forward strand.
GGTCATTGACCTTCAACTGCACGAGCGTGGCGTTCGCATTCGTGGAAACCTCGATCTCACATTCCGGAGGCACCTTGAATTTCTTCGACAACGGCCAATGCTGTACCGTAATCATTTCCTTGTCGCCATCGATCTTGCCAATCGTCCCCTCAAACTCGAAACTCGCCGGCCCCGGGTTCCTCGTCGCCGCCGCGGCCAACCCGGCGTCCATCGGCTTGGTCGCCCCCGTGCGCTCCGTGCACGACACGGCGATGGCGGAGACGCCGATCCCCAAGGCGATGCAAAGCGCTTGATGTTTCATTCTCTGACCTCCTCGCGCAACATGTTTTGTGTGGCGCCACCGGAAGTTTCGCCCGTTTCCCCTTGGGCTTCAAGTCAAGAGGCCGGGGGATTTTGGAAACTGGCACTACCGACCCATTCTCAGGCGAAAGGTTTCGTCGCTTCGGTGTTCTCCTGTTGAACTTCAACACCAAAGGACCCTGTCCTATTGTATCGCTTTCGCAGCAGATTCGGTCGAGCGAACCGGCAGACTCGCCTCGCGGCTCGCCAGTCACTTCAGGAGACACCGCCGACCTAGCTCGCGGGTTGACGTTGGCGCGTCTCGCCACGGGGCGCACCGAAGGCTTCTGGACCACCTGGTCCGAACGGTATCGCCAGTTTCACCCCGAAAAACGCCTGGCCAGTCTGCGGGTCGTGCACCGTGACCACCGTCTGCAATTGCGCGTGGCTGAACCGGCCAAATACTGGCAGGTGATACTGCGGTTCGCCCGCGTCACCTCCAAGAACACCCGACGTGGCTTCCGAGGTGTCGTATTTGAATTCCAATTTCTTCGCCGCTTCCTGTGCCGTAAAGCACATCTTGTCCAGCCCGTACTTGGCCGCTTGGAGCGCCTTCCCAAACGTCGAACCGCTTTGTTCCCCCATGCCGTATTCCTGTTCGAAGCTTACCCATCGATCACCGGAAGTCCTGGCGTTGGGCTTGAGAATATCACTCCACGACGGAGCGCTGATGGATGCGGAATCCCTGACGTTGGTCTGCGTAGAAGAATCTGTCGACTCATCCGGGGATAGAAGAATTGGCGAAACGTATTCCACCAGTCGATTGGGTTGGGCCGTTTGCGCGAACGTCCGGGAAAGCAACCCAAGGTATACAGTCCCCGCCGCCAAGACCCCGACCATTATGGTTCCTGACGAACGGCAAACTTTTTGCCATGGCCCGTTCATGCGTGTCACCTGCATATAACTTAATGCAGGTTATCGCGTGGTTCAAGGAGGGCACATCCATAACACGCCCGACACCGGCCATGGAGAATCCTGTGCCGAAGAATCAGCCACGGTAACTGGCTGATGACGTGGGTGTTTCCCACAGTTGCACTTCCACGACCGGCAACCCCTTCGACCGCGCGTGGTCGAAAATAAGTTTCGCGATGTTCTCCGCGGTGGGATTTTCGTCCATGACGTAGAACGCTTCCCCGCGCTGTTTCAGCATCGGCACAACCGGATCGTCCTTGTGCAGCAACATCCGGTGATCGAGCGTTTCGTCGATCCAGTTCTTGATCGTCTCCTTGATCTGGGCAAAATCGTGCACCATCCCGCGCGCGTCCAGCCTGTCGGCCTCGATGTGCACCTCCACCCGGCCATTGTGCCCGTGCAAATGCCGACACTTCCCCTCGTAGTTCAGCAACCGATGCCCGTAACAAAACTCAATGTGCTTCGTCACTCGAAACATGCTTCATGCCCCCGCAATCAACCGCCCGCCATCCACCATCAGCGTATGGCCGGTGATGAAATCACTGCCTTCGATGAGAAACAGAACGGAGTTGACGATGTCCTGCGGCGAGCCGATGCGCTTGACGACCGTCGCGTCAACCACCTCCTGTTTCTCCGCCTCCGTCAGGTCTGGCGGTAGCAAGATCGGGCCCGGCGCGATGGCATTGACCTGCACCTTCGGCCCGAGCGCCTTGGCCAGCGATTTCGTCAGGCAGATCACCCCCGCTTTCGACACGCAGTAGGGCAGGTAGTTCGCGTACGGTCGAATCGCCGCCCAGTCGGCAAATGTAATAATTTTTCCATCGATCCCCCGCGCCTTCATGCGCCGCCCGACTTCGAGCGCAAACAAAAATGGCCCTTTCAGGTTCGCATCGATATGGAAATCCCAATCCTCTTCCGTGAGTGTGTCGAACGGCGTCTTCTTATACACGGCCGCGCTGGTCACGAGAACGTCAACGTCGCCAAAATGTTTCACGGCCTTGCTGACCGCCACCCGCACCTCGCGCGCATTGGTCTGGTTCGCCTTGACCGCGATCGCGTCCACCCCGAGCGCTTTGATCTCGCCGACCACCTCCCGCGCGTCCCCCGCCGATGTGTTGTAGTGCACCACAATGTTGGCCCCGTGCCGCGCCAAGCCGAGGGCGATCTCCCGCCCCACCCGCTTCCCCGCGCCCGTTACCAGAGCCGTCTTGCCTTTCAGCTTCATCGCGGTCCAGCTTACCGGAGCCTCGCCGACCCGCGCAAGGGAAAGAAATTGAACAACGGCCACGGAGCGGCTACAGTGGGGCACATGAAAGCCAAACTCTTCACTTTGTTTATGGTCTGCGCCCTTCTTCTCCCCATTCGGGCGATGGCCGATACCGAGGACGTCCCGCGTGGCCAGAATGCTCTCCGCAAACTTTGCCGCGGCGTCGCGAACGTCCTGTTCGGCATCGTGGAAGTGCCCAATCAGGTCACCAAGACCACCGCGGCACATGGTGGTGGCGCCGGTGTCACCTACGGTGTGGGCAAAGGATTCGCGCGCTGGATGGGACGCGAGGTCGCGGGCGTCTACGATGTTGTCACGTTCCCGGTCCCGGTCCCCAGGGGCTACAAGCCGATCATGAAGCCGGAATTCCCGGCGGATGATTATGAGCCGTAGTCTCTGGCTGGCGCTTTGCCTTTTCGGGATCGTCGCCGGGGCGCGAGCACAGCAGGATGTCGCGACGGGCGACGCCGCCCTCGCGAGATTTGATCTCGACTCCGCGTTGAAGGCTTACCGCGCCGCGCACACCCACGCCCCCGATGATTACGAAGCAACATGGAAACTCGCGCGCGCCCTGATCGATACAAGCACACTCTCGAAGGACGCGGACCAGCAGAAGCAGTGCTGCATCGAAGCCGAGGGATTGGCCCGGACCGCCGTGAAGCTCAATCCGGATGATTCGAAGGGGCATGCCTACCTCGCTGTCGCCGTCGGCAAGCTCGCCCTCTACGAAGGCGGCAAACGCAAAGTGTCGCTCGCCAGCGAAGTGAAGACGGAAGCCGAACGCGCGATTAGACGCGACGACAAGGAAGACCTCGCGTGGCACGTCCTAGGTGTCTGGAACCGCGAGATGGTCGAGCTCAACTGGATGCTGCGCAAGTTTGCCGAGTTATTGTACGGGAAATTCCCCTCGGCTTCTCTAGACGAAGCGATCCACGACCTCGATCGGGCCAGTCAAATCGCCCCCCACATCGTTCCCCATCGCGTCGAACTCGGTATCACGCTGGCCTCCGCCCACCGGTGGGGGGAAGCCAACGACAAACTGGAAATGGCGCTCGCCATGCCCCGGGCCTGGGTCACTGACGATTATTATTGGAACCTCGCCCGCCAAACCCTCTCGCGCATCAAATCCCATCTGAACTGACCGACCGATGCCAAACCCGCCGGCACAAGTCTTCAGCGTTACGGACCTGACGCGCCGTGTCAAGGACCTGCTCGAAGAGAAGTTTCCGAGTTTGTGGGTCGAAGGCGAGATTTCCAATGTCCGCTCGCCGTCGTCCGGCCACGTCTATTTCACATTGAAGGACGCCAACGCGCAATTGGCCGTCGTGCTGTTTCGTGGCGTCGCCGCCAAGGTCGGGTTCGCGCTTAAAGACGGATTACAGGTCATCGCGTTCGGCGATGTCAGTGTTTACGAGAGGAGCGGACAGTATCAACTCGTCGCCCGCCAGCTCCTGCCCAAGGGTCTGGGCGCGCTGCAACTCGCCTTCGAGGAACTCAAGCAGCGCCTTGCGAAGGAGGGACTGTTCGACACAGCGCGCAAGAAACCGATTCCCACCCTCCCCCAGCACATCGGCCTCGTTACCTCACCCACGGGCGCGGCGATCCGCGATTTTCTCAACATCATCAACCGTCGTTTCCCCAACGTGCACGTCGTCATCAATCCCGTGCGGGTGCAGGGCAATGGCGCCGCGACTGAAATTGCCGCTGCCATTGACGAATTCAACGCCTTGCATGCCTCTGGCCGTTTGCCCCTCGACGTGCTGATCGTGACCCGCGGTGGCGGATCGCTCGAAGATTTGTGGGCATTCAATGACGAAGCGGTCGCCCGCGCGCTGGCCCGCTCGAAAATCCCCACGATCTCCGCCGTTGGCCACGAAATCGACTTTACTATTTCCGATTTCGTCGCCGACCTTCGCGCGCCAACCCCCAGCGCTGCCGCGGAACTGGTCGTGAAGGCCAAGGACGAATACACGCGTCAGATCAACCAGTATCAGGCGCGACTGCAAAAGGACCTGCGGCTGCAACTTGCGGAAGCCCGCCAGCGTTTCTCGACGCTCGCGTCCAGCCACGTGTTTCGCCGTCCCACCGAGACCATTCGACAATACCAGCAGCAGCTTGACGATTATGCTCATCGGCTCCATCACGCTCCCGCCGCGACCGTTGCGGCGCATCGCTCCCGGTGGGAGACTGTCGCCGAGAAACTCAAATTGCTCAGTCCGCAAGCCCTTCTCGTCAATTGGCGGCAACGTCTCGGTGCCCAGGAACAACGGTTTCAAGCTGCTTGGGCACGGCGCGCGCAGGCGACCCGCCACCGCCTCAGCCAGGCCAGCGCCAAACTGGATCTTCTCAGCCCCAACGCCACGTTACAGCGCGGTTACAGCATCACGGTCATTCCCGAGACCGGACGCATTGTCCGCAGCGTAACCCACGTCCAGCCAGGCACTAATATTTCGACCAAGGTGCTTGATGGCGACTTCGGCTCTGTGGTATCTTCCAAGCCGGACGCAGGATGAAAGGTAAAAAAAAGAGTGCCACGCCCGTTCTGGATAGGAACGGGCTGACGTTTGAACAAGCCATTGATCGCCTCGAGAAAATCGTGGCCGATATGGAGGCTGCAGAATTGCCACTCGAGGATGTCCTGAAGAAATACGAGGAAGGCACCCGTTTGGTCCGCTTCTGCAACCAGAAGCTGGAAGAAGCGGAGAAGAAAATCGAGGTTCTGACCAAGAACGCCGATGGAACCGTCGCCTTGGAGCCGTTCGAGACGGAACCGGATGACGACAAAGACGACAAGTCCGAAGATGAAGGGGGCAAGCTGTTCTGACCCACAAGGAGAGCGACATGGGACGTTATCTTGACATGGTTAATTCGCCGGCGGATGTGAAGCTGCTCACCCTGGACCAGCTTCAAACGCTGGCACAGGAAATCCGCGACGAGTTGATCACCGTGCTCAGCAAGACCGGCGGCCACCTCGGTCCCAACCTCGGCGTCGTGGAACTCACCATCGCCCTGCACCGGGTATTCGAATCACCGAAAGACCGATTCGTGTGGGACGTCAGCCACCAGGTATACGTGCACAAGCTTCTCACCGGTCGACGCGAGACTTTTCACAAGATTCGCCAGTCGGGTGGCCCGATGGGATTCGCGTACCGCTCCGAGAGCCCTTACGACTGTTTTGGCGCGGGACACGCCGGCACGGCACTATCCGCGGCGCTCGGCATGGCTGCGGCCCGTGACCATGCCAAGACGGACGAGCATGTGGTCTGCATCGCGGGCGATGCCGCGCTCACCAATGGCATTACCTACGAGGCGCTTAATAACATCAAAACCTCCACCAAACGTCTGATTGTCATCTTGAACGACAACGAGTGGAGCATCGCCAAGAATGTCGGCGCCATTTCCGAGTATCTTAACCGAATTGTGCGTCACCCGTCCTACGCCGCCGCCCACAAGCGAATGGAACATTTCCTCGGTCACTTCCCGCGCGTTGGCCCGGAATTGGCGCAGATCGGTTACAAGGTCGAAGAGGCCGTCAAAGGAATGATCGTGCCCAGCTTGCTGTTTGAAGAGTTCGGCCTTCGGTACATCGGTCCGATGGACGGCCATAATACCGCCCTGCTGATCGACACACTGCAATGGGCCAAGAAGCAGGACGCGCCCGTTCTCCTCCACGTTCTCACCAAGAAGGGCAAGGGTTACGAAAAAGCCCTCGAGGACCCCCAGACGTTCCACGGTTGCGGTCCCTTCGACATCGCCACGGGCAAATCGCCGCCGAAGAAGGAAGGCACCCCGCCCAATTACCAGGATGTCTTTGCGGACGCCCTCGTCCGGTTCTGCGACGTGAACAGCAAACTCGTCGGCATTACCGCCGCCATGCCCAGCGGCACGAGCCTCGGTAAGTTGCAAAAGGCCAACCGGATCGTTATTTCGATGTCGGCATTGCCGAGGAGCACGCGGTTGTTTTCGCCGCCGGTATGGCAACCATGGGATACCGGCCTGTCTGTGCGATCTACTCGACGTTCCTCCAGCGTGCCTACGATTGCATCATCCACGACGTCGCGTTACAGAACCTGGATGTGATCTTTGCCATGGATCGAGCCGGCCTGTCGGCCAACGACGGACCAACACACCACGGCGTATTCGATATTGCTTACGCGCGATGCGTGCCCCGGGCCATCCTCATGGCGCCCAAAGACGAGGATGAATTGGTCGACATGCTCTGGACCGCACTGCAGAACCACGGGCCGATCTTTGTCCGTTATCCGCGCGGCGCCGGCGAGGGCATTCCCATCAAACAACGACCGGCCATCCTGCCACTCGGCAAGGCCGAGGTACTGCAGCACGGAACGGACGTCGCCGTATTCTTCTATGGGGCCGTCTCGAAGATGGCTCAGGAAACCGTCGCCGCATTGCAGGCGGAAGGCTTGTCCGTTGCTCTCATCAACGCCCGATTCTGCAAACCGATCGATCGCGACATCATTGAGAGATACGGACGCATCTGCAAAGTACTGTGCACAATCGAAGACCACGTGCTGATGGGCGGCTTCGGCAGCACGGTGCTGGAGACACTGGATGATCTGCGGATCAATACCCCGGTGGCCCGTGTCGGTTGGCCCGACAACTTCATCGAACACGCCAGCAGCAACAAGGACTTGCAGGACAAGTACGGACTGAATTCGAAGACGACCATCGCCAAGGTGAAGGACTTGCTGCTGGAAGCCTCCCAAGAGCGGGCTAAACCACCGCAGTTTCGCGTGTTGGGTGCCACCGCGCGAATGGCCTAACACAACCTCTATCACGAAGATGTAAATCCCATGGCTGCCGCCATGCGCGCCAGGCTCGACACCCAACTTGTCACCCACGGTCTGGCCGATAGCCGTGAAAAAGCCAAGCGTCTGGTTCTCGCCGGAGCCGTGCGCGTCAATGGCCAACTCGCTCACAAACCCAGCGATCTGGTTGATGATCATGCCACCCTTGTTGTCGAGGCTGCGGAACAATATGTCAGTCGCGGAGGCCACAAGCTGGAAAAGGCGCTGGATAGCTTCCCCATTCCGTGCGACGGCCTCGTATGCGCCGACCTCGGTGCGTCCACGGGCGGCTTCACGGATTGCCTGGTACAGCGCGGCGCGGCACTCGTCCATGCGGTCGATGTCGGCAAGGGACAGCTTGACTGGAAGTTGCGCCAGAACCCGCGCGTCGTCGTGCACGATGAACTAAATGCACGCCACCTGACCATGCACGATCTGGGCGGACCTGTTGACCTTGTGACGATCGACGTATCCTTCATTTCACTAACGAAGGTGCTACCATCGGCCGTCTCCGTGTTGAGGCCCGGCGGCACACTCGTCGCCCTCATCAAACCGCAATTTGAAGCCGGAAAAAAGCTCGTGAAAAAAGGTGGTGTTGTGCGAGACTCACGCGTGCACGAGGCTGTGACCAACATGATTCAGGAATTTGCCACACAGACGTTGGGGCTGACGTTGCTGGGGGTGACGGAGTCTCCCTTGCTCGGCCCGGCAGGCAACAAGGAATTTCTCATCGCCCTGCGCAAACCGTGAAATCGCGTATCCCCAAGACGGTGGGTGTCGTCGTGCACTCGGGTAAGCCCGAAGCCCGGGGCCGGCTCGTGGAACTTCTCACCGTGCTCCGCAAGCATCATGTCGCTGTTCTGCTGGAACGTGAAGCGGCCACCCTTGCCCGGCAAGCCGAAGCTGGCGCGCCGGCTGCGGGAAATGGGAAAGACCGCTGACATGGTAATCGTACTGGGGGGAGACGGCACAATCCTCCGCGTCGCGCGCGAACTGGGGGGACCGTCCCCCCCAATCCTCGGCGTGAACCTGGGCAATCTGGGATTTCTGACCAGCATTCATGGCGACCGGCTTCAGGGTCCCGTCCGCGACATCTTGTGCGGCCAATACGAGATCAGCCAGCGGCACACGCTCCAGACTACCCTGATTCGTAGCGGTAAGCGCCGCGCCGCCCACCGGGCGCTCAATGACGTCGTGGTGTCCCGCGGGGCGCTGTCCCGCATCGTCCGGTCTGCGATTATTTGTCGACGGCGAGTTGTTGACAGAATATGTGTGCGACGGCATGATACTCGCCACGGCAACGGGCTCAACGGCGTATTCATTGAGTGCGGGCGGGCCAATTCTGGTGCCAACGTCGCGGGCATTGATTATCACGCCCATTTGTCCGCACGCGCTGAGTAATCGCTCCGTCATTGCGGGAGAAAACTCGGTCATTCGCTGCCAGGTGGCGGATGCCGCGGCGGAGTTGCTGCTGACAGTCGACGGACAGGTGCAATTACGGATGGAGGTGGGCGATGAAGTGGAAGTTCATCGGTCCCCGCGAACCGTGCAACTGGTGACACCGAAAGAGCATTCGTATTTTGAAGTATTGCGAGAGAAACTGAAATGGAGTGGTGCCAATGTCTAACGGACCCAAAGCTTCTCCATCGAAAATCACGTCGTTGTTGAATCCCGATGCGATCCGACTGGAGCTACATAGCCGGGAGAAAATTCCCGCATTGCGTGAGGTGGCCGAGTTGCTGGCCCAAAGCAAGTGCGTGGGTAATTTTGAAGCCTTTTTCAACGAAATCCTTCAGCGCGAGCGCGTCAGCAACACGGCCCTGGGCCACAACGTCGCCATTCCTCATGCCCGGACGGACCAGTGTTCGGACATTCTGATTGCCGTCGGGCGCAGCCGTGAGGGTGTCGATTTTGAGGCAAAAGATGGTCAGCCCGTGCGGTTGATTTTCTTGATTGGCACACCCAAACAAATGGTCACGGACTATCTTCGGGTCGTGGGCACGCTTGCCCGCCTCCTCCGTCAGGATGAACTTCGCCAGCGATTGCTCGAAGCGCCAGACGCCGTGTCGTTTATCAAAATCATCGAAGCCGCTGAATCGTAAATTGCGACCGCCAATTGTCCGAGTTACTCGTGCTGCAAGGCCAGATACCGCTCGGCATCAATCGCCGCCGCACAACCTGTCCCCGCCGCCGTAATGGCCTGGCGGTACACGCGATCCACGCAATCTCCGGCAGCAAACACGCCCGGTACGTTCGTGGACGTCCCCCTCTTGCAAATGATGTACCCCTGCTCGTCCATGTCGATCTGGCCGCGGAACAGCCCCGTCGCCGGTTCATGACCGATTGCCACAAACACACCCGCGCAGGCCAGGTCCGAAATCGCGCCGGTTTTGAGGTTCTTGACTTGCACGCCCGTGACCATGTCCTTGCTAACGTCGTAAACGTCAGTCACTGCGGAATCCCACACCGGCTGAATCTTGGGATTGGATAGCGCTCGCTCGGCCATGATCTTCGACGCGCGAAGCTGGTCGCGCCGGTGCACCAAATAGATCTTCGAGGCGAAATGTGTGAGGTACGTTGCCTCTTCGCAGGCCGAGTCGCCTCCGCCAACAACCACCAACTCCTTGCCGCGAAACATGGGCAATGCACCGTCGCACGTCGCGCAATAGGTAACCCCTTTGCGTTCCAGCAGTTCCTCGTTCTTGATCCCCAAATGCCGATGCGAAGCCCCTGTCGCGATGATGACACTCTTGGTCTTGATGATCTCCTCGTCCAACCACAGCTGGAACGGCGGCCGGCTGAAATCCACCTTCGTCACGGTCACGCCGTATCGGGTTTGTGTACCAAAGCGCTCCGCCTGCTTCTGCATCCGCATCATGAGTTCAGTCCCGTCGATCCCTTCGGGAAAACCGGGATAATTCTCCACAAGGCTTGTGGTCGTCAGCAAACCACCCGGCTGCCCTCCCGTCAACAACAGCGGCTTTAGATCCGCCCGTGCCGTATACAGTGCCGTTGTCCAACCAGCGCAGCCAGAACCGATAATGACGACATTTTCCATGTGCGATATTCCGTTCTCTGAGATAGGATGCGTGAGACTAGCGGGAAGTTGCGGGAACGGTCAAGGTCGAACCCCTTCGGCATGGCTCACGGATCAGGGGCGTCCGTGTGCCCGCGGGACCGGAGTCTTGTTGCCATCGCGCTGGAGTTGCTCCGCCATGATAATCGCCCGAGCAACCTCAACCAACTTGCGGTTTTCATTGCGGGCGGTCTTTTGAAGCTTGAGGTAGGCGGCTTCCTCATCCATTCCGGTCTGCCGCATGAGAATACCCTTGGCGCGCTCAACGATCTTCCGCGACTCCAGCGCCTCCTTCATCTGCCGAAGTTCGGCAGCCATCTCCTTGGATTTCTCCGAGCTGGCCAACGCCAATTCAATCGCCGGCTTGAGCTGCTCGCCGGTAAATGGTTTGACGAGATACGCATTGACCCCGGCACCAACCGCCTCAATTCCCAAACCCGCCTCGGTGTGGGCGCTGAGGACGATAATCGGCGTCGGACACGCGTCCCGGATCTGACGAGCGGCTTCCAAGCCGTCCATCTTGGGCATACGGATATCCAAGATGATCAGGTCCGGACTCGCCTCGCGAGCCAGTGCCACGGCTTGTTGCCCGTCCCCCGCCTCGCCAACGACGCTGTGCCCCATGGCTACCAGTATCTTCCGCAACACCATCAGCGTCAGACCATCGTCGTCAGCAATGAGGACTCGAAGAGATTTCATTCGGCACCTGGCATTCTCTCGCGCTTCGTGGCCGTATCTTAGAACGGCCACGGGCAATGTCAAGCTCGCCTGGCGGCCAGTGCCGACGGGACACGCGCGCCGGGTCCTGGCCCATGCGGAACAATCTCAAATCGCAACTCCGCCCGAACGCCTCCGTCGCGAGACTCGATCTGCAAATGGCCACGAAGATTGACTTGCGCCAATTGCGCCACAATGCTCATCCCCTGCCCCTCACACACGCGCCAGTCCTTGCCGTCTGCAACCCCACCCCCGTTGTCGGTAACCACCAGTTCGATATGGTTGTCCTGTTGTCGGCACTGAATCCGGGCACGCAATGGCTCCCCTTGGGGAGATCGCCCGTGCACGAAGGTATTGGAGACCAGTTCATTCACGATCAACGCGAGTGGAACGGCTTGCTCGGCCCCGAGCCACACATGCTCAACGTCCACCGCAACGTCCGGCGTCCCGTGCGTTCCCGGCGCCGAACTAACCAGCATTTGCACGATGGTTGTGATCAATACGTTGACGTCCACCCCCTCCGGCATCTCTTCGCTCAACAAGTTGTGGACCTGGGCAATCGCCTGGATACGCGTGATCGCCGTACGCAGAAACCCCCTCGATGACTCCATTGGGACAGACTCAGCCTCCAATTGCAAAAGACCCGATACCATCTGCAGATTGTTCTTGATCCGGTGATGGGCCTCTTCAATGAGCAACTGGAGAAGCTTGTTCTTACGCTCAAGGTCTTTCAACAACTGTGTGTTGTCGATCGCCACCGCCGCGCGGCTGGCAAACGCTTCCATCAGTTCCAGGTTAGCCGCTGTAAACTCCGCCGCGTTCTCCCCGTGTCGAGTCAGGCTGAGGGCGCCGATGAGCTCGTTCCGAGAGATCAACGGAACGACCACCGCGGACCGCACGTCCGATTCCCGGAGCACACGGCTGTATCCATACGCTTTGACTTCTTCACGAGTAAATATCCTCCCCTGCCGGGTCGGCCGAATCTGCCCAAAGAGCCCCCGGGTTGCACGGATATGGCACGCCAACGAGTTGTGTGAAATTGGCGCTCGCCGCCACAATTTCCACCTGTTCCGACTCCTCACTGTAATGGGAAATGTACGCGGCATCCGCTCGAAGCAGCGTCGCCGCCCGCTCCAGAATCCGTCGCAGCAACAGTTCCAGTTCAAGCTGTTGCGCGCTGCCGCTGCTAATGTCCACCAACGCCGCCAGTTTCTCGTTTTCCCGAAGCTGCTTTTCATACAGCCGCGCGTTGGCGACCGCAATCCCCAACTGGTTTCCCATGGCCGTGACCATTTCCACCACTTCGCTCGTGAATTCCAGCTCCTGCCGGTTCAACAGGCCGAGTGTACCGAGCATTTCGCCTTTCGTTTTGACCGGCACCACGATCGTCGACCGAAAGCCATGTCGTGCGGCGGGGGATGGCGCCGCCGGCGTACGGATTGTCATATCGTCCACCACTACGACTTGCCCCGACGCGGCAACGAAACCCGGCACAGCCTCACCCCACTTCAGTGTACGAATGTCGGCTACCAATTCATCCGGCAAGCCGGACTGCAAGTACAGGTGAAGCACTTCTTGTCTCGCGTCTGCCAGGTGTATCGCGCCGCCACTCATTCCCGTGCTTTCCAAGGCGACTTCCAGAGTGTTACGGGCAATCTCGTCAATATTCAGGGACGAGTTGGCCACCTCAGCCAATGTGGTGAGCGCGCCCAATTGCCGGTTCCGCCGAAGCAATTGTTGTTGGCGCTGTCGCGCCTGCGTAATATCGCGGACGACAAACTGTACTTGGGTCACGTGATCTCCCTCGCGAGAAAACACACTACCGCTACATTGCAGATCGATCCACACCCCATCCTTGCGGCGAAAACGGTACTCCAGACTGTGAATGGGCTCTCCTCGCAACAAGCCGTCAACCGCTCGCCGGACCATTTCGCCGTCTTCCGTGTGCACGTGCGTTAGCAAATCTGTCCGCTCCACCTCGGACAGCCGGTATCCGAACACCCGGGGGAATGCGTTGTTGGCGAACCGCAACCGCCCCGATTTATCGGCGATATAAATCGCGTCGTCTGAGTTCTCTACCAATCCACGGTATTGTTCCTCGCTCGCCCGCAGGTCGGTCTGCAACTGGGCGTGCACCATGGCATTGCCAATCTGGTTGCTGACGGCCTCGATCAGATCCACGTCGGCTTCGTCGAATTTGCGCTTCTGATACGTGCCCAGCCCCAGTGCGCCAACGACATACCCGTGCGCCCGAATGGGAACCAGCACCACGGATTGAAATCCCGTTCGTGTCGCTTCGGAATTCACGCCAGTCGGATTTACCGCAAAATCCTCAATGACACGGGCCTCCCCATTGAGCACGGCGTCGATGACCTCCGTGCCCCGTTGCAGAACCGCCAGCCTGGGTACAAACGCTTCGCTCAAGCCCCGCCAAGCGAACAGATGAAGTCCGTGGTCGATATCCTGCCAGATGTATACCGCCCCCGCGTCCACCTTCATCACGGCGAGCACGGAGTCCAGCGCGTTGTCCGCGATTTCCTTTAGATCAAGGGTCCGGTTGACAGCATCGGAGACGAAATTGATCGCCGTCAGTCGCGGGTCGCGCAACGGCTTCGATCCGGATCCCGTGCTATCAGGGGTTTTCATTGTCAGCCGGTCACCTTCATTCTATATCAGAAAAGCAGTGATTTTTCACCACATTCTCTCGATAATGTGACTAACCTTATGAATGCACCCGACAAACTTGAAAAAATCTTTCGCCTCCAGGAACAGCTTAACAAACGGATCGGCGTCGACACGACCCATATGACCGACGAACAGCGGCAGCAGTGGGTGTTGAACTATTGCCGAGCGCTGACCCAGGAGGTCGCCGAATTGACAGACAGCGTCCCATGGAAATGGTGGGCCAAGTACCAAAAGTTCGACAAACAGAATGCCCGCGTCGAAGTCATCGATTTGCTCCACTTCCTCATTTCCATTGCCCAGGTTCTGGAGATGACCCCCACCGACATCTACGATGCCTACGCCAAGAAGCATCAAGTGAATCTCGCCCGACAGGACAGCGGTTACCACACCAAGGACGAGCACGACAGCAAGCACATCTGACGCCCCCACCCGCCCCTGCCGTCCGTGATCTCATGCTACCGCCAGTTATCCCATGCTACTCCACACCAGCCCACGCAAAATCCACGCCCCATCCCACAATTTAACTTGCTTCTTCCAGCATAAATATGCTATTGTGTATAACACGTCTCGCGTGCGCTGTCCCCAACGCCACGATCTGTCGCCCGCCTGCGCCCTCCGGTCCGTATTGTAGGGCCGGATGCCTGCCCCGATTCCGACATCGGGGCCCCGGGTCGTTTCGGGTGTATCCGGCCGCGCCGCTTGCCCGGTGAACTGTAGCGGCGCTCTGCGAGCGTCAGCCATCCGCCTATCCGGCCTTGTAGCCGCAAATCTCATTCCCGCCTTCTCCTCTCTCTTCACCCCCATTCCGAATCGGGGCCGTCTCCTGTCTCCGAGATTACAACTCGCCCTTTCCTGGCTACTAGCCACGAGCTACAAGTTCCCGCCTTTCCCCCGCCATAGCGCCAGCGAAGGCGGACCGGCCGCAGTGTCCGATGGGGGAAGCGGGAATGGCGAGCAAATGCTGCCATGGCGGTTCTTGACCCCGTTCCAGAGACCAGACGAGGAAGGCCGGGGCACCCAGCGCGGTGATCTACACGTTGCTGGGTAGTTGTCGGCGGCATGGCCTCAATCCATTCGACTACCTGAAAGATTTATTCACGCGTCTCCCACCGGCGAAGATCACGCAGATCAAGCAGTTCACGCCAGCGACTTGGGCCAAAGTGACAGCGCAACAGACAACTCCCATCTCTGATGCGGCCTGAGTGACCTTCACAGAATCAAATCCGCCGTTCGCTACTTGCCGTACTACGGCAGTGAGATGTCGATACGGTAGAACTTCTGCGATTGTGTTGCGCTCAGGTCGGTGACGGTGACCTGGTTGTTGACGTTGGTCGTCGCCCCGCCGAATCCGGTCAGCGCTGCCCATGAGCCGGTCGCCATGTCCGTGCGAAACTGCAGCGTGTATGTTCGGCCGCCAGCCACGGGATTGAACAATAGACTCTTCTGGTTTGGCTGGCCCGTTACGTTCTGGATGAGCAGCACGAACACCGAGGCCGGATTGGTCGGGTTTAGACCCGCGACATATTTGAAGAAGTTGTTTTGGCCGGTGGCGTCGGCGTCGCAGGCGGCGCAGGAGACGCTATTGGTGTTGGTGCCACTCCCACCAAAATACTGCGCCCGCCACCAGTCGGGAATGCCGTCGCCCACGCTGTCGGTCGTCGAATTTGTGAAACTCGCCGTGTAGGCAGCCCCGCCGGCCGGCACGGTGATGGTGTACGGGTTATTCGTACTGCCGCCATTCCAGCCGGTGAACGTCCAGCCGCTGTTGGCTGTCGCCGCGATCTGCTGCCGCGCACCGATCGAGTATGTACCCCCTCCGCTGACCGTGCCACCATTGCCAGGACTTGCCTGAACCGTGATATTCGCGGTTTGCCCAGGATATTGGGTGAAGTTCGCAATATAGGTTGCCCCGCCGACCGGCACGGTAATCGTGCGCGGGCTACTGCTGTTGTCGTCGCTCCAGTCGGTGAACGTCCAGCCGCTGTTGGCTGTCGCCGAGATTTGCACATTGGTGCCAACCGGGTAGGTGCCAGCCCCGCTGACCGTGCCGCCACCGCTCGGATTGGCCAGCACCGCGATCATGGCTGGCTGCTGCGAGAAGTTCGCAATGTAGGTTGCCCCACTGACCGGTACGGTAATCGTCCGCGGATTACTGCTGTTGCCATCGCTCCAATTGCCGAACTTCCAGCCGCTGTTGGCCGTCGCCGAGATTTGCACATTGGTGCCAACCGGATACGTGCCGGCACCAGTGACCGTGCCGCCATTGGTCGGATTCGCCTGCACCGTGATCACCGCCGTCTGCTGCGAGAAGTTCGCCGTGTAGGTCGCCCCGCCAGCCGGTACGGTGATGGTGTACGGATTATTCGTACTGCCGCCATTCCAGCCGGTGAACTTCCAGCCGCTGTTGGCCATCGCTGAGATTTGCACATTGGCGCCGACCGGGTACGCGCCGGCACCAGTGACCGTGCCGCCATTGGTCGGATTGGCCAGTACCGTGATCACCGCCGTTTGCTGCGAGAAGTTCGCCGTGTAGGTCGCCCCGCCGGCCAGCACAATAATCGCGCGCGGATTACTGCTGTTGCCATCGCTCCAACCAGTGAATGTCCAACCGCTGTTGGCTGTCGCCGAGATTTGCACATTGGTGCCGACCGGATACGTGCCGGCACCGCTGACCGTGCCGCCATTGGTCGGATTGGCCAGCACTGTGATCACGGCTGGCGGCTGCAGGAAACTCGCCGTGAAAGTTCCGTCATCCTCTGGCACGGAGATGATGTACGGATTGTTCGTACTGCCGTCGTCCCAACTGGTAAACGTCCACCCGGTATTGGCCGTCGCCGAGATTTGCACCAGGGCGCCTTCGGGGTAGCCGCCGCTGCAACACACCGTCCCGCCATTGGTCGGATTCGCCTGCACCCAGATATTGGAAATCTCATTTGTCTTCCCGAAGTTCGCAATGTAGGTTGCGCCACCCGCCGGCACCGTGATGGTGCGCGAACTGGCGCTGTTGAGGTCGCTCCAGAGGGCGAATGTCCAGCCGTCGTTGGCCTCGGCCGAGATTGTCTGCTGGGAACCGACCGGGAAGGTGCCGCCGCCATCCACCGTGCCGGCTCGGCCGGATTGGCCTGCACCGTGATCACGGCGGATGACGGCCCGACGATCATTTCAGGCCGGACGGCGTTGTTGGTTGTGCCGTCGCCCAAAGAGCCATATCCGTTATCGCCCATACCCCACAGGCTGCCGTCGCTCTCGAGAAACACGCTGAGGTTCCATCCTTCGGCAATGGCCGTGACGTTACTGGCCACAATCTGCTCGGGGGTGTCGCGTTCTGTGGTCGTGCCGTCGCCCAACTCGCCGCAGAGGTTACCGCCCATGCCCCACAGACTGCCGTCGCTCTTGAGTAACAGGCTGTCGTTGCCTCCGGCGGCAATGGCCGTGACGCCGCCGGTCACAATCTGCTCGGGCCAGACGGCGTTGTTGGTTGTGCTGTCACCCAACTCGCCACCTCCGCTACCGCCCATGCCCCACAAACTGCCGTCGCTCTCGAGAAACAGGCTGAAGTTCCATCCGGCGGCAATGGCCGTGACGCCGCCGGCCTCAATCTGCTCAGGAGTGTGCTGGTCAATGGTCGTGCCGTCGCCCAATTGGCCATATCCGTTATAGCCCATGCCCCACAGACTGCCGTCGCTCTCGAGAAACAGGTTACAGTGATCTCCTCCTGCGGCAATGGCCGTGACGCCGCCGGCCACAATCTGCTCGGGGGTGTCGCGCACTGTGGTCGTGCCGTCGCCCAAGGCGCCATCTGCGTTATTGCCCATGGCCCACAGACTGCCGTCGCTCTTGAGAAACAGGCTGCAGTTGTATCCTGCGGCAATGGCCGTGACGCCGCCGCCCACAATCTGCTCAGGCTGGTTTCGATAGAGGTTGAGGCCCGACGTGCCATCGCCCAACTGGCCATTCTGATCGAGGCCCATGGCCCACAGACTGCCGTCACTCTTGAGAAACAGGCTGTGCCAGAATCCTGCGGCAATGGTCGTGACGCCGCCGCCCACTATCTGCTCGGGCCTGACGGCATTGTTGGTTGTGCCGTCGCCCAACTGGCCATAATCGTTCCAGCCCATGGCCCACAGACTGCCGTCGCTCTTGAGAAACAGGCAGTGATGCCCGCCCGTGGCAATCTTGGTTACGGTTTGCGCCTTGCTGGTGACGGCTTGCAACAGCGCCGCACACAACACGCAGGTTTGAAACAGGTTTCGTTTCAGGTTCATAATCTCCCTTGCCATTCATTTTTCAGGCGCTGGCCGCAACACGAACTGCCACACCTGTGGCTTGCGGCGAGCGGAAATGGCAGAAACGGGCGGGACCATTCGTCCCCTGCGGATCGCTTGCGCACCAAGAGCGTTGTTGGACTGTGTGGTTGCATTGAAAAGCGAGCGGCAACAGGATTTGCTTCGGCATCGGCTGCCAGATCCGGCAGGTACGGTCAATGTTCGATTTGAGTCCAGCACCTCTCCTTCACTCGAACCGGGGTCTTGAAAAGGCGGCGGACTGTGGCCAGATCCGAGTGATCGCTTGTGAAAATTATCACTAGGCCAGTCCTCCCGTCAAGCAAAAGTCAGCCTTCCAGGCTTGGCTCAATATGGAAGGGCTTCGCCAACCGTATTCGGGGACGTTACGATTTCACGAGAGGACCGGCGGCAACCGACCTCAACGTGCGTACTCGGTCAGACGAATACGATGCGTCGGCCGGCCGAGCGCGGGTTTCGCGGGCGACGGACACCCCGATCTCGCAATCGGGGCAGGCTTGATCGGGTTGAATGTGGACGACCTTGCCGTCCTGCCACACCGCCAGAGGCATGCGCCTGCGGCGATGGCCTCCGACCAGCTTCTCGATGGGTGGCTGTACGCACTCAGCCACTCCTCCGCTAAACCCTCGGCTATCTACCCCGATTCCGAATCGGGGCTGTCTCCTGTCTCCGCGCCCTACGTCGCAGCAGCCGCCTGTTCCTTCTTCTCCTCTGCCTTCTTTGTCGCTTTCGGCGCCTTGGGCTCCTTGGACTTCGGCTCTTTGGACTTTGGCTCTTCCGCTTTCTTCTCCGTAGCCGGTGCCGGCGCGGCCGTCACTGTCCCCGTCCATTCGAGGATGGCCAGCGGAGCGGCGTCTCCCAGTCGCTGGCCGACCCGGACAATCCGCGTGTAACCGCCGTTGCGGTCTCCATGTTGTTTCCCGATCTCCGCGAAGAGCTTTACCACTGCCGGTTTGTGCCGCAGAAACGCCAGGGCTTCGCGTCGGTGGTGCAGCGTGCCCTTCTTGGCCAGAGTGACCATCTTGTCCGCATACCGGCGCGCCACTTTGGCCTTGGCGACCGTCGTCGTAATGCGGCTGTATTCGATCAGGCTGCACACGAGGTTGGCCAGTGTGGAGCGCCGATGCTGGGATTTCATCCCGAGTTTGGCTGTTCGCTTTCGGTGTCGCATGGCGATGTGTCCCCTTCCTCCGCGCTGGCTATTCGGGCACCGGCATCGGACCGGAAAGAACCGCCTCAACGCTCTTGTTCGCGTCGGGCGCCTCCAGCAATGCCGCATCGAATTTCATGCCCAGGGTAAGCCCCAACGCCGACAGCTTCTCTTTAATCTCGTTGAGCGATTTCTTCCCGAAATTCCGGTACTTGAGCATTTCCTGTTCGGTCTTCATGGCCAGTTGGCCGACGGTCGTGATGTTGGCGTTGTTGAGACAGTTGGCCGCACGCACGCTCAGCTCGATCTCGTTGACACTCATATTGAGAACCTTCTTCAACTTCGCCTGCTCGGCGCTGACCTTCTCGCCGGCCTCCTCGAACTCGACCACAATGTTCTTGTCGTAGTCGCAGAACACATCCAGATGGTGTCGCAGAATGTTCGAGGACTGCACCAGCGCGTCTTCCGGGGTGATACGCCCATCCGTCCACACCTCGATGATGAGCTTGTCGTAATCCGTCCGCTGTCCGACACGGGTGTCCTCCACACTGTATCGCACGCGACGAACCGGTGAAAACAGCGAATCAATCGCGATCACCCCGATCGGTTGCTCGGGCTTCTTGTTTTCCTCCGCCGGGCAGAATCCGCGTCCCACTTTGATTTCCAATTCGATCTCAAAGTGCATCTTCTTGTCGAGCGTGCAGATGTGCTGGTCGGGGTTGAGCACTTCGACCACCTGGTCGCTCTTGATGTCCGCCGCCGTCACGGCGCCGTCCTTGTTCGCCGACAGATAAATCACGTGCGGCTCGCGGCTGTGAGACTTGAGCAGCACCTTCTTCAGATTCAGCACAATGTCCGTCACATCCTCGACAACACCGGGAACGCTGGTGAACTCATGGGGCGCGCCCTCGATCTTGACGGAACTGATCGCCGCTCCTTCCAGGGAACTCAGCAACACCCGCCGCAACGAGTTCCCGATCGTGTGGCTGTAGCCGGCTTCCAGCGGCTCCGCAATGAATTTGGCATACGTCGGCGTCGCGGTGGCGTCATCGCGCGTCAACCGCTTCGGCATTTCAAATCGACCCAGACGAACTGGCATAGTGAACTTCCTCCTGTGAGCCGGGTTTCCCGCGCTCTAGCTACGCGGACCGACGGCTCGTTGTCACGCCCGGATTGCGGACGCGGATTCTGGTTATCTAGAATAAAATTCGACGATCAATTGTTCGTTGACCATCGGCTGAATATCGTCCCGTGACGGTATCCGGCCGATCTGCGCCCGGAAGGCGTCTCGGCTGAACGTAATCCAGTCCGGGACGGGCCGAATCTGCGCGGATTCCAAACTCTTCGCCGCCAACTGTCGCGTCGCCGCCGTGTCGCGGATTTCCACAACATCCCCGGGCTTCACGTTGTACGACGGTGACGAAACCTTGCGGCCATTCACGCGAATGTGCCCGTGGCTGACCATTTGCCGGGCAAACGGGCGCGTCGTGGCAAACCCGATGCGAAACACAACGTTATCGAGCCGCGTCTCCAGCAATTGCAGCAATGTCTCGCCCGTCACGCCGCGCTTTTTCAGCGCCTTGTTGAACATCCGCCGGAACTGGCGTTCCAACAGCCCGTACTGGTAGCGCAGCTTCTGCTTTTCCGCCAGGCCAATGCCGTAATCGCTTTGCTTGCGGCGGGCCTTCTTCGGGCCGTGCACGCCGGGTGGATACGCGCGGCGCTCCAGGTATTTCGACGGGCCGAATATCGGCTGTCCAAATCGTCGGCTGATGCGAACTCGTGGTCCTTTGTATCGTGCCATGGTAACGAAATCTCCTGCTACACGCGGCGGCGCTTGGGCGGCCGGCATCCATTGTGCGGGATGGGCGTCACATCCTTGATCACGGTGATGTCCAAGCCGATCGCTTGCAACGCGCGTATCGCCGCCTCGCGCCCGCTGCCCTGGCCCTTTCACCCACACTTCGATTTCCTTCAATCCGTGCGCCATCCCCTGTCGCGCGGCGTCCTGTGCCACCAGTTGCGCCGCGTAGGCCGTGCTCTTGCGCGAGCCTTTGAAGCCGACGCGCCCGGCGCTCGACCAGCCGATCACCCGGCCCTTCAAATCCGTAATCGAAACACAGGTGTTATTGAACGTCGCCATGATATGGGCGATGCCCTGAAACACGTTCTTGCTGTGCTTGGCCTTGACAACCTTCTTCGCCACCTCGCCCTCGGCCAATGCTTCCGCAGCCGTCGTCGGCACCGCGGGCGCCACCGTGGTGGCTGGCGCGGCCGCATCGACAGCGGCTTCTGGTTTCGCGGCGGGTGTGCCGGCCTTGGCGGCCGGTTTCGCTTTCGGTTCTTCGGATTTCTTGGGTGCTTCTTTAGCCATTGTGCTCCTTCAAATTTGACCGGCGATCACACCTTGGGTGCCCTGGCTTCCTTGCTGCGAACAACGCCGACCGTCTTGCGCGGGCCCTTGCGGGTGCGCGCGTTGGTGGACGTGCGCTGGCCGCGCACCGGCAGGCCCTTCTTGTGCCGGATCCCGCGGTAGCAATTGATGCTCATCAGCCGTTTGATATTCGTTTGCACTTCCCGTCGCAGGTCGCCTTCGATGCGAAAACCCTGTAACACCGTCGTCAGGTGCGAGAGTTGTTCGTCATTCAGGTCTTTGGCCCGTACATTCGGGTCCACGCTCGCCTTCGCGCACACCTGGAGCGCGGTCGTCGGCCCGATACCGTAAATGTAGCGGAGCGCGATCCCAATTCGTTTCTGGTCCGGTACTTCCACACCAATCAATCGTGCCATGCCGATACCTCTAGCCTTGACGTTGTTTGTGCCGGGGATTGGTGCAAATCACGCGCACCACTCCCTTTCGCCGCACCACTTTGCAGCGTTCGCACAACCGTTTTACGGAAGGTTTTACTTTCATGTTTGTCCTGCCTGTCTACTGCTCTTTCTGCCGAAACGTAATTCGGCCCTTGCCCAAATCGTAGGGTGACATCTCGACCATCACCTTGTCGCCGGGCAACAACCGGATAAAATGCAGCCGCATCTTACCCGAAATGTGCGCCAACACTCGATGCTTATTCGGCAACTCCACCCGAAACATCGTGTTCGGCAGCAACTCGACTACCGTGCCTTCGACTCGTATGGGCTCTTCTTTAGCCACGTCAAAATCTCGGCGTCTCCATCCGTTACCAGGACCGTATGCTCGAAGTGCGCGCTGGGCGCGCCATCGGCCGAAACCACGGTCCAACCATCGCTCAACATCACCACATCGCTCGCACCCGCATTGATCATCGGCTCGATCGCCAGTGTCATGCCCGGCTTCAACTTCGGGTCGGGCCCCGAACCCACATAGTTCGGGATTTGTGGCTCTTCGTGCATCTTCCGCCCCACTCCGTGTCCGACAAATTCTCTCACAACCGAAAACCCGTTGGCTTCCACCAAGGTCTGGACCGCCCGCGAGATATCGGAAACCCGACTTCCCGCCCGTGCCGCCGCAATCCCTGCGTACAACGCTCGTTCCGTCACCTGCAGCAACTGTTGGGTCCGACCTTCCACCACACCGACAGCCACGGTGGTCGCGTTATCTCCCACAAACCCGTTCACGACGATTCCCACATCCAGACTCACAATATCGCCATATTGCACCCGACGCTGGCTCGGGATCCCGTGAACCACTTCTTCATTCACCGACACGCAAATGTGTCCAGGATAGCCTTTATACCCGAGAAACGGGCTCTTTCCGCCCAGCTTTTCAATGAATCCCGCCGCCACGTGATTGAGCTCTGCGGTCGTGCGCCCCGGTTGGACCTCACGCGCCACGGCACTCAAGACCTGTGCTGCCGCATGGCACGCGACCCGCATTCGCTCAATTTCTTCTGGCGTCTTGATAACAATCACGACAGCAATAATCCCACAATGTCCGTAAACACTTTGTCCTTCGGCTGGCCGCCGTTAACACGCTTCAAAATGCCCGCTTTCTCGTAGTAGCCGACCCCGTCCAGCGTCACCTGCCGATACACCTCCAGGCGCTTCTGGACGGTCTTCGCCGTATCATCGGCGCGTTGCGTCAGCCTGCCACCGCATCGGTCGCAAATCCCGCCCTGCTGCGGAGGCACCAGCCGTCTATGATACAATGCACCGCATTCTTCGCAACTCTGTCGTCCCAGTACACGCTCCAGGATATCCGCCTCGCTGGCATCCAGGAGAATGGCCGCAGTCAGGGGTGTACCCCTGTCTTGGAGCACCCGGTCGAATGCTTCCGCCTGGGTTCGCGTCCGCGGGAACCCATCGAAGATGAATCCGCCGGTCGATCCCTGCTCGTCGAGCAACAATCGCACGATCGCTATCGCGATCTCGTCGGGCACCAACTGCCCTTTGTCAATGAACTGCTTCGCCGCGTCGCCAATCGGCCCGCCCTTGCGGATCGCCGCCCGAAACATCTGGCCGGTCAACACATGTGGTACGCCCAGCACCACACTCAACGCCATCGCCGCCGTACCCTTGCCGGACGCCGGCGGCCCCAAAAACACAATCCGGTGGTGACTCATCGTCACCTTCTCCAGCCGTCAGAACCGGCCTCTCATTCGGCCCTTCCGCAAGAACCCGTCGTAATGGCGCATGACCAAATGCGATTCCACCTGCCGCATTGTATCCAGCATGACACCAACGTTAATGAGCAGGCTCGTTCCACCAAAGAAGCTCGCGGTCAAATACGGCAACCGAAAGTTGTGCGACAAAATGTACGGGATGACCGCGATCCCCGTCAGGAATACGGAGCCGGCCAGGGTAATGCGTGTCATGGTGTGATCCAGATACTCCGCCGTTGGCCGTCCCGGCCGAATCCCCGGCACGTAACCACCGTACTTCTTCAAATCGTCCGCGATTTGCAACGGATTGAATTGCGTCGCGACCCAGAAATACGAAAAGAACAGGATCATCCCGCCGTACAACGTTAGATAAAGCGACTCCCCCTCCGTCAACTGGCGGGCCAGGTTCTGAAAGAAAGGCATGTTCAACATGGAAAAGAGTTTCGCGGGAAACAACAAGATCGCCTGTGCGAAAATGATCGGCATGACTCCCGAGTAATTGACTTTCAGCGGCATGAATGTCTGCCCGCCTCCCAGCATTTTACGTCCCACCATGCGTTTCGCGTACTGCACCGGGACCTTTCGCTCCGCTTGTGTGACCGCCACCACCACCGCCGTTACCGCGACCGCCATCACCAGCAACAAAATCGCATGGAGGGCATTGAACTGGCTTTCCGGTCCGACAAACAGTCGCCACGCCTGGTTGATTGCCCGTGGCAGGCGGTCAACGATGCCTACGGTGATGATAATCGACATCCCGTTGCCGATTCCCCGCTCGGTGATCTGTTCACCAATCCACATCAACAGAACCGTGCCGCTGGTAATGGTAAGGACCGTCAACATCTCGAAACCGACTCCAGGATTGGCCACCAACACGCCCGTAAAGCCGGAAAACATTTGCTCGGGATGTTCGAACGCCTTCGCCAACAACCAACTTTGAACAATGCACAGGCCAACTGTCATATACCGCGAGTACTGGATCAACTTCGTCCGGCCCGACTCGCCTTCCTGCTTGAGTTTCTCCAGCGACGGTATCGCCACCGGCAACAACATCATGATGATGGACGCGCTAATGTAGGGCATCACTCCCAGCGCGAAGACCGCGCATTGCTGCAGGCCACCTCCTGTCATCATGTCCGCCAAGCCCATGAAGCTGCCGCCCACGCGCTGCTGAATCTGCGCCATGTACTGGTTCAACTCGGAGGGATCCACGCCCGGGCAGGGAATATTCGCGCCCAATCGCGCGATGGCGACCATGCCCAGCGTAAACAGGATCCGACGCCGCAGCTCGGGGATCTTCCAGCAGTTAAGGAATGCGGAGAACATGGGTCGTCAACGGTCGCGGGCTACTTCTCTCCCGCTGCCGCTTTCGGCGTTGCGGCCGGGCGGCGGTGCCGGCTTGTGATGAATGCTCCGCAGCGGCAGATCTTCGCATTGGCCGCCAGCCTGCGTGATCTTTTCCCGTGCGGAAGCGCTAAACCGCTGGGCCTTGACAGTCAATTTTTTCTTCAACGCGCCGTTGCCAAGCACCTTGATTCCGTCAAAAAGCCGGTCGGCCAGCCCGGCCTCCACCAGCGCCTCCGGCGTGACCGTCGCACCGTTGTCGAACTCATTTAACTGCTCGACGTTGACAATCGCATAGATCGTTCCGGAAGTTTGCGTTATTGAACCCCCGCTTCGGAATGCGGCGCAGCAACGGCATCTGGCCGCCTTCAAACCCCAATCGAATCGTGCCACCGGAACGTGCCGTCTGACCTTTGCCACCGCGTCCGCTCGTCTTGCCATGACCCGAACTCTCGCCAATGCCCAATCGCTTCGTGCGGTGCTTGGCGCCCGGACGGGGCTTCAAATTATGCAGTCGCATCGTCATGTTAGCTCACCCCGGCGGCCGTTGGCCGCGTCAACCCGCGCACCCGCATGATTTCCTCGCGCGGACGCAGATTCAGCAAGGCATCGATCGTCGCCTTCACCACGTTGACTGCATTGCTCGACCCCAGCGACTTTGTCAACACGTCACGCACCCCGGCGGCCTCAATAACCGCGCGCACACCGCCGCCCGCGATAACGCCGGTGCCGGTGACGCTGGACGCAGCAACACGCGCCCGCCGCCAAAAACCCCGATAATCTCGTGAGGAATCGTCGCGCCTTTCAAATTTACAAACACCATGGCTTTCTTCGCCTGATCGGTGCCTTTGCGGATGGCATCGGCAACCTCGTTGGCTTTTCCAAAACCCCAGCCCACGTGCCCGCGGCGGTCGCCGACAACCACCAACGCGCTGAAATGGAAGCGGCGTCCGCCCTTCACAACCTTCGCGCTGCGGTTGACGTAGACGACCTTTTCAATAATTTCGCCGCCCTGACGATCGGCCTCGACTCCCAATTCTTCGACCACGGCTACCGGCGATGCTTCCTTACCTTTGGAAGCGATGGGCTTTGCAATCTTCGGTTTCTTTTCAGGTGCCATATTAGAATTTCAATCCCGCTTCGCGCGCTGCTTCCGCCAATGCTTTTACACGTCCGTGGTACCGCAATCCACCGCGATCGAACACGACCTCGGTGATCTTCTTGGCCTTCGCCTTCTGCGCTGCCAGTTGGCCAACTTTCTTCGCGCCTTCGACGGTCGCCTTTGTCCCCTTCAAGTCGGAGGCGGCCGTGCTCGCGAACGCCAGGGTCACACCGTTCACATCATCGATCAACTGCACATAGATGTGCTTGCCGGTCATGCAGACACTCATTCGCGGACGTTGCGCCGTGCCGCGCACCTTTCGTCGCAGCCGCAGGTGCCGGCGATATCGCGCTTCAACTCTGGTTCTTGGAATCATAACGTACCACCCAATTAACCGCCAGCCGTCGTAACGGTCTTACCCGCCTTCCGTCGCACTTGCTCCCCGACGTAGCGGATCCCCTTGCCCTTGTAAGGTTCGGGCGGATAGAACCGGCGAATCCGGGCCGCCACTTCTCCGACCATTTGTTTGTCCGGCCCCTCAATCGTAATCTCTGGCTTCTTGTCCTGCGTGTCAGCCACCGAAACCTTCACGCCTTTCGGAATGGCAAACACGATCGGGTGGGAATACCCGAGGGACATTTGCAAATTCGTTCCCTGCACCGCGGCGCGAAAACCAACGCCCTCCACCAGCAACTTCTTAACGTACCCCTCGTTGACACCCTTGACCATGTTCGCGATAAGGCTGCGCGACAAGCCCCAACGGGCCTTGCCGACCCGGTCCACCTGTGTCGTGGTCGCCAGCACCCGGCCACCCTTCACCTCGACCTTGATCGGCGAAGGCACGGTCCACTCCAGTTTGCCCTTGGGCCCTTCGACAGAGATCGCCTGGCCCTTCACTTCGACCTTGGTCTTGGCCGGAATCTCAACGGGTTTCTTTCCGATTCGTGACATAATCCGTTACCACACGTACGCTAACAGCTCGCCGCCCAATTTCGCCTTTTTGGCCTCGTGGCCGGTCATCACCCCACGCGACGTTGTGAGAATCGATATTCCCATGCCGCCCAGCACGCGCGGAATGTCCGTCGAACCGACATACCGCCGCAGTCCGGGCCGGCTCACGCGCTTGATGCCGACGATCGCCCGCTCTTTCCCGACGATCTTCAACTGAATCTTTAACACCTGCCGGCCATTCTCCGACTTCTCCGCATAAAAATCCGCCAGGTAACCTTCGCGCTTCAGCACCTTCGCAATCTCCGCCTTCAGCCGCGAATACGGCACCAGTACGTCCGGCTTGAGTGCGGAGTTCGCGTTGCGAATCCGCGTCAGCATATCGCCAATGGAATCGGTCACGTTCATCAATTCACCAACTCGCCTTCACCACGCCCGGGATCTTGCCCTGGCTGGCCAGTTCACGGAAACAAATCCGACAAATCTTGAACCGCCGGATATACGCATGGCGCCGCCCACAGTTCTGGCAGCGATTGTACTGCCGCGCACTGAACTTGGCTGGCCGCCGCTGCTTTACTTCCCAGGTAACTTTCGCCATAACTCAATCCTTTAACTGCTGAACGGCATCCCGAGCAACTTGAGGAGCTCCTTGGCCTCGGCATCGGTATTGGCCGTCGTCACAATTGTCACATCCATCCCGAGGTTATGCTTGATCTTATCCAGTTCCACCTCGGGAAAAATCGTCTGATCCTTCA
Source organism: uncultured Verrucomicrobiae bacterium (assembly GCA_963766065.1). GTDB lineage: Bacteria > Verrucomicrobiota > Verrucomicrobiia > Palsa-1439 > Palsa-1439 > Palsa-1439. The sequence continues at coordinate 106,811 of CAVYAC010000013.1, forward strand.
CACCCATCGTATAACTCCCGCGTCCATCGAACCCCCGAGGGTTGACCCCGCGAAAGTCGCGGATACGCGGCAGCGCGGCATTGAAGAACCGCTCCAAAAACTCGTACATCCGTTGACCCCGCAACGTTACCTTCGCGCCCACCGGCATGTCCTTGCGAACCTTGAAGTTCGAAATACTCTTCTTGGCCTTCGTGACCAGCGCCTTTTGCCCGGTCAGGGTCGCCAATTCCTGCTGGGCTTCGTTGATCACGTCTTTGTCGTGATTCGCGTTCACACCCATGTTCACGACCACCTTCTCCACCTTCGGCACCTGCATCCGGTTGGTGTAATGGCCGCCCTTCAAGAGCTGCTCCACAACGCTCTTCTTATAATGTTCGTATAACTGGGCCATATCGCTCACTTATGCTTCGGCGGCCGCGGGCGTGGTTCCGTGCTTCTTCTTCCGCGCTTCGTGGCGGTCCTGCTTCATGACTTTCGAAATGTGAATCGCACCTTCTTTGGTAATGATCCCGCCCTTGGGATTGTCCTTACTTTTGCGCAATGCCTTGCTGATCACGTTGATGCCCTCGACCAGTACGCGTCGCTTCTCGGGAAATGCCGCCAGCACCCGGCCGACCTTGCCTTTGTCCTCTCCCGAGAGCACCACAACCAAGTCGTCCTTCTTGACCGCCAAACTCTTCATGACTTAGAGCACCTCAGGAGCAAGGGAAATGATTTTCGTAAAGTTCTTGTCGCGCAACTCGCGCGCCACGGGACCGAAAATGCGCGTCCCTTTCGGATTCAACTGGTCATCAATAATCACCACGGCGTTATTGTCGAACCGCACGTAGGACCCATCGTTGCGTCGCAGGGGCGACTTCGTCCGCACCACCACGCAGGTCACGACCTCGCCCTTTTTTACGGTCCCATCAGGCGAGGCTTCCTTGACGTGCGCTTTGATGACGTCACCGACCCGCGCATACCGCTTCTGGTGTCCCAGAACGCCGATCGCCCAGGCCACACGCGCCCCGGTATTGTCCGCCACGTCCAAATGCGTCCGAATCTGAATCATACGTCGACCTTCTCGATCCTCGCGGCCTTCTCTACCACACCAACCAGCCGCCAGCGTTTGAGCTTGCTCAGGGGGCGCGACTCGACAATCCGCACCTTGTCGCCCACACCTGCCTCACTCTTTTCATCGTGTGCGTAGAACTTCTTGTAGGTCGTAATAACTTTTTGATAGCGGGCATGACGAATCCGTCGGGCAACTTCGACCACGATGGTCTTTTCCATCTTGTCGCCAACAACCTCGCCCACTAATTCCCGCTTCTTATTTTCGATTGTCGCTGTCTCCGCCATAGTAAATCCAAATTGTTCGGCTGTCCGCGTCATCACTTCGCCGGCGTCGTCGCCGGTTGAAGCTGTCGCTCTCGCAACACGGTCTCCAAGCGCGCCATGTCCCGCCGCACTTCGCGAATTCGGCTGGGGCGCTCAAGACGGGCCGTCTGCTGCTGAAGCCGCAGGTTAAACATTTCCTGCCGAAGATCACGCAGTTTGGCTTGTGCCTCCGCATCTGTCAACTCACGGATTTCTTTGGCTTTCATGTCGTTCGCTATCGCCTTGCTACAAAACGCGTTGCAATCGGCAACTTCGACGCCGCCAGCCGAAATGACTCACGCGCCAGTACTTCCGTCACACCGCCCAGTTCAAACAGTACGTTTCCCGGTCGGACTACAACCACCCAAGTTTCAGGCGGACCTTTGCCTTTGCCCATGCGCGTCTCCGGCGGGCGCTTGGTGATCGGCTTATCCGGAAACACCCGGATCCACAGCTTGCCGCGCCGTTTCATGTTGCGTGACAAGGCGACACGACACGCCTCGATCTGCGTCGTGGTCACCCACGCGCGCTCCAGCGCCTGCAAACCATATTCCCCAAATGCGACCGAGGCCCCGCGCCACGCAACGCCGGTCCGGCTTCCGCGCTGGGCTTTCCGATACTTCACTCTGCTGGGCATCATTGCCATGGTCTAAAAACCCTTCTCTCAACTTGTCTGTGCTACGCTGCCGGTGCCGGGCCGACGGGTACCGCCGGTTGCGGTTGTACCGCGGGCCGCAACGGTCGCTCGCCCTTGCAGACCCATACTTTCACGCCGATCTTCCCGTACACCGTGAGCGCTTCCGCAAAACCGTAATCGATGTCCGCGCGCAACGTGTGCAGCGGGATTTTCCCGACGCGATACTTTTCGCGGCGAGCCAGTTCGGCGCCTCCCAACCGTCCACCGCACGCCACCTTGATGCCCTGCGCTCCGAAATCCATGGCGGTCTGCACGGCCTTTTTCATGGCGCGGCGAAAACTGATCCGCCGCTCCAGTTGCAGAGCGATGTTTTCCGCGACGAGCTGAGCATCCGTTTCCGGCGTTTTCACCTCGACGATATCCACGTAAACTTCCTTACCGGTCAACGCGGCCAGTTCTTCCTTCAACTTGTCGATTTCCGCGCCCTTGCGCCCGATGACGATCCCCGGACGTGCGGTCGAAATGGTGATCCGGGCTCGGTTCGCATACCGCTCGATCGCGATCTTCGGTACGGCCGCCGCCGCCAGCTTCTTTTTCACGATTTCCCGTATCTTGATGTCTTCCAACAACAGCGTCGCGTAGTCCTTCTTGTCGGCGTACCACTTCGACAGCCAGTCTTTGGTAACTGACACGCGAAAACCTATTGGATTCGTCTTTTGTCCCATAAATTATTGTCCGTCCGTCAATACAATCTGAATATGTGTGGTCCGTTTGATAATCGGTCCCGCGCTTCCCCGCGCCTTGGGCTGCCAACGTTTCAGGCGCGGTCCTTCGTTAGCCACCGCTTCTTTCACTGTCAGCGCGTCCGCCGCCAAGCTGGCGTTATTGGTTGCGTTCGCAATCGCCGATTTCAGCGTCTTCTCAATCATTCGGGCCGACTTGCGCGGGATCGCCCGCAACACTTCCAACGCATTGGATGCGCTCAAACCCTGAATCAGCCGCGTCACTTCGCCCATTTTGTACGGACTCATCCGCGCATATTTAGTTATTGCTCTCACTTCCATAAAATCACACGTACACTTACGAGTTCCTCGCCACGCTGGCGACGTCTCCCGTCTTCAGCGTGACACCCTCTTTCACCCGTTCGATCAGCGCGCCGCAAATCCGCTGTCGCACTTCCACAACTTTTAACTCCGCCACGACGTGTTCCCCGCGGATTACTACCATCGGCATTCCCATTCGCGCTCCCTGAAGCTGCCCGATATTCAACACCACCAGCCGCAGGCCCGGATTCACATCGAGCACGATCGCGGCGCCCAGGCCTCCCTGGGCCTGACTGTTCGTCGTACGGCCTGAAAGCGATCGATCCGCAGCTTCGATCAGCGCCTTGGTACGGGCCAACTCACCCGCAACGTCTCCTGGCTTTTGCAAGGCTTCAATTAGCCGTTGCACCTGGGCAACCAACCGTTGCCGCTCCGCGTCTGCGAGATACAACGCTCGGACGCTCTCATCCAACTGTCGTTGCGTCTTCGACGCATTGCTGTCGGCAAAGTCAACGCCAAGCGTTTGCGCGCGCAGTTGCGCCTCACTCCACTTCTTGTGGAACAACTCACTCTCCGTCCGCGCGACGGCCAGGTTCTCCGTCAACAACCGAATGATCGTCTCGCGCTGCTCCAAATCCGTCTTGAGACGCTGGTTGTCAGCACCCAAGCTATTCACCAACGCGCGCAACTCATCGACGACCGCATTCGTCGCTACCGCTGGCAACTGCGCTTCCTCGGCCGCCAACGGCCATACCGCTACAAAGAACAAACAAACCGCACAAACTCCCGTTCGCGTGCCAGGTGCGGGCACAACCAACTCCCGGCCGCGCTACTTCGCGACCGCCTTCTCGGTGTGGGCCCCGTGGGCGCGGAACGTGCGCGTCGGCGCGAACTCGCCCAAACGATGCCCTACCATGTTTTCTGTCACGAACACCGGCGTGTGCACCTTGCCGTTATGAACCAAAAACGTGTGTCCCACAAACTCCGGAACAATCATCGACCGACGTGACCATGTCTTGATTGGCTTCTTCTCGCCCGCTCGCATGGTTTCGACCTTCTCCATCAGATGATCGTCAACAAACGGGCCTTTTTTCAGGGAACGTCCCATTTATTTCTTCCTTCTCTCCAAGATCATCGAGTTCGAATACTTTTTCCGCCGGCGCGTCTTACCGCCCTTGGCCAGCAGGCCCCAAGGCGAACACGGGTGATGCCATCCACCACCGCCCTTGCTCTTGCCCTGGCCACCACCCATCGGGTGATCCACCGGGTTGCGGGCCATACCGCGGGAAATGCCGCGTCGGCCACGCCAACGGTTCCGCCCGGCTTTTCCCAGCATGATATTGATATGATCCGTGTTGCCAATCTGTCCGATCGTTGCGTAGCACTCCCGACTGATAAGGCGAAGCTCGCTCGACGGCAACTTTACCGTCACACAATCGCCTTCGCTCGCCGTTATTTGCGCCGCCCCGCCCGCGCTACGGCAAATCTGTCCGCCGTGTCCACGGTGCAATTCAATATTATGGATCGGCATTCCGGGAATGATCTTCTTCAGAGGCAGCGCGTTGCCGACCGACAGTTCGGCGTCCGGACCGCTCATCACTTTGGCGCCAACGACGAGACCAATCGGCGCCAAAATATAGCGTTTCTCGCCGTCCTTGTACTTCACCAACGCTATGCGAGCCGAACGGTTCGGATCGTACTCGATCGCCTCGACCGTCGCCTCCACGCCCATCTTGTCTCGCTTGAAATCGATGATCCGGTAGCGTTGCTTGTGCCCGCCGCCGATGCCGCGCGCCGTCATGCGCCCGACATTGTTGCGGCCACCGGTTCTGCGCTTGGCCACCGTCAGCTTCGCTTCCGGCTTGTGCTTCGTGATTTCCGAAAAGTCGGACAGCACAGTGCCCCGGAGCGATGGCGTCAACGGTCTGAAAGTTTTGAGTCCCATAAATCGCTATGCCAATTCAATCTTGTCGCCCTCTTTGAGGGTGACAATCGCTTTTTTCCAGGCGGGTGTCCGTCCAAATTGCACGGTGCGCTCCCGCCGCGCCTTGCCGCGAACATTCAGGGTGTTCACGCGCAGCACCTTCACCTTGAACAACTGCTCGACCGCGCGTTTGACATCGACCTTGTTCGCGTGCTTCTCGACCACGACCTGATACTGGTTCAACGCTTCCGTTTGGGCGCTGCCCTTTTCCGTGACACGCACGGTCTTGACAACTGCGTAGGGATCTTTCATCGGTTCTGCCCCAAACGCGCACCCAGTTTGTCGAGCGCGGCCTTCGTTGTCACAATCTTCTCGAAGCGCAAGAGCTCATAGACATTCACGGAATCGGCCGGTTCGACCTGCACATTCGGTACGTTCCGCGACGCCAGCTTCAAGTTGCGGTCCACCTGATCGGTAACGACGAGCGTGGGCGCATGGTCCTTCGCGCCAATCGCCGCCATGATTCCTGCAAAATCCTTCGTCTTGTGGTTGGCCAGTTTTAGCTCGTCAATCACCACGACATCACCAGCCAGCAGGCGCTCGCTCAGCGCCTTACGGAATGCCAACGCCTTGACCTTTTTCGGGACATTGATTGTGTAATCGCGCGGTTTCGGCCCGAATACCACGCCGCCACCACGCCACAATGGCGACGCGAACGACCCGGCCCGCGCCCGTCCTGTGCCCTTCTGTTTCCATGGCTTCTTGCCGCTCCCGTGCACTTCACTGATTTGTTTTGTGCTGGCTGTGCCGAGTCGCTGGTTCGCCATATACGCCGTCACCGTGTCATGGACCGCCTGGGTTCCTCTGCCGTCCTTGACTAGCAACTCGTCAGCAAACTCGACTTCGCCCTTGGACTGACCGGAAATAGTAATGACGGGCACCTTCATTTCGTCGCTTTCACTACAGGTTTTGTCTTCTTCAACGCGTGGCGGATCACCACAAACGCACCGCGCGCTCCGGGTACGGCGCCTTCGATGAGCAACAGGTTCTCAGCTTCACGCACCTGGATCACCCGCAGGTTTTGCGTGGTGACCTTGACGTCACCCATGTGGCCGGGCATTCGCATATTTTTGAACACGCGACCCGGAAACAGGCGTTGGCCAATCGCGCCACCGCGCCGATGCCAGCCCTTCGCACCGTGGGTCATATCGCCGCCGGCAAATTTATGACGCCGCACGACACCTTGAAACCCCTTGCCCTTCCCCGTGCCGATAACATCCACGTACTGACCGGGCTGAAATTCTTTCACGGTGATTTTATCGCCGACACCAAATTGTATGGGCTCCTCCGTGCGGTACTCACGAATAAACCGAGCGGGTAGCGTGTTTGCCTTTTTGCAGTGGCCGATGAGCGCTTTGCCAGCATTCTTTTCCTTGCGCGTTCCCAAGCCGATCTGCACGGCGTGATAACCGTCGTTTTCGGGCGTCTTTTTCTGCAGCACGGTGCAGGGACCCGCTTCGATGACGGTGACGCCGACGAAATTGCCGTTTGCGTCGAACAACTGCGCCATGCCGATTTTTTGTCCAAGTAGTTCCATGGCTAAATCTTGATCGTGATATCCACGCCGGCGGGAAGGTTCAACTTCTTCAGTTCGTCCACCGTCTTGGCCGTTGGATCGATGATATCGAGTAACCGCTTGTGTGTCCGCATTTCAAATTGTTCCATCGACTTCTTGTCCGCATGCGGCGAGCGGTTGACCGTATGCCGCCAGATGTCCGTCGGCAACGGGATTGGTCCGGCCACTTTCGCGCCGGTCCGTTTGGCTGTTTCCACAATGTCGTGTGCCGATTGATCGAGCAATCGGTGGTCATAGCCCTTGAGGCGGATTCTAATGCGCTGATTATTCATTTCTTCTGCTGTCCCGCCCTTGTGGAGCCTGTGCTGTTCTTGTCGATAATTGTGGCCAGAATGTTTTCCGGCACTTTCTCAAACGCCGCCGGCTCCATGGAGTAGCTGGCGCGTCCCTTCGTCAATGACCGCAACGCCGTGGCATATCCGAACATCTCAGCCAGCGGGACCGTCGCATGAACAATTGTTGAAGTCGCGCGCGACTCGATATGGCTGATCTTACCGCGGCGGCTGTTGAGGTCTCCCACCACGTCGCCCATGTGCTCCTCGGGCGTGATGGCTTCGACGTCCATGATCGGCTCAAGCATGATCGCACCAGCCTTGCGTGCGGCTTCCTTGAAGGCAAAACTGCCGGCCATCTTGAACGCAATTTCAGAACTGTCAACTTCATGGAATGTGCCGTCGATAATCTGAATCTTGATATCCACCATCGGATAACCGCCCAGCACACCCGTCTGTGCGGCTTCGATAATCCCGTCTTCAACGGCGCCAATGTATTCCCTCGGAATCGCGCCGCCGACAACCTCATCCTCGACCACGATACCGCTGCCCTTTTCACCGGGCTCGACGGTGACGACGGCATGTCCGTATTGCCCACGACCACCCGATTGGCGGATAAATTTGCCTTCGGCCTCGGCGGACTTGGTGATCGTTTCGCGATAGGCGACCTGCGGTTTGCCCGCCGTGGCGCCGACGTTGAATTCGCGGAACATGCGATCTTTGATGATGTCGAGGTGCAGTTCGCCCATCCCGGAAATGATGGTCTGGCCGGTCTCCTGATCGGTCGTGAGACGGAAGGTCGGATCTTCTTCAGCGAGTCGCTGCAGGGCGGTTGACATCTTGTCGCGGTCCGCCTTGGTATTCGGCTCGATGGCCATGGAAATGACAGGTTCGGGGAACGTGATCGACTCCAGCAGGATCGGATAGTCATCGTCCGAAACCGTGTCGCCCGTTGTGACGTTCTTCAGACCTACGAGCGCTCCAATGTCACCCGAGTAACACACGTCGATTTCCTGCCGATGATTGGCGTGCATCTCCAGCAGGCGGCCGATCCGCTCGCGCTTGTTGTTGCGCGGATTATAAACCGTCATACCCTTGGTCACTTTGCCGGAATACACACGGAAGAAAATCAATCGGCCTGCGTACGGATCGGTCCAAATCTTGAACGCCAAGGCACAGAACGGGCCGTCGTCATCGGAAGAGCGGGTCTCCGGCTGTTTGGTATCTGGATTGGTGCCAACAATGTCAGGAATATCCAGCGGCGAAGGCAGATAATCGACCACGGCATCGAGCAGGGGTTGCACACCCTTGTTCTTGAAAGCGGCCCCACAAATCACGGGTACCAATTCGTTGTTGATCGTCAGACGGCGGATTCCCGCCTGAAGTTGCTGCTGGTTGATCTCCTTGCCCTCCAGAAAGAGGTGCATCAACTCCTCGTCCTTTTCGGAAACGGCCTCGACGAGCTTGGCATGCGCCACATCGGCCGCAGCTTTCAGGTCGGCTGGAATGTCCACGACGTTCGAACTGTGCGCCAAGTTCCTCGCCCGACCATGTCACGGCCTTCATCCTGACGAGGTCGATGATTCCCTTGAAATCGGCTTCTTTGCCAATCGGGATCTGGATTGGCACCGCATTGGCAGCCAAACGCTCCCGCATCTGGGCGACCGCCGCCTCAAAGTCCGCCCCGGTGCGGTCCATCTTGTTGACAAACGCGATGCGCGGCACCTTGTACTTGTTGGCCTGGCGCCACACCGTCTCAGACTGGGGTTCGACACCGCCGACGGCACAGAACACCGCGCAGGCGCCGTCCAACACGCGCAAACTGCGCTCGACTTCAACGGTGAAATCCACGTGGCCGGGTGTATCAATAATATTGACGCGATGCTCGCGCCAGAAACAGGTCGTCGCCGCGCTGGTAATCGTGATCCCGCGCTCGCGTTCCTGCTCCATCCAGTCCATGGTCGCGGTGCCTTCATGCACCTCACCGACCTTGTACACCTTCCCGGTGTAAAACAGGATGCGCTCGGTCGTCGTCGTCTTACCGGCGTCGATGTGCGCGCAAATCCCGATGTTTCGGGTGCGCTCCAACGGCACCAGCCTGCCCGGCGCTGACCTCGCCTTCTGCTGGTCCGGCTGTTTCTTTTGTTCTAACACGGCCTGCATTGTTTCTTTATTCGTACGACTGTTCGTTTTCTACCAAATGACACGAAAGCACAACCGTGATTCGTCCCACAGAGTTGAATTCCCTCCGGACTACCAGCGGTAGTGCGCAAACGCACGGTTGGCCTGCGCCATCTTGTGCGTGTCTTCGCGCTTCTTGACGGATGCGCCCGTATTATTGGACGCGTCCAAAATCTCTGCCGCCAAGGCCTCGGTCATGGCCGTACCCTTGCGCGCTCCTGCATACTGAATCATCCAGCGCATCGCCAAGGCTTCCTGGCGGTCGGTTCACACTTCGACCGGCACCTGATAATTCGCACCGCCGACGCGGCGCGACTTGACCTCGAGCCTCGGCTTCACATTCTCCAACGCCGTTTGCAACACGTCGAGCGGATTCTTGTCCTTCGCCTTCTCGGCAATGCGGTCAAACGCGCCGTACACAATGCGCTCAGCCACGGATTTCTTTCCGCTCTGCATAATACATGTGATCAGCCGAGTGACCGTCTCGCTGTTAAAGCGAACGTCTCGGATTCTCGGTCGTCGATCTGCTCGTCGTCTACGCATACTCGAAATATCTCAATTCTATCAGGCAGCCTTCGCGCCCGTATCCTTCGGACGTTTGACGCCGTACTTGCTCCGGCTCCGCCGGCGCTTCTCGACGCCCATGGCGTCCAATGTGCCTCGGACAATGTGATACCGCACGCCGGGCAGATCCTTCACGCGTCCGCCGCGCACGAGCACAATCGAGTGCTCCTGAAGGTTGTGACCTTCATCTGGAATGTACGCGATCACTTCCACGCCATTCGTCAGACGCACTTTGGCGACTTTCCGCAAGGCCGAGTTCGGCTTCTTCGGTGTGCGCGTCATGACCTGCAGACAGACACCCCGCCTCTGGGGACACGACCCCAGCGCGGGCGCCTTCGACTTCGCCTTCAGTTGGCGCCGCCCTTTACGAACCAGTTGGTTAATTGTCGGCATTTCTTAATCCCTCGGCCGCCACCATCCCGGTGACGCAAGGAGTGCGAAACGTATCACACGCACTCCTCGCACGCAAGCCCTTTTGCGGCACCCCGCTAGATGGCTGCCTCCTCGGGTTGGGGCTCAACTCTCTCTTCCCGTGGTGGCTCAACCGGCTCCGCCAAAGGCACCAATTTGAGGCCCCGATGCTTCCCGAAGCCTGTTCCAGCAGGAATCAAGTGCCCCATAATGACGTTCTCTTTAAAACCACGCAGGTGATCAACCCGTCCGAGCGTTGCCGCTTCAGTGAGGACACGCGTGGTGTCCTGGAACGACGCCGCACTGATGAACGACTCGGTTTCCAGCGACGCCTTGGTGATACCCAGCAACACAGGTTGGGCTTCGGCTGGTTTGCCACCCGCTTCCGCCACTCGTTTGTTCTCTTCTTCAAAAGTCACCTTGTCGATCTGGTCTCCCCAGAGGAAGCGAGTGTCACCCGGATCAACAATGCGAACTTTCCGGAGCATTTGGCGGACGATGATCTCGACATGCTTGTCATTGATCTCGACACCCTGCAGACGATAAACTTCCTGCACATCGTTGACGAGGTACTCCTGCAAATCCTGCGGCCCGCACACCTCGAGGATTTCGTGCGGAACCACGGGGCCCTCGGTCAGTTGTTGGCCCTTCTTCACGGAGTCACCACGGAATACAATGATGTGCTTCGAGTGCGGGATGAGATGCTCTTCCTCCGCTCCGGTCTTCGGGTCCTTCACAATAATGCGGCGCTTGCCGCGGACGGTGCCGGCAAAGTCCACGATGCCGTCGATCTTGGCGATCTCGGCCGCGTCCTTGGGACGGCGCGCCTCGAACAATTCTGCCACGCGCGGCAGACCGCCGGTGATGTCCTTGGTCTTGAAAACCTTTCGCGGCGTCTTGGCAACCAGCGCGCCTGGCTCGGTGCGGACGCCTTCTTCCACCACGATATGCGCCCCCGCGGGGATCGCGTAGAAGGCGATCACCTCGCCCACATCGTTCACGAGATTGACTTGTGGATGCAGGTCTTCCTTGTGTTCGATGACCACCGTGCCCATGAGGCCGGTGGCTTCGTCCAACTCGCGTTTGACCGTAATGCCTTCGATCAGGTCGTGGAACTTGACCACGCCCGCGACTTCCGAAAGCACGGGGACGTTATACGGGTCCCACTGAACGAAAACATCGCCCTTCTTGACGCGACCGCCGTCGGCGGCCGCGATTTCAGCACCGACCACAACTGAGTACCGCTCCAACTCCCGACCTTCCTCGTTGCTGACGATGACCTGTCCGTTCTTGTTGAGCACGACCCAATTGCCTTCCGCCCGTTGTACTGCGCGCAGATCCTGATAGTGAAGGACCCCGTCGTTTTTGGCTTTGATCTGTGGCTGCTTGAACACCTGGCTGGCCGTGCCTCCGATATGGAACGTACGCATCGTAAGCTGCGTGCCTGGCTCGCCAATGGATTGCGCAGCGATAATGCCGATCGCCTGGCCGAGTTTGACCAGTTTGCCCGTGGCCAGATTGCGACCGTAACACATGCCACACACACCCCGGCGGGATTCACAGGTGAGCACCGATCGGATCTTGATGCGTTCAATGCCGAGCTTGTTCACCGCTTCGGCTGCGGCCTCGTCGATTTCGGTGTTGGCCTTGACGATCTTCTTCTTGCTCACCGGATCAACAATGTCCTCCGCGGCAATACGTCCGATGATGCGCTCGCTCAACTTCACCACTTCGTCTTCGCCCTCGTAAATCGGCTTGACCCAAATGCCATTGACCGTGCCGCAGTCCTCTTCAAGGACGATGACGTCCTGCGCCACGTCCACCAGCTTGCGGGTGAGATATCCCGAGTCAGCCGTCTTTAGCGCCGTGTCGGCCAAGCCCTTGCGCGCGCCGTGCGTGGAAATAAAGTACTCCAATACGCTCAGGCCTTCGCGGAAGTTCGACAGAATTGGCCGCTCGATGATTTCGCCCGAGGGCTTGGCCATCAACCCGCGCATGCCGGCCAACTGGCGGATCTGCTGGCGCGAGCCACGCGCCTTGCTGTCCACCATCATATAGACGGGGTTCAGCTCCGCCCGTCCCTGGTTGTGCTCCATCGCCGCGTACATGACGTTGGAAATCTTGTCCGTTGCGTGCGTCCAGATGTCGATGATCTTATTGTAGCGTTCGCCGTCGGTAATGATCCCGCGACGATACTGCTTCTCAACATCGGCCACGTCCTTCAGGGCGTCGTTGATCACCACGGTCTTTTCCTTCGGCACAACCATGTCCTCGATACCGATGGAGATTCCCGCGAGCGTCGCGTGTTCGAATCCCAGCGCCTTCAACTTGTCCAGCACCTCGACGGTCCGATGATGACCTGCCGTGCGGTAACACTGCCAGATGACATCCCCCAGTGACGATTTGTTGATGGACCGGTTGATGAACCCGAGTTCCGGCGGCCAGATTTCATTGAAGATCACGCGGCCGACCGTCGTTTCGATAATCTTCGACGTCGGATCACCGTAGACGGTGGTACGACCGTAGTCAGGGTTTTTCATCCGGATGCGCTCGTGAATCGTCACGTCGCGTTCGTCACGACAGAAGAAGACCTCTTGCATGTCCGAGAACAGCTTCAACCGCGGGGCGACACCACCGGTTTCCTTCTTGCCGCCATGAGTGAGGTAATACACGCCGAGCGCGATGTCCTGCGTCGGCGTCGTGATTGGCTTTCCACTGGAGGGCGAGAAGATGTTGTTCGGCGCCAGCATCAACAGTCGGGCTTCCATCTGCGCTTCCACCGAGAGCGGGACGTGCACCGCCATTTGGTCGCCGTCGAAGTCGGCGTTGTATGCGGTACAGACCAGCGGATGAATGCGAATCGCATCGCCCTCGATCAATTGCGGTTCGAAAGCCTGTATCGACAACCGGTGCAACGTAGGGGCGCGGTTCAGCAGGACCGGATGTCCCTTGCTGACCTCTTCCAAGATGTCCCACACCTCTGGTGACTGGCGCTCGATCAACTTCTTTGCCGACCGGATCGTGTGCACCAATCCCATCTCCCGCAGGCGGCGAATGATGAAGGGTTCGAACAACACCAGTGCCATCTTTTTCGGCAATCCACACTGGTTCAATTTCAATTCGGGTCCGATGACAATGACCGAACGGCCGGAGTAATCGACGCGTTTGCCGAGCAGGTTCTGGCGGAAGCGCCCTTGCTTGCCCTTGAGCATGTCCGCCAACGACTTCAGGGAACGACTGCCCGCCCCCGTCACCGGTCGACCGTGTCGTCCGTTGTCGAGCAGGGCGTCCACAGCCTCCTGCAACATGCGCTTTTCATTGCGGATAATAACGTCGGGCGTGCGCAACTGCAGCAAGTTCTTCAATCGGTTGTTACGGTTGATCACGCGACGATACAAATCATTCAGATCGCTGGTGGCAAACCGCCCGCCTTCCAGGGGAACCAAGGGACGAAGATCCGGCGGAATCACGGGCAACACTTCGAGGATCATCCACTCGGGACGCATCTTGGAAGTGAGGAAACCCTTCGCGAGCTTCAGCCGCTTGGCGATCTTCTTGCGAATCTGTTTGCTCTTTGTGGAATCAAGCTGATGTTCCAACTCATGCGCGAGTTTACGCAGGTCGATTTTCCCGAGGACTTCCTTAACCGCTTCCGCGCCCATCTTGGCGGTGAACCCGTCCGAGTACTGCTCGCGCGCTTCGCGGTATTCCATTTCGGTCAGGAGCTGTTTGTCCTTCAACGGAGTCTTACCCGGGTCAACGACCATGTAATCTTCGTAGTAAAGGACGCGCTCGAGATTCGCGGGCGGTCATATCCAGCATCAAGCCCATGCGCGATGGCATACACTTGAAAAACCAGATATGGCTAACCGGCACGGCCAGTTCAATATGTCCCATGCGCTCGCGACGCACACGGGCGAGGGTCACCTCAACGCCGCAACGATCACAGATCACACCGCGGTGTTTGATGCGCTTGTACTTTCCGCAATTACATTCCCAGTCCCGCACCGGACCGAAAATGCGCTCGCAGAAGAGACCGCCTTTCTCGGGCTTGAACGTACGATAGTTGATGGTCTCGGGATTCTTCACTTCGCCGTGCGACCAGGAGCGAATCGTGTCCGGCGACGCCACGCCAATGCTGACGTGGTCGAATACATCCGCCTTTTCCAGACCGAGCGCCGCGCGGGCGGCGGCGGTGGCCGCGGCTGTCGATGGGATTGACGTACCAGGTTTGGCTGCGATCATATCTTGCTCTCGCCTCCGTTCTTCCCGACGCGAACGTCGAGGCATAGACTTTGCATTTCTTTCATCAACACGTTGAACGACTCGGGCGTGCCCGCCTCGAGGGTATTGTCACCCTTGACGATGGATTCGTAAATTCGCGTGCGGCCCTGGACGTCGTCGCTCTTGACGGTGAGCAACTCCTGCAACGCATAGGCCGCGCCGTAGGCTTCCATGGCCCACACTTCCATTTCGCCAAAGCGCTGGCCGCCGTACTGCGCCTTGCCGCCGAGCGGCTGTTGCGTCACGAGCGAGTACGGTCCGACCGCGCGCGCGTGAATCTTGTCCGCCACGAGGTGCCCCAGCTTCAACATATAGATGTAGCCGACCACGACCTCCTGATCGAACGTTTCGCCGGTGCGACCATCGTACAGGCGCGATTTGCCATCGCCCTTCACCCAGGAGTACCCATCGATCTTCCTGGCCTGATCAATCATTTCCCCGATTTCCTTTTCCGTGACGCCATCAAAGACCGGTGACGCGATGTTGAATCCGAGCGCTTTGGCGGCCACGCCGAGATGTGTCTCCAGCACCTGACCGACGTTCATGCGGCTGGGGACGCCCAAGCGGATTCAACACGATGTCCACCGGGGTGCCGTCCGTCGAGGAAGGGCATATTTTCTTCCGGCAGGACCTTCGCGATCACACCCTTGTTCCCATGGCGACCGGCCATCTTATCGCCCACGCTCAGCTTGCGCTTGCTGGCGATGTACACCTTGACCTGCTTGATGATCCCCGGATCGACATCTTCGCCGCTCTCGATGCGGTCGAGTTGCCGATCGTCGTTCCATATCCAGTTCGCTGAACCGGTGTTCGAATTCGCCGATGATCTCGCGAATCTTGATGCGGATCGGCGACGGATCGATTTCAATGCGGTCATACACGGTCGCCAGTTTGCGCAAGAGCGTCTTGGTGATCTTGCGGTTGGCCGGGATAATGATTTCGCCGGTCTCGCTATTGACCACATCCAGCGGAATTTTCTCACCGAGGAGGATGTTGCACAACTTCTCCGTCAGTTCCTCGCGCAATTCCGTCGACTTCTTCTTGTGGTCTTCCTCAATCTGTTTGCTTCTGCCGGCGCAATTCCGGTCGGCGTGAAATTCGGGCGGCTCGGCTCCTTGCGTGCCGAAACCTTCACGTCCATGACGATGCCGTACGTGCCGCTGGGCACGCGGAGAGAGGTGTCTTTCACATCGGCGGCCTTTTCACCGAAAATCGCGCGCAACAACCGCTCTTCCGGCGCCAGTTCGGTTTCGCCCTTCGGGGTGATCTTGCCGACGAGAATGTCGCCCGGGTTTGACTTCCGCACCAACGCGAATCACGCCGTCGTGCCCGAGGTTTTTCAGGGCTTCTTCGCCGACGTTCGGAATATCGCGCGTAATTTCTTCGGGGCCGAGTTTGGTGTCGCGGGCGCCCGCTTCGAATTCGTCGATGTGGATCGACGTATACATGTCTTCCTTGACCAGGCGTTCGTTGACCAGGATCGCGTCCTCAAAGTTGTAACCGCACCACGGCATGAACGCCACGAGCACATTCCGCCCGAGCGCCAGTTCGCCGTCTTCGCAGCACGGGCCATCGGCCAGTACCTGGCCCTTTTTGATCTTCTCGCCATGTTTGACGATCGGCTTCTGGTTGAAGCACGTGCCGGCATTGGACCGCATGAACTTGCGCAGTTCGTACACCCAGATGTGACTCTCGGGGGCCGTCACGATCTTGCGTTTGCCTTCCGGGACATCGCCGTCCTTGGTGATAATGATGCGGCGCGCGTCCACGCTGGCCACGACACCGGATTCTTCCGCGACGATGCACACTTTCGAGTCGCGCGCGATGCGGCCTTCCAAGCCGGTGCCGACCAGCGGCGAATCACTCTGGAGCAGCGGCACAGCCTGACGTTGCATGTTCGATCCCATCAACGCGCGGTTGGCGTCGTCGTGTTCCAGGAACGGAATCAGACCCGCGGCGACGGACACAAGTTGTTTTGGCGACACGTCCATATAATGGACGCGCTCCGGCTCGACTTCGATGAAGTCGCCCTTGTACCGGCAGGAAACCTTCTCGGATGAGAAAATGGCCGCTGCCATCGACTGGCGGCGTTGGCCTGGGCGACGACATAGTTCTCCTCCTGATCGGCGGTCAAATAGTCCACCTGCTCGGTCACGCGCCCGTCCTTGACCTTGCGGTACGGCGTCTCGATGAAGCCGAATTCATTGATCCGGGCATAGATCCTCATCGCGCTGATCAGACCAATGTTCGGGCCTTCAGGCGTTTCGATCGGGCAAATCCGCCCGTAGTGTGATGGATGAACGTCGCGGACCTCGAAGCCGGCACGTTCGCGCTACAAACCGCCCGGTCCCGAGCGCTGATAGACGACGCTTGTGCGTCAACTCGCTCAGCGGGTTCGTCTGATCCATGAACTGGCTGAGCTGGCTGCGACCGAAGAAATCCCGGATGACGGCCGACGAGTGCTTCGGGATTAATCAGTTGTCTGCGGCGTCATGGTGTCGGTGTCGACGTCGAACAAGGTCATGCGTTCCTTGACCACACGCTCGGTGCGCGCGAGGCCGATGCGGCATTGGTTGGCAAGCAATTCGCCCACGGTGCGCAACCGGCGGCTGCCCAAATGGTCGATATCGTCCACCGAACCTTCGCCCTTGCGCAGATTCAGCAGGTACTTGATCGCCTCGATAAGATCTTCTTTTTCCATGACGCGACTTTCGAGGTCGGCGCTGCGGTTCAGCTTCTGATTGATCTTGTAGCGGCCCACGCGACCGAGGTCATAGCGGCGGGCATCGAAGAACAGTCGTTTGATCAGAGCCTTGGCGTTCGCAATCGTCGGCGGGTCGCCCGGACGCAATCGACGGTAAATATCTTTCAGCGCTTCTTCCTGGTCTTTGCAAGTGTCCTTGCGCAAGCACTTGACGATGCAGCCGTCATCCACAGAGATGTCCACGACCTTGACCTTATCGACACCGAGATCGATCAACTGGCGGGCCACGCTCTTGCTGAGGGGCTCGAAGGCACGCCCAACGACCAATTGCTTTTCCTTGTCCATCACGTCGGCAATGAGCACCTTGCTGGTTGTCTCCTCGCCTCCCGTGACATCCTTCAGTTTCACGTCCTCAATCTGGTAGAACAACTTGAGAATGTCCTCGTCCGAGCTGTACCCCAAGGCGCGCAGGAACGTGGTGGCCAGAAATTTCCGGCGGCGATGGCGGCGGTCAAGATAGATATTGAGCAAATCGCTGTTGTCAAACTGCACTTCCAGCCAGGAACCGCGGTCGGGGATGATGCGGAAGCCGAACAGCACCTTGCCACTGGTGTGGATGGAGGATTCAAAACAAATCCCGGGGGAACGGTGCAACTGGCTGACGATGACGCGCTCCGCGCCGTTGATGACGAAGCTGCCCGAAGGGGACATGAGCGGGATTTCGCCCATGTAGACTTTCTCTTCCTTCGTCCCATTCTTGTCCTTGAGACGGAATGTGACATGTAGCGGGCCGCTGTAGGTGATGCCCTCCCGCAGACAATCCAGCCACGACGTCTTCGACTCGCCGATGGAATACTCCACGAAATCAAGCGTGGCCTGGCCATCGTAGCTCGCGATGGGGAACACTTCCTTGAACACGGCCTGAAGACCGACGCTCTTGCGGCGGGTTGACACCTCCGCCTGCAAAAACTCCGCGTATGAATCCGTCTGAGCCTCGATCAATCGGAGGAGGCTGGATTACGTCGCCCAACTTGCCGAAATATTTTCGTTCAGCCATGAATTACTTCCCGGGCATCACTGCCCACTGACTGCTGTTTGCCGACCGTTTATCGTGGGAGCGCGGCGTTGCCCGCGCCCCCACCCAAATTCCCACCAACGACCCGCCGCTACTTGAGCTCGACTTTGGCGCCGGCGGCTTCGAGCTTCTTCTTGATCTCCTCGGCCTCTTCCTTCGTGGCGCCTTCCTTCACGGTCTTCGGCGCGCCTTCCACGAGATCCTTGGCTTCTTTCAGGCCGAGGCTCGTCACCGCGCGCACTTCCTTAATGACGCCAATCTTGTTCGCGCCAGCTTCCTTCAGAACGACATCGAAGGTTGTCTTGGCTTCGGCTGCCGGGCTGCGGCTGCGCCACCGGCGCGGCCGCCGCAACCGCCACCGGGGCCGCCGCGCTCACGCCCCACTTCTCTTCCAGCTTCTTGGAGAGTTCCGCGGCTTCCAACACCGTCAGACCACTCAATTGTTCCACGATTTGATCCAGATTTGCTGCCATGTTCGTATCCTTTTCTGGTATCGTCGTGTTTCGAAGCCTCGAAACGTTTACCCCCAAAAGCCTTCAGAGCGACGAGGAACCTTTTGTTTCTGCTCTATGCGGCAGCGCCGGCCGGCGCCGCGGCTGTCCCGTTTTCTCGGCGTGCGCTTTCATCACACGCGCAATCTGACTTGCGGGCGCGCCGAGCACGACCGCGATGCGGGTCGCCGGTGTCTGCAACAAGCCCACCAACTGCGCCCGCAACGCATCCAACGAGGGCAAATCCGCCACGGCGGAAATCTCGTCCGCGCTCAGCGACTTCTTGCCCATCGACCCCACCTTGAATTTCGGTTTCTCAAATTCCTTGCTGAACTGCTTCAAAATTTTCGCAACCGCCCCGATGTCGGACTTGTCGTTGCCAACAACCACCGCGGTCATCCCACCAAAGCTCGAATCGAAATCCGGAAGCTCCGCGGCCTTCATCGCGTGGCGCAGCATCGTGTTCTTGGCCACATGATATTCCGCTTTCGCCCCACGCAACCGCTTGCGCAACTCGGCAAACTGCCCGACCGTCATCCCCTTGTATTCGGTTACAATCACAAACGGCGACGTGCCCACCTGTTTCCGCAAATCTTCAACAATCAGTTGTTTTTCTGGTCTCATGAAAATCCCTGCCCCTCAACTTCAACTCGCCGAGAACTCGTGATGTATCAATGTTGATGCCCGGGACTCATCGTGCTCGAGAGCGTGCAGCTCTCGATAAAATTGCCCCTTGGCTGTTGCCGGCTTCGCATGCGTCACGGCGGTGATGACGGCTCGCGCATTTTCTTCGATCGCCTTGCCCTCGAACGAAAGCTTTCCAAACGAAACGTGCAAATTGGCGGCCTTGTCCATCTTGAATTCGACGCGGCCCGCCTTGACTTCCTTGACGGCCTTGGCGGTATCGTCCGTGACCGTGCCGGTCTTCGGGTTCGGCATCAGACCCTTTGGGCCGAGCACCTTGCCGAGTTTGCGCACTTCCTGCATGGCTTCGGGGGTCGCAACCGCGACATCGAAATCGGTCCATCCCTCCTGGCATTTCTTCACGAGATCCTCGAACCCGACAAAGTCGGCCCCGGCGTCCTTCGCTGCCTGCGCCGCTCCACCTTTGGCGAAGACCACGACCCGCACCTTCTTGCCGCTGCCGTGCGGAAGCGCGACCGTGCCGCGGACCATCTGGTCGCTCTGCTTGGGGTCAACCCCTAATTTGAATGCCAGTTCCACCGTCTCGTCAAATTTCGTCTTCGGCAGTTTCTTGAGCAGATCCACCGCGTCAGTGATCTTGTATTGCCGCTTCGCGTCAACCTGCTTGACT
Source organism: uncultured Verrucomicrobiae bacterium (assembly GCA_963766065.1). Lineage (GTDB taxonomy): Bacteria > Verrucomicrobiota > Verrucomicrobiia > Palsa-1439 > Palsa-1439 > Palsa-1439. The sequence goes on from CAVYAC010000013.1 coordinate 126,704, forward strand.
GCTTCGTTGTAGCGTTTGCCGTGTGTAGCCATAAAAACCTCGAACTCCGCTATTCGACCACGTCGATGCCCATGCTGCGCGCCGTGCCGGCAATGACGCGGCAAGCCGCGTCTTCGCTCGCCGCATTGAGGTCCGCCATCTTCGTCCTGGCAATTTCCAAGACCTGCTTACGTGTGACCTTGCCGACCTTGTTGCGGTTCGGCTCGGCGCTGGCGGTGGCGATCCCTGCTGCTTTTTTGAGCAAGGCGCTGGCGGGCGGCGACTTGGTGATGAAGGTAAATGTCTTGTCCTTATAAACGGTGATCACGACGGGAATGATGGTTCCCGCCATCTTCTGCGTCGCCGCGTTAAACTGCTTGCAGAACTCCATGATATTGACGCCTTGTTGGCCCAACGCGGGGCCAACCGGCGGCGCGGGGTTCGCCTGTCCCGCCGGAATCTGCAATTTAATCATGCCTGTGACTGGTTTTCCTGCCATGTTTCCTCGTTAGGCGCGCTCGACCTGCCAGTATTCCAATTCGACCGGCGTCGAACGTCCGAAAATCGACACGGAAATCTTCAGTTTGCCGCGGTCGGGATCGATCTCGTCGATCACACCCGTGAAGTTCTGGAACGGTCCATCCGTGACCTTGACCGTCTCGCCCTTCTCGAACGCGACTTTCGGGGCCACTTTCTCCTGGCGTTCCTCGATTTGCGCCAGAATGCTGTTGACTTCGTCCTGCTTGAGCGGGACGGGTCGGTCGCCGCCAATGAATCCGATGATGCCCGCCGTCTCGCGGATGAAGTACCACGATTTCTCCTGCAACTGGTTCTTTTCGTCGAGCAACTTCATATGAACAAGGATGTAGCCGGGATAAAACTTCCGTGTACTGGTTGTCTTCTTGCCTTTTTTGACTTCCGCAACTTTTTCCGTGGGGATCAGCACTTCCTTGATCCATTCGGCCATTTCTTCGATTTTGATTCGCTTCTCAATGCTGTCTTTCACCTTCTGTTCCTGACCAGAAAGCGTGTGAAGCACGAACCACTGAAACTCCGATTTTATCGTCGTGTCCATCTCGTTTCTTTCGTCAAGAGCGCGTCAGCAGGGCGACGATGCGCAGGAACACCAGGTCGGCCAGGGCGACGAATATGCCGAGAATCAGTATCGTGACAATGACCACAATGGTCGAATCGACCAGTTCCTTGCGCGTCGGCCAGGAGGACTTTTTCAGTTCCGCCCAGACCTCAATCACAAACTCCTGCACTCTCAGAAATGGGTTTGTCATGTGTCGCTAATTCCGTGTCCGTTCGCCCGTTTCCCCGCTTCGGTCTGGTCTTCGCCACTGGCCCGATCCGGATTGGCACGCCAGGAGGGACTTGAACCCCCAACCTACGGTTTTGGAGACCGTCGCTCTGCCAATTGAGCTACTGGCGTATCCGCACTGCGGTCTCTTCCGCGCCGAACCTCCGTTCCTGCTCACTTCGTTTCGCGGTGCGAGACGTGTTTCCCGCACTTGGGGCAGAACTTGCGCAACTCCAGCCGCTCGGAACCTTGCGCCCGCTTGTTCCGTGTCAACGTGTAATTGCGGTTCTTGCACTCGGTGCAGGCCAGTGTGATCAACTCTCTGGGCATGTTGCGTCAGCTCCGAATTCTCGTCCCTACTCCAGGATCTCCGTCACGCGTCCCGCGCCGACCGTGCGTCCGCCTTCCCGAATGGCGAACCGCATCGTCTTTTCCATGGCGATGGGCGTGATCAATTCGACCTCCATATTAACGTTGTCGCCCGGCATCACCATTTCGACGCCCTGCGGCAACTTCGATACGCCCGTGACGTCCGTGGTGCGGAAATAAAACTGCGGGCGGTATCCATTAAAGAACGGCGTGTGACGGCCGCCCTCTTCCTTGCTGAGAACGTAGACTTCCGCCTTGAACTTCTTGTGCGGCTTGATCGACGCCGGCTTCGCCAGGACCTGGCCGCGCTCGATGCCTTCCTTTTCAATGCCGCGCAGGAGCAGGCCGACGTTGTCGCCCGCTTCCGCTCGTTCCAAAATCTTGCGGAACATTTCCACGCCGGTGACGACCGTTTTCGCGGTGTCGCGCAAGCCGACGATTTCCACATCTTCGCCGACCTTGACCGTGCCGCGTTCGACACGCCCCGTGGCGACCGTGCCGCGGCCCGTGATCGAGAAACGTCTTCGACAGGCATCAGGAACGGCTTGTCGATTTCGCGTGTAGGCTGCGGGATGAAGTCATCCACTGCCTTGACCAATTCCAAAATCTGCTTTTCCGCCTCGGGATCGCCCGGCGAGCGCCTTTGACGCACTGACGCGAATCACCGGCGTCTTGTCGCCGGGGAACTGGTACGCGGAGAGCAACTCGCGCACTTCGAGTTCGACGAGGTCGAGGAGTTCGGGATCGTCGACCAGGTCGACTTTATTGAGGGCCACGACAATCGCGGGAACGCCCACCTGGCGGGCCAACAGAATGTGTTCGCGGGTTTGCGGCATTGGACCATCGGCGGCGCTGACCACGAGGATCGCGCCATCCATCTGCGCGGCGCCCGTAATCATGTTCTTCACATAATCGGCATGACCCGGACAGTCGACGTGGGCATAATGGCGCTTCTCGCTCTCGTACTCGACATGGGCCACGGCAATCGTCACCGTCTTGGTCTCGTCACGCACGGTACCGCCCTTGGCGATATCGGCGTAGCTCTTGATCTCGGCCTTGCCCTGCTTCGACAACACCTGCAGGATTGCTGCCGTCAGCGTGGTCTTGCCATGGTCGATGTGACCGATCGTGCCAACGTTGGCGTGTGGTTTTGTCCGTTCAAATTTGCCTTTTGCCATGCTCTCCTCCTGTCTGCCTCTCTAGATTATGTGACCTGATGTCTCCGTCTCGCTACCATGCTTTCGCTTTCCGTCGATCCAAACCTCGTTCATTTTCTGGAGCCCACGATCGGGTTTGAACCGATGACCTCGTCCTTACCAAGGACGTGCTCTACCAACTGAGCTACGTGGGCGATATTTCATCCCGAAGGCTTTGCCATGCAACTGCCTCCAAAAGTCTCCCCGGCAACCCGCAACGTCGCCGATTACACTAGACACAAAAAGACGCTAGAACCCCCCTCCGCTTCCTCAATTGCCCTTTAACAAGGAAACAGTCGGCGGGTTCCGCTACGCCCTATGAACTTGTCTACTGTATCACCCCTCCATGGGGTGTGCTGACTATAGTGGATTCCAAATACATGTCAACACTGGTTTTAAAGAAAGTTCTTGGGTAATCGTCTTGTGTTGCCGGGGGATCCACTGGGCATTCCAACCGTTGGTCGGATCGAAAATATCAAATCTTCGTCCCCCCGGGGATCACCGCGTTCTTGGGAATGATGACGATGCCGTCGCGGACGTAATAGTTCGGACCGTCGAAATCGGGTGCGCCGGTCTTGTCGGCGATCACCACGCCTTCGCCGATGTGAACGTTCTTGTCGATGATCGCCCGCTCGATCTTCGACCCGCGTCCAACGCTCATGTGGGGAATTCCCATGGCGTCTTCCTCCAGCATCTCATGTTGGGTTTCGAAAAAGTCGCTCCCCATCAGGATGGTATCGCGCAACACGCAGTCGCTTCCGATAAACGAGCGCACGCCGACGACGGTGTTTTCAATTCGCGAGCGAAGAATGATACAGCCGTCGGCGATGAGGGCGTTGCGCACCTGGCTTTCCACGAGTTTCGACGCCTGGCAAAGACCGCGCGTGCGTGTACACGGGCGCGTTGCGGTCGAAGAAATTGAACGACGGTTTAAGCGAGCACAGTGCGAGGTTCGCCTTGAAAAACGAGCCGATCGTTCCCACGTCCTCCCAATATCCCTGAAAGACATAGCTGGAGACGCGCTGGCGGCTGATGGCGTCGGGAATGATGTGCTTGCCGAAGTCGGTCTTGTCGTTGTCCAGCACTTTGCGCAGAATCTCAGGATTGAATACATAGATTCCCATCGACGCCAGGTAATGGTCCTCGCTGGTGGTAATGCGCAGGTGCGACAGAAGCGGGTCCTGAATCTTCAACTCATCCAAGACCGCCGCCTCGCGCGGTTTTTCGACGAACCGGACGATACGCTTTTCCTCGTTGACCTGCATGATGCCCAGCGAACCCGCGTCGCAACGGCCCACAGGAATCGTGGCAACCGTGATGTCGGAATAGGATTCCACGTGTTGTTGCAGGACCTTCCGAAAATCCATGCGGTACAGTTGATCGCCCGAGAGAATGACGATGTATTCGTAATCCCGCTCCAGGAAATAGCGCAGATTCTGGCGCACGGCGTCAGCCGTTCCCTGATACCAGCCCATGTTGTCGGCGGTCTGTTGTGCGGCGAGGATTTCCACGAAACCGCGCGAGAACCGGTCAAACGAGTAGCTCTGGTGGATGTGCCGATGTAGTGAAGCGGAATTGAATTGGGTGAGGATGTACACGTGGCGGATGTTGGAGTTGATGCAATTGCTGATCGGGATGTCCACCAGGCGGTATTTGCCGGCGATGGGCACGGCGGGCTTCGCCCGCTCTTTCGTCAACGGAAGAAGCGGCGTCCCTCCCCTCCGCCCATGATCACGCCGAGCACGTTGGTGGGTGTGACCGGTCTGAGTCCAAGTGGCGCCATGCCGCGATACTAGACACAGTGGATTCGCCGCGTCAATTGACAATCGAATCGGGTGATTTCGGATTGACATCATTACGAGGCAGGCGTAAGAGCATGGTCAGTTACTCAAGCAGGCTGGCGTCTTCGAGGGAAGTGCAGGTCGCAATTGTGGGAGAAGCGTTGCGAGCGTTACGGAGACGACATGAGGAGACGAGTCCTGCCGATTGTGGGTTCTTTCGGTTTGTCGGTTGCGGCGATATTCTGGCAAGGGAATGCCCTTGCCCAAGACCTCTATGTCACCAACCTCGACCAATTCGTCGCCGAGGCATACAGTCCCGACTACTGCCTCGTCCTGCCATTCAGCCCTTGGGATTGGCGGGCATTTTCCCTTTATGGTGGAGAACCTTGGTGGCTCGACTGTTCGCAAATGTCCTGTGACGGTCTGTTCCAAACCTCGACCGAACTCAGCGGCGGTGTGCCCGCCTATGCCGTTGTGTTGCTGCAGAATGTGCTCACCGGGGAAACGATCATCCAGCCCGACGGCTTGACCGACGTGGTTGCGACCGTTCTGGCTCCGAGCGGCTATCAACCAGCCACCAATTCGTGGAACGGTTGGATGTGGAATTGGTATGAGCAGGTGGTTGACCAGCCCGATTCCTGGGGTTTATCGCCCGGCGAGGTTCCACCACCCGTCATCACGTTTAGGGCGCTATTGGCCGACGTGAGTAATTATGCCGCCTACGCCGCCTACGAGAGCAACTTGGAAGCGGAAGCCGAGGCGGCGCAGGCCGCCCAAGCCGCCACCGCCACCATGAGCGGCGGGGGCTTTGCAATGGACGATGATGATGACGATGGCGGTGTCGATCCCTGCACGCTAACCAGCCTGACACAGCCGTTCTATGTGACAAACATGGTCCGGAACGCAAGCGGGTCTACCACGATCACCTGGCAGTCCTGCCAGTTCTTCCGCTATCTGGTATGGGAAGCGAATTCTTTGAGCACGAATACGCAATGGTTTCCCACCGCCTACGTCTGGGGCGCAACCAACGCCAGTTTGACCTCTTGGACGGACACCGCCACCACCAACAACGATGGGAGCACCGTCACCCAACGCTTTTACCGTGTCCAGCGGCTCTTGGGCAGCCCAATTGCGGCGGGTGGATTACACAGCGTGGTGGCGAGGCAGGACGGCACTCTTTGGGCGTGGGGCAACAACGACGGATGTTTGGGCGATGGGTTGAACAGCAGGATCTATGTTGGAGATCAAAATGATGCCGTGGAGGTGTATCTGCCGTACCCCAGTGACGTTGCTGACGCCGCCACCTGTGGCATTCAAAACGTAACCAACGTGGTGGTGGTCGCCGCTGGCGGGGACGACTATACGGTTGTTGTCGATGCCACAGGAACTGTTTGGACAGTTGGAGAGAACACGGAGGGACAACTCGGAACAGGGCTCGGAACCAGTGAGAGCGGTACATTTATCGACACGAACTTCTATTCCACGCCGCTTCCCGTTGTTGGTCTCAGCAACATCGTCAACGTGGCGGCTGGATTTCAACACACGCTGGCTTTGCGCTCTGACGGTACTGTGTGGGCTTGGGGGAACGATGTTTTCGATAATGGATACAACGCCAGTGGAGCATTGGGCGCAGGATATGCCGTTCCTTTGGGTTGTACGAACTTGCCGATTCCGGTGATGATTCCAACGAGAACAAACATCGTTGCTATCGCCGCAGGTAACGGGTTCAGTCTCGCATTGGACACTTCTGGCAACGTATGGGGCTGGGGCGACAATGAAGACGGACAGATCGGCGGAGCGGTTACTGGTGGCGGAGCCGGTACGAACGTGCCGACAGTGGTTCAGGGCATTTCCAATGTCATCGCCATCGCCGCAGGCGACGGCAACTGGTACGATTACTTATATGGCAACGGCGAGGGTCATTCCGTCGCCCTGACAGCCGACAAGACTGTTTGGACGTGGGGCAATAATGAGTCTGGTCAACTTGGGCGTAGTGTGGGCAACATTGCTTCGACACCGGGGCGGGTGCCTGGCTTGTCCAACATCGTGGCGATTGCGGCAGGCTACGCATTCAGTTTGGCTGTCAGCAGCAACGGTGAGGTCTATGCATGGGGCGACAACAACTTCGGAGAATTGGGAACCAATTCCGTCTACCTAACGTCCAGCACCAACCCCATCCTCGTCGCTGGCATCAGCGACGTGGTTTGGGTCAGCGCTCCGCGAGGAGACGACGAATTGGAAGATGTGACCACGTCAGCCTACATCGCGTACAATGGCGGTGTTCATGCACTGGCGATGACGCTCGATCCCGTGGACGGCAGCGGGCAGATGACCAACCACTATTGGAGCTGGGGTGATAGTACATTCGGTCAAGTGGGCAACGGGGTCAATGGGGGCGGGACGAATCAGGTCAGCCAATATGCCCCAGCCGGCCCGCTCGAGTTCTGCACCCGCTGTCAGCGGGAAGTCCAGTTGGGAACCAACGGCAGTTTCACCGCTCAATGCAACGGCACCCTCTACCTGTATTTCAATACCGATAACTTTGGTGCTGCGGGAGGGTCGTACAGTGCGACATTCAACAGTTCGAACGTTACTGTGTTGGCCACCAATTACACAGGTATCGCCGTCGGCACCGTCACCAATGGCGGTGTGTACACGTATAGCGCCAGTGGAGCGTGCCTTTTCCAATACCCCGATTCCAATACTGCATCTGATCCGAACGGGAACGCCACGACGAACGGGGCTCCATGGGACTGCTCCGATTTTAGTGTCATAAACATCACGAATGCTCCCTGTCCCACCGCCAAGTGCTTTTCACTGGTAGGGAAAATCCAATGAACAGAAAGCAAGTGTCCCGACATCGCACAAGGCTCAGGAATTGCAACGGCGGTCTGCGGCCGCCGACAGTCTCGTCTGCCTCGAATTATCTGGATTCCACCACCGTTTACTGCTATGATTGCCGTGGAGAAAAGGAAAGGATGCTTGTTATGAAGTCGAAGTTGTTCCTCCGTGCCCTTATATGTTTCGCATTACTCACCCTCTCAACAACATGCACCAAAGGGCAGACCGTCATCACCTTCGATGATCTCCAGGTAACAGGTCGTGGGGCATACGTTCCAAGCAGCTATCAAGGGCTTGTGTGGAGTAATTTCTTTGCTTACAATGCGATTCTTGAGACCAACCTATCCCCGGTACTCGGGGGCGGGTTGAGCGGCCTATATTACGGAATGGTGTCCCCTTCTAATGCGGTATCTGGCGGCATTCTCGGTGTCAGCGAGATTGATTCGTCAACAAATTTTAACTTGCTAAGCGTTTACCTGACCGGGGCCTGGAACAGCAACTTGAATATCGAAGTCCAAGGTTTCAGCGGTGCGACCTTACTCTACGATACAACCGTCATAGCGAGTGCGACATCTCCGACTTTATTCACGTTCGATTATCTGGATGTTGACCGTCTCACGTTCAGCTCCTTTGGTGGACAAGACGCAGGCTTTTCCGGCAGCGGGCAGAACTTCGTCATGGACAACATGACCATCGAGTTCATTCCCGAGCCATCCTCGCTCCTGCTGACCACCCTTGGCGCGGTGACCCTGTGGGCCGTCGTCAAGCGCAAGCGTGGATAGTCTTCGGGCTGCTTTTTCGTAGCGCGGGGCTCTCACAACGGATGGCAACGAGCCTATAGATTACTTGACCAAGTTGCGTCTCTCGTTGACAAATCCTCAAGGGTGAGTATGTTATTTTACATCGGCGGTATAAAAAACAAACGCGATACGAAGTCCACGCCACTGTGATTCGCCATCGCCGCCGATGCCCGGACGTTTTGGGCGGTTGAATCGCCGTTGCGCGACTTCAGACAAGGAACACACCATGTGTGGCATCATTGGCTACATTGGCAGGAAGCCCGCCCAAAACGTCATCCTCGAAGGTCTGCGCCGGCTCGAATACCGCGGCTACGATTCCGCCGGCCTGTGCATTATTAACAATAAGCAGTTCCAGCTTCGCAAGAAGACCGGCCGCATCAACGATCTGGCTGCCGTCCTCGCCAAACAACCCGCCAAAGGCGAAGTCGGCATCGGCCACACCCGCTGGGCGACGCACGGCCCGCCGACCGACGCCAATGCGCATCCGCACCTCGACCAGTCCGGCAAGATCGCCCTCGTCCACAACGGCGTCATCGAAAATCACCAGCTCCTGAAGGAACGCCTTCTCGCAAAGGGACACAAGTTCGTGTCACAGACCGACACGGAAGTTCTCGCGCATCTGGTCGGCGACCATTATGAGCAGGTCCAGGCGGAGCATCCCGGCGGCAACGGTTCCACGCTCACCGAAGCGGTGCGCCGCGCGCTCAAGGATGTGGTCGGCACCTATGGCATCGCCGTCGTCCATGCGGACCATCCCGACCAGATTGTCGGCGCGCGCCGTGGCAGCCCCCTGCTCCTCGGCGTGGGCCGCGACGAGAACTTTCTGGCGAGCGACGTCAGCGCGATTATCGCCCACACGCGCCGCGTCGTGTACCTGAACGACTTCGAGATTGTCACGCTCAGCCGCGATGATTTCCAGGTGTCCACCATCGAGGCGGCAACGGTCAGCCCCCAGATTCGCGAGGTTGAATTCGCCGCGGAAGAGGTCGAACGCGGAAAGTTTCCGCACTACATGCTGAAGGAGATTTTCGAGCAGCCGCGCGCGGTGCAAAACGCCATTCGTGGACGCATCAGCCACGAGGAAGCGACGGCGCGTCTCGGCGGGCTGAATCTTTCGCCGGCCGAGTTGCGCACAGTGGACCGGGATCATCTACATCGCCTGCGGCACGGCCCTGCACGCGGCGATGGTGGGCGAGTTTTTGATGGAAGACCTCGCGCGGATCCCGACCGAGTGCGATTACGCCAGCGAATTCCGCTACCGCAACGCCCCCGTGGAGAAGCACACGCTCGTGTTCGCCATCAGCCAGTCGGGCGAAACCATCGATACGCTGGCGGCGGTGCGTGAATCGCGGCGCAAGGGGCACAAGACCCTCGCCATCGTCAATGTCGTCGGCTCGACCATCGCCCGCGAAGTCAACGGCGGCACGTACATGCACGCCGGCCCGGAGATCGGCGTGGCGGCGACGAAGACGTTCACGTCGCAGGTGACGATCATGACGTTGCTGGCGGTGTTGATGGGCCGGATGCGACATATGGCGTCCACGCGGGGTGCGGAGATACTGCGCGGGCTGGAAGAAATCCCCGCCAAAATGGAACGGGTGCTCAAACAGAGCGACGCGATTGCGGCCGTCGCGAAGAAGTACTGCGACGCCAACAGCTTCCTGTTCCTTGCGCGCCAGGGCAACTTCCCCGTCGCACTCGAAGGTGCATTGAAGTTGAAGGAGATTTCCTATATCCACGCCGAAGGATATCCCGCCGCCGAGATGAAGCACGGCCCGATCGCGCTGGTCAACCCGCGCACGCCGTCGGTGTTTATCTGCCCGAGAAACCCGGTCTACGACAAGGTCATGGCCAACATCGAGGAAGTGAAAGCGCGCAAGGGACCCGTGATCGTCGTCGCCACCGAGGGCGATGCCGAAGTCGCGAAGCGTGCGGACGACGTGATCTACATCCCCGACACGCTGGAATGCCTGCAGCCGTTGCTCACGGTCCTCCCGCTGCAACTGCTGGCCTATCACATCGCCGTGCTGCGCGGTTGCGATGTGGACAAGCCCCGCAACCTCGCCAAAAGCGTGACTGTGGAGTAAATCGGCCCCATCAAACACCCCGACCGAACCCAGGCGAACCATAGACGAACCCAACGAAAAAACGCCGACCCGATATTTCTAACTAAGCGTCGCTCAAGCACCTAAACGCCTGATTTCGACTCGGCCCCATTGGGTTCGTTTCGCAAAAACACCCTTTTTTGCGCAGTACCCTCTCCCTGTAGCGGCGTCGGTCGTTCCGCCTCCCGCTCCCGGCGAAGCCCACGTTTGGCTGAACCCTTTCAGCCATCACGTGGCCCCCCTTACCGCTCCCTGTTCCCCCCATGTCCCCTATATTGCGGTACAGGTCCGGGCTAAGATTGTCGTCGATACAGCTTCCAGAAGGCTGACTCGGCGACAAGGGTGTAGTGGGCTCCCAGGAATCCTGAGTAGACCCTGATCGGTTGCTGGTCCGGCGGCGCGGGTCTGCGATTCCTGGGCACCATCACGATGGCGGCTCGTTCGAAAACCCGTTCGGGATCGGGGTGAACACGTTCTGTAAACGAGTGTTTCTCCCACCATAGCGCATCTCCGGTGGAGGGCGGACGCTGCAACGCGAAGGAGAATGGGTTGGTAAGGTCCATGGACACAATTCGATCCGCGGGCCCGGAGTGCAACCGCAGCAACTCGCAACCATCGTTGACGATCCGGACGTACTGCGGGGCGCGGGGAGCCAGCAGGTCGGCCAGCGGCGGCGCCGCGAATTTTTGACTGGCTTTCATCTGCGGCCCCTCCGTAGCGCACAGGAAGGCGGAGTACGGCAGACTCGCCATATCCGGCACGAGGATCGACGCGACAAAATACAGGGCGATCAGCAGCGTCACCATCCATCCCGTGGAATTGTGGATGAGGACATGCGAATCGGCGGCTTCCTGTCGGCGAATGGCTCGCCGGGCTCGCCTCGAGAACCAGCAGCGATCCCACGGGGAACAGAGTGGCGAGTGGCGGCTGGGTGTTGGTCAGCGAGAGGATCGCCTGCGCGAAAATCAGGTACAAAACGAACGCTCCCAGCCCGACCTTTGGGGCGAGCCATGGCCGGTAATAGCCCGCCACGCTGGGAACGACGCACCACAGTACAACAATCAAATACACGGACTCGAACACGGCTGGTGTCGTCACCATGTCGATTACGCTGCGGCCCAAGCCGACGTTCCTGACCCTGGCGGCCATGCTTAGATCGTGGACGACCGCGCCAACGTCGAATCGTAAATACGCCAGCAGGGGAAGCGAGACCACGGCCGCGCCGAGACACAGCCCAAACCATCGATACCGATTCTGCGGCATCAGGATCACACCCGCGAGCAGGCCCATCACGCCAACGCCGAAGAAACTGACCTTTAAGAAGAACGTGATCGCGAGGCTGATCCCCGTTGACACGCCCAGCAGCACGGAGGACCGCCGCCGGAGCTGCTGTCGGGGGCGTCCGAGGGACTCGATGAGCACCAGCGCCGTCAGCGCAACGCCCCATCGATTGTAAATGGCGCTGTAGCTGAGTTGGTTGAATGCGTGCCCGTACGTGGAAGTCGCTGCCACCATAAATCCGACATACAAAGTAAACAGGAAGCTCAAGGCCGCGGACATCCTGGTGCGGGCAATGGTCCACGCCCACGGCGCCAGCACGAGCAACACACAGGCGTTCGCACAGGCGATACTGCTCACACGCGGGCCGGCCAAGCGCATCCCCAACGCCACGACCAGATGTGTCACCGGTCCCAGCGGACTATAAAAGTCCACATGCGGGATTTGGCCATTGATCGCTCGCCAACCGCAGTCAAGGATGATCGTCACGTCCCAAGGGACGATCAGCGTCATGGTCGCACCCATTCTCGCCAGGAAGCCAGCCGTCGAGAGCACGAGAAGGAGTAGCAGCGAGAAACACATCCTCGAAGCTCGCGGCGAGTCACGATTGATCAGGTTCGTTGCCGCTGCCGTCAGATTGGACAGGGTCTTGGATTCAAGATTCCGCGAGAGATCCAACATTTGATCGCATCATAGTGTTCGGTATCACCTGTCGTCACGTTGGAAATTGAGGAGCGAAATCGGGAACCATAACAGAACTGCCGAGACTCTTTCGAACCTCGGCAGCTTGTACAACCCCTGCTGTAACCAGGCAGCTTATCAAGTATTGGAATCGAACCATGGGGCGCTCTTGTCAGGCAGATGACCGGGGGGTAGACTCGGTGGGAGAATATGGAAACAGGCGCGCCGGCGCGCGCGTTCGGAAGATGAAGGCGTTGACGAAACGCGGGCGGAACTGTGGCGCGGGAACGCGATGGTTACGCGTGTAGAATCCAGTTTATTTTTGGGAATGAGTACATCTCGCCAACGGCTACAAGCCATGCTGATCTGCATGTGTCTGGCGGCGTTGATCGCCGCCGTGTACTGGCCGGTGGGGCACGCCGGGTTCCTCACCTACGATGACGACCTGTATGTGACCGCGAATCCGCATGTGCGGGGGGGGTTGACGGTTCCGGGCGTGGTGTGGGCGTTCACCGCGCATCACGATTCGAACTGGTTTCCGCTGACGTGGCTGTCGCTCGCGTTGGACTGCCAATGGTTCGGGATGAACGCGGGCGGGTATCACGCGGTGAATGTGGTGTTGCACACGGCGAGTACGGTGCTGCTGTTCCTGGTGTTGCGGCGGATGACAGGGGCGCCGTGGCGGAGCGCGTGCGTGGCGGCGGTGTTCGGCGTGCATCCGTTGCATGTGCAGTCGGTGGCGTGGGTGGCGGAGCGGAAGGACGTGCTGAGCGGGTTGTTCTGGATGTTGGCGATGGGGGGGTATGCGCGGTATGTGGAGCAGCCGACGCGGGGGCGGTATGCGGCGGCGGTGGGGTGGTACGCGATGGGATTGATGGCGAAACCGATGGTGGTGACGCTGCCGTTTGTGCTGCTGCTGCTGGATTATTGGCCGCTGGGGAGGACGCGGTGGGCTCCGTCAGTTGTCGGTCATCACGCTCCGTTGCGTTTCGGCGCGTTGGTCAGGGAAAAGGTTCCATTTTTTGCTCTGGCGGCGGTGTCGTGCGGCGTGACCATCTGGGCGCAGCACAGTGGAGGGGCGATCAGTTCGTTGGAGCGGCTGCCGTTGGGGCCGCGGATGGCCAACGCGGTGGTGTCGTATGTGCGGTATGTGAAAAAGACTGTGTGGCCGAGTGGACTGGCGGTTTTTTATCCGTATCGGGCGTGGTCGCCGGGGACGGTGGTCGTGGCGGGCGCGATCCTGATGGCAGTGTCGGGCGTGGTGATTTGGCGAGCGCGGCGCGAACCGTATCTGGCCGTCGGGTGGTTCTGGTTTTTGGGGACGTTGGTGCCGGCGATTGGATTGGTGCAGGTCGGGGGCCAGTCCATGGCGGACCGGTATACGTATCTGCCGTTGATTGGGTTGTTCATCATGCTGTGCTGGAGCGTGCCGGCCCGCGCGATCGAGCGGCGCAACCGGAAAGTGATTGCCGGCGTCGCGGCGGCGGCAGCAGTGATGGCCTGTGCGGCCCTGTCCAGAGTTCAGGTCAGGTACTGGAAGGACTCGGAGACACTGTTTCGGCGTGCTCTGGATGTGACCCGGGACAATTGGCTGGCGCAGGACGGCCTGGGGGTTGTCTTGGAGCAGTCGGGCCGGATCCCCGAAGCGATCGGGCATTTGGAGCAGGCGCTACGGATCAAGCCCGATTTCCCCGAGGCGCAGTGCAATCTGGGGATCGCCCTGGGACAGGCGGGCCGGATCCCCGAAGCGATCGGGCATCTGAAGGAGGCGCTGCAGATCAAGCCCGATTTCGCCGAGGCGCACTACAACCTCGGGGTTGCCTTGATGGCAACGGGTCGGATGCCGGAAGCCATCGAGCAGTTCGATCAGGCCCTGCGGATCAACCCGAATTACGCCGAGGCACACTGCAATCTGGGAATCGCCCTGGGGCAGGCGGGCCGGATCCCCGAAGCGATCGGGCATCTGAAGGAGGCGCTACGGATTAAGCCGGATTCCACTCCAGCGCAAACCGCGCTCGCGCAACTGCAAGCTCGCCACTGAGCGGAGTCCGACGACACGTGCCGCAGATTTGTAGAAGGGGTCAACGACTTCTTTACAATTACAGATCAGACTTCCCAGACGGTCTCATCCCTTCACAATTTACAAATCAGGTAAGGAACGTCGTCCCCTACTGACCGAGCCAATCGGGCTGGAACCTGGTCTTTTCGCCCTTGGGCATGAGGCTCATCAGGGATTCGACGAGGCCTCGCCGATCTTGTCCCGCCACAGCGGCATGCCGAGGGGCGCCGGCAGTCGTCGCCACCGCGACGAACGGATTGCAGGGACACACACCGTGTCCGCCCGCGAATCATCAATAGGACGGGCGAAACGCCTGTCCTATCGATTATGGCACGAGCCGCACGCGGTAGAACTTCGCGGGCGAGTTGGTCGCTGCGCCGACATCCACGTAATTGGTGCTCGTGTCCCCGCTGCCGAGGATGAGGAGCGGTCCGCTGATATCGACGAAGTTCGTGTTGTAGCCGGGGGTGCCGGGCGTCGCTTGGACCGCATTCGTCACTCCGCCGGTCGTCAACCACGTGATGAGGATGTCACCACCTTGCGTCGTGATCGACGTGATCTGCAGCGCCGTCACCAGCGCGGTCGTTGACCCGGCGGCGGACGTGCAACCGTTGCTGTCCGTCACGGTCACGAGATACGCGCCGCTGGCCGCTGACGTGGCGTTCGAGATCGACGGATTCTGGTTCGTGGATGCGAAGCCGTTCGGCCCGGTCCAACTGTATGTCGTATTGTCCACGGTGCTGGCCGTCAGATTCAGCGTGTTGCCTTCGATGATCGGCCCGTTGTTGCTTGCGGTCGGCGTTGACGGATTCGGGTTGACCGTTGCCGACGTTGACCCGGCGGCGGACGTGCAGCCATTGCTGTCCGTGATCGTGACCAGATACGTTCCGCTCACGGCCGTGGTCGCATTGCTAATCGAGGGGTTCTGCTGCGACGAGGCAAAGCTGTTCGGCCCCGTCCAACTATACGTGGCGCCCACCACTGTCGGTGTGCTCAGGTTGAGCGTGCTGCCGGCGCAGATTGGCCCGTTGTTGCCCGCCGTCGGCGTCGCGGGTAGCGGATTGACGGTCACCGTGCCGGAGCCGCTGTTGGCGCAGCCTGTGGAACCATCCGTGACCGTGACGGTATAGATGGTCGTCGAGGCCGGCGAAACCGTGATCGACGCGGTGGTCGCACCGCCCGGGCTCCAGAGGTAGCTCGGGGCGGACGCTCCGGTGGTCGCCGTCAAGATCGCCGAGCCGCCAGCGCAGACGGTAGCCGAGTTGACGCTGACCGTCGGCAGCGGACTGACCGTTACCGTGCCCGCGCCGCTGTTGGCGCAGCCCGTGGAACCATCTGTGACCGTGACGGTATAGGTGGTCGTCGAGGCCGGCGAAACTGTGATCGACGCGGTGGTCGCACCGCCCGGGCTCCAGAGGTAGCTCGGGGTGGACGCTCCGGTGGTCGCCGTCAAGATCGCCGAGCCGCCAGCGCAGACGGTAGCCGAGTTGACGCTGACTGTCGGCAGCGGATTTACGGTCAACGTGGCGTCGCACGTCGTCGTGCAGCCGTTGGAATCGGTCACCGTTACCGAGTATGTGCCCGCCGCGTTCGTCGTGAGGGTCGAGCCGGTCGATCCGTCGCTCCACAGGTACGTGTAGCCCGGGGTGCCGCCGCTCGGAGTCACCGTGAACGTCTGGGAACCACCGGCGCAGACCGCCGCGCTGGACGGACTGACCGAGCAACTCGGGGTCGGATTGACCGTCAACGTGGCGCTGCACGTCGTCGTGCAACCATTGGAATCGGTCACCGTCACTGAGTAGGTCCCGGCGGCGTTGGTGGTGAGACTCGCGCCTGTCGAGCCGTCACTCCACAGATACGTGTACGGTAGCGTCCCGCTGCTGGGGTTGACCGTGAACGTCTGGGAACCACCGGCACAGATCGCTGCGCTCGACGGTGTCACCGAGCAACTCGGCGTCGGGACAACCGCCAACGTCGCCGCGCTGGAAACCGTCACCAGCCCGCACGCATCGCTGACGCTCACGTCATACGAACCACTGTCCGTCAACGCGGCCGGGGCGACCGTCAGTGCCGAGGTATCGGCCCCGGGAATATCGCCGCCGTTGACCAGCGGCACCTGGCCGCCGTTGGATCCGTTGGTCCACCCGCCGCTGTAGGCCGGGTCCGCCGCGTTGTCGTCGGCTGACGCCACGCGCACGCTGTTAAAGAACAGATTGTTGGCATTACCGCCCGCGCCGTTGGCATCGAACAGTCGCACCTGATCGACCTGGCCGTCATTCAACAACGTGCCGGCGAGGCTGGCGCTCTGGCCGTCAATGTAGCGTTGGATGGTCACCGCGTAGGTGTTGGAACTGGTCAGACGCACCAGCACGTTGATCCCGGCCCACGTGAACGGGACCCCGCTGTCGTGTTCGCCAGTGGCGTCGTGGATCGTGTAGTCGGTCTGACCTCCGACAAAGTAGACTTCCAATCGATTCGATCCGCTGCTGGAATCCTGCAGGCCGAACCCGACCGTGCCGACGACGCTGTCGCCGTTGTCCATGTCCATCGAGAAGGTCTGTCCAACTCCCAGCGCCGCCGGGAATGGCCGCAAGGCTTCGGTGACGTTGCCACCGGTGTTGTACAGGCCCCACGACTGACCGCCCGTATCGATGTCGTTGCCGCCGTTGGAGGCCGGCTGGGAGTTGTCATTGTCCGTCGAGGTGTCCATGAAGAACCCGCCGCCCCCCGCATTCAGCATCCAGCCGCTGGGCCAGCCCGTGCTGCGCAACCGCCAGGCATAACTCAACGACCCATTGCCGGTGGCCGCCGCCGAGAAGCTGGCCGTGCCGCCCGCGCACACGTTCGTGCTCACCGGCTCGCTGGTCAGGCTCGGGGCGTTGGTATTGATTGTCACCGACGCCACTGTCGAAGTCGCCACACTGCATGGACTGCTGATGACCACCGCCTGGTAATACGTCGGCGCCACCAATGCACCGGTGGCCAGCGTCGTGTTGGTCGCCGCGCTGATGTTGGCATAGCTCACTCCGTCCGTCGATGACTGCCACTGGATCGCGCCCACGCTGCCGGACAGCGTGATCGTCGTGCTGTCGCCGTTGCACACGCTGGCGGAGGCCGCGCTCGCCGTGCCGCCCGCCGAGGTCGGACTGACGGTGAGCGTCGCCGCGCTGGAGGTCGCCGACGGACTGCACGTGCCGCTGACCACGCAGTCAAAGCTCGCGCCCGAATGACCGGTCGCCGCATTCGATACCGTCAGACTGGCCGTGCCCGACCCGCTGATCGTGCCGCCATCGCTGAGGTTCGACCCGTTCTTTTGCCACTGGTAGCTCAAACCCGTGCCTGTCGCCGTCACGGTGAAGTTCGCCGACCCGCCGAGACAAACTGTCTGCGGATTGGGCTCACTGGTGACATTCGGCGTCGTATTGACCGTCACGGTCACCGAAGAGCCCGCGCTGGTGCAGCCGTTGCCGTCCGTAACCGTAACTGTATACACCGTTGTGCTGGACGGCGAAGCGATCGGGTTCGCGGCGCTGGCGCTGCTCAGGCCGGTGGTTGGCAACCAACTGTAGGTGTACCCGTTATTGGAACCGCCGCTGGCAGTCGGACTGCCGCCGATTTGGACGGATCCACCCGCGCAAATCGCCTGGGCTGGTCCCGCACTCGCTGTCGGTAATGGATTGACCGTCACCGTGCCGGAGCCGCTCTTGGCGCAGCCCGTGGAACCGTCTGTGACCGTCACGGTATAGGTGGTCGTCGAGGCCGGCGATACCGTGATCGACGCGGTGGTCGCACCACCCGGGCTCCAGAGATAGCTCGGGCTGGACGCACTGGTGGTCGCCGTCAAGGTGGCCGAGCCGCCCGCGCACACGGTAGCCGAGTTGACGCTGACCGTCGGCAGCGGATTGACCGTCACCGTGCCGGAGCCGCTCTTGGCGCAGCCCGTGGAACCGTCTGTGACCGTCACGGTATAGGTGGTCGTCGAGGCCGGCGATACCGTGATCGACGCGGTGGTCGCACCGCCCGGGCTCCAGAGGTAGCTCGGGGCGGACGCTCCGGTGGTCGCCGTCAAGATCGCCGAGCCGCCAGCGCAAATGGCGGACGAGTTGACGCTGACCGTCGGCAGCGGATTGACCGTCAACGTGGCGCTACACGTCGTCGTGCAGCCATTGGAATCGGTCACCGTTACCGAGTATGTGCCCGCCGCGTTCGTCGTGAGGGTCGAGCCGGTCGATCCATCGCTCCACAGGTACGTGTGCCCCGGGGTGCCGCCGCTCGGAGTCACCGTGAACGTCTGGGAACCCCCGGCGCAGATCGTCGCGCTGGCCGGACTGACCGAGCAACTCGGGGTCGGATTGACCGTTACGGTCACGGAGCCGTTCATCGTCGCGGCGCAGCCGGTCGTCGTGTTGCTGGCCAGGATCGTGTAGGCACCCGCAGCCGTGACATTGGTGCTGAGGGCGCTCCCGGTACCGGTCCAATTCGTGCCCGTGCTGCTGCCGCCCAGCAGCAAGCAGTAAGCAATGTTGGATGCCGAACCGCTCAGCGTCACCGCCACACCGCTGCCGCCCGAGCAGTACGCACCGCCGCCGGTGACATTGTAGATGTTCGGCAGCGCATTCACCGTTAACAAGGCCGCGTTGCAGCGCGCCGCGCCGCAGGAGTTGGTCACGACCACATCGTAGTTGGAGGCGTCGATGCTGGTGAGCCGGATCGATCGTCAGCGTCGCGGTATTCACACCCGAGAACTCGGTGGCGCCCGGCAGAACGTTTGCGATCGGCCCCTGGCCATAGTTGCTGCCGCCCGTCCAAGCGCTGCTGTTGGTGTAATTGGCCGCATCGTCGCTGTACAGAGCGATCGACGCCGTCCCGGGCACCCCACCCACGTACAGGTTGTTGAAGAAGAAGTCATTCGCGCTGCCCGAACCGGCGTTAAAGTTCCAGAAGTGCACCTGGGTTGGACCTCACTGCCGGCCGTCATCAACATGCCCGTAAACGGCCCGTAGGTCGTGGCCATGCCGCTGGTGGCGGGCGTGGTGATCGTTGCCGAATACGTGTTCGAGGAACGTCAACGTGAAGGTGACCCGCACGCCGTTGTACGTGAGCACCGGCATGTTGTTTGTGGTCGCCCCGCTGGCATCGTTCATCGTGTAATTGTTGTTCCCGCCCGCGAAGAAGAACTCCCACAGATTCGTGCCGCCGGAGTTCTGGATACCAACGCCCTCCGATCCGCCCGAATTGACCCAGCCATTCCCGAGATCCACCTGGATGGTCTGACCGACGGCCAGCGACCCAAACGCGCGATACGCATCCACCGCCACGCCGCTGTTGGCATACATACCGAAGGCCGTGCCGGCGCTGGAGTCGATGTTGCTATGACCGCCAGGGCCATTGGAGCTGGAGTCCCCGATGAATGTCCCGTTGGTGCCGTCGCCTCCGCCATTGAGATTGAACGACCAACCATCGGTTGCGCCCCAGCCGCTGCCGCGCTGCCGCCAGAAATACTGCAGCGACGTGCCGCTGGCCGTGACATTGAACTGCGCTGTCGAATCCGAGCAGACAGTCAGGTTGGTCGGACTGGCGCTGATCGACGGTGCCGAGTTCACCGTCAACGTGGCCGTGCATTGGGAGGTGCAGCCGTTCGCGTCGGTGACGGTGCACGTGTAGGTGCCGGCATTGGCGGACTGCGCGTTGTTGATCGTGATCGCGGCTGTGCTCGCGCTGAAGCTGTTCGGCCCGGTCGAACTGTAGCTGTAGCCGGCGGTGCCGCCGCTGGCGCTGGCGGTAACGGTTTGTGAACTGCCCGCGCACACCGTCGCGCTCGACGGGGCAACGGAGCAACTCAACGCAGAAGACGGTTGCGTAATCGTCACGCCCGTGGCGCTGCTGAGACAGCCATTGCCGTCCTTGACCACAATCTCGTAGGTGGCAGCCGAGAGCCCGCTGAACGCGTTGCCGGATTGGAAGCTCGAACCATTATTGTCCGAGTACTGGTATCCGGAACCGCTGCCGCCCGAGGCCGTCACCGTGAGGCTGCCGTTGGCGCCGCCATAGCAGGACACATTCCCATGGCTGGTTGTAAACGTGACCACGCTCGGTTGCGTGATGGTGGCAATCTGCCCGCCGCTCTTGCAACCGTTGCTGTCCTTGACCACGATGGTGTAGCTGCCGGCCGCCAGACCGCTGAACGTGTTGCCGGATTGGTACGAGCTGCCGTTATTGTCCGAATACTGGTAGCCGCCGCTGCCACCCGAGGCCGTCACCGTGAGGCTGCCGATCGACTGTCCGTTGCACGTTTCGTTGACCTGGCCATAGGTGAAACTCGGCCCGTTCGGATCGCTGATCGTCACCATTGTTGCGCTACTGACACAGCCATTGCTGTCTTTGACAACAACCTCATAGGCGCCGCTGACCAGGCCGGTAAACACATTGCTGGATTGGAATGTGCTGCCGTTATTGTCCGAGTACTGGTACCCGGAACCGCTGCCACCCGACGCCGTCACCGTGATGCTGCCATTCGTTCCGCCGCACTGCGTGTTATTCTGACTGGTGTACGTGAATGTTGGAATCGTGTTGATGGTGACGGTTGTGGTGCCGGTCATCGCCTGCGTGCACCCGGTCGTCGTGTTGCTGGCCAGGATCGTATAGGTCCCCGCAGCCGTGACATTGTTGAAACTCAAACTGCTGCCCGTGCCGGCGAGGGTCGCGCCCGTGTTGCTGCCGCCCAGTTGCAAGTAGTAGGTCACACCGGACGCCGAACCGCTCAGCGTCACCGCCACACCGCTGCCGCCTGCGCAGTACCCGCCGCCACCGCCGACCGTGTACGGTGTCGGCAAAGCGTTGATCGTCAGCGTCCCCGTGCTGGAAACCACCGCGCCCACGGCGTTCGTGACAATGACGTAGTACGGCACGCTGTTGCTGTCCGCGTTGTTGATCGTGTCGCTGGCACTGGTCGCGCCGGTGATGGGCAGATCGCCCCCATTGCCTCCGTTGGCCCAATTGGTGGGGGCGGAATAGTTGCCTGAATTGTCGTACGCGCCGCCGGCGATGATGTTGTTGAAGAACAGATCGTTGGTGGACCCACCCGACGCATCATTATTAAAGAGCACCACGGCGCCCGGAGGCCCGTTGGTCGCGAAGGTGCCCGAAAACACGTTGGTGAGGGCCGTGGCGGCGCCGCACTGGTTCGTTGACAGGAACAACGAATATGTGTTGGTTCCTCCCACCGCGCTTCCCACCAGCATCTGGACCCGGAGACCGGTCCGTGTAAACGCAACCCCCGTGTCATGTTCGCCCGTGGCATCGGAGAACTTGTAGTTCGCATGTCCGCCAAAAAAATAGAAGGACAACAAAAAGCCGTTGGTGTTGGGCAAGCCCGTGTGCAGGGCGAATCCATTCTGGGCGCCGGTATCAACGTTGCCGTTGTCCATGTCGATGCTAAACCACTGTCCCTGCGACAAGGTGCTGGGGAAGACACGCTGAACCGCGATCTTCGGCCCGGTTACAAATTTTTTCTTCTTCCTCTTTCTCTTTGTACTGCAAAATCCAACAATCTGTCGAATATTTGGAATTGCTTGGGATTTTTTTTTCTAGAATTGTCTACATTTTGAATAAAAATGATTCTGTTTTTCTTTAAATTACAGAGTTGACCTTAAATAAACTTACTTTCTTTGATTTTTCATCCTTATTGGAATTTCAATAACAAATCTAAGAAAATCAAATGAAATTTCAAATTAAAAAGAAAATTTTTTGAATATAAAAAAGAACTGAAAAGTGAAATTGAAAAAGATTATTTCACTCAATATTTATAAATCAAGGAATAAATATTTTTTGGAAAAAAAATTTGGTTAAATTTCACATCAACCACACAAAATGTGTGTTAGATGTAATTTTTTACTTATTGAAATTTTTTTAATATTTTTTAAACATTTTTTAAAAAGGTAACAAATAATACAAAATTTATAAAATTTATAAAACATGTATAAATTATTGAGATAGTTTAGATCCTAAATATTTATTCTCAAATGTTATTTGTAGTATTTACAATGATGTTAACAAATAAGAATTACATGGAAAAAAATTTTGGAGAAAAATTCATATCAAAACGTAAGCTTAGTACATGTTCGATATGAATTTTTTATTTATTAAGTCAAAATATGAGATTTTTTGATATTTTTGTGTATTACATGTATCCAAATTTTTATGACATCTGTCATTGAACTTACGGAAAAAACCTTTGGTCAGTGAATGTGATCAATAATTCAATAACCAATCGGAATTCAGATATTTCTTTTGGGTATGTTTAGACTATTTGACACATAGTATTATCATGTATATCACTTTTAACAATTTTGACATGTCAGAAAGATAATCAATTTATTTATATTTACAGTATTTATTGATAATCTAACAATTTTATGATGATAATTTGTGAATATACTTTTGACATCGGACACGTACGAAACGTACGTGTTTGATGTACAAAATTAATTTTTTGGATCAAAAAGTGAAAATTATCAATTTTTTCAATAAAATCACATCGGACACATACGAAACGTACGTGTTCGATGTAATTTTTTGTATATTACGTATACTCAAAATTTCATGACATATGTCAATTAACTTACCGAAAAAATCTTTGACCAGTGAAAAAGATCAACAACTCAATAACCAATTGGAATTAAAACAGTTCTTTTACTACATGCATAAACCATTTGCTGTTTCATATTGTCATATATGTCACTTTTAACAAATGTCATCCATTGGAAAGATAATCAATTCACTTCATTTTTTTACTCAAGTCCAAAAATACAAAATGACTATTATCTCTGACATGTGTCAAAATTAGTTAGAGATATTTAATGAGTAAATGCAACGTATCACGTTTTATATTTCTGCAAAAAATCTTTTCTTAGAATTGATTAGTTAGAAAAATATTATAAAAAGAGCTTGGACACAGAAATGGACATAAAAGAGATATTGAAGGTAAAAAGTTCAAATTCACCATCAAAAATATCTTTGAATATAAATTATTATTAATGATGAAAATTGCTGTTCAATATTGGAAACAGTTATTTTAAATCTATCATCAAATTACCATAATTATCTTTTTTTGAATTTTACTTTTTAAAAATTTTTTTTCGGTATGGCCTACTCTCAAATTTTTCAGATAAATAACTCAGAAGTAGAGAACTACTGGTTATAAATTTTTTTATAAGTGCCACAAATGGTATTATTTGAAAAGTTTAAGTTAAACTTTTTGATAATGACTGTTTATTAATGAATATGTATTTTACAAAATGAATAAATTTCAAAATATGAGAATTAATCTAATGGATCTTATTGTACTTTTGAAATTTGTTTATTCATGAGATAAATGCCTGTCATTAAACAGCCATTTACCAAAGCCCCACTTTGCAAATAATATTAAAGTTTTTTTCATATTTCCAAAAAAATACAGACCAAAAAAATTATCATTCTTTTGTTCATTTATTTGCACATGATTAGGAAGCATGCCCTTTTGTAGAAACTGGTCAAATCTGAGTGGTTCTAATGGCACCAGTTCGAAATCGGCAGTCGATGCACAGTATTTACGACCCGAATTTTTGCAAAAGCTGGACTGGCCAATCTCTTCGTTCAAAGCGAAAAGGAGATTTCACAGTTTTCCTCTTCCAGATGGGTGACACCCACACGGATCAGTAAAGGGATAACTGGGCCACCATATCCCAACATTCCTACCGCCAAAAGAACCAATACCTCAACATCCTTCTTTTCGGAGGAGCTGCGCTATTCACGGTAAATTTTTTCCATCGTCGGCATTATTCTTACAATTTGCCGGTCTAGTACGAAGCAGGCATCTTCCCTTCTTTGGAAAGAGTCCGAAAGGAGTCGAATGGAAGCGAATGGAAAAGTGAGCCAATTGGTTTCTGAATGACTGACGAATGGAAGATATGGAGTCAAAGAGGTAAAGATGGGAGCCGACGGTGAGTTCAGATCGTACTCTTTCTTAACTCTGGAAGGAAATTGCATGTTTCGGTCCTTATGCACAGAATTTTGGCTCTCAGGAGTAACATCCCCAAGTTCGAAAGTGAGTCGCTGGTTTCTCCTTCTTAGAATTCAGGGAAGTCGTTTCTTGGTTATCCAAAAACGAAGAATTCCCCGTGGATGATTCGGGCACCAAAATATCCGATTTTCTCGATCTCGAAACGAGCCCATCCTGGAGCGATTATTGTCAGATGATGTCCAGAGATCGAGTTTGGTACAGAGAAAGAGGGCTTTTTTAATTCCTTGCAGGGGGGATTATCTGACCTTGGTAGGGGCATCGGAGGCATATAACGTCCGAATTTGGATTCTAAGCTCGGTCGAAACCCCAGGAAATGCCGAGCCAGTGACCGTGGTAGAACCCAAGGCAGGAAAACCGACCAAGACGCTCTATCTCTCCCATTGGCACGAGAACCATTACAATTCCCTTCTCAAGATCAGGGACGAGGAATCCAAAGGTCTTCGGTGATCGAAGAAGCACGAAAGGATCTCGTAGAGTCCAAATAAGGGATGACGACCGATTTGCTTGCATGCTTAAAATGCGTGAAAAAAATGTGGAATTGGAAAGAAGAGAGCTCTCAGAGTCAAGTTCGATTGGTCGAAATCGACGATAATAAGAAGAATTTGGAAAATAGTGGACGTCTAAAAGATGTCATTTGTTTTGGATTGTTTTCGAATTGTTTCGTTCTTCTTTCAGACCGAAGGCGTTTCGATTCTCTTGGAAGTCGATTGGTTGCAGGATATCGGGAGAAATGGCCGAAGAAACCTATCCCAACTTTACCCTCAAAAGAAATACCGATAAGAGCAATGTACTAATGAGTACATAAGGA
>CAVYAC010000014.1:0-18722 GCA_963766065.1 uncultured Verrucomicrobiae bacterium
CTAGCTTGGCTTCGTTTCCACCAATTTTCCACGCCGGCTTGAATAACACTGGGTTCGTTTGGTAACCCCCTCCCTGGCTCCCCGTAGGGCTGGGCTCCCATGCCCGCCCTGCTCTGGTAGCGACCGGTCCGGCCCGCTGTCGTTGGTGCGGCGCCCCAATTCCGCCATCCCCTCCCACGGAGGGGAAATAGGGGTGGGTTGTCCCCCTCGCCATCCCCACAACCCATTACAAACTTCTCCATACCGCGGCATTCTATCATAAATGGATACCACGTCAAATCAAACAATATCGAAACGGTCAACTGCCAGGGAACGGGCGCAACAGCTGAAAACTGCTCGATTTGTGTGTGGTCAGAGTAGTATTTGTAGGAGCATGGCTCTGGAACCAAGCCGGGCATTCGAGTCCGCCAGCCCAGCCGTCCCTCGGGGGGCCGTCCCGGCTAGGGATTTTCCTATTATTGTTGTTGGCGGGCCAGGGGTGTGTAAGCACTCAGCCAGATAAGAGAAATGAATTCTTGTTGGCGTTCGAGAGAGGCAAGGAAGCGGGTCCCGATTTCGACCTCGCCATTGCCGAATACACCGAGGCCATCCATCTCAACTCGAAGGACGCGGTCGTTTACGACAGACGCGGAATGGCATACGAACATAAAGCCGACTATGGGAAGGCCCTCGCCGATTACCAGGAGGCCGTCCGGCTCAAGCCAGATTATGCGGACGGTTACAACAACCTGGCTTGGCTGCTAGCTGTTTGCCCTGATCCCCGCTTTCGGAACGGGGCTATAGCCGTCAAGTATGCGAAGAAGGGATGCGAACTTACAAAATGGAAGAACCCAGCAATACTCGATACACTCGGAGCTGCCGACGCTGAAGTTGGGGACTTTGACGATGCCGTCAAATGGGAGAAGCAGTATATGGCATCCAATCCATCGAACCCGACTTGGGATAAAGGAGCCTGCCAGCGGCTCAGCCTCTACGAACAAAAGAAGCCGTATCATGAAGAGAAACCGTGAGGGTTTCATCCGCAGGCGGAGATAGCCGTGGTGGGGAAATTGAGGGGGGCAGGGGACCTGCCGGCGGGATATGCGCGGCTGGCAAGCGGCGTGCTCCTTGCCAACGCATGGCTTCAGGTACTGGCAGCCGAAAACCGTGCGTCCTTGCCATCGACGATGACGAGGTCTGTCTGGGCTTTGTCTCGGTCGCGCTGGAAAGCCATGGCTACTGAGTGTTGACCGCCATCACCCCCCAAGAAGCCATCTGGTTGTACGAGGAGAAATGGCGGGAGATTGACGTGGTGCTGTTGGACTTCTCGCTGCCGCCACTGACGGGCGAATTCGTGTTTGATGAACTCCAACGCCTCAACCCGGGCGTTCAAGTCGTTTTGCTCACGGGCTGTGATGAACCGGTGGCCGACACAATGTTTCAGAAAGGGTTGCGGGGCTACCTGAAAAAGCCCTTCAAGCTCGCTGACCTCGCTCAGAAGGTGCAGGACGCCATCCCCGCGCCATCCGTGTCCCCCGCCTCGCCCGCATCCAAACCGGCGGCGCAGCTCCAGGACGACAAACCCACCATGCTGTCTCTCCTGTAGTCGTTGACCGCCTCATCCCGCTCCGCCCGCGCCGGGACTTGCTTCCCCGCATCTTCGCCGTTAGCCTGTTGCCACACATGACCTGGCGACGCGCCACAGCAGCCGATTGCCCGCTGCTCGCGGAACTCAACCACCAGTTGATCCGTGACGAGAAGCACCGGAACAAAATGACCGTTCCCCAGTTGGTGCAACGCATGCGCGGGTGGCTGGAAGGCGAGTACGTCGCGCTCCTGTTCGAGGAGGGTGGGGAAGTCGTCGCCTACGCGCTGTATCGGGAAGAGCCGGACGAGATTTATCTTCGACAACTCTTCGTCGTCCGCCACCGGCAACGTCAAGGTCTGGGCAAACAGGCGATGCATCTCCTCCGCTCCGAAATCTGGCCGAAGACCAAGCGCCTGACCGTCGAAGTCCTCGTCGCCAACGCCGCCGCCGTCGCCTTCTGGCGCGCCATCGGCTATCGCGATTATTCGTTGAAACTGGAAATCGTGCCGACGGATGTTGCCGGGAACTGAGTAGATGAATGTTGGATGGCGAGCCGCTGCATGCTGTAAGACGTTCAGCGAAGGGAAACGAGGGAGAGTCGAGTCCCAAACCGCGACTGCACAATCGGCAACTTTCACTCGCCTGCTACTCGCCCTCGACTCTCCACTTCAACATAAGCCCGTTTGCCGAAATTGCAACTGGTGTTGGTGAACATCGACGACACGCCGCGTGAGGGTTCCGAACCCAGCAAACATGCCTCGGGTCTCGTCGGACTCGGCTTGCGGCCTACAACTTCCTACGATATCTGCGGCCTGCTGTAGGCCCGCTGCCCCCAGCGGGCGCTTTTTCAACGACTCCCGAGACTTGATTCGCCCTGCATCTGCCGTTAGCCTAGGCGTGTGGACCCCGTTTATCAGGAACTGGCCAGGCTGTTGGAACGCAAGCAACCGCTGGCGTTTGCAGTGCTGGTCGAGACCAAAGGTTCGACCCCGCAGAAGTGCGGCGCGAAGGCGATTTTCCTGCCCGATGGCCGCGTGATCGGCACGCTCGGCGGCGGTTGCCTCGAAGCCGAGACGCGCCAGAAAGCGCTCCGGGCACTCGAAACGGGCGAGTCGTTCACGTTCAAAGCCGTCCTCGACGATGATTTCGGCTGGGACGACGGATTGATTTGCGGCGGGTCGGTCCAGACTTTCGTGCAACCGAATCCGCTGAGCAGCAAGGTCTGGCAGGCGTTGCTGGCCGAACCATCGACGCGTCAACGGCGCGTTCTCGTCACGATCACGACCGGCGACCACGCCGGCAAGCGCGCCCTGTTCGCCAGCGAGCAACTGATCGTCGCCGATGATTTGCCCGCAGATTTGCTCTCCAACCTTTCCACCAAATGCGCGGCCTTACTTCAGGAGCCCGAGCCGGAACCATCGACCATCAGCCATCAACCATCGGGGTTCTCTGTCTACCTCGAACCGATTTTGCCGAAGCCCGTGCTCGTCATTTGCGGCGGCGGACACGTCGGCTGCGCGGTCGGCAAACTGGCCGCGTGGAGCGGGTTTGATGTGGTCGCCATCGACGACCGCGCGTCGTTCGCCAACAAGGAACGGTTTATCGACGCGTCGAAAATCATCGTCGATGATCCGGCAAAGGTCATGAAGAGTTTCCCGTTGGATGCGGACTCGTATGTGTGCATTGTCACGCGCGGACATCGCCACGACGCCGTGATTTTGAAGGAAGTCATCCACAGCAAGGCGGGCTATATCGGGATGATCGGTAGCAAACGCAAAGTCCGCACGGTCATGGAAGGCTTCATCAACGAGGGCGCTGCCACCGCCGAGGATTTCCGCCGCGTCCGCACGCCGATGGGGCTGTCCATTCATTCGCTGACCGTCGAGGAAATCGCCGTCAGCGTCGTGTCCGAACTTATTGCCGTGCGGCGCGGCGCGCAGAATTACGTTTCGCTCTCCGTCACGAATCAAATCGCGGATAAACTGCTCGGCAAGCCGCTTGGCGACGCGGAATGAACGTCGCGATCATCCTGGCCGCGGGCGAATCGCGACGCATGGGCCAACCCAAGCAGCTTCTCCCCTTTCCCGGCCAAACCATGCTCGAATGCGTGATCGACGCCTTTCAGTCGCCGCGTGTGGATGAGATTCGCGTCGTCCTTGGTTACAAGGCCGATGAGATCGGCGCAAAAATCGCCCATACGCCCTGCCAGATCGTGAACAACGAGCGTTACCAGCAAGGGATGTTTACGTCGATGCAGGCGGGGCTGCGGGACCTTCCGAAAAAAACCAAAATGGTGATGATTGCGGTCTGCGACCAGCCACGATTGAAACGCGAGACGGTCGAGACGCTCATCGAGACGTTTGAAAAGGAGCGGCACAAGATCCTGATTCCGTCGTACAACGGACGACAGGGCCACCCCCGTTGTTGCGGGCGGAATACGCGAAGGAGATTGTGTCGATGGACGAGTCGATGACCCTCAAACATTTTTACGCCAAACACGCCGACGACATCGCGCGTCTGGTGGTCGCCGACGAAGGCGTGTTGATCGATATCGACGATCGAATCACATACCAGAAACAACTCAAAGCTGTTGTAGGCCGCGTGCCCCCACGCGGCGCTGGGACACGCCCCAAATTACCGAAACGGCTACGGCGTCTCGACATGGTGTGGATTGGGGAGGGGTTTCCTTGCTTCTTTCTGACGATTTGCGTCCAAGGTTGGGCGAAACTGCTCGCAAAAGAGGAGGTTCATACACGTCTGCGAGAGTTTTTACAGGCAAGTCCCAAAGACTACGGTTGGTGGCCCAGCAGGTACGTCATTATGCCGGACCACATTCATTTGTTGGTAAGGCAGGGAGAATCGCCGCGTGGGGGGGCACGACCTACAACGTTGGGCGAATGGGGCAAAGCGTTGAAGGCGGTTGTCGGAGGGCGCACGGTCAAATGGCAGAAGGGTTTTTTCGATCACGTATTGCGTAGTGAAGAAAGCGAAGCTGAGAAGTGGGAATATATCCGGCAGAATCCGGTGCGAGCCGGGCTTGTGGATCAAGTCGAGGAGTGGAAATTCGCTGGTGAGATCGAATTCAAAGACACGGAATCGCCGCGTGGGGGCACGCGGCCTACAACCGGAACGGAAAGTCGCTATACCGGAGACAAGTGAAGAGCTGCTTCGAACTTCTTACCCAGGACACCAGGACAGCGGCGCGCCTGGGTCGGTTGCATACCGCGCATGGCATGGTGGAGACGCCCATCTTCATGCCCGTGGGCACGCAGGCGACCGTGAAATGCATGACGCCGGACGAATTGCACGAATTGAAGGCGCAGATCATTCTCAGCAACACCTACCATCTGTCCATCCGTCCAGGCACCGAATTGATTGCCAAAGCCGGCGGCCTGCACAAGTTCATGGGGTGGGACGGGCCGATTCTGACCGATAGCGGTGGGTATCAGGTCTTTTCGCTGGCCAAGCTGCGCAAGATTTCCAAGGAAGGGGTAGAGTTCCAGTCGCATGTGGACGGCGCGACCCTGTTTCTTGGGCCGCGGGAGTCGATGGCCGCGCAAGTGGCTCTGGGCAGCGATGTTGTGATGGCATTCGACGAGTGTCCGCATTGGCCCTGCGACCGAGAATACGCTTGCAGTAGCCTGGACCTGACCTTACAGTGGGCAGCCCGCTGTTGGGAGCAGAAATTATCCGACGGCCAATTGCTCTTTGGAATTGTGCAGGGAAGTGTGTATCCCGATTTGCGGGAACGAAGCGCGCGCGAATTGGCGGCGATGGGATTCGCTGGATATGCCATCGGCGGCGTCAGCGTGGGTGAACCACCGGCGGAAATGTTGCGGCAGGTCGAGATGGCCGTGCCGTTCCTGCCGCAGGACAAGCCGCGTTATTTGATGGGGGTCGGCACCCCGCCGCAGATTCTGGATATGGTCGCGCGAGGGGTGGACATGTTTGATTGCGTGCTGCCGACGCGCGTGGCGCGCAACGGGACGATTTTTACGGCGCGGGGCACGTACGCGATCAAGAACGCGCGGTATCGCGACGACTTCGGGCCGTTGGAAGAGGGATGTGAATGTTACGCGTGCCGCCACTTCACGCGCGCGTACATTCGTCACCTGTGCCGCACGAACGAGATCCTCGGGTTGCGGCTGATGACGTGGCACAACCTGCACTTGTACCTGGGCACGCTGCGCCGGGCGCGGGAAGCGATTGCGGCGGGAGTATTTGAAGATTTTCGACGGGAATTTACAGCCGTATACACGGAAGGAATCGGGGTAGATGAGACAGTTTGAATTATTGGCCATGTTCGGACCCCCGGCGGGCACCGAACAGGACCCGAAAGCGGCGATGCTGCAGATGATCGTCACGTTCGGGATTCTCGGTGTGATGTTTTACTTTCTGCTGATTCGCCCCCAGCAGAAGCAGCGCAAAGACCAGGAGAACCTGATCAAGAACGTCAAGACGGGCGACAAAGTGTTGCTGAACAGCGGCATTTTCGGAATTGTCTCCAACGTCAAAGAAAAATCGCTGATGATCAAGATCGCCGACAACGTCAAAGTGGAAGTCCTGAAAAGCGCCGTCGGCTCGGTCGTCCAGAAGTCCGCGGAGGTGGAAACCGCCGCGCCATCCCCAAAATAATTATAGCCTTATGAATAAACTATTTGGTTGGAAGTGTGCATTGGTCGCCGCCGTTCTGTTGATGTCGGCGTGGGCGATCTGTCAGTACGGCATCAAACTCGGACTCGACCTGAGGGGCGGGACGTCCTTCCTGCTGAAGATGGACATCTCGGGAATCGACCCGGCCGGGCGGGGTACCGCCATCCAACAGGCGATCGAGGTGCTGCGCAAGCGTATCGACGAGTTCCATGTGGCCGAGCCGCTTCTCCAGCGTGTCGGCGACGACCGGATTCTGGTGGAACTGCCGGGGTTGAAAGAAGCCGACCGCGAGGAAGCTCGTCGGCGAATCGAAAAGACGGCATTTCTGGAGTTCCGGTTGGTTCATCCCGACAACGCGGAGCTGGTTTCCCAATCGTTGAGCGACCCCCGCTTCACCGCGCCGCCGGGCTACCAGAAGATGACCGTCAAGGAGAACGAGGGAGAGCGAGCGAGCACGTATTTCGTCAAGATCAGGCCCGAGATGACCGGCAAGTACGTGCGGCGCGCCTACATCCAATATGACCAGATGACGGGGGCCCCGCAGGTCGGCATCGAGTTCGATGACGAAGGGGCCAGGATTTTTGAACGCATCACGTCGGCGAACGTGGAGCGATTCCTGGCCATCGTGCTCGACGGCGAGCTCTATACGGCCCCGCGCATCAACGAGCCGATCTCCGGGGGCCGCTGCCAGATCAGCCGTCAGGGCGGGTATCCCATCGACGAGGCGCAACGTTTGGCCAGCGTGCTCGAGAATCCGCTTCAGGCGCCCGTTCACGTGATGCAAGCGCTCACAGTGGATCCGACGTTGGGCAAGGATTCGATTGCCAGCGGTTTTCACGCGGCGTTAATTGGCGCGGGCGCCGTCATCATCTTCATGGCGGTCTACTATCAGGCGGCGGGCGTCGTCGCCGATATCGCGCTGCTCATGAACATCCTGATCACGATGGGCGTGCTGGCGATGTTCAAGTTCACCCTCACGTTGCCCGGCATCGCCGGCGTTGTGTTGACCATCGGCATGTCCGTGGACACCAACGTGCTGATTTACGAGCGCGTTCGTGAAGAACTGGCCGCGAACAAACCGTTGCGGGCGGCCATCGCGGCGGCGTACACCCGCGCGTTTCGCGTCATTTTCGATGCCCACTTCACGGCCATCCTCACCGGTGTCATCCTGGTCTCCATGGGCAGCGGTCCCGTGAAAGGCTTCGGCGTCACGCTCATCGTCGGGTTGTTGGCCAACTTGTTTTCCGGTGTGTTCGTAACGCGGATCATTTTTGACTGGCTGGTGGCGAAGGGCTGGATGAAGTCGTTCAACATGTTGCACGTGTTCCGTCATGTGCCGCACATCAATTTCCTTGGGGTGTGGAAGATCGTCTTCACTCTTTCCTGGGCACTGATCATTGCCGGACTGGTTATGTTCGTTCACCGCGGCGGTTTGGACGTTCGTCGCGGCGAAGTCTACGGAATTGATTTCCGGGGCGGCGACACGGTGGCCCTGGGCTTTACCCAGCACATCGATGCCGATGAAATCCGTCATACGCTGGAACAGAACCATTACGCCGAGGCGTACATCCAATACGAGCGCGATATGACCGGCGGCAAGGAAGTATTGTCGCTGCGGTTGCCCGAGGGCAAGGCGGACGAGCTGGTCAAGCTTTTGGAAGACAAGTTTCCCCAGGCGCAGTTCAAAGAAATCAGCCTGGAACAGGTCGGCGCGGTCGTTGGTGGCGAGTTGCTGAAGCAGGCGCTCTTGGGCAATCGCCGTGTCGCTGATCGCCATTATGATCTACCTCGCGTTTCGGTTCGGTGAGCTGTCCTACGGTTTGGGCGCACTGATTTCCTTGGTCCACGACGTCTCCATGACCGTTGGACTCTTCTGCCTCTGGCCGTGGCCGCACCGGACGTTCTCGATGCCGGTTGTCGCCGCCGTGCTAACCCTGATCGGCTATTCGATCAATGACAAGATTGTCATCTTTGATCGGATCCGTGAAAACAAGAAGCTGACGGGCGGCAAGTTGAACCAGTTCGACCTGATCAACCGCAGCATCAACGAGACATTGTCGCGAACGATCCTGACGGCGGGCACGGTGTTCCTGTGCTCGATCGCGCTCTACGGGTTTGGTGGGCGGGTGCTGAATGATTTCGCGTTCTGCTATGTCGTGGGCGTGGTGACGGGCACCTATTCGTCCATCTACATCGGCCAACCCGTACGCGGTCTCTATCGTGGCAGCGAAGGCGCCAAGGCGAAGCAAGCCGTTGACAAGAAGCCGCAGCCGGTGAAAGCGTGATGAGGAAATGGCCGATGGTTCTTGGTGCATGAACCATTGCCCATAAACCATTCCTATGAAGCGCTGGGTCATCGCGGAACCCGAGCCAGCGCTGGCGCAAGCGCTGGCTGGCGAGCTGCACCTCGCGGTCCCGCTGGCGCAGGTTCTCATCAATCGCGGACAGGGCGATGCCGACCAGGCGTCGCAATTCCTCAATCCACAGCTTCGTCAACTCGGAGATCCCTTCGATTTGCCGGACATGGCAACCGCGGTTGACCGGATTGTGGCGGCGATCGAACAGAAGGAGCGCATCACCATCTATGGCGATTACGACGTGGACGGCGTCACGTCGAGCGCCTTGCTGCAACTCGTCCTGCGGGCGGCGGGCGCAGCCGTCACGAATTTCCTGCCGCATCGCATGGATGAAGGCTACGGCCTGACCCAGGACGGCATTGCGCGATGTTGGAAGGAGCACCAGCCGCAGTTGCTCCTGGCCGTGGACTGCGGGACCAGTTCGGTGCTGGAGATCGCGGACCTCAAGAAACGCAAGGTCGATACGGTCGTGCTCGACCATCATGAGCCAGCGGAGCAATTGCCGGATTGCGTGGCGTTGGTGAATCCCAAGCGCGCCACTTCGGGCGACGCGGCCTACAAGTACCTGGCCAGTGTGGGGGTGGCGTTCAAGCTGGCACATGCGCTGTTGAAACGCGACCGGCGGTTCTCCGGGCAGATCGATTTGCGCGACCACCTCGATCTCGTGGCGGTCGGCACCGTGGCCGACGTTGTGCCGCTGATCGAGGAAAACCGCATTCTGGTGAAGGCGGGGCTGGAACGTCTCCCGCACACGCAAAGAATCGGGCTGCGCGCCTTGATGGACGTGGCCAGCGTGCCGGATGAGGTGAGCCCGTACCACATCGGGTTTCGCATCGCGCCGCGGCTCAACGCGGCCGGTCGGCTCGCCGATGCAATGGCCGCGCTGGAATTGCTGCTCACCGACGACGCATCACGCGCGAAGGAATTGGCCACCCGGCTCGACAATCACAATGCCGAGCGCCAACGCATCGAGGAACGGATGGTGGACGAGGCCATGGCCATGGCGCGCGCGCAGGAGCAGGACCGGGTCCTCGTGCTGGCCAGGGCCGGGCTGGCACGTCGGTGTCATCGGCATCGTGGCGTCGCGCGTCCAGCAGGAATTCTACAAACCCACGGTCGTGATCGGTATCGAGGACAAACTGGGGAAGGGATCGTGTCGGAGCGTCACGGGATTCTCGATTGTTCGACGCCCTGCGCCACTGCGCGCCGTTGCTGGAGCGGTTCGGCGGACACGAGATGGCCGCCGGGCTCAGTGTGAAGGCCGCCAACATCGATCCATTGCGGCAGCAGCTCAATGAGTTCGCCGCGAAGGCGCTCAAAGATGACGATCTGCACCAACGCGTGAAAATCGACGCCGTCGTCACGCTGGACGATTTGGATGCGGACTTCTTCGAGCAACTGGCGCGATTCGAGCCCTGTGGCCCGGAGAATCCGACGCCCGTGTTTGCCGTGGAAGGTGTGCAGTTACACGGCGCGCCGCGGGTGGTGGGTAAGAATCACTTACGATTCAACGTGACGGATGGCGACACGACCGCGCAGGCGATCTGGTGGGGCCGGGGCGATTTCGAGTTGCCCCAGGGCAAATTCGATGTGGCGTTCACGCCCGAACTGAACGAATTCCGCGGCGTGGAAAACGTGCAGTTGAAAGTAAAAGATGTTCGCCCGCCGGGCAGACTAGGCCGCTTTGGCGATGCGGCCGCTCTTGATACAGTTCGTGCAGGCTTTGACCCTGCGGCGCGCGCCGTTGACCACCGCGTGGACCACCTGCAGGTTTGGCCGGAAGATCCGCGGCGTCACGGCGGTCACGTGCTGGCCGATGCCGCCCTTTTTCTTTGCCTGGCCACGGCGCAGGATGTGATTCCCTCGCGCCTCGCCCTTGCCACAAATTTCACAACGTCGAGACATGATGATATTTCCCTTTGCTTTTGGAGAGGTGAACAATAGCCAAAGAAACGCACCATCGCAAGGGTAAATTTGACCGTTGACATCACCCGCAATTTCCGTTATAGGCCTCACCAAAGGTGAGCTGACGATGCCATTTGCCGTGGAAATGTTCCTCGCTGAAGACGCCGACAAGCTGGTTCGGTGTGTTTGGGCCGATTTGGCACAGGCGAACATCGCGTCCTTCATGACCGATGGCGGCTACCGGCCGCATGTTACCTTGGGCGTGTTCGACCAGTACTCATCACCCGGATTTGAGAATGAGCTTCGGGCGTTCACGAAGAGCCTGCGCCCGCTCCCACTCCAGTTCGATTACATCGGGGTGTTCCTCCAACCCAGATGCGTGGTCTTCTTCGGCCCGGTTGTCACCGAACGACTGCTTTCTGTCCACAAAGATTTCACCAGCCGCCTCACGAAGTTGGTGACCGGTGCCAGCCCGCTTTGCCCTCCGGGAAAATGGGTGCCGCACTGCACGCTTGCCTTTGATATTCCCCTCGAAGCAGTTCCGGCTGCCGTGGAGGTGTGTTCCCGAGTCAAACTCCGCTTCAAGACTCAGGTGAGAGAGATCGGATTGGTCGAATTCCCTGGGCATCGCGAGGTGCTGACGTGTGGATTGCGGTGATGTAGCTGTCGAGCAACGAGACGTCGTCAGGCCGCTACAGCCCAAAACTACCCACGCAACTTCTGTGAAATGAGCGGAACCAGGTCGGTGATCTTCACCCGTTCCTGCTTCATCGAGTCGCGGTCGCGGAGGGTGACGGTGTCGGCCAGTTCGGGGCCTTTTTCGCCGAGGGTGTCGAAGTCGATGGTGGCACACCACGGCGTGCCTTGTTCGTCCTGGTAGCGGTAGCGTTTGCCGATATTGCCGCGGTCGTCCCATTCGGTGGTGAAATGCGGCTGGAGAAGTTTGAACACTTGCCGGGCCTTTTCCACCAGCGGCGGTTTGTTACGCAGCAGCGGGAACACGGCTACTTTCACCGGCGCGATGCGCGGCGCGAACCGCATCACGACACGCGTTTCGGTCTGACCTTTCTCGTCCGTCGTCGTCTCTTCCTGGTACGCAGTACACAGAATGGCCAAGGCGATCCGGTCCACGCCCACGGCCGGCTCGATTACGTGCGGGACGTATTTGCGCTTCTTCTCCTCGTCAAAGTACTCCAACGACTGTCCGCTGAACTTGGCGTGTTGGGACAGGTCGTAACACCCGCGGGCGGCAATCCCCCAGAGTTCCTGCACACCGAACGGATACCGGAACATGAGATCAGTTGTGCCTTTTGAGTAAAACGCGAGCTTCTCTTTGAGGTGATTGTACTCAGTAATGTGCGAGGCGGGGAGCCCGACCGAAAGCAGCCAGTGGCGACACCAATCAATCCAGTAACGATGCCACTTTGCCCAGTCGTCATCATCGCTGATGAAGAACTCCATCTCCATTTGCTCGAACTCACGGCTGCGGAACGTGAAATTGCGCGGCGTGATCTCGTTGCGAAACGATTTGCCGATCTGGGCGATGCCAAAGGGGATCTTCACGCGCCCCGTGTCGAGCACCGCCTTGAAGTCGGCGAACATGCCCTGCGCGGTTTCGGGACGCAGATAGGTTTTTTCCGACTCTTCGCGCAACGCGCCCACGTAGGTCTCGAACATCATGTTGAAATTGCGCGCGGGGGTGAGACTGCCGGGTTCGCCCGTGGCCGGCGAGGGCACCAACGGGATTTCCTCGGGCGTGGCCTGCGTAAAGTCGCGCGGCTGGACCGGCTCGAGTTTCCCTTGAATGGCCTTCTTCCGTTTGAACGCTTCGGCCTTTTCCTGCAGGTCCTCGGTTGTCCGCTCGCTTTCCAGCATGCTGACGTATCCGACGATCTTGCCGTTGACGATCACGGGCGAAAAATAGACCTCGTCGGCCCGAAACCGTTGTTTGGAAGATTTGCAATCCACCATCGGGTCGGTGAACCCGCCGACGTGCCCGGATGCTTCCCAGACCTTGGGGTGCATGATGATCGACGTTTCAATGCCCACGACGTTGTCACGACCACGCACCATTTCATTCCACCAGTAATCACGGATGTTCTTCTTCAACTCCGCCCCGAGCGGGCCGTAATCCCAGAACCCGTTGATGCCGCCGTAGATCTCCGACGATTGAAAGATAAAACCCCGTCGCTTGCAGAGGGCGACGATCTTCTCCATTAGCGGTGGTGATGATGGCTTTTTGTCCGTCATGGCAAGGCCGGACTATGGCGAAAGCACGGCTCCAAGTCAAGGCATGGGCCAAGACCTTGGTGGCACGGTTATTGCACTTTTGAGGAAACCGGCCTTCTAGGTGGATGGCATGGATGTACGTTTCGTGAGTGCCAAGATGCAAATAATCGTGTCGAGTTTCGACCGATGGGAAAGATTGCGATGACGTTGCGTCGCAAGATATTCCTGATCATCGGCGTCACACTGGTGGCGCTCATTCTGGGGTTGTACAAGGTGTCCTCGTCGATCCTGCTTACCGATTTCTCCCGGCTCGAGCGGCGCGATGTTGTCCGCGACGTGAAGTGGTCCAAAAGCGCCATGGTCAACGAGTTGGCGGACCTGAGTGACAAGGCCGAAGAGTGGGCGGCGCGAGACGACACGTATCAGTTCATTCAGGATCACAACCAGAGCTATATCCGCGCCAATCTCGGTGATTCGTCGTTTACTGACCTGCGGCTGAATTTTATTGTTCTCTTGAATCGCGAGGGGCAGGTGGTGTGGAGCAACGGGTTTGATCTCCGAGCGGCGAAGGCGGTGCCCG
This sequence comes from uncultured Verrucomicrobiae bacterium, assembly GCA_963766065.1. GTDB lineage: Bacteria > Verrucomicrobiota > Verrucomicrobiia > Palsa-1439 > Palsa-1439 > Palsa-1439. Next base: position 13,292 of record CAVYAC010000014.1, read on the forward strand.
TACCGGACAGTTTCTTGCGGTTGTTGAAGGCCAAGAGCCTTCTCCTGGACACCCCGGCGTTGACAGTGTCCACTCGGGTCTGGTGTCGTTGCCCGAGGGCATCACGCTGGTGGTTTCGAGGCCGATCGTGACGGGCCAGCACGGCGGGCCGGTCCGTGGCACGATGATTGTTGGCCGGTATCTGGACGTGGCGGCGATGAAACGGTTCACGAACGCGGCCCATTTGATGTTGATGGTGCGCCGAGTGGATGATCCGAAGTTGACGGCGGATTTCCGGGAGGCGCTGGCCCAGGGACGCGATGCCGATCGAGTGTACGTGCATCCGTTGGTGGGCGACTGGGTCGGGGGCTACATCGTGTGTAACGACATCTTCGGGAAACCGGCCGTGGTGCTGCGCGTGGAGAAGCCGCGCGACATCTTCGCGCAGGGACTGGACACCATCCAGTTGTTGGTGACGTTGCTTCTGGTCATTGGATTGTGTTTCGGGGCTTCCATGGCCGTGTTGCTGGAACGGCTGCTCCTGGCGCGGTTGGCCAGGCTGATTGCGGATGTAAATCGAATTGGGAGTCGAAGTGATGTGACCGCGCGCGTGGCGGCTGTCGGGCGAGACGAACTGGCGGGTTTGGCAACGGCCCTGAACAAAATGCTGGATGCCCTGCAACACTCGCAGACCGAATTGCGCGAGAGCGTGACGCAGCAAAAGCTAGCGGCGGATCGCTTGCGTTTGCAGGCGGCGGCACTGGATTCCGCGGCGAACGCGGTCGTGCTTACCGACCGCGACGGGACCATCGAATGGGTCAATCCCGCTTTTATCAAGTTAACGGGGTACGCATTCGCGGAGGTGTATGGGGAAGTGTGGTCAACGCTCAAGGCGGGCAGCCACGAGGCGGCGATTTACAACGAGCTTTGGCAGACAATTCGCTCCGGGAAAGTCTGGTATGGCGAACTGGTCAGTCGCCGCAAGGCCGGGACCCTCTACACGGCGCGGATGACCATTGCGCCCGTGGCGGACGAACAGGGACAGGTTGGGCACTTCGTCGCGATCCAGGAGGACATCACCGAGCAAAAAACATTGCAGGAGCAGTTCCTGCAGGCCCAGAAGGTCGAAGCGGTCGGGCGGCTGGCCGGCGGTGTGGCCCACGATTTCAACAATATCCTGACGGCGATCAACGGATACACGGAGCTGCTGCTGCGCAAACTGCCCCCCGAGGACGCGCGGTTTCGCCTGGCGGAGCAAATTCGCAGGTCGGCCGAACGAGCGAGCGGCCTGACCCAGCAGTTGCTGGCCTTCAGTCGCAAACAGGCGCTGCAACCGCGGATCCTGAATTTGAGCAATGTCGTTACCGACATCGAGAAAATGCTGCGGCGACTGATCGGCGAGGACATCGAATTGCACACGATCCGCGGCGCGGCTGTGGGAAATGTCCGGGCCGATCCCGCCCAAATCGAGCAGGTGATCATGAATCTCGCGGTGAACGCGCGCGATGCCATGGCCAGCGGCGGCAAGCTCATCATCGAGGTGGCGCGGGCGACGCTTCACGAAGACGACACCCGCCCGCATGGCGACGTGGAACCCGGCGAATACGTCATGCTCTCCGTCACGGACACGGGATCGGGAATGGCCGAGGACGTGAGGGCGCACATCTTCGAACCGTTTTTCACGACCAAATCGCAGGGGAAGGGCACGGGGCTCGGCCTGGCAACCTGCTACGGCATTGTCAAACAGAGCGGGGGACACATCGACTTGTTTACCGAACTGGGGAAGGGCACCACATTCAAGATTTACCTGCCGCGGGTTGACGCCGACGCGGACCAGCAACCCGAGCGGCCAAAGATTCTGGAATGGGCAACCGGCCAGGAAACCATTCTGGTGGCGGAGGATGAGCCGGATGTGCGTAACCTGACGGTGGGGATCCTGCGCGATCTCGGGTACCGCGTCATGGAGGCGAGCAACGGCAAAGAAGGGATTCGCCTGGCCGAGCAGAACGCAACAGACAAGATCGATTTACTCTTCACCGACATCGTGATGCCGCAACTTGACGGCAAACAGTTGGCGGATTGGTTTGGAACCGCCCGTCCGGACACCAAGGTCCTGTTTACTTCGGGGTACACGGCGGATGCCATGATTCGACACGGAATCTCCGAGGATCGAATCGCCTTCCTGGAAAAGCCATTTACCCCCGAAGTTCTGGCACGGAGAGTGCGGGAAGTACTGGATGGCCAGGAGTCAAGGCCTGTCGATAGCACAGGGATTGAGTCATGACGAACATGCTGCATTTGAGTTTCCTCGATCAGTCCGTTCTCTCCTTTCCCCCCGAGTGGATCCGGTCGGCGCTGGTATTGGCATTGATCACGGTCTGGATGGTCATTGTGCTGTTCACCTACATGAACCACTCGACCCGTCGCACCCATCTCAGCCTGTGGACGGTCGCGTGGATGTTCTACTCGGTGTACCTGGCGGCGTCGATTGGATTGGAGGAATCTCCCGACACGCCATTCCTGCTGATGACGTCCCGGGCGTGTATCGGCATCAGCGCGGTGTTCATGTTTTGGGGCAGTTTTCAACTCTCGGGAGTGAAGCGCGACCAGACGGAACTCACGCTCGCGACAGTGCTGATTATCATCTGGAGCTATTTCGCAGCGTATCGTGTTCCGGACGGGCTGTGGCTGACGCTGCCGGTGTTCCTGTTGTTGGCCGGGGCGGGGGTTTACACGGGCGTCCTGTACATCCGCGCACGTCGGCGGTCCCGGGGCAGCATCATCCTGGGCGTCGGATTCCTCCTGTGGGGGATGCACTTGATCGGGTTCCCGTTGGCGAGCGGCTCGCAAGTGTTGATGGCCGCCGCGTACCTGACCTCGGCGATCCTGGCGCTGCTGATCGTGGTGGGAATGGTGGTCGAGGACAACGTCAATCTGTCCGAGCACGACTACCATGCGTTGTTTGATTCTTCCGGTGACGCGATCTTTCTGCTCCACCCCCAAACGCTTGGCGTCCTGCAGGCCAACCAAGCCGCGCTCCGGTTGAGTGGCCGGAATGCCAACGAATTGATCGGTCGCCCATTTATTGAGCTCTGTCCCGGATTGCTGTCGGCGCTCGCGCGTGTGGACGGAGTGGGGGCGGAGGCGGCGGTGAACGAAGCCGGCCGGGAGCTTCAGCTCCTGCGTCCCGGCGGCGAATTGCTGTGTGAAGGAAATGCGAGATTGGTCCATTGTCCAAAAGGACCCGTGCTCCTGCTCTGTGTGCACGACATTACCGCCCGTAAACAGACCGAGCAATCTCTTCGCGACAGCACCCGTCAACTTGGCAGCACGGTGGCGGAATTGCGCGAAACCCAGAAGCAGATTGTGCAACAGGAACGGTTGCGGGCCCTGGCGCAGATGGCGAGCGGTGTCGCCCACGATTTCAACAATGTCCTGGCGAAGATTCTGGGGTTTAACGAACTGTTGCTGGCCTGGCCGGAGAACCTCAATGACAAGGACAAGGTCAAAAAATACATCCAGATGACGAGTGCCGCGGCCCAAGAGGCCGTGAACATCGTCAATCGCCTGCGCGAGTTCTATCGCCATCGGAAGGAGTCAGACGTTTATCAGGCCGTTGACGTCAATGAAACCGTCACCCAGGCCGTTGTATTGACCCAGCCCAAGTGGAAGGACCAGATGATGGCCAGCGGCGCGACCGTCGTGGTGGAAACCGACCTGAAGGATGTCCCCCCGATCCGCGGCAGCGAGTCCGATATACGCGAGTCGCTGATCAACCTGCTGTTCAATGCCGTCGACGCGATGCCCCAGGGAGGCACGATCACGGTGACGACTGGCTCGGAGGATAAGTCGGTGGTCATCCAGGTGCGCGACACGGGACACGGGGTATGACCGAGGAAGTCCGCCAGCGCTGTTTCGAACCGTTCTTCACCACCAAGGGAGAACGGGGCACGGGCCTTGGCCTGGCGATCGTCTACGGAATCGTCCAGCGTCACGGAGGGTCGATCGATGTCCAGAGCGAGCCCGGCAACGGGAACGGTGTTCGTCATTCGACTTCCGATACCGCAGGCGGAAAGCGGGGAACCGGTGACCAGTAGTGCCGCGCCAGCGCGTCCATTGCGCGTGTTGCTGGCAGAGGATGAACCCCAGGTCCGTGACATTGAGGCGGAGTATTTGCGGGGCGACGGGCACTTTGTTGAGACCGCGGCGGATGGTCGGGAAGCCATGGACCGGTTCGCGCAATGGGGCTATGACGTTGTGGTGGTGGATCGGGCCGATGCCGGAAATGAATGGCGACCAGTTGACGGCCGCCATCAAGAAGAAGTCCCCCCAAACCCCCGTGATAATGATCACCGGGTTCGCCGACATGCCCGTCGAGGGGGCGGATACGGCACTTCAGCCCGACGTGATTCTACGCAAGCCAATCGCCCAAATGACTTTGCGACAGGCAATTGCTCGCGTCATGGCACCCGCGCCTCCGACCGCCAGGCCCGCCCGCGACCCTCGTCCACTTCGGATAGGTGGAACGCAAGCTGCTACTTGGGAGTGCCAAAGGATGGATGTATCATGAGCAAGATAAAAGTCATGGTTGTGGATGACGATATTGCAGCGAGCCCGGCTTCTCGCGGTGGGGTCTGGAGAAGACAGGCTTGTTTCAGGTCGTTGTCGAGAATGTCGCGACCCGCGCCCTCTTGACGGCGCGGGAATTCAGACCCGGTGTGATTTTTCTCGGATGTGTGCATGCCCGGCGCGGATGGCGGCGATGTCGCGTTTCGCATTCATAGCGACGCCAACATTACGATCGACGCCGATCATTTTCCTGACGTCTCTGGTTTCCGAACAGGAAGCGACAACTCAATCCGTATTGCGCGGGGGTTACGAGTTTCTTCCGAAGCCCGCGAGTATCGCGAAAGTGGTGGAGTGCATCGATCGGCATCTCGGGCGAGTGAGCGAGACCGCTCACGAATGCGTCGTTGTCGTAATGCCCCGCGCGCCGCGGGCTCGGATTTCGACGGCGAGAATGTTCAGGATTGTACAGGGAGGCGACCCGGTGGTTTGCCTGAAACCGGGCTTTTTGCATCTTCCAATGAGATCGGAGTCGGGCTTACCCGCCATGCGCGATATTGCGACAAAGTCGGGGTTCCGAGGCGGATGGCATCCCCGCTGCTTGGATAATGGCCACATGGGTTGCCATTGGAACCACGGCGGCGTCAGTAGGTTGGGCGGAGGACATGCGGGGCCAGGGGAGCGCCCGGCGGAAAGAAATTGCAACGATGGGTTTGATCGCCGACAGGATCGATTCGCGGGAAGCTGATGTGGATCAGCATGCTCACCAGCACGGGCGCCGTGATCCTGGCGTGCTTTGCCTTTGGGCTGTACGAGATGATCAACTACCGCCACCAGATGAGCCGCGACCTGTCCGTGCTCACGGAAATGATCGAGGAAGAACAGG
>CAVYAC010000015.1:0-57825 GCA_963766065.1 uncultured Verrucomicrobiae bacterium
TAGTGTCCGCCCAAACAGGGAAAGGAGTGAGTTTATGCAAGCTGTCATCGTAACCATTGTCGTACTGATTCTACTTCCATTTGTGCTCATGCTGTTGGCGTGGATCTGTGGCGTCCGCTACATCCCCCACAACAAGGTCGGCATCATCGAGAAACTATGGTCGCCGAAAGGTTCGCTCCGCGAAGGCCAGATCGTCGCCCGCAACGGCGAGGCCGGCTTCCAGACCGACCTGCTCCGCGGCGGACTGCACTTCGGGTTTTTCCCGTGGCAATACAGCATCCATCGCGACCCGCTCGTAACCATCGCCGAGGGCAAGATCGGCTACGTCTACGCCCGCGATGGCGCGCCGTTGTCCCCGATGCAGACGCTCGGCTCGGTCGTCGATAGCAATTCGTTCCAGGACGCCCCGGCGTTTCTCACCAATGGCGGTCAACGCGGTCGCCAACGGGCGATCCTGCGCGAGGGCGTGTACGCGATCAATCTCGCGCTCTTCGTCGTCATCAGTGAAGACCTCGTGTACATCGGCCCGATCCGCGACAAGGACGAGAAAACCTATCAGGATTGGCAGCAACAATTGCACGGCATCCGCGGTTTCGAGCCCGTCCTCATCGGCTACGGCGGCACCGCCTCGGTGGCTTCCGACCGCGACAACGCGCCGCATGCCGGCGGCTCCGAGCGCGACCCGCAAAACGTCCTCCAAGCCAACGATACCATCGGCATCGTCACCGTCCAGGACGGGACGCCGATTACCTCCGGTGAAATCATCGCCCCCGAAGTCGCCCCGCGCGACCAGGTCGACCATCATTATTTCCAGGACCCGGAAGCGTTCCTCGCGCTCGGGGGCCGACGCGGCAAACAGTTGCAGGTGCTCACCGACGGCACGTTCTTCATCAACCGCTGGTTCGCGACCGTCGAGTTGCGCTCGAAGACGCTGATCCCGATCGGGTTTGTCGGTGTGGTCGTGTCCTATTACGGCACCAAAGGCGTTGACACCACCGGCACGACCTTCCGCTACGGCGAACAGGTCGAGTCAGGCCGGCGCGGCGTCTGGCGCGATGCGTTGCCGCCGGGCAAGTACGCCCTCAATCCCTACGCCCTGAAGGTCGAGCTCGTGCCGACGGTGAACTTCGTCCTGCGCTGGATCACGGGGCAGATGGAACAGCATCAGTACGACAAGGACCTCACCAGCATTGAGTTGATCACCGCCGACGGTTACGAGCCTGTGCTGCCGCTGTCGCTGGTGCTGCACATCGACTACGAGAAAGCGCCGAGCGTGGTCCAGCGGTTCGGCGATGTGCGCCGCTTGATCAGCCAGACGCTCGATCCGATTCTCACGGCCTATTTCCGCGACGTGGCGCAGTCGTCCGCCATGCTCGACCTGCTCACCCATCGCGAGGAAATCCAGAACCGCGCGACCGCGGAACTGGGGCGTCGCTTCAAGGATTACGATATCAATTGCGTCGCCGTCCTCATCGGGCGGCCCGAATCGAAGGTCGCCGCGGGTCCGGGCGGGATGGACCCAATCGAGCGGTTGTTCGACCAGTTGCGGCAACGCCGCCTCGCCGAGGAACAGAAAGCCACCTTCGCGAAGCAACAGGATGCCGCCGCCAAGCTTCGCGAGTTGAACGAGGCCCAGGCCGCCGCGGAGAAGCAGACCGAGTTGACCCAGACCCGCATCGACATCGAAGTGTCGGCCAACAAGGGCGAATCGCAACTCGCCGAAGCGCAACGCCTGGCCAAGCGCGACATCGCCCGCGCCGAGGGCGAATCCCGCTCCCGCGCGATCCAGGCCCAGGGCGACCGCGAAGCGGCCATTTCCCGCGCCGAAGGTGAGTCGCGCTCCCGGGAACTCATCGGGAAGGGTGAAGGCGCGCGCATCGAGTCGCAGGGCAAAGGCGAAGCGTCGCGAATCGCGCAAATCGGGTTGAGCGAAGCGGCGGTGAACCTGCAAAAGATTCGCGCCTATGGCGACCCGCGCCTATACGCGCTGAACCTCGTGTCCGACCAGTTCGCCAAGAGCGCGCAGCCGATCGTGCCCGAGCGCGTGTTCATCATGGGCGGCGGCAAGGACGGCGAAGGCAAGGCCGACGTGGGCTCGGTGAACCTGCTCAGCCAGTTGCTCGGCCTGATCCTCAGCGAAAAAGCAGGCATCGGCGTCACCGAGAAATCGCCGGGCTTGGAGTCCTTGGAAAAGTTCGCCGAGGAAATCACCCGGCGCGCCAACGAACCGAAAGCCGAGGCCGGCAACGGAAAGCAGAACTAAACGGGTTGTTGCCGTTGGCAATCACGCGGGGTATCGTTCCCCTCCGAAATTGTAGGGGCCACGCCTGTCGTTTAGGCTCGCCCGCCTCCGGCGGGTTTCGCGCCGCGTCGTTGGCGTGTTACGCCCGCTTTTCGGTCTGGCGCAGATTGCGAATCCGGTCGCGAAGTTCCGCGGCGCGCTCGTAATGCTCCGCGGTAACGGCCTCCAGAAGCTGGTTCTCCAGTTGTTCCAACTCGGACAGCGGTCTGCTCTTCTGGATTTCCTCGGCGAGGTCGTGCAACGCCTCCATCGACCGCCGCCGCTCGAAGTGGAACGTGTCTTCCTCGATGTCCGGCAACGCCTCGATGGCCTCGGCGGCGGCGTGCACGAGCGCCAGCGCCTGATGATGGTTGTTCTCGTCCATCGCAATCATCGCCGCGGCCACGGCATTGATGCGCAGGACGTACGGCCGCCATTGTTCGAGGTAGTCACGGTCTTCGGCGCGCTTGGCGTACTTGTGGACGAAATCGAAAAACTTCAGGTTGCGCACCGTGTCCCGGACCGTCCGCTCCCAGTCCTTGAGTTGGAACAGGTGCAAGTACCGATAGTAGTAGAGCACGCCTTCGTTGAACAACTCGACGCACTCGTCGGGATCGAGACGGAACCCGACCTCCGAGCCGGCCGTCTTGGCGTCTTCGAGTCGCGCCAAATAATAATCCAGCACCGAGTCGGCACCGTGGGGGCGGGAACCATCCGGGCGGCCATCGAGGTCGTACTGCTCGATCCCCAGCGGCAGACGCACTTGTATGACGTCCCGTCCGTTGGCCAGAGTGATCACACGAATACAATCGTCTGGATCATACGGCCACGAATCAAGAAACGGTTTGAGATCCGAATCCATTGCCACGCCTGCCCCAAACATGCCAGCGATTGGGCCACTTGGCAACTGCGGAACGGCGAAAAAAACCGGTCACCGGCCCGCATCGGGCAAGGCTCCCAGAACCATCCCAGCCTCTTGTTTCAGTTCCCTACGGTTGCGGTCATGTCGCGGCCGCGCTGGCTCGGGACGGCGGGGTCGATGCGATCGGATTGCCTGTCCATAGGACGATCTGCCACGTCGTAATCACCAACAGAACAACGGCGCACAGGTTCAGATATAACGTTTGGCGGTCGGCATCGAGACCCGCGAGGGATGGGTACAGAATCCCGAACAGGACCAATTCTGTGGCGAGAAGCTTCCCCGGCAATCCCGCGACGACACGGATGATCACCCACGCCACCAGCGCAAACAACGGCACGAGCACGACCACCGCTGATCCCCAAAATCCGAACACGATGTCATGGAAATTCCCCAACAAACCGTAGGCAAACACTGCCGCCGCACCGACAAGAATGTCCAACAGCACAGCCCGCCGAACACCCGCCAGGCTCAGGCCAAAGATCATCGCCGCAAACAAGAGCGTCCAGGCCGTCGGTGTTTCCGCCAACACGGCATCCATGACCCGGCCCGGCTGTTCTGGTCGGGCCAGCGCAATCCCCATGCCTTTGGTGGACACAGCATCTCCGAGCCGATAGATCAGATCACAACCGCGCCCGTCCACCGTGGGTGTGATTTCCGTCGGGGTCATGCAACCTTCGGGGTAATTGAGTTTGTCCTTCGGCAGGTCGGGCAGGTGCAACGTCAACACGAAATCGCGGATGACGCGCGGTTCGCTGACCTGGAAATACCAGAACGACACACCCCGGCTCTTGAAGCTGATCTCAAGATCAGCGGTCCATCCTGTTTGCACGTCCAGCTCCAGCACCAGCGCGCCGGACTCGATTTGCATCTGACCGAGGGCGCTCGCGCCGTTCAGGTTTACCGCCAGGTCGTTGGCGACCATCGACGCCGAGGGCAGCGGAAACCGAATCGTCGCCCGCACGTCACGCTCGCCCGGATACCGCAGTTTATAGCTGAATCGGGCATCCGTCTCGTAGCCGGGGTAGATGGCCGAGCCTTTCTGGCGCGGGTTTTGGCGCAGGGTGACGTCATGTCGGGCGCTTTCGAACGGGTTTCCCGGCACCGTGCGGTGCGCGGTCTTCTTCTTGATGAGGGCCGGCTTGGTCGGATCATCGAATTCCACCCGCTCGGTGTCCTCCTCATCGTAACCGAATTGCACCGTTAACTCCTGCTGGCTCTGTTCCGGGCCCCAGATCGTCTGCACCGCCTCGTAATTGGCTTCACTGACGCGTCCGTGGGTCTGGCGGAAATTCGTCAGCGCTTCGTTGAGGCAGCGTTTCATCGCGACCACCGCGCACAAGAGGAACGCGACAAGAACCAGCGCCCAGCCCGTCTGGAGCAAGCGCCAGCCGATGGTTGAGAGGGGGTTTTTGAGTCTGTCGGGCGCATCCTTACCCGGCGCGCGCAACACGGCGGTGAAAAACGCCGCGACGAATGCTCCGCCGAGCACGAGAGCGACGATGGGTTCACGATTGAGGAAATCCTGGGCGAGTGCGATGAGCTGTTGAAGCAGTTCCATGACCACGACACTCCTGATGACGAGACCGGTTTGCGGGAATCGCAACGACACAACTTCCGTCTTGTGGAAGCCCGGATTCCCAATCCTCCTTGCATAGTCGCGGTGGGGTGACGACTGATTCGCACTATACGCAGCGATTCAATTCCGTCAAAACTTTTCCGGCACGCGGGCGCGCAGAGTAGAAGTTTTTTGGCCGCGCGGCGTGAAAAAATTTTGGAGATTGTTTGGAGCGAAAAATCCGGCGCCTACCATCGCGATGACCCGCCCGTCCTCCAAGCCAGATGTTACCTGGCCGGCTTGATCTTCTGCCATTCTTCCAACGTCAGCCATTTCACGCGTGTATCGTTGAACAGCACATTCAATCCATTTGTGCCGTGGTTCTCGGGCTTGTCCCAACAGATGGGAACCGGGTTTGTAACGGTCTTCGTCTGCCAGGTTCCGTCAACGAGCACATTCGAAAATCCCCACGGGCCACCGACATAAACGTACGAACAATGATCTTCGTCCAATGGGGCATTGGTGGCTGAATCATGCCGAACAGGGTCAGCGGGGCAATGGAATACAGATTTCGCCCCGCCTCGGAAATAGGCTCTCACCAAGCCGAGCCCCTCGGCTCTGCCGGGGGATACGACCGTTATGATCATCGGCATACATTGCCAGACCGATCGCAATCATGCGCAGATTCGATATACATCTCAACTGCGACACATCCTTTTCGGGCGCGCTCCAGGTTTGAAGCGACATGAAGATCAGGATCGCGACCACGGCCGTCGCTGACGATGCCAGAAATGGAACCGTCTTACCGAGCTGCATTGAGCGTTTCATCGCTGTCCCTCCTTAATTAATTCGAGCCAGCACCTTCTCCACGTCCTTCAGCGGCAAACAATTGATGACATCCTTCTTCTCCAGCCAGCCTTTGCGGGCGATCCCGACGCCGATGGCCAAATACTGCAGGTCAGGGATGTTGTGGGCATCGGGATTGATGGAGCATTTGACGCCGAGTTCCTTGGCGTGTTTCCACAATCGCCAATCCATGTCGAGGCGGTACGGATGGGCGTTGATCTCGATGATCTTGTTGTATTTGGCAGCCGCGGCGATGACCTCGGGCATGTTGACCGCGTACCCTTCGCGCTGAAGCAACAACCGGCCCGTCGGATGAGCAAGCATCGTGACCCTCGGATGCGCCAGCGCTTTGCAGATGCGTTTCGTCATCTTCTCGGCATCCATGTTGAACCCTTGATGGACGGCGGCAACAACATAGTCGAACAGCGCCAGCGTCGTGTCGTCGAAATCGAGCGAGCCATCCGGGAGAATATCACACTCGGTTCCGAAGAAAATGCGGAAGCCTTCCTTGGCGAATTTGACGTTGAGCTTTTTCACCTCCTCGGCTTGCAGGCGGACGCGCTTCTCATCGAGACCGTTCGCCTGGCGCTCGGATTTGCTGTGATCGGCGATGCCGAAATACTCCAGACCCAGATCGAATGCCGCCCGCGCCATGGCCTCGACGGTCTCGATGCCGTCACTCCACGTCGAGTGGCAGTGAAACGTGCCGCGGAGGTTTTCCAATTTGACCAATTTCGGCAGGGTCCCGCTCTCCGCCGCCTCGATCTCGCCCATGTCCTCGCGCAGTTCGGGCTCGACGTACTCCAGCCCCAGCGCCTCGTACAATTCCTCTTCGGTCTTGCACTTGATCGAGCTGCCGAGTTCCTTCGCGCTCTTCTCTATTTCGGAGGCGGGTGAGAAACCGTATTCGTTCAATGACAACTTCTTCAGTTTCAACGCGCGGGCACGGAGCGCCACGTTGTGCTCTTTGCAGCCCGTAAAATAGTTGAGCGCAAACGCATATTGATCGTCGGCGACCACGCGCAAATCGGCCTGAATCCCGCCCTTCAGCACCACACTGGCTTTCGTCTCACCTTTGGCGCTGACGGTAATAATGCCGGGAATCTGTCACGAAATCATCAATGATTCGTTGCGCATCCTTGGGTTTGGCGCTGACGAGAAAGTCGATATCGCCAATCGTTTCGCGGCAACGGCGCAGGCTGCCCGCAATGCAGCGACGGATCACGCCGTCGTGCGACCGCAACGCCTCGCATGATCGGCTGCGCCGCCGCGTACGCCATGTCGTAGTGATGCCGCCCACCGAACTGTCGCACGAGCACGATGCCTTCAAGGATTTTCTGCTGCGATTTCTCGCCGAAACCGTCCAGCGCGGCGATCTTGCCCGCCCGGCAGGCTGCTTCGAGTTTCTCGATCGAATCAACCTTGAGTCCATCGTAGACGATCTTCGCGCGCTTCGGGCCGAACCCGGGAATCTTCAGCATCTCGAGCAGGCCGCGGCATCGACGCCCAAGTTCGTCGTACGACGCGAGTTTCCCCGTCGTGTACAACTCGGTGATCTTGGCCGCGAGGTCTTTGCCAATACCCTTGATGTCGGTGAGCCGTTCTTCCTTGATGAGTGTGCCGAGGTCTTCCTGCAGGCCGTCCACCATTCGCGCCGCGTTGTGGTAGGCCCGCACGCGGAACGGGTTCTCACCCTTGAGTTCCAGCAGCGCGCCGATCTCCTCGAAAATCCCTGCGATTTCCTTCTTATCCATGACCCGCCTTTTTCACCTGGAGTGTGGAATTTACCTCACGCACGCCATCCGTTTCGAGCGCGACGAGCATCGCTCTCCCGATTTGCTGGTGCGACGAGACATCCCCCGCCAACGTGACACGACCATCGGTTGTGTTGACCGAAATACTGAAGACGGAAAGATCGCGGTCGATGGCGTATTTGGCCTTGATCTTGGCGGTGATGGCCGCGTCCGACGAAGCGCTGGCCATCGCCGCGCCAAATTCGGTTGCCTGGCGACGCAGCACCCGTCCCGTGCGGCTGAGTTCGGCGCTGATTTCGTCGCCGCCCAGGTGCCAGGCGGTGAGTTTGGCATTCACGGCGTCCCACGCGTGCGTCACACGCGGGTCTTTCCGGGCGACGACGAAATACCAGCCCGTACCCGCCGTCAGGAACGCCCCCACGATCAACCCGATCAGAAAGTCTTTCATATCGCTCTCCAACCGGCATCTTATCGCGGAAGTCGGTCCGAGGCAATCCAGCGAAAAAAGCGTTGCGCCCCGCGGCGCGGCCCGCGATAACAGGCTCCATGCCGCGGTACATCAGCCAACACACGATTGCGTGCCTGACGCGTCAGGCGTTGCAGGCGATCATCGCCGAGCTGAAGCGCGATGAGACCATCAAGACCATCCGCTGCGTTTCCGATTCGCTCGAGGGGAAGCTGCTCTGCGAGTTCGAGGCGCCCGACAAGGAAACCGTGATGACATTTCTGGCCGCCCACAACATGCGGCCGCAATGGGTCATGCGGGTCGAGTACGAATGGTGACAAGACCAGTGTTGAGTACCCGGCTGACGGAGCACGTGTGTTAAGATTGGTTTCGGAGCGGACGGCTTGGACGAGGGTGGCAAGGCTGAGCCTGCCCGCGACTACCGCGTGCGGCTTGTCCCGTAGGGGCTGATGCCGCGGTGGTCTTTCGGCTCCCTGCTAGGGTTTGGCCTCTTTGGAGATCTCGCGAATGTGGGTGCGGTAGCCCTTGGGCTCATCTTGAAGTTTCCCGATGACCGTGGCCAGTCCCTCGACAAAGACAAATAGCGTCTGCCCGGCGCGGATATTGTCGTTCGGTTTCAGTGTCGCCTCGGTAACGCGCCGGCCATTAACCAGCGTCCCATTTTGAGAATTCTGGTCCTGGATCGCATAACCACCGCTCTTGGGCGAGATCACAAAATGTTGGCGCGACATTTCGTTATCGTCGATTCGCGCGTCCACCTGGTCCCCGCGACCGACCGTGAGCGGTTTGTCGCGCAAATCCCACTGTTTGACGGTCGAGCCGTCCGTCTGCTTTTGAATCAGGTAAGGCATGGCCACCTCCGCTCCATTTGAACGTTGAGTCTCAAGCCATTCTGCTGTCGTCCCGTCCCGGCATCAAGCGCAAATCGCCGGGTACGAGTCACCGGCTTTAGTTCTTTTCCTGACCCGAAACGGTGTGATAACCTGTGGCGAGAAAGTCCGGGTCAATGGCCGATCAGCCGTCACGCGAAGAGCAAATCTTCACCGCCGCGTTGCAATTTGCGACACGGGAGGAACGCGCCGCCTACTTGGAGGGTGCCTGCGCAGGCGACGTGGTACTGCGGCAGCGCGTCGAAGCATTGCTGCAGGCGCACGAGCAAGCTGGCGCCTCTTTCGATCCGGATGTGACCGTCAAATCGGCTCCGTCGCCGGACCTGCCGTTGGTCGAACCTCTTACCGAAAAGCCCGGCGACCGCATTGGCCGCTACAAGATCCTCCAGAAAATCGGCGATGGCGGTTGCGGCGTGGTGTATATGGCGGAGCAGGAGCAACCCGTCCGCCGCCGCGTCGCGCTCAAGGTCATCAAGCTCGGCATGGACACCAAACAGGTCATCGCCCGATTCGAGGCCGAGCGACAGGCGCTGGCGCTGATGGATCATCCGAACATCGCCAAGGTGCTGGACGCCGGTGCCACCGACAAAGGGCGGCCGTTCTTTGTCATGGAACTGGTGCAGGGCATCCGCATCACCGACTACTGCGACCAGAACAATCTCTCCACGCGCGAACGGCTTGGAGTTGTTCATCCAGGTTTGCCACGCCATCCAGCACGCCCATCAAAAGGGCATCATCCATCGCGACATCAAACCCTCGAACATCCTGGTCACCCTCCACGACGGCGTGCCGGTGCCCGAAGGTCATTGATTTCGGCATCGCCAAGGCCACCAGCGGCCAACGCCTGACCGAGAAGACACTCTTCACCGCCTTCGAGCAATTCATCGGCACGCCCGCCTACATGAGCCCCGAGCAGGCGGAGATGAGCGGCCTGGACATTGACACCCGCAGCGACATCTACGCGTTGGGCGTGTTGCTCTACGAATTGCTCACGGGCAAGACGCCGTTTGATGCCAAACGACTTCATGCAGGCCGGGCTGGACGAAATCCGCCGGATCATCCGCGAAGAGGAACCGCTCCCGCCTTCCACACGTCTCAGCACAGCTGGACGCCGCCGAGCAGACGGACGATCGCCAACGCTGCGGCAATCCGAGCCGCCGAAACTCTTCGGCCTGATTCGCGGCGATCTGGACTGGATCGTGATGAAGTGCCTGGAGAAGGACCGCACGCGCCGCTACGAAACGGCCAACGGGCTGGCGATGGACATCCAACGCCACTTGGACAACGAGCCGATCGTCGCCCGCCCGCCCAGCAAATTCTACCGCTTCCAAAAGATGGCGCGCCGGAACAAACTGGTGTTCGCGGCGTCAGCCGCCGTGGTCGCCGCGCTGCTCCTGGGCGTGGTCGGAAGCACTTGGCAGGCCGTCCGCGCCCGGCGGGCCGAGCAGCGAGCCAACCAACAGCGCGAACGAGCCGAACAGGAGGCCCGGCGCGCCGAAGAGGCCACGGGAAAAGAGCAACAGGAACGCGCGCGCGCCGAGGCCGAAGCCCAAAAGGCCCGGAGTGAAGCCGAGAATTTGGAACGGCTCCTCAACTACACCAGCGCCGACTACATGCTCAGCCAGGGCCGGCTCGATGAAGCCTACGCCGACATCGAGAAGGCGATTCAGCGCGGGTCGAATTGGGAATACGGGCACCAGCTGGGCAAGATCGTGTCCAAAAGCCGGGACGATTGGCAACTGGTGATGCGCGCGGCCATTGCCGACAGACCATCGATCGGGTGCTTTGTGGGAGATGAGACTCCCTGCCTGGTTTTGGCCAGCGGAGAGGGTGCGAAGCTGTTCTCCGTCGCCGATGGACGGCTCTTGCCCGACCGCGGACCGGCGGATGCCGCCCAACTCGCCGCCGTGCCCGGTTCGCGATGTGCCGTCGCCACCCGCAACCGAAAAGTCTCAGTCTACCAGTTGCCGGACTGGCGGCAACTGGGCAGCTACGAGTCCGCGGAGCCGATCGTCTACCTCAAGGCTGATCCGGCCGGGCGCTGGCTGGGTGTGCTCGATAAGCAGGCGACGGTCGCCGTACTTGACCTCAACGACATGCACGAGGCGGCCCGAAGATCCTTCGAGTCAGTGGTTGGCGACACCGCCGGGAGACAAGCGAGTCCTGCGTATTCCGTACCGGCGCAAGCGACGCTAGATTTTTCTCCGTCGGGCAAACAACTTCTCTTGAATACAGGCATGCCGGGCCAGCCGACGGTCGTGTGGGACTGGCCAACCAACAGTGTGAAGGTGCTCTCGATTGTGACTCAAGGCGCCCAAATTTACGCCGACAACAGAGTCGTCGGGTATTTTACTCCGACGATGCCGTCCAACGTCATTCGGTTGGGTTTTCATGACCTGGACAGTGAGTCGACACAAGCCCAGTCACCGCGCGCAGTCGTATTGCGTGACGTTCTGGCCAGCGGGAATCAAGTCTTTGTAGCCCGGGGAAGCCCATCTCCCCAAGGAGGCATCCCGGATCTGCGCGCCGCGCTCATCATACCCGACGCTGTCAATCAGATCGCGTTGCGCGGCGATTTCACGGCAACATCGGTGGCCCGCTTCGGATCGCTCTGGCCACACGCGCACGACGAACTGAAGTTCATTGCATTCGATGTCCGTCGTCAGCTCCTGGCGCTGTCAGGGTCAAGCGACGTGTTGGTGTTCCAATTTCGAGAGCGATTTCCGGCGTTGCCGTCCTCAGTCCCGGGCGGCCAACTGGATCCTCAATGGACCAGCCATCCTCTGGCGAGTCGCGATTATGACACACGTTATTGGAGCCTTGGCCAGACGCGCGATGAGCTGGTGGTTTGCGGAGAGCTGTCGGGTGCGTGGGAAGCGCGATACTCTCAGGTGCTACCGGGTTTCCCGGATCAACTATGAAGACCCAGGTGGACACACCCGTTCACTGCGAGGAGCCAACGCCAGCCGAGGGTCGTGTGATGATTCCCTGGGGAATCGCCTCGATCCCCAACGGCAAGATCCTCGGCTTACTCTGGCAGGAAAGCTCCGGCGCCGGCGGCGGCGGCAATATCGATTCCCAGTACTTCCGGAAAGCCATCGCCATCTACGATCCGCACCAGGAGAACAGCATCGAGAATCCGCTCCCACCCCGGCGCGTGATTTGGCTCGATGACTATGAGGGGGTAGAAGGACGAGCCAATCGTAACTTCGGCCTGACACCAGACGGACGAACCGCGATATTCTGCGCGGCCAGCGGCCAAACGACCGGCTACCGACTTCAAGACGGACAGAAGATTTATGATTTCAACGCCGGTCGTTCCTATGCCCTGTCACCCGACGCGTCACTCTTCGCTGGCGGCGACTACGCCGAACCGCATCCCGTGCGTGTCTGGGACGTCAACACGGGCAAGCTGATCGTGAGCACCAGCCAGACGGGGTTGGTCAGACGGATGGCATTCTCTCCGGACAATCAGTCGCTGTACGTGGGGTGGGCCTCCGATCTCCTGGACGTCTTTTCCGTCAATGACGGATCTCTGGTGAAGGAAGTGAAGAGCAGTGTGGCACCGGTGGCCATTTCACCCGTCGGCGATCGATATGTCGGTATTCTTCAGAATAAGAATCAGGCAACGAGTGGCAGTATGGTGCTCGCCAGCCTGAGCGACGGACAAACCGTCCTTGTTCTGAATCCGTCCGCTCACATCCTGAACAATGCGAACTTCAGCGCCGACGGCAAATCCGTTGCCTTTATCCGAAACCGCACCAGCGCCACTCTTCTGAAAAGTTTCACACCTCAGGAAGCCGAATCTCTGCTGACACACGTCGAGCCCATCGCCGTGTTGAATGGCCAGGGCACGTTCACGTGGCACGGATGGGACGAAGTACGTGGGAGAGTTCCACGACGGGAAGATGGACGGCCAGGGCACGGTCACGTGGCCTCGAGGACGGAAGTATGTGGGCGGGTTTAAGGAAGACCGGTTGCATGGCCAGGGCGTCGAGACCCGGCCAAACGGGACAAGCCTGCAGGGGGAATGGAAGGATGGTGATTGGTACAGGATCAGCGGAACGCTTGTATACCGTAATGGGACAAGGGAGGTGGGCACTTGGAACCTTGACGGTACCAAGAGCGGGGGGACGATTACGTGGAAAGACGGGCGGGAATACAAGGGGGACTGGATTGTCGCTGAGCACGGCTCTGAAGCACCTGACGGTATGGGCACGATGACCTGGCCCGATGGTCGCCAGTACGTGGGCCAGTTCCGCTATGGAAAAATGGATGGAACCGGCAAGATGACCTACCCGAGCGGCACGGTGCAGGATGGATTGTGGAAAGAGGACCACTTTGCGGGAGCGGCGCCATGAGTTGAGGTGTACAAAAAACGCTCGTGGCCGCGTGAATCACCATTCCGTAGGGCGTGGATCGCCGCACTACGCGGGTCAAGGCCCGGCCGATTGGGTCAGGGTGAAGGTGTCACTGGCGATGGCAATCGTGCCGGTGAAGTGTCCGGAGGTTGTGTTGGTGGCGACGGTGTAGAAGACAACGCCATTGCCCATGCCGTTGGTTCCCGCCGTGATCGTGATGAACGAATTGGTGCTGACCGCCGTCCAGACGCAGTCGGGGAACCGGGTCTTCACTTTGACGGTCTTGGAGCCACCCGCCGCCTTGAATTTGGCGGTCGCCGGGCTCAACGCGTTCGTGCATCCACCGGCGGCCTGGTTGACCATGACCGTTTGGCCCGCAATCGTCATCGTGCCGGTGAGGGGCACTGTGTTCGTATTCCCGGGGACGGTGTAACGGACATTGCCGTTGCCGACGCCGTTGGTATCCGAAATGATCGTGATGAATGGATCGTTGCTCACCGCCGTCCATGAGCAGCCCGCGCTGCACGGTTTTACGCTCACGGTGCCGGACCTGGTGCCTTGGGCGCCAAGATTTACGTTTGTGGAGTTCAGTGTGAAGATGCATACGTTGGGCTGATTGGTGATGGATTGGGCGTTGTAGACGACCAGGGCGAAATCCTGATCCACGGTATCCCCGTTGCCCAGGGCGTCGGAGTTAATGTTGTCGGCGGTGACCGTGACGGTGAAATCACCGGAGACGCCGGCGGGCAGGAAGACACTTTCGACATTGTTCAGGTGGTCGGCGGAACCGCCAGTAATGGAGTGGTCGCCCTTGAACACATTGCCTTTGTAGGTATTGCACGCGACCGACACGGTCAGGTCAAGGTCGTTGTCGAGGGCCGCACCCGTCGTGCTGCCCGGGGGATCGGTCCAAGCCAGGGTGACCCGGAACGGCTTGGTCGGGTCGGTGATCGTTCCCAAGAACGTGCGCGCCTGCCCGCTGGCGGTGAACAAGTTGGTGGCCAGTTCGTCTTGCAACAGCCGTGGCACGCCGTCGAACGCCATCCCAAGATCCAGTTCGCCCATGCCCTGGTTGTTCGACCACAATGTGTCGTTGGCGCCCGAGCCGGTGATGTACCGCGCCGAGTTCATCAGATACGCCTTGGTCATGGCGGGGCTGGGCGCCAAGAGCGACTGATTGATGAAATATTGCCGCAGCAGCGCGCAGGCGCCCGAGACCGCCGGCGTGGAGTGGCTTGTGCCGGTGGATTCGGTGAAAAACTCCTGGCCGACCGGGAAGAAATTGCTGGCACTGGCCGTACCGCTTCCCTCCACTCCGCAAATGCCGATCTCAGAGAGATCGACCGTCAGGAAACAGGGCAGGGCCGATCCCAGGCCGACCGGGCGACGGCGGTGGAAAACTCTGGGGCGCTCCCCCGGTGATGTGGATGGCCGGTGCGACGAGATCCGGCTTGATCCGACCATCAGAACACGGGCCGCGGCCGGAGAACGAGGCCATGTCGTTCGCGTCGTTGGCGCCGGAATCCGGGGAGTCGCAACCGTCATTCCCCAACTTGTTATTGCCGCCATTCGCGGTGGACATGGATCGCACGTTTTCTGTGCCACCGACAGTGATGACATTCTTGGCGGTGCCTGGCGGGCTGATGGTTGACGCACCGGGGCCATTGTTCCGGCCGCAAACACGATCACCATTTCCTGGTTGCCGGCGACAGCAAACGTCGAACCCACTGGCTGTGCATCGCGGACCAGGGCGTCGTACGCTTGCGAATCGGAATTGTACGCGCCGTTCGTTTCGCTGTCTCCCCAACTGTTATTGCTGATTCGGGCGCCGTCGTTGTACGCCTGGGACATCAGGTCCGCGTAATTGGGATTGGTGAAATCAGCCGGGTCGAAAATGACCGAGGAGCCGACCCTGACAAACGGGCAGACCCCGAGGTCGTAGTAATACCCCGCGCTGTCCGTTTGGGGGAAACCGGCGGGTTGGTCATCGTAGGCGCAGACGATGTGGGCGTTGAGGTTGCCATGGCCGTCGCAGCCCTGGATCGTACTGCGCCGGTTCGGCGTTCCCTCCAGTCGATTGTAGACGACGCGGCTCGCATTGTTGGTGTCCCCCAGTTCGTAGAGCGTAAAGTGGCCGGGCATGGTGGTGCCGCCATCAATGCCGCTGTCGCTGATGTCCACGACAAATCCGGATTCATCGAACTGGGCCTGCGTAAATCCAACGCTGGCCAGCCACGCCAGATACCCGGGCCCGGAGGGCGTTCCCGGTGAGATTGCCGGCAACGATCTGGTCCTCCCGCTCATCCTGTTTCCGCGGTTCCCCGTAAGGCTGAATCGAGACCATGTCCGGTTGGGCGGCGAGGACTGGCAAATCCTGCGGATGAAGTCGAACGAACAAATTCACATAATGCAGCATTTGGTACTGACGGCGGACCGGTTCCAATTTGAGACGGTCGATCAGGGCCAGCGAGGCGGGGTTGGCATCGGCGTCTTCCACGAGTTGGATCGCAAACAGGTCCGTGGAAGGTTGTCGGGCGTTGCCGCTGGCATCGATGAGCCTGGCCGCTGGATGAATCTTGTAATCGTCAAGATAATCGCCATGCCATTGCACGAAGGTCGCCGAGCCGGCCAGACTCTGGACTTTGGCCAGCGCCGGTGCGTCCCCGTAGACGAGATAGGTGTTCTGGGGGATGTAACTGACGATTTGGGCCCCGGCCTGCTTCAGGGCGTCACGCCACTCGGGTTTGATCGGGCCGACAAATTGGACAAGGTGCATCCGTTTGCCGCGAAACGACGCGATCGTCTGGCGCGCGGCCGGAACGGTTGCCGTGGACGTGTCAATGGTCGCGGCATTGAGCCGGATCAGATTGCAGTCATCACGAAGTTCCACGACACCCGATTGCACGAGCCCGATGCGCACCTGATCGACCTGATAGAGTTGGTAACTTCCATAATCCGCGAGGAGTTGGCCGCCATCGGTGGCAATCAGCGTCGCCGTCGCGGGATCCCGGACCTGGACTTTGTGGGCCGTGGCTGTGTCGGGAGCGGCGAGTAGGCCAACCAAAGCCAGGATCATCAGCAGAAGAGGTGCCATTCGTACTCTCCCGCGTCGTGGCGGACACGAAAACCTGCTTTGCAACGTTATCGGCACCAAACCCTGTTTCCCTCTTTCGGATTGCGCACGACCCCCGGTATGTAACACACGGCTGCGAAACTGTCCACGGCGAATTTCCATCGACGGTGTCGCTCACAACGTCGCGCAATGGAAACTAGTAGTCCGGGAACTCGCAATCGAGAAGCTGGGAACGGAAACGTTTGTACGCGGCGATGGATTCACGGATGATGGCGTGGGCATCAATTCGGCCGCGGAAATCCTCGACCACGGGCAGTTTGGCGTTCTCCAATTCCTTGTAGATCTCGAAAAAGTGGCGCACTTCGCGAAGCACGTGCGGCGGCAGTTGCGAAATGTCCGTATAGCTCTCGAACATCGGGTCATTGATGTGGATGGCAATGATTTTGATGTCCTCCAGGTCCTGATCGATCATGCGCAGCATCCCGATCGGCCGCGCCCTCATGACGCAACCGGGAATCACGGGTTCCTGCGAAAGCACCAACACATCGAGCGGGTCGTGGTCGCGGCAATACGTCTGGGGAACGAATCCGTAGTTGCTGGGGTAATGAACCGAACTGTGCAGGGTGCGGCTGATGTGGAGAATCCCGTTGTGCTTGTCCAGTTCGTATTTGATTTTGCTGCGCATCGGGCATTCGATGAAGGCGTTGCATTCCTCGGGAGCTCGTTCGCCCGGCGACAGCACGTGAAACGGATTGATCCACGCGAGCTTCAGAGCCGCGTTGCCCGGAACCGGGGACTTCGACACTGCCAGTTTGCGCTTTGCGGATTTTCCAGCCATGGCCGCGGGAATGTAGCGGACAGCCCTTCCATGTGCAACGTCAAAGCGTGGCGTGGCCTGTTATAGTTTCGCCCGCGGCTGGCCGTCCCCGGGAGGTGTTTGCCATCCGCCGCCGAGCGCCTTGTACAGCGCCACGAGGTTCACCGTGACGGTGCGCTCGCTTTGGACGAGTTCGTCCTCGGCCTGGTACAACGAACGTTCGGCGTCAACGACGTTCAGGAAGCTGGTCAAACCATTCTTGTAGAGTTCATTGGAAATCTCGACCGCGCCGCGGCTGGCGTCCACTGCCTCCCGTAGCGTGCGGTGGCGGACTTGTTCCTTGGCGTAAGCCACCAGTGCATTCTCCACGTCTTCAAACGACAAGAGCACGGTCTTGTCGTACATCGCGAGGGACTGCTGCGCTTGGGCGTTGGCCGTCTGGATCTGGCTGCGCACATGGCCATAATCCAAAATCCGCCACGTCACCGTTGGCCCCGCTGACCAGTACTTGCCGCCGCCGCTAAACCAGTCGCCCGCGGAGAAGCTCTGGAAACCAGCCACGCCGGTCAGGGAGAATTTCGGAAACAATTCGGCGGTTTGGACGCCGATATTGGCGGTGGCCGCCGCGAGTTGGCGCTCGGCCCGGCGCACGTCGGGTCGGCGTCGCAGCAAGTCCGAGGGCAAACCCACGGGGACTTCGGGAGGCGTAGCGGGGATTGCCGCTTCCGCCGATAGTTCGTCAGTCAAAGCACCCGGCGGCTGTCCGATGAGCACGCCCAGCCGGTGCACAGACAGTTTGAGCAATTCTTCAAGCGTGGGGACTCGCGATTGCGTGGTGGCCAGCAAGGCCTCCGCTTCTTTGGCATCCAGTTCACTGGCCAAACCGGCACGGAAGCGGGCGCGGGCGATATCGACGGCATCTTGCTGGGCCGCGATATTCTTGTTGGCAATGGCCAATCGCTGCTGGAAATCGCGGACATCGACGTAATTGCGTGCGACCTCGGCGAGAACGCTCACCAGCACGTCGCGCCGATCGTCCTCGACGGAGGCGAGTAGGGCGTTTGCCTCCTGGAGTTCCCGCCGTTTGGCGCCGAACACGTCGATCTCCCAACTCGCGTCGAAATGCGCGTCGTACAGGTCGGTTTGGAATAGATAATTGCTGGCGATGGTACCGCCAATTGGGCCTGAAGTATTAAACGGAAGCGAGTTCCTGGCCTGCCGCGCGTCGGTATCAGCCGGCCGACCCGTCGATCTTCGGACCGAGGTCAAAAAACGCGCCGGTCCGAAGCGCCCGCGCCTCGTGAAGTAGTCCCTCGGCAATCCGCAGGTCATAATTGGCGGCCACAGCGCGTGTGATCAGAGAGTTCAGCTCGGGATCGTTGAACGTCTTCCACCACTCGACCACCGTCATGGCGCTATTGGTCGCGCCGCCCTGTTGGGCTTCGCTCCAGTTGGCGGGCGCCTGGGTCTTCGGTGGATGATAATCCGGTCCGACGGCACAGCCCGCGAGCGCCACCATTACGAAGGCGAGCAGGAGAGTAGTTCCGGGTTTCATAACGACGTTTCCTTTTTGTTGAGGGCATCCACCAAATGGAGGATCGAGGCGAGGACCAGGTCGTTGCCCATCGCGGTGTTGAGCATGGTGTGATACAGGGGGCGATGCGGCCACTCCACGCCAAAGTAGTGCTTCAGAAAGTCCTTGCGGTCGCGGTCGATTGAATCGAGCAATTCGTTGGCTTCGGCCGCGTTCTTGGTGAGCGTCAGGACGAACCGAAACTTGAACTCGCGTGGCGCAAATAAGAACACCCGGAGCGTGTCGGCCCGGTCGCGCAGAAGTAGGGCGCCCCCCGCCCGACGATCACGCAGTTGCCTGTGGCCGCTGCTTGTTCAACGATCTGTTGGACGATGGCCACCATGCGGTCCGCGTCGAAGACGTCGTGTTCGTCGACCGGCAGGCTTCTCTCGTAGCTGCCGCGCCAAAACACCCTGGCGAGACGGTAGAACAACGGGTCGAGTTTTCGCTCGCAGCGCTCGACGACGGCAGGCGTCACCCGGGCCAGCCGCGCAATCTCCTCGGTGATTTGCCGATCCATGAATTTCCAGCCGAGATGCTCGGCGAGTTTTTCGGCGATGACGCTTCCGCCGCAGCCGTACTCCCGTTCGATGGCGATAATTCGGATCATGTTAGTGCACCGCGAGGGGCCCTCCTGTCCTCGGCCGCTTCATCCAGAACGTTAGGGGAACCAATGCCAGGCAGATCAGCCCGAGCGCATAGAAGTTGTCGATATACGCCAGCAGTGTGGATTGCTGCGCCACCATCCCGCCGATCACCGCATACGCTTGTTTGGTGGCCATCACCGCGTCGGCGCCGGAGGCGGCGAGACCGTGTCCCAACGCCCGCACCGCAAACACGAAATGTCCGTTGTAATTGGACAGATGTGTGACGAGCACCGACTGATGGAACTGCGCCCGTCGCGCGAGCATGGTGGTCACGAAGGAAATCCCCACGCTTCCCCCGATATTGCGGGAGAGGTTGATCAGGCCCGAGGCGGCATTGTTCTTGTCCCGCGGCAGAAAGGCGTACGCGGCGGTGTTGATCGGCACGAACAGGAACGCCACACCCGCCGACTGCAGGACGCGGGCCCAGAGCATCGTCGCGAAATCAACCTGCAGGTTGAATCTCATCATGTTGAACAGGGACACCGCAACCATCAGGAAGCCAAACCCGATGATCTTGCGCGCATCGTAATGGGAAACAAGAAATCCGACCAGCGGCAGCAGCAGGATGACCGTGATCGCACCCGGTGAGATGAGACTCGCCGGATTGCTCGGCCGTGTAGCCCATCAACTCCTGCACAAATTGCGGGATCAGCATCGTGGTTGAATACATGACGAATCCGACAGTAAACAGCATCACGTTGGCCAACAGAAACGTGCGATCCTTAAACAGACGCAGGTCCACGATCGGTTCCTTGACATGTAATTCCCAAATGACCGCCAGGATCAGTGCGGAGACGAAGATGACGGTGAATACCCGGATGTACGGGGTCTCGAACCAGTCTTCCCGCTGCCCCTTGTCGAGCACGACCTGCAGCAGGCCCAGCCCCAGAGCGATCAGCCCGAACCCGATATAGTCGATCTTCACGCCAGCCCGCTTCTTCTTCTTCTTCAGGTACGGCGGATCGGAAATGAGTCGCGACGTCAGGATCAGTGAGAGGATACCGACTGGAATGTTTATAAAGAAGATCCAACGCCACGTAAAATTGTCCGTGATCCAGCCGCCCAGCGTCGGTCCCAACACCGGCGCAGCCACCACCGCCATGCCATACACCGCGAACGCCATGCCGCGTTTGGCCGGTGAAAACGTGTCCGCGAGGATCGCCTGTTCGCTCGGCTGCAAGCCGCCCCCGCCCACTCCTTGCAGGACGCGGAAGAACACCAGCATGCCCAGGTTTGTCGCCAGGCCGCACAACAACGAACTGATCGTGAACAGTGCCACACAGATCATGTAGAATCGTTTGCGGCCGATCCTTTCTGAAATCCATCCACTCAGCGGCAACACGACGGCATTGGAGACGAGATAGGAGGTCAACACCCACGTGCTCTCGTCCAGGCCCGCGGAAAGATTTCCCGCGATGTGCGGCAACGCCACATTGGCAACACTGGTGTCCAACACCTCCATGAACGTCGCCATCGTTACGACCATGGCGATGACCCATGGGTTGTGTGGCGGCTTCCAAATCGCCTCGTGATGGTGATCAATGGTGGAAGCGTCGCTCATCGCACTTTGACCTCGGGCACCACCGACGCGCCCAGCGGCAACGGGAAGGTCGGGTCTTCGCCTTCATCGAAGACGATCTTGACCGGCACGCGTTGCACGACTTTGACGTAGTTGCCCGCCGCGTTCTCGGGCGGCAACAGGCTGAACTGCGCACCCGTACCGGCCTGGATGCTGTCCACATGCCCCCGGAACTTCCTTTGTGGAAAGGCATCGACTTCGATCCACACCGGCTGGCCGGGTTTCATGTGCGTCAGTTGCGTTTCCTTGAAATTGGCGGTGATCCATACATTGCGCGGCACGATCGCCAGTAGCGCCTGCCCCACCTGCACGTACTGGCCCTGTTCAACCACGCGGCGCGTTACCCAACCGTCTTCGGGCGCAGTGATGTCGGCGTAGGAGCGGTTCAACTCCGCCTGGCGCAACGCGGCTTCGGCCTGTTGCACGCCCGCGTCCGCGGTCGGGATTTGCGTCTGATCCTGCCCGATCTGCGCGTCGGCTGCGTCCGCTTTCTTGCGCGCTTCCTCCAGCGCGGCGTCGCTGGAATGCGCGGCCGCGATGGCCGCGTCCACCTGCTCGCGCGATACCGCCCGGCTCTCCACGTTTTGATAGCGCGCGAGGTCGGCTTCGGCTCGCGTGGCTTCCGCCTCGGCGACACCGACGGCAGCCCGTTCCTGTTCGGCCTTGGCGCGTGAGACAATCACCTGATGTCGGGCCTGCCCCAAACGACTTTGGGCGGCGGTCAGGTTGGCGCGCGCCTGAGCGAGGGCCACGTCGTAGTCACGAGGATCGATCTGCACGAGTGGGTCGCCCTTCTTGACAAACTGGTTGTCGTTGATGAGCACCGCCAGCACGTGGCCTGGCACCTGGGGGCTGATCTGGACCGCGTGCCCATCGATGAACGCATCGTCGGTGGTCTCGTACGGGCGGACGGCAACGAAATAATAAACCGCCACCACCCCGAAGATCAACAGCCCGAGGGCGACGATAAGGGGTATGAACCGCTTGCGTGATCCTGTACTGGCCACGGCGGGCAATGGTTCGGCGGACGCGGTTGCGGCAGATGGTTCCGTATCTGGTTTCATGGCAGGGGACTCATTTGTTGTCGGTCGGTTGTTCTTTTTAATCCTCTCAAGGCAGCGAGGGAGAATTGTGCGATGTGATCGGCCAGCGCACCGATATCCTCCGGTCCAAATTTCATGGCGGGATCCAGCCGGGAGATGACCTGTCGATTGGAGTGATAAGACACCCATTGCGACGAAATGCTGAAGGCGCAGCGACGTACCTGCTCGTCGCTGACCTCGGACCCGAGGATGGCGCGAATGCACGACTGGAGTCGCTGGAAAAACGGCTCCAATTCTTCCTTTACGAGGGCGTCCAAGGCTTTTGTTGGCTCGATCATTTCCCGGGACATCAGTTTGCTGTGCCATGCGGTCTGGCCGAGATCGAACACCGCGTGCAGTCTGGCGGCAATCATGTCATGCAATTCCTGCTCGGCATTGTCAGGGGTAACGGGTTCATGCCCCGTGGGATAATTGTTCCTCACGCGGGCCAGGGCGTATTTCAACACGGCTTCATACAACCCCTGCTTGTCGTGGAAATGGTAATTGATCGCGGCCACATTAGCGTGGGCGCGACGGCAGATTTCGCGCACGGTGGCCTGGCGATAACCGAGCTCCGCGAACACCTCGCCAGCGGCTTCAAGCACCGGTGATGGGTCTGGGTGTTTTGCTCAGAGTCAAACGCGGTCTTCATTTGTTTCAAACACACGTTTAAATCACATGTTTGAATTTGTCAAATGGTTTCGGATCCTTTTTCACGGAGTTGTTCGGGTCAAGGAAAACCCATGGATTGCCTCAGGTGTTACGCTCGGCAATATAACGCAAATGCTTCTGGCGTAACAACCAACGAAGCTGACCTCTCCCCAGACGCAATTCATCCAGGTCCACGCAGGCTACGCTCCCCTTGCCCAGAGGCAACCCCTGCGGATTCTTCGATCCAATCAGCGCCGCCAAATGCTCGGAGAGAGACGGCATGTGGCCAACCAGAAGGATTTCTTCCGGGGAGGAATATGATTGCAGCACCTTGAGCAACGTTGGCGTCGATGTGCCGTTCGTGAGTTCATCAAGCGACTCCACTTCACCTCGAAACTTCATTGCGCGCGCCGCGATTTCGGCGGTTTGACGGGCGCGCACCAACGGGCTGCTCAGAACACACGAAGGTTTGACGCCCAGTTCGGCAAGCGCCAAACCCGCGATCTGCGCTTCCTCTTCACCCTCTCGCGTCAATTTCCGCTCCGCATCACTCGGTGCCACATCGGAAGCGGTGCCATGACGGAGAAGGTATAATCTCATCAGCCCAAGATTTCTCGTGGGTCGGTGATGTGCCCGGTGATCGCGCTGGCGGCCACGGTGTACGGCGAGGCGAGGAACACCTGGGACTCCAAGTGGCCCATTCGGCCCGGGAAATTGCGGTTCGTTGCGCTGATGCACTTCATCGGCTTGTTCAACCGGCCAAACGTGTCGGTCGGCCCGCCGAGGCAGGCCGCGCAACTGGCATTCTCGGTCATTTGTACGCCCGCTTCTTCCAAGACCTGCCAAACGGTTTTGCCGTTCATCTTCGCCGCCTGCAAGTCGTGCACCACATCGGGCGTTGCGGGAACACCAAACGTGTCGATCTTGACCTTGCGTCCCTTGATAACTTCCGCGAACGCCAGAAAATCGCTGGTCTTGCCGCCCGTGCACGAACCGATATAGGCGCGGTCGAGTTGGACGTTGCCCAGCTCCTTGGCGAGTTTGCGGTTGCCGGGGTTGGGATGGCACGCCACCGTCGGTTCCAATTTCGCGAGATCGAATTCCTTGTCGTACACGAACTTCTGTTTGTCGTCAGAGTCGCAAAACAACGCGTCATACTTCGCCTTCGTGCCATTGGCCTTGGTGCGCTCATCGACGTACGCAAACGTCGTCTTGTCGGGCTCGAAAATCCCGTTCTTGCCGCCCGCTTCGATGGCCATGTTGGTGATGGTCATGCGGTCATCCATCTGGAGCGCCCTGGCGCCGGGCCCCTGGAATTGCATGGCGCGATACGTCGCGCCGTCAAACCCGATGTCGCCGATGCAATGGAGAATGACGTCCTTGGCCATCACGCCTTTCTGGAGCGAACCATCGAGCCAGAACCGCATCGTCTCCGGCACCTTGAGCAACAATTTCCCCGTGCCGAATACAAACCCGGCATCCGTATTGCCGATGCCCGTGGCGAATTCGCCGAACGCACCCGCCATGCACGTGTGCGAGTCCGTGCCAAGCAGGATCTCGCCCGGGCGCGTATGGCCCTTGGCCGGCAACGCGGTGTGGCACACGCCCGCGAAACTGCTGGCGTACTGGCGTTTGAGTTGACCCTTGCTCGCATCGAACGTCCAATGCCCATTCGGATCGTCGATCACGTCGTAGAAATATTTCAGGCCCTGTTCCTTCACGAAGTCGCGCAAAATGTCCACGTTGCGGTTCGATTTCGAGTCCGCGGTGAAAATGTAGTGGTCGGGGATGATAACGATCTTCTCGCGGTCCCACACCTTGGCGTGCTTGCCAAACTCGCGCTGGAACACGCCGATGGTGCCCGGCCCGCATACGTCATGCGTCATGAGGATGTCCACGTTCACCCATACGTTGTCGCCAGGCTGCACGGATTTCTTGCCCGCCGCGCGGGCCATGATTTTTTCAGTGAGTGTCATGTGATCGGTACTCCGAGGTGGCACAGGATACACGAGCAATTGTGCCCACGCAACATCCGCGCTACACTTCTCGTATGAGGGAAACTTGGGGTTTTCTGCTCTCCCCGGCCGCTGGCGCGGCGTGGAACATGGCGTTGGACGAGGCATTGCTCCACACCGCGGTAGAGCGCGGGCGTCCGTTGCTGCGCGTCTACGCGTGGGAGAAGCCGTCCGTTTCATTTGGTTATTTCCAGAAGTTTCCCGCACCGCTGGCGGAGTGCCATGACGTGGTCCGTCGTCCCACGGGCGGCGGCGTGGTGTATCACGTCCAGGACACCACGTACACGGTGGTCGTGCCACCCGCGCACGCGTTGTATGCGATGAAAACCGCCGACGCCTACTGCGCCCTGCACCAGGCGGTCGCCGCCGCGTTTCAATCCCCATCCGCGCTTCACCAGGCGCCGCTGCAGTCGCCGCAGGGTCAGTACGAATGTTTCCAGCGTCCGGTCCACGGCGACGTTGTGGCCGATGGCCGCAAGCTGGCCGGCGGGGCGCAACGCCGTACGAAGGCCTGCCCGTTGCATCAGGGGTCCATCGCTGCGAAACTTTCCGCAGACCAGATCAAACACGGCTTTCAGGAAGCGCTCGGGGTCGAATTCGAGATCTACGAATTGGCTGACGCCGAGAGGACGCGAGCGGAAAAACTCGTCCGCGAGAAGTACGCGACCGACGCGTGGAACCGGCGCCTGCGGTAGCGCCGCTCAGGTGATTTTGGGTTGGTCGCTCGAGGAAAGGACCGGCTGCTCGATCTGGCCGAGCTTGGCGTCGAATTTCGCGAGGGCTTTCTCGCCGTCGGAATAACTGCCCTGCGCGTTGGTGAGATGTTTGCCGAGGACGCGGAAACTTTCCTGGACGCGCTCGAAATCCCCGCGCAGGCGCGCGAGCGTATTGAGAATTTCCTGGGCACGTTCCTCGACCTGCATCCCGCGGAGGCCCAGGAGGATGGTTTGCAGGTAGGCGTAAAAACTGTTCGGCGAGACCGGAACGACGCGTTTCTCCAGCGCGTAGCTGAACAGCGGGCGTTCCTCGCCCGACGCGCTGGCTTCCTCCTTGATGATCGTCTCGTAGTACACGTTCTCGGCGGGAACGTACATCAACGCAAAATTGTAGGTGCCTTCGTCGGGCAGGATATATTTCGTGGAAATCGCATCGACGTGTTTCTTCACGTCGCGCAGGAATTGTTTGCGGGCCGCGACACGCTCGGAATCGCTCTGGGCGTCGATGATGCGGCGGAAATTCTCCAGCGGGAATTTCGAGTCCACGGGCACCAGCTTGTTTCCGATGTGGATCACGGCGTCCACCGCCTCGCCGCTGCGGAACCGGTGCTGCAACTCGAAATGCTCCGGCGGTAGAATTTGTCCCAGCAGGTCACCGAGAAAAAGTTCGCCCATCCCACCGCGCAGTTTCGGCGCCCGGAGAATGTTCACCAGATCAGCGGCCGCTTTGCCGACCTCGTGGATTTGCCCGACTTTTTCGCGGAGATCGCCGACGACCTTGGCGGCATTGTCGAGGCGACTGTTCATTTGTGCGCTGGATTGCTGCAGGTTCTCAGCGACGGTCTGGCCGAATTTGTCGAGCCGCTCCTGCAGGCCATTCATCTGCTGCTGAATCAGCAGCAGCGACTGGTCGGGAGGCGGTGGCGGTTTGTGGCGTTCGCGCGCGACCACGACAATCAGCACACCAACCGCGACAAGCGTCAGCAACCCGATGATAATGACGACAGATTCCACGGCCCGAAGCTAGCATTTGCCAGATGGAACGGCAATTCTTTGGTTTTTTGGACGGCGCGGCGTTAACACCTTTTTAACGTGGCGGTGCGGGCTTTTAATTACCCCTCTGAAGCGATTGCGGCGATTATCGCGGCGGCTTATTCGACGGAGGATTAACCGGCGCGCTCGGATGGGTGTGCTAGAGAAAACGAGAAGGAGGAGTGTCTCCATGAATCTTACATTCTGGCTGCCAGCAATGTTTGTGTTGGGCCTTGTGGCGATGGGCCTGTGTTTCTTGTTCCTCAAGGCTTGTGAAAAAATCTGAGGTAATGACCATGATCTATGTGACCATAGCAATCTCCGCGTTTCTGTTTGTCTATCTGTGGGTGGCTCTGATTCGGCCGGAATGGTTCTAAACCAGGCCGATCCCTGACCCTCAAAGAAGGAGTATATCCCATGACAATCTGGTTTCTACCCATCGCGTTGCTTGTCTTCACAACCATCCTGGCGGTTCCGTTGAGTCGCTATTTGGCGTGGATCATGGACGGAAAATACCGCGCCCCGAAAGTGCTGCGCTGGTTTGAAGAGCGATTGGACAGCGGCCCGCAGAATTGGAAGCAATACATGGCGGCGTTGCTCATATTCAACGTCGTGATGTTCATTTTCGGGTACTTGGTCCTGGCGCTCCAACCGATCATGCCCTTGAACGCGCTGGGACGTGGTTTGTTGTCGCCGACGACTATTTTCAATTCGGTCGTCTCCTTCATCACGAATACCAATCTCCAGCACTATTCGGGCGACCAGCATTTATCCAACTTCAGTCAGATTTTTTTCGTCATTTTCAATCAGTACACTTCAGCAGCGGTCGGGTTTTGCGCGCTGACGGCGATCGTCCGCGCTTTTCGCGGCGAAAAGACCGTCGGCAATTACTTCGTCGATATGTGGCGCGTGGTCGCTTACACGTTCGTGCCGGTCGCCTTCATCATCGGCCTCATCTTTGTGCAGCAGGGCATGCCGATGACGTACAAGAGTGCGTATCAGGTTTCGACGCTTGAACCCACGGCGATGGGCACGGACGACAAGGGCCAGGCGAAACAGCAAACGGTGGTGGTCGGTCCGGTCGCGGCCGTCATCCCGATCAAAATGCTCGGCACGAATGGCGGCGGATTCTACGGCATGAATTCCGCCCACCCGTTCGAGAATCCCACGGATCTGACCAACTTTGTGACGACGTTTGCCATGATGTTGTTCCCATTCTCGTTGGTGCTGATGTACGGCCGAATGCTCGGTCGCTTGCGCCACGCCGGCGTGATCTTTTCGGTCATGATGCTCATGATGGTCGGCACGATCGCCTGGGCGATCTATTTCGACACGCTGAAACCGAACCCGGGATTGACGGCCCATCCCGCCGTCAAAACGTACAGATCCCCAGCGCCACCGCGCCAGGCGGAAAACGGGTGGTGGCTTCTCCGGCGGTGGCGGGCCTGCCCGTGGATCAGCATCTGGGCAATCTGGAAGGCAAGGAAATGCGCTTCGGCACTTCCGCGGGCGCGATGTTCGCCGCGGTAACGGTCGATGTGACCTGTGGCGCCGTGAACGCCGAACATGACAGCCTGAATCCGGTCGCCGCGTTGTCCCCGATGACCGGAATGTGGTTGAATTGCATTTTCGGCGGCAAAGGAGTCGGCATGATCAACATGCTGATTTATGTGATTATTGGCATATTTATCGCCGGAATGATGGTCGGACGGACGCCCGAATACTTGGGCCGGAAAATCGAGGCCCGCGAGGTCAAGCTCGCGGTCATCGCGTTGCTGGTCCATCCGCTGATGATTTTGTTTCCCACCGGGCTGTTCGCGGCAACGGACTGGGGGCTCAAAGCCACCAGCAATCCCGGCCCGCACGGTTTCTCACAAATGCTGTACCAGTTCTCCTCCGCATCAGCCAACAACGGATCAGCCTTCGACGGACTGGGTGTGACCTACGGGTTCTACAACAATCCCACTCCAGCGCCGGAAGCCATTCCCTGGGACATCGCGACGGGCCTGGTGATGCTGTTCAGCCGGTATCTTCCCATCATCGCGCCGATTGCCATGGCCGCTTACCTCGGCGCCAAGAAGGCCGCTCCGTTCGGTACGGGAACCTTACGGGATGACACCGCCACGTTCGGTTTTCTGGTGTTCGCTACGGTCTTCATCGTCGGAGCCTTGCTGTTTCTGCCGGTAGCGGCGCTCGGACCGTTGGCGGAACACTTGGGACCGATTCCCTTTGGTGGTTGACACCTTCTGACACGAACTCGTCCATGATTGATAAGGAATGTTCATAATGACAACCGACGCAACTGCGCCCGACTTCAGCCCGTCCCCGTTCCAGCGCCCGCGACGCCGGGCCAAGCGACGACCATTGCTGACGCGGGACACAGGTCTGGCAGCATTGAAACAAGCCTTTGTGATGCTGCGGCCCGATTTGCAATGGAATAATCCGGTACGTTTGTGGTCGAGGTTGGCGCCGTCCTGACCTTGCTCTACATCGTCCAGGCGATTTTTGGCAAGGCCGCGAGCCTGGTGCCGCTGAGCTATTTCATTGCGCTGGATGTCTGGCTGTTCTTAACCGTTCTGTTTGCGAATTTCGCCACGGCCCTGGCAGAGGCCCGCGGCAGGGCGCACGCCGAATCACTGCGTCGGACCCGTGTCGAGACGACGGCGTATCGCCTGCGCGACAAGGGCCAGATCGAGCAGGTTTCCTCTGCCGTCCTCCGGCCGGGAGATCGGGTCGTCGTGACCGCCGGACAAATCATTCCTGGTGATGGCGAGGTGATCGAAGGAATAGCTTCCGTCGATGAGTCGGCGATTACAGGTGAATCGGCGCCCGTGATTCGCGAGTCGGGAGGCGACCGCTCGGGTGTGACCGGGCGGGACCGTCGTCCTGTCCGATCGAATCGTGGTTCGCATCACGGCGCAACCCGGCGCATCGTTTCTGGATCGGATGATTGCACTGGTCGAGGGCGCCAAGCGCCAGAAAACGCCGAATGAAATCGCCCTGACGCTCCTCCTTTCCGCATTCACGTTGATCTTCTTGATTGTCGTGATACCGCTCTTCCCCATGGCTTGGAACGCCGAACAATACATGATGGGTTATTTGTCGATCACCGATCCATTGCACAGCCTGGGCACCGACATTCCGACGTTGATTGCGCTCCTGGTCTGTCTGATCCCGACCACCATCGGGGCCTTGCTGGCGGCCATTGGGATCGCGGGAATGGACCGCGCCCTGGAGGCCAATATTATCGCCAAGAGCGGGAGGGCCGTCGAGACGGCCGGCGATATTGACGTCCTTTTGGTGGACAAGACCGGCACGATCACCCTGGGCAACCGGCGAGCCGTGGAGTTCATCCCGGCCAAAGGGGTGCAGCCGGAACTGTTGGCTTCGAGCGCCCAGCTGGCCTCTCTTTCCGATGAGACACCGGAGGGCCGCAGCATTGTTGTTCTTGCCAAAGAAAAATACCAGGTCCGTGCCTGGAAAGCGGACGAGATGCACGGGACATTCGTCCCGTTCAGCGCTCAGACTCGGATGAGCGGCATCGACCTGGCAGACGGTCACTGCATTCGCAAAGGGGCTTCGGACGCGATTGAGGGCTACGTGAAGCAACAGGGCGGATCAATGCCGGCAGACGTCAGGCAGTCGGTCGAAACCATCTCCCGAGCAGGCGGGACCCCGCTGGTGGTGGCCAACCAGAGCGTTGTGCTCGGCGTGGTTCATCTGAAAGACATCGTCAAAGGCGGAATCAAGGAACGGTTCGGACAGCTTCGGAAAATGGGCGTCAAAAGCATGATGATCACAGGCGACAACCCGTTGACGGCGGCGGCAATTGCGGCAGAAGCGGGAGTCGATGATTTTCTGGCGCAAGCCACGCCGGAACAGAAGCTGGCGTTCATCCGCAAAGAGCAGGCTGAAGGAAAACTGGTTGCCATGATGGGGGACGGCACCAACGACGCCCCCGCTCTTGCGCAAGGGGACGTGGCTCTGGCCATGAACGCCGGCACCCAGGCGGCCAAAGAAGCGGCCAACATGGTGGATTTGGACAGCGACCCCACCAAGTTGATCGAAGTGGTGGAGATCGGCAAGCAACTCCTGATGACGCGCGGAGCGCTGACGACATTCTCGATCGCCAACGATGTGGCGAAATACTTTGCGATTATCCCGGCGCTGTTTGCGGGGACGTTGCCATGGTTGAAAGCGGTGGACGTCATGCATTTGCATTCGCCGACCTCCGCGATTTTATCGGCTGTCATATTTAACGCGCTCATTATCCCCGCTTTGATTCCCGTGGCTCTCAGAGGCGTTCGCTATCGACCGCTCGGCGCCGATGCATTGTTGCGCAAGAACCTGTTCATCTGGGGACTGGGGGGCGTGATCATCCCATTTATCGGGATCAAACTGATCGACGTTGCCATGGTAAGTATGCACATGGCCAGTTGAGGAGACTCGAATATGAGATACATAACCAAGAGTATCTGGTTGCTGTTGTTCGCGGTCGTTTTGTGCTGCGGCGTCTATCCGGCGCTGTTGTGGGCCATTGGCCAGACCGTATTTCCTTTCCAGGCCAATGGCAGCATGGTGAAGGACGTGGACGGCCATGTGGTGGGCTCGTTGCTGATCGCGCAACCGTTCACGAAGGACGAGTACTTTCAACCGCGCCCGTCGGCCTGCTCGTACGATGCTTCGGCGTCATCCTCGTCGGCCATTGCGGCCTCGAACTACGCACTTCGCAATCGCGTTGCCACCACGCTTGGACCGATCGTCACCTATAAGGGTGGCCCCAAGGCCGGACAACCGGTCGCGCCTGATATCGAAACCTGGTTCCAGCAGAACCAGTACCAAGGCGGCTCGAACGTTGTGGCGCAGTGGGCGGACGCCCACAACAGTCTGGCCCAGGGCTGGGTAACTGCCGATCCCAGCCATGCTTCGTACGTATCCAACTGGGCGATCGCGCATGCCCCGGTGGTGGCCCAGTTCATCAAGGACAATCCGAGCACACCCCAACCACAACCCACGGATCTGGCGGTGGTGTTCTTTGAGAACTTCTCCAAGGAGAATCCTGGCCGGTTCCCCTCGGCGGTGACGACCAACGGTGCCGACGGCAAGCCCGTCACGAATATTCAGCCGGTCAAGGACGGCTCGGATATTCAGTCGACCTTCTTCGATATGTGGCGTCAGGACCACGCGGACGTTGAGCTTCAGGACGTGCCGGGCGACATGCTGACGACGTCCGGATCGGGGTTGGACCCGCATATTACGCTTCAAAACGCCGAGTATCAGTTGGACCGCGTGGCCTCGAAGTGGGCTGCCGATACCAAGCGCGACGCGGCAACCGTGCACGCCGAGATCGAACAGATCCTGCAGGACCATGCGTTTGCACCGTTTGGCGGACTCGCGGGCGAGAAGATGATCAACGTCCTTCAGGTCAATCTCGAACTCCGCAAGCGCTACGGGGCGCCGTCGTAACCGGGACCGGTTGCGCCCGCCTCGACAGGCGCGACGAACCGTGGACGTGTCGTCGATGCAGCGGAATGGATCGCAAGTGAAACGGTAACGGATCCTGGAGCCGGTGGGTTTTCGGGAATCGACCGTCGAGACGTTGCGTTAGGCATCGACGTTTGCCCGGGAGTACAGGGCAAACATTACGCTCCTCCATAGTCGTCCAGCCGGATGGATCGCACGCAAGACGCAACATAACGCGTCGTTTAACGCTTTTTTAACGCGTTTTGGCCGCGTTTTGATTGTCGCGTCTCTTCTGTCGATGTCATAGTGCCTGTGCAGGCAGGCGAACAAACTATGAATGCACTCGAAATCATTCAGATCGTAATTTTCTTTGGGATCGGGATCGCGCTGACCCCGCCATTGGGAAGATTCATGGCCAAGGTGTTCAAGGGCGAACGGACCTTTCTCCATCCGGTGGTGCAGCCCATCGAGAACGTGGTGTACCGGCTGACCGGCGTTGACCCCACGGAGGAGATGTCGTGGCTTCGGTATTTGGGGGCCATGATCATCATGACCTGCGTCGGGTTCGCCTCGCTGATGGCAATCCTGATGCTCCAGCAGTCGCTGCCGCTCAATCCGCAGAAGACAACCAATTGTTCCTGGCACCTGGCGTTCAACACCGCCTGGAGTTTCGTGTGCAACGCGGACTGGCAGTCGTACACGGGCGAGTCCGCGATGAGTTATTTCTCGCAGACGATTGGACTCTCGGTGCATCAATTCATCAGCGGTGCCGCAGGCCTGGCGGTCCTCGTCGCTGTGGGCCGGGCGTTGAAACGCCACACGATCAAGACCATTGGCAATTTCTGGGTGGACCTGACCCGCGCCCTCCTCTACATCGTGATTCCGTTCTCAGTACTCTGGGCGATTCCGTTGGTTTGGCAGGGCTGCCCGCAGACATGGAAGCCGTATCCCGATGCCAGGCTGCTCGAGCCGTACACGACGCAGGTACCGAAGACCGATGACAAGGGAAACCCGGTCAAGGACGACAAGGGCAATCCGGTGATGGTGGACCAGAAGGTCGAGACGCAAAGCGTGCCGATCGGCCCGGTGGCATCGTTTGAATCCTGCAAACAACTCTTTACGAACGGCGGCGGCTGGTACGGCGTGAACAGCGCCCATCCGTTCGAGAACCCGACGCCCGTGGCGAATTTCCTGGAGATGCTGGCGATCATCGTCGTACCGATGGCACAGGTGTACATGTTCGGCCTGCTGATTGGCAATTTGAAGCACGCGTGGTGTTTGTTCTCGGTGATGCTGGCCCTGTATTTGTTCTCGTTCGGGGTCGCATGGTGGGCGGAGACACGGCCCAATCCCGTGGTCGGCAACGTCCAGCCGTTGCTGGAGGGCAAGGAGCAGCGGTTTGGCGTAATGAACAGCGTGCTCTGGGGCATCTCGTGCACCGCCATCGACAACGGCTCGGTGAATTCGATGCACGACAGTTGGATGCCGCTGGCCGGCATGATGCCGATGTGGAACATCCTGATCGGCGAAATCATGTTTGGCGGGATCGGCTGCGGCGTGTATTGCATGTTGTTCCACGTGCTGATTACGGTGTTCATCCCGGACTGATGATCGGGCGGACGCCGGAGTACCTGGGCAAAAAGCTTGGGGCATGGGTGGCCACGTGGGCGGTGATCGGTGTGCTGTTGCCGAACGCGGCCTGCTTGATCCCGACCGCCATTTCCGTGGTTCTGCCAGCGGGCGTTTCGAGCATGAACAACGGCGGGCCACACGGTTTGAGCGAAGTCCTGTACGCCTTCGGCGAAGCGGCCAACAATAACGGCAGCGCGTTCGCCGGGCTGAACGCCAATGTTCCCTGGTACAATGTGACCCTCGCACTGGCGATCATTATTGGTCGGTTCGCCCCCATCGTCGCCGCGCTGGCGATTGTCGGGCGACTGGCCTCCGAAAAGACCGTCGAGGCCTCGGCGGGCACGCTCCCAACGCATGGATGGACGTTTGGCCTCACGTTGACGGGCGTCATCATCATTGTCGCCGCGCTGACGTTCTTCCCGGTGTTGTGTTTGGGACCAATTGTGGAGCATGGGCTGATGCTGGCCGGGCGTGTTTTCTAGGGGGGGAAACTCATGAGCACAAAAGTTGAAATCAAATACTCCGAGTTGGTGTACCAGGCGATCATCGACTCGTTCAAGAAGCTGAATCCGCGGGACGAGATCAAGAATCTCGTGATGTTCGTCGTATGGGTTGGATCGATCTGGACGACGGCCATTCTGCTCACCGGGCGGGTGCAACCTGTTCAACATCCAGATCTGCCTCTGGTTGTGGTTCACGTGCCTGTTCGCCAATTTTGCCGAAGCGATGGCCGAAGGGCGGGGCAAAGCCCACGCCGACGCACTGCGCAAGATGCGCACGAAGACCATGGCCAATGTGATCGTCAACGGTAAGAAGGTTCCCGTGGCCAGTTCTGAATTGAAGATTGACGATATATTTGTCTGCGAAGCCGGCGACATGATTCCCGCCGACGGTGAGATCGAAGACGGCATCGCCACGGTGGACGAATCGGCCATCACGGGCGAGTCGGCCCCCGTCATCCGCGAAAGTGGCGGTGACCGCAGCGCCGTCACCGGCGGCACGAAAGTCATCAGCGACCGGATTATTGTCCGCGTGACCGCGGAACAGGGCAATTCGTTCCTCGACCGGATGATAGCGATGATCGAAGGCGCACGGCGTCAAAAGACGCCGAACGAAATCGCACTGAACATTGTGTTGGCCAGCTTGACCGCGTTGTTTATCGTGGTCGTTTTCACCCTGCCGCCGTACGCGCGGTACAATGAAGCCGCCGCCAGCCAGAAGGGCGTGGTGTTGACATCGATTCCCGTGTTGTTGGCGCTCATTGTTTGCTTGATCCCGACGACCATCGGCGGTTTGCTGAGCGCCATCGGGATTGCCGGCATCGACCGGTTGATGCGCCGCAACGTGCTGGCGACCAGCGGGCGCGCGGTCGAAGCCGCGGGCGACGTGGACGTGTTGCTGCTGGATAAGACGGGCACGATCACGCTCGGCAATCGCATGGCCACGGATTTCATTCCCGCGCCTGGCGTGACGGTAGAAGAACTTACCGATTCCGCGCAACTGGCGTCCCTCGCCGACGAAACACCGGAGGGCCGGTCCATCGTGGTGCTGGCGAAAGAGAAGTACAACCTGCGGGGACGCGAGATCGCGGAGCCGCAGGCGAAGTTTGTGAAGTTTACGGCGCAAACACGGATGAGTGGGTTGGATTTGATCGATCCCGACGGCAAAGGCGTGCGCGTGATTCGCAAAGGCGCGGCGGAAGCCATCCGCCGCCATGTCGAAGAACGCGGCGGCCTGTATCCCAAGACGGTCGAGCAAGTTGTCTTCGATATCTCGACGCAGGGCGGCACGCCGCTGGTCGTCACGGACGGTTCGCGGGTGATGGGCGTCATCCGCCTCAAGGACATTGTGAAGGGCGGCATCCGGGAACGCTTCGCACAATTGCGCAAAATGGGCGTGCGCACGGTGATGATTACCGGGGACAATCCGCAAACGGCGGCGGCGATTGCCGCGGAAGCCGGCGTGGATGATTTCATTGCCCAGGCCAAGCCGGAAGACAAGCTGGCCCGCATCCGCAAGGAGCAGGAGGGCGGCAAACTCATCGCGATGATTGGCGATGGCACGAACGACGCGCCGGCGTTGGCCCAGGCCGATGTCGGCGTGGCGATGAACACGGGCACCCAGGCCGCGCGCGAGGCCGGCAATATGGTGGACCTCGACAGCAATCCGACGAAGCTCATTGAGGTCGTCGAAATCGGCAAACAACTGTTGATGACCCGCGGCGCGTTGACGACGTTCAGCATCGCCAACGACGTGTCGAAGTATTTTGCGATTCTGCCGGCGATGTTCGGCCTGCTGTACGCCACGACCGCTGGCGGCAAAGGGCCGCTGGATAAATTGAACATCATGGCCTTGCACTCGCCCGAGAGCGCGATTCTCAGCGCGGTGATCTTCAACGCTCTGATCATTGTCGCGTTGATACCGCTGGCATTGAGAGGCGTTAAATACCAGCCGCTGGGCGCGGCGGTCATTTTGCGCAAGAACATGCTGATCTACGGAGTGGGCGGGATCATTATCCCATTTATCTTCATCAAATTGATCGACGTGTTCCTGGTGGCGGTGCACCTCGCGCCCTGACGACGGGGAAAGGAACAATATGAAACTTTTCATACAATCCATTCGACAAACGATCCTGTGGACCGTCATTGCGGGTGTGGCCTATCCACTGGTCATGACCGGTATCGCGCAGTTGCTGTTTCACAAACAGGCCAACGGCAGCCTGATCGAGCGCAACGGGCAGGTTGTTGGTTCCGAGTTGATCGCGCAACAGTTCACGGGCGACAAATACTTCTGGCCGCGACCGTCCGCCGGTAGCTATGCCACGGTTCCTTCGGGGGCGAGCAACCTTGGCCCGACCAGCCAGGCGCTGCAGTCCAACGTCACCGCCAACGCCACGGCCTTCCGCACCGGCAACAAGCTGGCGGCGGACGCCCCGGTGCCGGCAGACATGGTGTTCACCTCCGCCAGCGGGCTCGATCCGCACATCAGCCCCGAATCGGCACGATTGCAGGTGGCCCGCGTCGCCGCGGCGCGCGGCATCGCGGAGGATCAGGTCAAGGCGCTCGTCGAAAGATTTGTGGAGCCCCCGCAATGGGGCGTCTTTGGCGAGCCCCGGGTGAACGTGTTGGAGTTGAATGTGGCATTGGATGACCTGCATCCCAAGAAGGCGGAAGGGAGTGCTTCGGTGAAGGGGTAGTGACGGGACATGGACAACCCTCGATTGCGCGGGGAATGCTCCTGCTTCCCGTGGCGGCAGCGTGCGTTCCGTAATTTCTTCTCATGCGTCTCGGATACAAAATCGAAGCGGGCGACGCTGCCCTAATGGATCGGGCGGCGCGGTTTCGCGGCCGGCCTGAAGACGAAGCCATCCGCCAGGCGAGAAT
The DNA here is from genome assembly GCA_963766065.1 of uncultured Verrucomicrobiae bacterium. GTDB lineage: Bacteria > Verrucomicrobiota > Verrucomicrobiia > Palsa-1439 > Palsa-1439 > Palsa-1439. The sequence goes on from CAVYAC010000015.1 coordinate 36,739, forward strand.
GCAGGTTGGGCTCGGCCCCGGGACGTACTCGACGACCGGTTCCTGGTCATCGAAGTCCTCAACCAGGGCGGGATGGCGACGATTTTCAAGGCGCTGGATTTGCAGAACCGGGACAGGGAAGTGGCGGTGAAGGTGCCGTACCGCGGGATGGAGAGCAACCCGGCTTCCTACGCCCGCTTCGCGCGCGAGGAGGAAATCGGCCTCAAGCTGGACCACCCGTTCGTGATGAAGTTTATCGGGGTGAATGGGAATCGATCCCGGCCCTACATTGTCGCGGAGTATCTGCGCGGGAACACCCTGGCCGACATTCTCGGGAAGATTCGCCCGTTGCCGGAAAAGGACGCGCTCAAATTTGTCAGTCTGATTTGTGAGGCATTACAATACCTCCACGCGCACAACATCGTGCATCGCGACCTGAAACCGAGCAACGTCATGGTTTGTTCGGACGGCAGCATTCGCGTAATGGATTTCGGCATCTCGTACGCGGCGGCGGCGCGGCGGGTGACATTCGCCGGGTTTTCGACGGCCATGGGCACGGCCGATTATGTCGCGCCCGAACAGATCAAGGGCCGCCGCGGCGACCAGCGGACGGACATCTACAGCCTGGGATCGATGCTGTACGAAATGTTGACGGGAAAGGCGCCGTTCGACGGCGACGATCCGTTCATTATCATGAATCGGCGCATGTCGGGCGACCCGGCGGCGCCACGGAAACTCAACCCGTCGCTTTCGCCGCAGGCCGAGGAAATCGTCCTGCGCGCGCTGCAACGTGACCCGAACCAACGGTATCAATCGGCCGCGGCCATGAAAGCGGATCTGGACGCGCCGGAAAATATGCCGGTCACCGGGCTGTGCCACGCGCTGAAAGAATCGACGCGGTGGAGGCGGTTTTTGTTGTTGGCCCGCTGGATCACGTTGACCTGCATCATTCCGCTGATCGTTCAAGTGGTCTTGTTCTTCGTCCTCTGGCATCACTTCGCCAGGAAGCGATGATACAATTGCGAACCATGAATGCCGGATCGGGTCTTCTTCGCAACGGGAGGCGCGCACGAACGTCATCGCCTGGCTGATCTTTGTCGCGGCGGCGATCCTCGAAGTCGGGGGTGACGCGGCGGTGCGTCGAGGGCTGCGCGGTCGCCGGGCCGGCATTCGTCGTGGCGGGGTTCGTGGCGTTGAGCTGCTACGGCCTGGTGGTGAACTCCGTCAAATGGGATTTTTCCCGGCTGATTGGAGTGTACGTCGGATTTTTCGTACTCGTCAGTGTATTGGTGGGCCGCTTTTTGTTCCAGGAAAAGATTCTCCCATCGACGTGGTGCGGGTTGGCGTTGATCATCGCGGGCGGACTGGTCATCCAGTTCGGTCAGCGCTAATGGCTCGTGACGCAACGCGCCATCCTTCCCCCCATCCACTTTTGGATGGTGAAACCGTGCCCACGAGCTAGAATGGCCGCATGACCGAGCTGCAGCGTCCCAACCCGGATGCGTTGCTTGCGGAAATCCAGCGCGAGGAACGCGCGGCCAAGCGCGGGCAACTCAAGATATTCTTCGGCATGTGCCCCGGCGTCGGCAAGACCTACGCGATGCTGGAGGCGGCGCGTGCGCGCAAGGCCGAAGGCGTGGATGTCGTGATCGGCATCGTGGAGACGCATGGACGCGTCGAGACCGAAGCGCTGATGAAGGACCTACCGGTCATTCCGCGCAAGAAAATCGATTACCGGGGCGTCGTCCTGCAGGAAATGGACATCGACGCCATCCGTGAGCGGCACCCGACGGTCGTGCTCGTGGACGAACTGGCGCACACCAACGCGCCGGGCAGCCGCCATCCCAAACGCTACCAAGATGTGCTCGAATTGCTCGACGCGGGGATCGATGTCTACAGCACGCTCAATGTGCAGCACCTCGAAAGCCGCGTGGACGTGGTGCAGCAGATTTCCGGGGTGACGGTGCGCGAGGCCGTGCCGGATTCCGTGCTCGACCAGGCGGACGAGATCGAGCTGATCGACCTGACGCCCGAGCAACTCCGCAAGCGGCTGGCCGAAGGCAAGGTCTACATGGGTGAACGCGCGGCCACGGCGTCGGAAAATTTTTTCCGGGAAGAAACCCTCACGGCGCTGCGCGAGATGGCGTTGCGCGCGACCACCGAGCACGTGGATCAGGAGTTGCGCGACGTCATGCGCGCCAAACGCATTCACATGCCGTGGAAGTCGGGCCAGCGATTGGGGGTCGGCGTCGGGCCGAGCCCGTTTTCCGGCCAATTGATTCGCTGGACACGGCGGATCGCGGCGGCGATGGATGCGCCGTGGGTGGCGGTGTACGTGGAGACGTCGGCGGCGCTGAGTGAAGAGGAGAAGCGGCGGCTGACGAAAAATCTTTCGCTGGCGCGGCAATTGGGCGCGGAAGTGGTGATGACGACCGGAGACGACATTGCCGGCGCGTTGCTGGAGGCGGCCCGGGAGCAGGGGGTGACGCAAATGGTTGTGGGCAAACCACTGGACAGTTGGCTGTCCGAATTGATCAGGGGCGGTTCGCTGGCCAATCGATTGATCCGTCGCGGCGGCGACATCGACGTGCACGTCGTGAGCGGGGTGCAGGGCGGCGGCAAGCGGGCGCGGCAGCCCTGGTCGTACTGGGTGGGGACCAACCTGGTGCAGGACTGCGCGGTGGGCGTGGGCGTGGTCATGCTGGCGACCGGCGTGTCGTGGCTGATGAAGGGGTTCGTGGGATACGTGGCGGTATCGCTGGTCTATCTGTTGGGCGTCGTGGTGGTGGCGATGCGGCTGAATCGGTGGGCGGTGCTGTTGGCGGCGGCATTGAGCGCGGTGGCGTGGGAGTATCTGTTCATTCCTCCGCTCTATACATTGGCGATCCGGTCGCCGCACGACCTGATGATGGTCTCGATGTTCTTCGTGGTGGCGCTGGCGATGGGGCGGACGACGAATCAATTGCGCGTTCGCGAAGCCGCGGAGCGCCGCCGCGAACACCGGGCATCGGCGTTGAATCGCCTGCTGGAAAGCGTGACGGCGAGCGCGTCGCTGGAAGACGGTTTGGCGCGGGCGGTGAAGGAACTGGACGCGCTGTTTCGGACGCGCACGGCGGTGATCCTGGCCACGGCAGATGGGCGACTCGACGACGAGCCACACCCGACCAGCACGTTTTCTCCCGACGCGAAAGCGCGCGCGGTGGCGGCGTGGGCGTTCGAGCGCGGTCAGGCGGCCGGTCGATTCACCGACACGCTGCCCGACGCGCACGCGATGTATCTGCCGCTGCAGACCGCGAATCACCGGCTCGGGGTGTTGGGCGTCCTGTTCGAGGAGCGCGACACGTGGACGCTGGATGACAACGATTTGCTGGAGACGTTCGCGGCGCAGATCGCCGTGATGACCGAGAGTTATCGCACGATTGAGACGGCGCAGCAGGCGCGCATGGCGGAGGAATCGGAACGGCTGTATCACACGCTGCTGGATTCGGTGTCGCATGAATTGAAGACGCCGTTGGCGGTGATCGGCGCGGCCACGGAAGGGCTCGACACGCAGTTGAAGGACGCCGGGTTGCCACTGAGCGAGACGTTCCTCGACGAAATCAAGGCCGCGAACCGGCGGTTGGAGCGCATCGTGACGAATCTGCTCGATATGACGCGGATCGAGTCGGGACGGATGCCGTTGAACATCGAGTTGGGCGAAGTGCCTGAGTTGCTGGAGTCGTCCGTCAGCCAGGTCGAGAACGAGGTCTCGCGGGAGCGCGTCCACATCGTGCTGGCGGACAACCTGCCGCTGGTACGGCTGGATTTTGGATTGATGGAGCAGGCGATTTGCAATTTACTGGTGAACGCCGCGCAACACAGTCCCGCGGGATCGCCGATCGACATGTCAGCGCACCTTGGGGACGGCAAGTTGGAAGTGCGCATCCGCGACCATGGCGATGGACTGGCGCCCGGCGAAGACAAGAAAGTGTTCGAGAAATTTTATCGCGGTTCCGGCGCGCGGCCCGGCGGTACGGGGTTGGGGTTGTCCATCGTGCAGGGGATTGCGCGGGCGCACCGCGGCGAGATCCTGGCCGGGAATGACCCGGGGGCGGGGCGGTGTTTACGATCCGAATTCCCGTGGAAACGGGGGAAAGGCCGGCATGAGCGCGGAGCGAACCATCCTGGTGATCGACGACGAGGCACCGATTCGGCGGCTGCTGCGGCTGACGTTGGAACCGCAGGGCTACCGGATCCACGAGGCCGGGAACGGCCAGCTCGGGTTGCAGGAGGCGGCGGCGCGGAGGCCGGATGTGATCATTCTCGATCTGGGATTGCCCGACATGGACGGCGTGGCGGTGTTGAAGCGGTTGCGGGAATGGAGCCAGACCCCCGTGCTGGTGTTGTCCGTGCGCGACCGCGAGGCGGACAAGGTGGCGGCGCTGGACAACGGCGCGGACGATTATTTGACGAAACCGTTTGGCACGGAGGAACTGCTGGCGCGGTTGCGGGCGGTGCAACGGCGCGCGCCCGAGGCGCACGAACAGCCGGTGTTCGTGAGCAAGGATTTGAAGGTGGACCTGGCGACGCGGGAAGTGACGTTGAAGGGCAAGGAGGTGCGGCTGACGGCGACCGAGTACGCGTTGCTGCACGAGTTGGTGCGGCACGCGGGCAAGGTGGTCATGCACGCGCAACTGTTGCGGTCGGTGTGGGGCCCGAACTCCGAAAACCAGTCGCAGTATCTGCGCGTCTACATTACGCACCTGCGCAAGAAGCTCGAGACGCCCGGCGGCGGCAAGTTGATCCAGACCGAGCCGGGCATCGGGTATCGGTTGTTGGCGAGGGAATAACTGAGTACCCAAGTGCCTAAGAACCCCTAACAAAACCAGATTCTGTAGCCACGCCGCTCTGTCGGCGTGCGTCGGAGCCCCTGAGAATCTAACATGGCGCGGCGACAGAGCGCCGCAGCTACAACAGACAGTGGGTTTTATTAGGGACTCTTAAGAAAGGCGAGGGGTAGGTGCCTCGTCTCCTCTCCCCTCCGGGGGAGCCGAGTCCGACGAGACGCTCCGAACCTCCGGGACGGAGTTCGGAGCAAAGGATCAAGGTGAGGGGGCAGCTCGTCAAATGAACTGTGACGGTGCACTGGCTGGGAAGCGAGCAGTCAGACACGAGAATGGGCGGGCAGACGGGAGCGGAAGGCGGGAAACAATGCTGATCCTTATCACTGGTGCTTCGGGTTCGGGGACCTCAACGCTCGGGGCGGCGCTGGCGAAGGAACTCGGCATCGCCCATCTTGACGCCGACGATTACTACTGGATTCCGACCGTGCCGCCGTTCACCACCAAGCGCGACCGCGCGGAACGGTTGTCGTCGGTTCTCCGCGATGTGCGGGCGAAACAAAGCGCGGTGTTGGCCGGTTCCATCATGGAGTGGGGCGCTGAGTTGGAGAACGCGTTTGATCTGAATGTGTTCCTGTACGTCGATGCGGCCATATTTGTCCGGATTCCAGTCCTTCTGTGGGGCTCCTTGTTTAGAGGATTTCTTCACAACAGCTTGTTCGCAATAGGCTCGTCGAGAATTTCGCGAATCCCCTTGACGGTCAGCGAGGTTGCCTTCTTCGCCATGGCGTGAAGTGTAGTGAGGCCGTGGGTGTTCGACAAGCCCTGAACGTTTAGGGCGGCGCGGCAACGGGTGCGGGAGGCGGCGGGAAGCGGCCACGACGGAACGAGCCCTATGAACGACGGGTGAGAGCGTATATGACGCCGATTGTGGCGGCTACCGCGCCCACAAAAATCAGGGAGGGACTCTTGGCCTTCCCGTCCGTAAGTTCGGTAGTTGTGTGCTCACAGTTGCGGAGGATCGGGTCGTATTTTCGAGGGTTGGCTAGAATTCTCCGACCGCGAGCGAGTACGTCCAGAGGGTTTGCACCTGAGCGATGCGGCGTGATTCGCTCCCCCGCAGAGAACTCATCTACCGTAACAAGATGCTCGCCTTTGCCGGGCGTATTCGTAAGCACGGCGTTGCCCCCGACGAAAACGCCACGATGTTGCACCAGACCGAAAAACTTCGGGCGCATGAGTACGTCACCGATGCCGATTATTGGAGTGTGGTTCATAAGATCACTTCTTCATGAGGTGCTTGAGCAGAAGGGCCAAGGCGATCGCGACGCCAGCGCCGATCAGGACCTTCTTGAGCGTTTCACGCACTTCTCTGTCGCGCGCCGCCCGCTCGAATTCTTCGAAGAGGACGTTCTGATACACTGTGGGCTCGGCTTCCTCTCGCTCCCACTTGCTCACGGTAATGGGATGAACACCCGCGAGTTGAGCGAACTGCACCTGGTTGAGACCAAGGCGCCCGCGCATCTTGCGAATGTCAGTCGCGTTCATCTGATAAGCGTATAACTTAGCTTAAACTTAGTGTCAACAAGAAAATGCGCACCCTCTCCTCCGCCGATGGCGATCGCCGAGCGCCGTTTCTATAATGCTGGCCCATTCGGCGGATGGGTGCGCGAGTCGGGCACGTGATGGACGAAGGAAGGAGATCGGCAGTTACGAGGGGCCCGCATGCGGGCTGAGCCACTTTAGCGCGCTGTCTTCATCAGTAAAAAACCGCAGTTGGACGAACCGGGAAGTTGACGTTGTCCGTAGCCAGTTTGGCGAGCGCCAGTTGAATCTGGCTGGGCGATACGACGGCCCATTTTACGCCTTTCCGGCGTTGCTGCCATTGTTCCAGAATCGTTTTGAGCAGGCGGTCAAACAGCGTGGTTTCGAGCGTAGCATCCTCGGTAATACAGAAGAGAGTGTTGTAGGTGGGGTCGAATGCAGGATTGACACCGAGGTCGGAGACGTGTTGCAACAGGTCGGCGGGTTTGTTCGCCCCGCTCATCCGAACCCGTATCAACCGTTGGGCTGCATCAATCGTATAGTCGATCATGCTTCCTTCGGCGGCAGACCTTCGCCTGCGGAAGTCTACCTCTTGGAAGACGCCGGAGCAAATGAGAATCCGGCAGGCGGTCGAGGCGGCAGGCGAGACGCCACAAGTTTAACGGAACGGCGATCCGACTTCGCCCAGCCCTCGGCGGACGGCGCGGCGCAGTCTATCGAGCAGTTTCAGAGCCCGGGGATTGTCTCTGATTTCCTCGTACAGCGCCCGATAGGCAATCTTGATGGCCCGCGGGGTGCCAAAGGGCACGCGGGGCTTGGGTTGTGCGGCCCGCCAGTCCCGGTAGGGACCGTGACTCCACCGGCTGATCGCCGTGCGACAGTTTTCCTGGACGACGGCTTCGTTGCGGGCGCGGCGGAGCCAGATGAGCGTATACGGGTCGCCAGCCTTGAGGACGTGCTCGGGAATGTCGCGGTCGGCCTTTTGGGTGAGGAGCCATTCGGCGATGGAGCGGTGCCGCCACCCGTCGCGCAGTTTGCAGTTGATCTCCAACTGGACGTGTTCGGGCAGTGCGGAGATGTAGTTTTCCTTCCTGGGTATTTGCGCGTTCATGGTGTGCCGATGGGGGTGTCGGGATTCTGACGGCTGATGGTTGTTGTCATGCGGGCGAGTGTAGTCCCAAACCGAAAAGGGCGTGAGTGGACTTTGGAAGGTTTGGGAGCCGAGGCGCGAGGGTAGCGCCTCGACGAGGCCGTGTCGTATCGGCACCCGAAGGGCGAAGCGAACGGTGTGAGCGGAGTCAACCGAGCGTAGCGAGCTGAAACCCGAGTCCGACGAGCGGCGACCACGTCGTACCCGGGTCGCAAACCTTCCTCCCTCGCATCACCATAATTCTTTCTCATGCGCCAATCCTACCTCATGACCCAAAAACGCGTGAGTGGACTTTGGAAGGTTTGGAAGGTTTGGAAGCTTTTTTTGCGTCCTCCCCCGCAGCGCCCCGCTTGCCCGGCTTGGTGCCGGCGTCGACGCGGTTCGGTCAGGCCGACTCGTTCCAAGACCCGTTCGACGCTGCTCAAGGCAGGCAGGCGACGCTACAAGAGGGGGCCACGCGAAAAGGGGGTTTCTTGCGAAACGAACCCAACGAGTCCATCGCGAAATCGCCAATGAAAGCGCCGAAACGACAAGGGCTTGTAAAAATAGAAGCTGCGAAAACCGGCGGGGGCCGTCCCCTCTTTAATTGGGTTCGGTCGGACCACATTCTAGAGCACGTCGGCGCGTTCGAGAATGGATTGGAGGATTTTGGGGGCGGAGAGTTTGTCCTCGGCGAGTTTCCTAGCCGCGGCGCAATTTCCTGGGTAATCGGCATTGATTGATTCGATGCCGCGGAGGGCTTCATCGATGGTGGAGAAGGTGACGAGGCCCTTGCCGGTTGGCAAGTGTTTGCTCATGCCGGTTTCCTGGACGAGCGCGGGCCGGCCCGACGCGAGGTAGCACACCGTGCGGTCGCTGAGCCAGCCGCTGCGGGTTTTCACGTAGCCGTGTTTGGCGACGCTGAACTCGGCGCGAGATTTCTGGATGTACGCGCGGAAGCCGTCGCGTCCGCCGGCGACCTCGTGGGGATTGACGATTTGCCAACCGTTCTTTCGCAGGGCCGGGAGATCGTTGACCTCCAATTCGCTGATGAGCAGGGCGAGCTCGATGGACTGCGACGTTTTTCCTGGGAGTTCGACGAGCTTCAAGAACTCGTCGCTTTTGGGGCCGTACATTTCGTTGTTCCAGACGGCGTACTGTCCGCGCCACTGGCCGATGGTGGTGAAGTTCGGCGCGGTGGCGTCCGTCTGCACGGGCCAATACTCGAGCGCGACGGGCGGGGTGAAGGTTTGCCAGTCGATGCCGCGGAGCGGGATGGGGAAGTCCGGCTGGCCGACGTTGAGGCCGACGGTGAAGAAAAGGTTGTGCTTGCTGAGGTCCATGTCCCATTCGTGCGCCCAGATTTGCGTGAAGCCGGGATCGAGATCGAAGTAGGCGCGGCGTTTGGCGCGGCGCAGGAGATCGTCGTTCTTGAGCGCGCCGCAGAGGTTGATGAGCAGCGCGCAGTCGCCGCAGAGGGAGCGGACGTGACGTTCTTTCAAACCGAACACTTGCCGGTCGTCGTAAAGGACCGCCCAATTCTCACCGAGACCGAACTGATCGCATTGCTCCTGGAATGTGTTGACCATGTCCGCGACCGAGCGGCTGGCGCTTTTCTTCGGCGCGCCGAGGACATCGAGCCAGAAGACGTCGAAGCCCAGCGCGCGCAGGCCGGCGAGATAATGGAGATTGAGCCACTGCAGGCCGCCGCCCTCGGGATAGCCCGCGCCCCATGTGCTGGTGACGATGATCTTATCCATGGGAGACGATTATGCGGGGCCGGTGAATTGGAGTTCGCAGACGTGGGCGTAGTACCCGCCGCGGGCGACCAGATCGGCGTGGCGTCCGCGCTCGACGATTTGGCCGTCGTGCATGACCAGCAGCAGGTCCGCCTGACGGACAGTTGATAAACGATGCGCGACAACGAATACAGTCCGCCCTTTGCGCAAGCGGTCGAGGGACCGCAGCACCGCGGCTTCCGTTTCCGCGTCGAGCGCGGTGGTCGGTTCGTCGAGAATGAGGATCGGCGAGTTTTTCAGGAAGGCGCGAGCGAGCGCAAGTCGTTGGCGTTGACCACCCGAGAGCGTGACGCCGCGCTCGCCAATGGGCGCATCGTAGCCTTGCGGCATCGCGCGGATGAAATCGTCGGCCTCGGCCTCGCGGGCCGCTTCGATGATCTCATTCAACGATGCGTCGGGCCGGCCATAAGCGATGTTGTCGCGGACGGTGGTCGAGAACAGCACGGGCTCTTGGGGGACGACGGCGATCTGGCGGCGCACCGAGCGATATTGGAATTCGCGGATGTCGTGGCCGTCGAGGAGCACGCGTCCCTTCTGGGGATCGTAGAACCGGAGCAACAGGCTCAGGAGCGTGGATTTTCCCACGCCGCTCGGACCGACCAGCGCCACCATCTGGCCCGGTTGCGCCGCGAAGTCGATGCCTTTCAGGACGGGGCGGTTTGGATCGTAGCCGAACCAGACGTTCTCGAATCGCACGACGCCGTCGGCTCGAGCGAGCGCGCGGGCGGTGGGCGCGTCGCGGATGGCGGGATTCGTTTCGAGGATCTCGATGACGCGGCGAAACGGGGTCAGCGCTCCCTGAATCGCAGTGGCGATTCCACTGATGGTGCTCATCGGCCCGTACAGCATGCCGACATAGGTGCTGAACACGATCAGCTCGCCGATGCTGAGCCGGCCCTCCAGCACACGGCGGCCACCAATCCAGAACATCGCCACCGTGCCGACGGATGTAATGAGACCGACGACGAACGAGGACACCACCTGCACCTTCGTCATGCGCACGTTCGCCTCGACGCTTTGCGCTGCGCCTTCCCCGAAGCGGCGAACTTCGTCCTCCTCGCGCGCAAACGCCTGGATGGTGCGGATCGACGAGAGCGACTCCTGGATCATCGCGCTAACATTGCTCTCCCGCTTGTAGTACTGCGTCGAAACATCCGCGATGAGCCGGTTGTAGTGCTTGATGGTCAACGCGAGTGCGGGCGCGACGGCCAGCGCGAGCAGCGTCAGCACCACATCAAAGTGCAGCATGATGATCACCATCCCGAGCAGCGTCGCCGCCGAAGACACCAGTGGGATCAGGCCGCCATTGAAGATGGTTTGAATCGAGTAGGTGTCCCATGTCACCCGATAGATCGAATCGCCCACCGCGCGGCTGTCGTGAAACACAAGGCTCAATTTCTGCAAATGCTCGTACACGCGGTGCCGCAATTCCTGCGTCATGCGCAGGCCCGCCTGCACCAGATACGTCGTGCCCCACGCGCTCAGGCCGCCGCGGACCAGGTGAATTGCCAACAGCGCGAGGCAGACGACCAGAAGCGCGGCCGCCTTGTCGTTGGCGAACGAGCCAAGCCACGCCGGCATCGGCACGCTGCCGAGGATGCTATCCAGGATGACTTTCAACGGCCACGGCTGCAACAGGCTCGCCGCGATGCTGAGAATGGTCAACGCGAGGCCGGCCAGCGCGGGGCGTTGCTGTCCCCGGATCAGCGACCAGGCCTGTGGCCACAATGCGCATTGGGCTCCACGATTCCCGCTCGGTGTCTCAGCGGCCGTCAACCTTCGTTCCCCCTCTCGGGCGCAACCGATTTTGCTCGCTGGCGGCTGTGGAATCGCTTCACGGTGTCGAGCACTGGTACTCCCCGGTCCGAAGATCGGACTCGGTTTCAGGCCTTCATTTAGCAAAAATGCCGCTACCTCAGGCCCGCCATGCAGGCACGCGGTATGAAGCAGTCCCACGTCTTCGGGGTCGATGCGGGCACCATGTTCCATAAGCAACTCAAGTACTTCAACGGTATCCCCTCGTTCACTGGATGCTGCGTGCTGCAAGACCGAGTAGCCGTTCTCGTCCACGGCGTTAACGTCCGCGCCAAGGGCGATAAGACACTTGATGATGTCTGTTGACTGACCCCAGAGTGATACCGCACTCGCCAAAACCGAGAAGCCATTCTCGCCCACCGCGTTGACATCGGCGCCACGCGAAGCAAGTAGCTCAACCGTCTCTTTCTCCAAGCGTCGATTCGACACCGCAAGCATAAGGACAGAGTCACCTTCTCGGTTTACAGCCGTCACATCAGCGCCATGCTCGACGAGAAATCTCACAATCTCCTTTGGCACACGCCTGTCACCCACAGCGTGAGCCAGCGCGTTGCCAATGATTTCGTCGCTGGCATTGACGTCCGCCCCTTTAGCAAGAAGCTCCCCGACTCGTTCCAATGACGGATTCTCACAATGAAGCGCCCACACCAATTCCTCATCGATGTCGCGCTTCATGAATCGACGTCTCTGGGCTTGCGTATTCGATTTATTAGAATTCAACTGTTCTTCTCGATTAGCCAACTTACCAGGCCGGCATTGATAGCTAATTCAGCCAGTTTGTCGGCAAGAATCAGTCGAACGTTCTTAGGACATTTGACGGATTCCAACGACTTGTCCGAGCTGTGCGTAACATAATAGAAGGCTGTGAGATCTTTAGAGCGGGAAAATTCCCGACAGCATGCTTCGAATTGTTTGCTGCTGAACGAAGACTTGACCTGCACTGCCGTCCTTTCGTTTGTCACGGGGGACTGGAGGACCAGGTCATATGCTTTTTGTGTTCCGCCCGTCACGCCAACTTTTTGCCAGCCCGCACTTGTGAAAATGAGTTGCGCAAACAACTCGAAATCCTTCCAAGCCAATTCCTCAATGAGTTCGGCCAATGTTGCTCGCAGAGATTCCAACGCGGTTTTGGCGGCCTGCACTTTTGGAGGCGCTTTGCCGTTAATCCGATCTCTGACGTATTCCAGCTGATTGACGCGGCAGATTGTCCCTCGGAACCCTCGCGTCTTTACTAACTTCCCACTGAGCTTTTCCAGAGACAACGGATTGCCATGGATGTCAGTGGATGACCACCCGACCTTTACATTCCGAATCTTGCTGCCGTCGCTCAGACGGCGCACACCATTCTTGGCAAAACACCACCACAGTAAGTCTCCACAAAAAGTTACCCACAAAACATCTTCCCCGCTTTCGTAGAACTTTTGAATCTCGTTGGTCGTTTCTGTCGCCTTGCCAACTCCTCTCTTGCCCTCCTTCTTCAAGCGTTGCAGACGGGCCTTCTTCACCTTCTTCCACCGACCCGCTAAACAGTCCCTATGGTTGGTGTCAGCAAACCCAAGACGGATCGTGCCATCCTTGAAACAGTCGTCCTCCCACTTCCCCTTGCCGCCCAGTTTGATGAAATACGCCATGCTCGGATTGATCTCTTTCACGGTTAATTTCCTTTCTGACCTACTATAGGAGTTTGTGGCGTATTCAATTTCAACTTTCTGCGAGATTCGTTCATTCCGTTCCTACCGCGTCGGCCATGCTGCCAAATCCGTCGTGCGCAAGCAATCGCAGGAGTCCGCGATTGATGTTGCCCGTGACGGATGGTCCCTCGAAGATCATGCCCGTCCACACTTCGACAAGACACGCGCCCGCGCGAATTTTTTCGTACGCATCTTCGGCGGTGAAAATGCCGCCCACGCCGATGATGGGCAAACGTCCCATGGTTTGGCGGCGGATATGGCGAATGCATTCGGTCGCCCGCGCCCGCAACGGCACGCCGCTTAAACCGCCTTCGGGAGGTGTCGGATGATTGATCGTCGTATTCGTGGCGACAACGCCGGCCAGCTTGTGTCGCTCGACCAAACCGACTGCGTCGTCGATTTGGTCGAATGTCAAATCCGGAGCGATTTTCAAAAGGAGCGGCGTGGTGATCCGCAGGCTGGCAACCCGGCCCAACAACTCATCCAACATCTCTTTATCCTGAAGTTTCCGCAACCCGGGCGTGTTGGGCGAACTGACGTTGATGACAAGGAAATCCGCGCGGTCGCGGAACCTGTCGATGGTGGCCGCGTAATTCTCCCCGGCGCGCGCCAGATCCACGTCACGATTCTTGCCAACATTGACTGCGACCGGAATCCGGTGTGGTGGCGGTGGGATGCGCGCCGCGATTGCCTCGGCGCCGTCGTTATTGAAACCCATCCGATTCACGAGTGCGCGTTCTTTGGGCAGTCGGAAAACCCGCGGCGGTTCGTTACCGGATTGCGGGCTCAGCGTCACGCTGCCAATCTCCACGAAGCCGAAGCCGAGCGCAGGCCAAAATTCCAATCCGACGGCATTCTTGTCGTAGCCCGCCGCCATTCCAACGGGGTTGGGGAACTCGATGCCGAACACAGTCTGGCGCAGCCGTCGGTCCTCGAACGCGAACGCCGTCTCGACCGCGTCCCGCGCAATGCGATTGCGTCCAAGTGACGCGGCGAGATTCAACGCGCGCTCGTGGGCCGTTTCGGGATCGGTCTGAAAGAGCCAAGGACGCACCAACGCCTTGTAGAACATATCGCTACCATGACAAAATGCAGGGGCGCTTGCTATATTTTTATAACGATGCCATACTAACAGTGGAGTTCGAGCCATGAAGCCCGAAGTTCAGAAACATGTCGAGTACGCGTCCGGCTACCTGGACCTAAAGATGTACGATGATGCCGTCCAAGAGGCTGACCTGGCGTTGGCGCTGTCTCCAAACCTCCCCCAAGCCATCGCGATGAAATCCGCCGCGCTCTGGCAGGCGAACCGGCTAAGCGAAGCCGAACCATTTGTTGCCAAGCTCGCCGAGCTGAATCCACGGGATGCCGGCATTTGGATCAACCTGGCCTACATTCGCCGACGCACACAATCTCTCGACGCAGCCGTGGACACACTGCAACGGGCCTTCGACGCCAATCCCCAAGACGCCCTGGCGCATTACAACATGGCCTGTTACCGCGCCGTGCAGCAGCGCTCGCAAGAGGCCATCGAAATGCTCCGAAGCGCCCTGCATCTTGATCCGAAATTGAGGGCCCTCGCGAAGGCCGAGCCCGACTTCTCCGAACTGCGTTTGTCCCCCGCGTTTCAGCAACTCCTGAAAGGCTGCTGACCGTCGCCGTCGCCGCCCCGCATCTTTTTCGCGCCACGCGGTAATTCGCCTTGTCAGCGCTGTCGGTTTTTGCGACTGTGGGAGTAGCGAGTTTGGGTGGCGGGCATGGCGTCCCGCCCAATGCAGGAAACTTGGAGGACAGTCTTATGGACAACAACGCAGCTCCGCAGTCAGTCATTTCCAGCGAAGTCGAAATCACCGGCACGATCAAAGGGTCCGGCTCCCTGCGCATCGACGGGAAGCTCGAGGGCGAATTACATTGCACCGGCGACGCCGTCATCGGAAAAACCGCGCAGATCAAGGGCAACATTGTGGTCAGTTCCGCCTGCATCGAAGGCGCGGTCCAGGGCAATATCACCGCCAAAGACCGCATTGAAATGAAATCGACAGCGCGCGTGACGGGCGACATCCGCGCGAAACGCCTGAGCGTCGAGGACGGCGTGACGTTCGTCGGCCGGTCCGAGGTCAATCCCTCGGGTTCGCCGATCGCCGGCGTGGCGCCGGTCGTGAGCGCGGCGGCCGAGAAAACCGACGACGAGAACGCGGAAGCCGCGACCGTCCGATCGTTTGCGCGGCGCTAACGTGCGCCGTGCCGTTCGCGGCGCGCACCAAGATGGGAGCGAGCGGTGACCAAAAACCGCAAGGTCAATACACTCGATAGCTACGCGACCATTCGCGCCGTCGCGCGCACCAAGCCGACACCCGCGACACAACCGCCCGCTCCGGACAACCACGCCGCGCACGACGCCCAGAATCTCGGCGCGCGGGTGGCGCGCACCACTCTTCCCGTCAAACACCAGATCGATTGCTACGAATGCGGGTACAAATTCCAGGTGCACGGTCGCGTGACCACCTCGCATTGCCCCAAGTGCCGCGCGTTGCTTGACCTCAGCGATCACGTCATCGACACGGAGTGGGTCGATACGATCAAAACCGCGGGGACGATCCGCCTCACCTCGACCGGCGTCCTGAAAAATGGCGACCTCATCGGCGCCAACGTCATCGTCGAAGGAATCATCGAAGGCGGACGCGCCCGCGCGCTGCGGACGCTCGAGCTTGGCGCGGGCGCGATCTTTTCGGAAAAAGCCTTGTCGGGTCCCGATCTTCGCATCGGGCCGGGGGCGGATTTCAAATTCAAGCAGGACGCAAAATACCGCAACGTCGAGATCTCGGGCACGCTCCGCGCCCGGCTCGAAGCCACCGGCGTCATTACCGTGAACCGGGCGGTCTGCTCGAAGGCGAAGTTCAAACGGAGCACCTCATCGTCGAGGACGGCGGCGGGTTGAAAGCGCAGTTGCGCATCGGCCCGAAGATCATCCCGGTTTCTGAAAGCGAAGTTCTGTAGTCGCAGGCTTCAGCCTGCGCTCCTTTTGCATAATCCACGCGCCCTGAAGGGTGCGGCTACGCATGGCGCAAATCGGCGTGGTATTCCTGCAGTGACCGAACGCTGAGACCCTTCTCCCGCATCGCCTTGATGCCAAGCAACGCCGCGTTCGCGCCCGCGAGCGTCGTCATGATCGGAATCTTGTGGGCCACCGCCGCCGTTCGAATCCGCACCTCATCCACGCGCGGTGATTTGCCCGCGGGCGTATTAATGACGAGCTGCACCGCGCCGTTCTTGATCAAGTCGAGCACGTTCGGCCGGCCCTCGGCGAGCTTGAACAGCGTCTCGACCTTCACGCTGCCCCCTTGCAGCACTTTCGCCGTGCCGCTCGTCGCGCACAGCTCAAACCCGAGCTTGCTGAACTCCGCCGCCAGCGCCACCACGTTCTTCTTGTCGGAATCGCGCACGCTGATGAAAATGCGTCCCGTCTGCGGCAACACCGGCGCCGCCGCCATCTGCGATTTGGCGTACGCCACGCCCCAATCCTCCCCGATCCCCATCACCTCGCCCGTCAACCGCATTTCGGGACCGAGCAAAATGTCCTGCCCGGGAAATTTGCTGAACGGAAATACCGATTCCTTCACCGAATAAAACTTCGGCCGGACTTCCTCCGTGAACCCAAGCTCCGTCAGCTTCTTCCCCGTCATCACCTTCGCCGCGAGCTTCGCCAGCGGCACGCCAATCGCCTTGCTCACAAACGGCACCGTCCGCGACGCGCGCGGGTTTACTTCCAGCACCCAGACGTTCATCCCCTTCACCGCGAACTGCACATTCATCAACCCCGCGACCTTCAGCTCCCGCGCCATCGCCTCCGTGTGTTGCCGCATCCTCTCGATGTTCTCGGGCCAGATCGAATGCGGCGGCAACACCATCGCCGCGTCCCCGCTGTGGCACCCCGCGAACTCGATGTGCTCCAGCATCCCGCCGACCACGACCGTGTTCCCCCCCACGCCAATGTCGGCAATGCAATCCACATCCACTTCAAACGCTTCTTCCAAAAACTTGTCCACCAACACCGGCCGCTCCGGCGACGCCTCGACCGCGAACCGCATGTAATGCCGCACCTCGTCGTCGCTGTACACGATCTGCATCGCCCGCCCCCCGAGCACGAACGACGGACGCACCAGCACGGGATAACCGACCTTGTGCGCCGCGGCGAGCGCCTCGTCCTCGTTCGTCGCCAGGCCGTTCGGCGGTTGCGGTATCCCGAGCTTGTCGAGCATCGCGGAAAACAGTTTCCGGTCCTCGGCGATCTCGATGCTCTGCGGGCTGGTGCCAATAATATTGACGCCGTTCTTCTGCAACCCGAGCGCCAGGTTCAGCGGCGTCTGGCCGCCGAATTGCGCGATCGCCCCCCAGCATTTCTCCCGCTCGTAAATATGCAGCACGTCTTCCAGCGTCAACGGCTCGAAAAACAGTTTGTCGCTCGTGTCGTAGTCGGTCAACACCGTCTCGGGGTTGGAGTTGACCATGATCGTCTCGAACCCGAGTTCCTTGAGCGCGAACGCCGCGTGCACGCAACAATAATCAAACTCGATCCCCTGCCCGATCCGGTTCGGGCCGCCGCCGAGGATCATCACCTTCCGCGTGTCGGTCTTCCGCACCTCGTCATCGCCCGTGTCGTATGTCGAATAGTAGTACGGCGTATACGCCTCGAACTCCGCCGCGCACGTGTCCACTAGCCGATACGACGGCACCAGCCCGAGCCGCTTCCGCAACGCCCGCACCTCGTCCTCGGTGCTCCCCACCAGCGTCGCAATCTGCCGGTCGGAGAACCCCATGGACTTCGCCCTCTGTAGAAGTGTCTGCCGCTTGTGACTCGCCATCGCGCGCGACCTTAGCGGAGCGTCTCCAGTTTGACAAGTGGTCGGTGAATTCATGGCAAATGTATGGTTAATTGGCAGTCCAAGGCCCCCAAACTGCCCTCCCGGAGGTGAAATCGGGGTGCGAATACCCCCAAACGAAGCCAATTTTTGACAAACGAAGCCAATTGAAAAACCGCTCCGCTCGTACACCCAACCACCTGCCCATCAAGATTATCCAAATATTCAAAAGCCGAAAACAATTGGCTTCGTTTGGCGAATTTAATATTTCGCCGGCCGCCCCCTCCACCGAGATCCCCAAATTGGCTTCGTTTTTGGCTTTGTCCGGAACAAATTTCCACGCCGGCTTGAACAAAATTGGGTTCGTTTGGTAATCCCCTGTCGTGTGGGGAAGCGACCACGTCGTATTCCCGGTCGCAATTCTCCCCCGCACACCCCGTCTGCCATCGTACTGTGGCCACGGCGCTCTGTCGCCGTGCTCTGCCGTCTGTCATGCTGAGCTTGTCGAAGCATCTCCCACACGTCTTTGTGCCGCCGGACCACAGGACTCGCCCGTGCCAACTCGCCACTTTCCCTCGCACCGAAAGGAAACCGGTCATCCATTCCCCATCAGCCATCTTCCATTAACCATATCCTTCAATTCTTCCCGATCCTATCACACCTGCCGCACCAACTCCAGCAACAAATATCCTTTCGGAATAACCAGTTTAATCGGTGATTCTCAACACCCTGGCGGCACGCCGTCGTCGCCGTCTCTTCTGTAGCGGCGCACGGAGCTTGCACTGAACGTAGTCGAAGTGAGCGTCGGTCGTTCCGATGTTCCGTCCCTTGCCGCCGTTTAGTTGTCACCCCGAGCATGTCGAGGGGTCTCTGCCGCTGTCGCCGCGCCGCTTGCCCGCCTCCGGCGTGGCTCTGTCGGCGCGCACCCAAAACCCTTCACCGCATCACAGACTTTTCTTCAACTCCATCGCCCGCGACACAATCCGCTCCCCAATTTCTCCCCAATCGAAATACTTTCTGTATTCCGCCGGCTCGATGAGCTTGATCTCAGTCACACCACCAGCCGGGTCCGGGAGCATTGCCTTTTGACTCGCCTCACGACGGGACAATCGCTAGAAGTTAGCAGATGAGGATCACTCAGACGCTGGGCTTCCGTGTGCCGAAACACAAGACGGATGGTTCATTGTTTGATTCGATTTCGAGTGCCATTCGCTCGTCGGGCCAACGCTCCTGCAACGTACGTTTTTACCTGCGAGATTTTTCTGAGGGACTTCGCAAGACGAGCCCGACCGATCGCGTCGTGAAAGCATTTCCACAGTTGGACAAATTTCGCGGTTCTTTTACGGCGAACTCGAGCTCCAAGAGGGTGGCTTTTCTCTCCAACGCATCCCCCCGCCTGAACGCTCACATCGCTCAACCGGCGACGATGACCGCGACATCACAGGACACGGTAGACACAGCGATTCTGTCCGAGATTCTCCATGGTATTCCGAAGCGGTTTCCATTTTGGGAAGTGAAGGTTTTTTTCCTTGGCATTAACGTGCTGAATATCGCGGGGTTGTCGATAAACGACGCGGGAGAATACTGGTCTCCAACCAGACGTTATGCCCCGTTAATCTTCCTGAAATCGCACTGGTGGACGTTCCGACGAATGCAGGATCTAGGCGCGACGCTGGTTCTGCCCGTTCCGAACGGCAGGGAAGTGCCGGCATTTCCCACGTCGGCCCAAACGCTGGTGGACGCTCTGGGCAAGGTGGCCCGCAGGACAACGTCGATTACACCTTCTATAGAGGACGACACTAGAATTCAGAGCCTTGCCGAGAAAGGCAAAGCCATTTGCCAGCGGTACGCGGAAAGCCCTTTTGCGGGTCGGCTTGGCGCGACCCTCCCCAGGTCCCTGCCTACGGTCGAAAGGGGGAAAACTTTCGGAGTCCCACTCATCGAGCGGCGCACTGCAGGAATTCCGAGCATCAAGGATCTTCTGAAACAATCGCTGAGCCCACTCGGATATCACTACAAGAGCAATTGGTCCGGCCAGGGCGGGTATACGCTCAAGAAATCAGGGGCTCAGGGCTACGTACTGGAATTCTTCGCAGATGCGTCGCCTATGGGGGGAGCTTTTTGCTCGTCGCTAATCGTGCACACGCTCTTTGCCCGTTTTGCGGTCGATATTGTCCTCCCACCGCATGGAAAGAATTACCCGATTAACGAATCTCTGCCTGATTTGATCGCGAACGTCGCGTTCGTTGTGAAGACGCTCGAAGAAACCTTCGTCACAGAAATTGAGGCGTTACTTGGTCCCGCGCCGGAGTGGTTTGCGGCCATGACTATAGGGTAGAACTTCCATACTGGAAACCCTGTCCGGATTATGGTGTGGGGCGGGTTCGCCATCGAAAAGGGAAATCTGATTATGGACTACATAAATCTCGGCAAGAGCGGGTTGAAGGTGTCGCGGTTGTGCCTGGGCTGCATGAGTTACTGGGCAAACTGCGCGAAACCGGATCTTGCCATCCACCACGTCCGGTGCGTAGGAATCCCGGCGGCAGGGCTTTGCATGCTCGACCAAGTACCGGGTTCGAGATCTTCGTCCGGGGCGTCAGGACTTGCCGTTGAGGCAGTGATCCCGTTTACGGGAGCGCCAATCTCATTTAGCAGCATGGTCCTGCCGTTCTTGCGCCCACGCCAGACGCGGCAATCGTTGCAAGTCGCCCGGATTGCACGACACTAGCCCATACTTTTCACACCGGAGAATATCAGTCATGGACTACATCAATTTTGGGAAAACCGGCCTGAAGGTGTCGCGAATCTGTTTGGGCGGCACGAGCAGCGTGACAAAGTGAACCTCAGCCATCCCGTCACGCGGCCTAATTCCAAACAACGCTACGCCACCACGCTCTCGCGGAAGCGATGCGCGGCTTGCCGCTGAACCGCGTAGGTCATACCGAGGATCACCAGCGGAACGGCAAATCGGATCAACTGCGCAGTCCAAATAGTGTACGGAGGCCAGTGCGCGCTAAACCCCAACGTCAGATTGTGCGGTTGAATGGAAGCATTCTGCGGCTGAATGAAAACGCCAGTGAACAGCGCGTATAGCGCCGACACGACGCATACCGCCACCGTCCACTTGAAACTCGCCGCCACACGGTAAGTCAGCCAGCAAAACAGAAGCGTCACGAGCACGATGGCGACATAGTCAGCGCCGTGAATCGCCATGCAAATATGGCGGAATCCGTCCGGTCTGGCAGCCGCCGCATGAAGTCGTTCGTCATTCAGGCCACAGCCCACGGCATATTCCAGCCATATACCAACCGCCGTCAGCAAACCCCACAGCAGCGGAATCACCACAACCGGGAGCAGCCCGAACCCGATCAACGAATGTCGACCCCACCAGGAGGACCGTCGCACCACCACCGTCAATCGTTCCGCCAAATCATGCGGGTCGCCGAGCTGCCC